>NZ_JBFAMZ010000030.1:0-1697 GCF_040674635.1 Nonomuraea sp. NPDC049758
AACCGGCCCGCAACCCGGCCGAACAACGCATCCAGTCCCGTAACCCACTCCCGCAGATCAGCAGCGGTTAAGTCATCTGGCATGTTTACACGCTAGAGATCTCAAAGGCTCGCTGTAGTACTAGATGAGCAGCTTCGAGGCAGAAGATCATTCTTGTGTGCTGGCCGGCTGGCCGGTGGCGGCGTTCCACAGGCGCACGGTGCCGTCTTCGCCGGTGGTGGCGATCAGGCCCCCGTCGGGATGGAAGGAGGAACCCTGACCCGCGGGATCTCCTCACGGCACCGCCGTAGCAGTCTGACCTGCGCTAACGCAATCGCGTGTACCGGGTGACAGCAGGCTTACAGACATCCGAGGCGCGGCGGTGTCGCAGACGCCGGTGACGCATGGTCTCCATGCTCGTCAAGACGCTGATGGTGTTGCCTGATCGCCCTGTAATGGCCGCCTTGCGTGGCATTGTCACGCTCCAACGCCGGACGATTGGATCAAAGGGTGATCTTCTCCGGCGCGCCACAGGCGGGTTTCGGATGCGCCCCCATGTCGGCGCCTGTCCCGCCCGGCCGCTCCCCTTGCCGCGGGTAGGTCATCGGCCCGCGCCGTCCTTCAAGAAAAGGGAGTCGTGACCATGACCATGCTGACCTACACCGTCCTCACCGACCCGGCACCCCTGGAAGCGTCAGCGACCGGGCGGACGTCCACGGGGACGGTGTACCTGCTCGTCACCAACACCGGGCAGCAGCCGGCGTACTGGTCCACGATCACGGTGGAGGTGCCCGTCGGCAGCGGCGCCGGCGACCTCACCTCGAACTTGAACAAGATCAAGCCAAGCGGCGAGTACCGCACATGGCCGGGCACCCGACTGGGCACATGGACGGGCCCACCGCCGGGCACCCGGTCGCCGGTGAACGTCCAGCGGCAGGGCTCCAACGCCTTCCAGGCCACCCAGGCCACCACTCCTGGCGGTAGAACCCCTTTCGCCCCCGGCGACCACATGGTGCTGACGCTGGAGAACGTCACCCTCGCCGCCGCCGCCGGGCTGGCCGTGCTGGCGGTGACCGAGAAGGCCGGCAGAACCAAGACCGGAGGCCTGAGCACCAGCCACGCGGCGGTCGCGCTGGCGAAGACCGCGCCACAGGAGCTCCCGGCGCCGCACAGCTTCCATCCGGACAAGGCCATGGTGAATGTCGGTGACACGCTCACGCTGAGCTGGCAGGGACCCACCGGCTTCCGCTACGAGATCATGTACCCGGGCGCGCCGCAGTTCGTCACCGTCGCCGGGAGCAGCTGGTCACCGCCCACCGCCCCGAAGCGGGCCACCACCTACATCCTCAGGGCCACCGACCCCACCACGCAGCATCAGCACTTCCTCACCACGACCGTTCAGGTGCGCGATCCCGAACTCGACACGCTCACCGCCACCACCGAGATCAAGACACCCAGGCTTCAGGGGACCAAGACCAACTGGGGCCTCACCATCACCGGCACAGGGGCGGAGATCTCCGACAGCTCCAGCGTGAAGGGGACGTTGACGGCCGGCAAGGCCGTGTTCGACGGCGTGCTCACCGGGTATGTGGAGGGGCCCAACAGCGGCGAGGGAGTCATCACCTTCCCCCAGGGCGGGGTGAAGGTCTGGAGCACAGGCGGCTCCAACGACCTGGGCACCCTGTACGCCGGCGGCATCAGAACCGATTACGTGAGCG
>NZ_JBFAMZ010000030.1:1797-97154 GCF_040674635.1 Nonomuraea sp. NPDC049758
GACCCAACGACGGCGACGGAGACATCAGGTTCCTCACAGGCGGAATGAAACTCTGGAGCGCACTCGGCTCCAACGACCCGGGCACCCTGTACGCCAGCGGCATCAGAACCGATTACGTGAGCGGACCCAACGACGGCGACGGAGACATCAGGTTCCTCACAGGCGGAATGAAACTCTGGAGCGCACTCGGCTCCAACGACCCGGGCACCCTGTACGCCCGCAACGTCAACGGAGCGGCCTCAGGACGCAGCACCCCTAGGTATGGCTGGAGGCCGACGGGAGGGAACTACTACGACATCACCGTCGATACCTCCGCAGCCGGGTTCACCAGCTGCCCCATTTACCTCATCGCTCTCGCAGGGGACTTCTACGGCGAGCACGATCTCCGCACCAGCGCCATCTACAACGCCACCGCCACCGGCTTCAGTGTCGTCCTCCGATGGCGCGACGGCTTGGCCATGACGCTCGAGGAGGCCGAGCGTCTCGGCTGGCACATCGACTGGGTCGGCTACGAAACTTCCTGACTTCACCACCGCTCGGGCAAACAACCCCTGCACACGACATGGTCCGGGAGGATGGTCCGGGACCATGTCGTCGTGGAGGTGATGCAGACAAGACGCGTTGATCACCAGTGCCCTACCAAGCGCGTCGCGTCTGGCCCGCTCCAGCGGCTCGTGCGCCCCTCACTGGACCCGCACCGGACAACCGCCCCGGCCGCGACCGACGGTGATCATGGACATGGGACGCCGTCGGCCGAAAATGGCACCGGCGGCGAGTCGCGCACCGCCTCGGCGGACGGTTCTCCTGGTCGCCGCGCCGTGATCGTTCATGTACGCGACAAAAGACCCTTCGCCGGTAGAAGCGATGGTTATCGTGGGTTCTTGGTGTCTTCCCGCAGTCAGAGATCGATGATCTTGTCAGGCACGTAAGGCACGTCAACTCGAAGTTGGGCCTGGGTGTTCGGCACGTGCTCGACCTGGTGGCCGACGTCCACCGCGTCTGGCAGAACCGCCGCCGCGCTCGAAGGGACCCGCCATGACCACCCCTGGCTCAGGCCCACACACCGTCCGACCTGGGCGAGCTGACCGCCCAATGGCTGGAGGGGCACATCGGCCACCTCGGCTACGGCGGTCCGCCCGAGGAGGAGCCCCCGCACATCGCCGCGCTCGCCGGGGTTACCGGCATCTTGTTGGTCGAGGTCACTCTTCCTTGATCGCTGCCTCTACCAGGGCTCGTGCGGCCCAGGTGACCGTCTCCTGTTCGGCCTGGGGATCGAGGCCGCGGACGTCGCGCAGCGCGATCTGCGCTTCCCGGCCGACCACGATGGTCAAGGCCGAGATCAGGCGTTGGAAGGACTCTTCGCTGAGGGTGCCATGGAGCGGTTGGCAGGCCTGCTCGAGCCATTCGATCCGCCGACGGGTGCGCTGTGGGGTGGCCGTGCCCGGGGCGACGTCGGGTGACGGGTCGACGGTCAGCCGGATGAGGCGGCGGCCCAGGGGGAGCGACTGGGGTGAGTAGGCGAGCAGGGTCCGGGCGAGGGCTTCCACTCGGACCGCGGCGTCGCCGCCGAACGCGGGGTCGGCCAGCGCCTCTTCGACGGGAGGTTCGTTGATCGCGCCGGCGGTCGCGTCGATCAGCAGGTGGTCCAGGCTCGGGAAGTACATGTACACCGTGCGGCGGGACACGTCGGCGGCGGCCGCGATCTCGTCGATGGACGGTGTCGTTCCGCCGGCGCTCAGGTGGACCGCCGCGTCCACGATCACCTTGCGGGTACGGCGGCGCTGCGCTTGCGGCCGCACGGCGGCCTGGATCGTCGCTGCTCATCGTGGCTCTGTCGCTCCTTGGGGCGGTGGTGGCCGCAGATCTTGACGCCTGCTCACCGCTAGAGTATATCTTCATGCAGTGATTGCACAGCTGTGCAGTAATTGCACGCGAGTTCAACGGAGTTCCAGGGTCTGTATGACGCAAGTCACATGAGTGGCGGTGTCACAGAGCTCGGACCTCCGGCATCTCATGACCGAGCCAACAACAGCTGCAAGGAGCACTTCCATGGAAACCCGCCTGAACCTCTTCGCCAGCCCGGTCGTCGCCAAGGCCCTGGGGCACTACGGCGCGGCGGCTCCGGTGCTGATCCAGGAGTCGGCGCTGCCGGCCACGACGCAGAACCTGGTGATGCTGCGCGCCAGCCAGATCAACGGCGACGGCTACGCCACCGACGTTCACGGCAAGAACGCCGCGCACGCCGGTGAGACCATCGCGCGGCTGAACCTGGTCGCCGTCTGGCGCGAGTCGACGGTGTTCACCGACGCCGAGCGCGCCGCACTGGAGCTGACCGAGCAGGGCACCCGCATCGCCGACGGCGCCGGTGGCATCACCGACGAGGCCTGGGCCGACGCCGCCAAGCACTACGACGACGACCAG
Organism: Nonomuraea sp. NPDC049758; assembly: GCF_040674635.1. NCBI lineage: Bacteria > Bacillati > Actinomycetota > Actinomycetes > Streptosporangiales > Streptosporangiaceae > Nonomuraea > Nonomuraea sp. NPDC049758. The sequence goes on from NZ_JBFAMZ010000030.1 coordinate 4,219, forward strand.
CTCGCCGCGCTGGTGGCGTTCATCGCCCTCATCAACGCCACCAACCGCTTCGCCGTCATGAACCGGCAGCGGGGCGGCTCCTACCAGCCCGCCAAGTGACGATCCGCATCCCATCCGAACGACAGACAACCCCGCGAGCAAGGACTCAGTCATGGAACGTTTCGACCTGTTGGCCAACGAGCTCGGCGCCAAGATCGCAAAGCGGATCTACAATGTCGCCGTGCTGGTGGAGAAGTCGCCGCTGCCCAAGGCCACCCAGGACCTGGTGATGTTGCGCGCCAGCCAGATCAACGGTTGCGGCTTTTGCGTCGACTATCACACCAAGGACGCCACGGTCGCCGGTGAGAGTGCGACCCGTATCCATCTGGTCGCCGCCTGGCGTGAGTCGACGGTGTTCACCGAGGCCGAGCGGGCCGCTTTGGCACTCGCCGAGGAGGGCACCCGGATCGCCGACGATCACCGCGGCGTGTCGGATGAGACCTGGGCCGAGGTGCGCAGGCATTACGACGACGACCAGATCGTCGCGCTGGTCACCCTGGTTGCCATGATCAACGCTAACAACCGGCTCAACGTGATCGTGCGCAAGCCTGGTGGTTCCTACGAGCCCGGCATGTTCGCCGACATGGCCAACTGATCGGCGCCCACGGCCACCTCGGGTGAATCCCGCACGCCAGCCGACATCGGCGACCCGAAACAACCAGGAGATACCCAGGCCGTTCGGGCATGGGCACCGCCCCTTCGCCCTCTGATCGGCTTCGAGAGGGCGTCGCCCCACGTACCCGGCAACACCTTGCCGCACTCAAACGCGCCTGCTGCGCGCCCAGACCACGCTCTCGTCCGGCACCGAAGGCCAGGCCGCCAACACCGGCCTGACCCTGCCCGACTGCGAACACCCGCTCACGCTGACCCTGCCCGGCCACAAGCCCTCACTCATGCCACCAGGGACGCCACCGCCGCTGTCAGCGATCACCGCATTGAAGGAGAACAACTGATGGATGCCGTCCGCAGTCCGCGCCGCCGGACCCGACTCATGGCCTGGCCCGCCCGCTACACCGGCCACGGCAACACCGACGACGCACGCGACTCCACCTGCGCACCCACCCACAAGGCGCTTTGACGAGAACCCATGTTCCTGGTCCACCCGCCGCACCTCAGGGGCGGCGGGTGAACCTGCTCGGCCGCCGCCAGGATGAACACGGCCCAGCAGGCGCCGGCCGTGCTGTGAGCGCCGGTCCACGTGCCTTATGTGCCAGACGAGATCATCTCGCTCTGACCCGCGAGAAAATACCAACAACCCAAGACAACGATGGCGTCTGGGGCTCCACACTGCCGCCCATGGCCGCGCAGTCCGCTTCGGTGACGATCTCTGCCGGAAGCGGCGGGCGCGATGGTCATCTGGGGTTCGCAGCCCTTCCCGCAGCTCAACGCGATGTGATCTTGTCAGGCACGTTGGGCAAGTAGGCCGCTTGCCGCCTTGGGGCACCGGCCATCCGGCCCTCGACGCCTTCCTCGCCACGGCCCCCACCGCCGACCCCACCATGCACCGCGCCTACGCCTCAGCCATCGACCGCACCATCGCCCTGCTCGGCCGAGACAGGGCGCTCGCCGACCTCGCGACGCCAGGCAACCCTGGCCAGACACTTCGACAGCCAGATCAGGGCGGGGCCCACCACCGCGCGGATGGGCGCCGTGCTTGACACCCGACCCGGACCGTGAGAGCAAGGCCAGGCTCACGCCCTGCCAGCGCGCCAAGGCGTGGGCGACGCCGCGTGCGGTCTGCTGGGCGGGAATTCGTCAGCAGCGGCCGCTCTGTGGGGCTGACCGGTGCCGAGCGGCTGGAGAGGCTGTGCCGGGCTGGGTGGGCTTGGTGAGGTTCAGGCCGCCGTCGATGGCCGGCACCTGGCCGGTCAGCCAGGTCGTGGCGGGGTCGACCAGGCGCAGGATCCAGGTGGCGACCTCTTCTCGTTGGCCGCGGCGGCCGAGCGGGATGCGGGCGGCCTTGGATGCGGCGTGGTGGGCGGCGCCGGGAAGCGGCAAGAACCCGCGCGGCCTGTGGCAGCCCTGCGAGGGCGTCATGGTTTCAAGGGCGGGATCGTCTCGATGATCTCTTCGATGGCTTTGGCGCGCAGCTGCGAGCCGGACAGGCCAGGATGTCTCCGGCCTACAGAGTCCTCCCACACCTTGGCCAGCCCCGAGCGGACCTCCAGCCAGACCACGGCCATCCCCACCATCTTGGGCCGGAAGTCGTCGGGCTCGATCCCCGAAGGGTTCACCATCAGGACGGCCTTGTCGAACGCATATATCGCCTCTTTGGGCTTCCTCTCCATGGCTCGGATCACCGCCAGGTGCAGCAGCGCCCGCCAGTGCCTGTAGATGCAGGTCCTGTTCGATCTCCCTGACCGCGAGGCTCTCCGAACCAGGAGTGGCAAGGCGCCTCTCAGCCTCCTGGTAGTGCTTCTCCCCGTGGGCGGCGTTGGTGAGGCAGACCTCCAGGAGGCGGCGTGCCGCCTGGACCCGCACTTCCCACCGCCGTCGCTTCACGGCCGGGTCGACTTCGTTATCGGCTGGCTTGGCTTCGGAGTCACCGGACACCAGCATGACAAGCAGCACGACACCCCCGAGGAGCGCCAACACACCAAGCGCCTCGTTCAAATCCTCGCCCACCTCATTCACAGTAGAGGCAGGTCCATTCCGTGTGAACCTAATCTCGTAGAGGCAAGCAGGCAAGAAGCCCCCAGCGTCAGAGCCCTTCGCGGTGGGGCCCTCGGCACGCAAAACTGGGTGGACGAGGCCAGGATCGAGGTGTTCCTGGCCGCCGGGCACACCCGCCAGCACGCGCTGGACATCGATGCTGGGACCGGACGGCCTGCCTGCCCGGCCAGCCGTGCCCGTCCCTCGGCGGCCTCCCGCGGGGAAATCAGCGAGGGGAACCAGCCGTCGGCCAGCCACGCCGCCCGCCGGATCGCTGCCTCCTCCGACGCGTTGTGGACCCGCACGGGCGGCATGGCCGCGGCCGGGGACAGCGTGACCGACGGCCGCCCCGGCTCGTCCGGCAGCCGGGTCTCCTTCCGGGCCAGCAGCTCGGGGAGCAGTTCCAGCGCGGTGTCCGTACGGCGTCCGCGCCGCCCGTACGCCACCCCGGCGGCGTCCCACTCCCCCGGCCCGCCGCCCGAGCCGACGCCCAGGGCGCGTGGTCAAGTGATGGGTGAACCGGGACGGCAGCCAGGTCTGCCGTGTTCTCTGCCCTGCACGTCAGCACAGGGCAGAGAAGGGGATATGGTGCAGCCCGACCAGCTCGACCTGTTCGCTGCTGCCTGACCGGCTCCAGATCGTCAGCCCGATGAACCCGTCTATCCCCCCAGGAGCAGGGTCACAACGACACCGGCGATGAAGAAGAACGCCCCGCTGACGATGTTCAGCCACATGCCTTGCTTGAAGGATTTCCGGCCGCTTTCCTCCAGCCGTGCCGCGAGCCGCGCATCGAGCATCTTCTCGACCGCTGCCTGTGCTTCCTTGTGAATCGAGGCGATGCTTTCGGCGTGTTCGGCCTCAGCTTGCAGCTCACGGACCGTTGCGGTGCGTGCTTCCATCTCCGCTGACAGTTCGGCAAGCAACGTCGTTGACCGCTTAAGAAGATCAGCTAATTCATCGGCCCGTTCCTCGACGGTGGAAGTACTCGGTGCGGGGGCCTCCTCCACGGTGCTGGGCCGTCTGAGCTTGCTCTGCACCTTTTCCAAGGCGCCTGACCCGAGCCCACTCAGCACGGCGCCAACGACAGTCGAGATGAGGATTGGGTCCACGTCCACGCGGGCAGATTACGAGCGGGGACCACACGTAGACGCCGCAACGAGCACGCGGTGATCGGATCGATACATGCAGCCACGTTCCGGTGCACTACGAGCCGATCCCTCAGCGAACTGAGACGCTGACCACTCCCCCCATGTTCCCTCCCCTGCACACCAGCACGGGGCATGCAGGGGGCACGGTGGCCAACAAGCGGACGCTTCCCGCAGTCCCTCGCTCCCGGAGGCCGGCACGAAGAACGCAGGGCAGGACTGCACCGTCTCCGGCGGCAGGATCGCCACGATCGACATCCTGTCCGACCCCGACCGCCTGGCCCGACTCGACCTCACGCACCTGGAGCCGTGACGACGACGGGCTTGACACTGACACCGTGTCAGGCGGCACGGTGCCGAGCATGTCTGTCACCTATGTCGGCTCCGGGCCGTACTGCTACGCCAACTCCCTCGCGATGGTCCTGGGCGACCAGGCGCCGCCCACGGCCGTGGTCGAGGTCCTGACGGGCTCCCCGTACGGGATGCAGCTCATCGGCGGCCGGTTACCGCTGTTCGACGCGTTCGGCTGGGACCCCGAGATCGGGATCGACGCCGCGCTCGGCCTGCTCGGCTGGGAGTGCGAGCATGCGGACGGCGGCACGGCGGCGGCGGCGCTCGACCGGCTGCGCCGCGCCTGCGAGGACGGCCCGGTGCTGGCCGGCCCGCTTGAGCTCGGCCTGCTGGCCTACCAGCCGGGGTCGGGCGAAGCGGTCGGCGCCGACCACTACCTGGTGGTGCTGGAGGTGAGCGACAGCACCGTGCTCGTGCACGACCCGCAGGGCTACCCGTACGCCACCCTGCCGGTCGACGCCTTCTCCGAGGCGTGGCGCGGAGAGCTGATCCCCTACCTGGAGCAGCCGTTCCGGATGCGGCACAGCTTCACCCGCCGCGAGCGGGTCGGCCCGGAGGAGGCGCTGCGGCGCTCGCTGCCCGCCGGACTGGCCTGGCTGGCGGGACGTACGGACGTGGAGGTCCCGCCAGGCACGCTGGGGCAGGCCGAGGCCGCCGAGCGCACGGCCCAACTGGTGGAGGAAGAGCTGGATCCCGAGGTCAGGACGTTGTGGCAGGCGTTCGCGGTGCGGGTGGGCGCCCGCCGCCTCAACGACCTGGCGGCCTGCCTGGCGTCCCTCGGCCTCGACACGGGCGCGGCCGTCGCCGCGGAACAGGGCCGCATCGTCGGTGGCCTGCAAGCTCCGCTCGTGGCGGGCGACGACATGGCGCTCGCGGCCGGCCTGCGCCGATTGGCTCCGACATACGAACGGCTGCGTACCGCCCTGATCGCCGATGAGGGGACGTCCCAGGCAAAGGGAACGCCTGCTCGAAGGAGTTGACCCTCGGCACCCTGCTCACCCTGCTTCCGGAAACGCCGGCCGATCGCGCGCGGCCGCGCTACCCGGCCCGTACGCCGCGATCCTCACCGAACACGCCACCATGCTCAAGCGCTCCCCGCCGGCCGACTCAAGCAATTCAGATCCGGACATCGGGCGTGAAGAGGTGATCGGGTGGCTCCTATCCCTGGTAACCGGGGATGGAGAGCTCCGGGACGGTGCTGCCGGCGCAGCGGGCGCGCTGGTCGGCGGTGGGGGCGGCGTTGCGCATGCCCACGACCGGCACGGCGCGGCCGTCGGCGTAGGTGTTGTCGGACGCGGTGAAGGCCGCCGCGTCCCCGGCGACCTGGGAGACGTCGGGGCGGCCCGCGGTCCCGGCGAGCGGGTCGAGGAAGCGGTTGCCGAAGACGGCGATCGCCTGCTCGGCCCCGGTGCCGGGGAAGTTGCGCCAGTACATGATCCCGCTGTGGTCAGCGGCGGGCGTGACCGTGCTGACGTCGTAGACGTTGCCGCAGACGACGACGTCCTGGAAGACCTTGGGGGCGTTGGTCACGTCGTAGGTGTAGAGCAGTAGCGCGGTGCCGTACAGGAGGTTGCCGGCGATGGTCGCGCCGGTGCCGTTGCGCACCTTGAGCCCGCCCCTGGCGTCCTGGGGCCAGCCGCGCAGCCAGTTGCCGGTGATCCGCAGGCCGTCGAAGCCCCAGGCGTACACGCCGTGATCGCTCTTGGCGCCGCTGCGCGGGTCGCGGTTGACGATGTTGCCGGAGACGGTCGCGTTGATGTCGCCCTTGATGCTGATGCCGCGCTGGATGTGGCCGAGGGCGGCGGGCAGGCCGGTACGGCGGCGCACCTCGGCCAGGCGCGCGGCCGGAGCCTGGGACCAGGAGCGTCCGCCGGCCCAGGTGCTCAGCCATGCCGTCGAGGACAGGTCGGCGCCCAGGACGTTGCCGCTGATCGTCAGGTCGCGGGTGCGGTAGGTGAACAGCGGGGCGCCGCCGTCCACCTGCCGATCCGACAGGAAGACCGAGTCCTGAACCTTGGCGCCGACCACGTTGGTGAGAGCCACGGCGACCTGGGCCGAGCTCGTCTGCTGCTCGTCGCCCCCGGCGGGCGTCTCCCCGTCGCCCATGCGGTTGACGAACACGCTGCGCCGGATGATCGGCCCGGTCTTGTAGGGGCTGTTGACGTCCAGGCGCAGCCCGTCGAACACCACGTTGTCCAGTACGGGCGTACGGTCCCACCGGTTGGCGTAGGTGGTGTCGGCGAGGGCCGCGTTGGTTGTGCTGCGCAAGATGGCGGGTGTGTCGGGGTCGCCGAGGATGGAGGCGGGCTTGCTCCGGTCGAGGCCGCCGGTGATGCGGTAGAGGCCGCCCGGCAGGTAGAGGCAGCGTCCCGAGGCGTACGCGTTGGTGATCGCCTGCTGCATGCTCGCGGTGTCGTCGGCCTGCCCGTCGCCCTTCGCACCGGCGTCGGCGACGGCGTTCAGCACGCCACCCGAGCAGGCCGGGTCCGCGGCCACCGACTCCGGCACCGCAGGAGCGGCACCGGCCATGGCCGGCTCGGCACCGAGCCCCGACACGACGACCACGCCCGCGACCAGCGCCTTACGCATCCACCCTGCGTTGCTTGCTCGCATCGCCCGACTACCTCCGGTTTCCCCCGACGCCGGCCGCGACGTGGTTGCCGCGTCCGCCCGTTCAGCAAGGTGATCTTGCCATACGCGGGTCGACCGGGATCTCGCCCTATGCGTCGATGGCATTGGCCATCGTGGCGGTGCCGGTCGCCGCGTCGGGCATCAGGGCCGGTGCCACGGCTGGGCCGCCTGCTACCACGCCTGCGCCGACGCCGATCCGGCACATCCGCAACGGGAGGTCGCGGCGTGGTTCACCACCGAGCGGCCGATCCCCATCAGGGCGTTGCAGGACGTGCACCGCCACGACCGCGGTCTCACGCCGACCCAGCCGTCGACGCCCCTGGTCTACCTTCTGAGCGCACCTGTGGCAGCCGCCCTGAAGCGTGGAGGCGGTGGCGGGAGTGGTGGGGTTCCTGGTGCAGAACCGGCACATCCTCGACGCGTTCACCGTGACGGAGATCCGCGCCGTCCACTCCTGAACGCCCCTGCCGGGTGCGTGTGTCCGTGTGCGCCACACGGGCCAGGGCATGTTTCATCTGCCGTCCGTCCCCCCGCCGGGTGCGCAGTCGAGGGATCGTCGCAACACAGATGATCGCCTGCTGCAGGCAGCCGGCAAGGCGATCGGCGTATATCCCGGCTCTCCCAGCCCAGTGCGGCGAGCACAGGCAGCAGCACGGCCATCCACCCGTAGTGCACGATCTCCCAGTTCTCCTCTTCCGGATAGAGCCACGGCCGGTAGGGACCCCGCAGAACCAGGCTCACCGAGACGATCACCAGGAGACCGCCCATTCCCGCGAGGGCGGCCGCCTTCCCCTGGTGCATGCGCCCGGCTACCGACGCCGACAGCAGGCCGATCGCGATGCACGCCGCCGCCTCCACCGCCATCCCTGCCACCCTGAGTTCTCCCCCACGAGCAGCCTGGCTACGGCGACGGCACAGGCGATCCCCCAGAACAGCCCCGCAGAAAGGCCTCCGAAGCCGCAGCGCAGCCACTGGCGGAGCCAGCGGGGGGCCGGGGTCGCACCCGTGCTCGCGGTCATCTCGTCGATCACTGCGAATCCAGCGGCGGCGCCCAGCACCACCCCCATCATCCTGAGCAGGGTGAAAGCACTTCGCCCCCTCTCCTGGGAAGCAGCCGTCATCGAGGGGATGGCCAACTGCCCAGCAGCCCCTCTTCTGCGGATCTTGACATTGTGTCGGTGAGGCGTTCACACAGGTCGGCGGGTGCGAGAACCTCGACGTCGGCGCCGGGTCTGGCGATCCGGTCGCACATGCCCTCCCAGTCCCGCAGGTCGTCCGGCGTGATTACGGCCGGCGCCTGCGGCACGCCCGCCGTGTGGACGAGGACGTGAGCGAGCGTGATGCCTTGCTTGCCGTGCGCGGCGAACTCCGGCCAGTACTCGGCGATCGGCGTGTCGTAGCTGAGTCGGCCGCGGTCGGCCAGCACGTGCACGACCGCCGCGGTCAGTCCCTTGCCGGTGGACCAGGAGTGGAACAGTGTTCGGTCGTCCACCGGCCGGTCCGCGCGCGGGTCGGCGAGGTCTGCGCCGGCGTTCACGACCAGCTCGCCGTGCAGGTGGGCGGCCACCTGGACGCCGGTCTCCCGTCCTGCAGCAACCAGGTCGTGGAGCAGTCGCTGCACGTGTTGCCGGGCATCCGCCATGTCCACTCCTGGACGAGCTCACGACGTCACTGCAGCACCTCTCACAGGAGCCTGCCCGACCTCCGCAGGCGGCGCTCCCTCAGTGCGAGGAGTGGGGGCAGGGCAAGCTGTGTCGCCACGTACGCCGTCACGGCGAGCGCCTCCCAGAACGCGGCCGAGCCGACGGCGCCGGCGCTCAGCCGGGCCATGCCCCACTGTACGAGGGCGAGCAGCAGCGGCAGGGCCACGAGCACGAACATGCCGGCCATGACCACGACCCCCGCCATGTACAACAGGGCGAACCAGCGTGCCACGTGCCGATCACGCTCGCCGGCCGAGGCCAGCTCGGCCGCCTCGGCGGGAGGCAGCCGGAACAGTCTGGCCTTGGCGGTCAGCCAGGTGACCCGGTACAGGTTGTGGCAGCGCAACGCGTTGGCCAGTACGGCGTAGCCGTCACTGCGCATCGGCACCGCGGCCCACTGCCAGACGATCCCGACGAGCCGATACAACACCACCGCGCCGAGAAGACCGTTCAGCGTCTCAGGCAGTGCGAGCATCCCGGCCCGGTCGAGCAGCCGCAGCCCCAATGCCGCCGCCACGACCACGACGTCGATCGCCATGCCCGCCAGGTAGGCCCCGTACCTGCGGCGCCGCGGCACGTTCACGATCTGGGTCAGGTCGGTCTCGAAGACGATGTAGAGGCCCCGGTAGCTGACCCTGAAGGTGGCGGGGACGCCGAGCGCCCTGCCCGCGACCCAGTGCCATGCCTCGTGCAGGGCGCTGAAGGCGATGTCGACGAGCAGGTAGGTGAGCATCGACAGTGCGGCGCTGGGGAGAAACCAGGCGTCCTTCCACGAGGGGCGCAACTCGGGTGCGAAGGCCAGGACAGTCACGACGAAGACCGCTGCCGCCGCGTAGCACGTCCAGGCGGTCCTGCCGAAGAATCTGGCCGCCGTGTCCTGGCCGAGTCCCTCGATCCAGCCGCTGGGGGCTCGTTCTCCGGGCGGTGCGGGCGGGTCGAGCAGGCCGGCGCCGGTGAGACCGTCGAGGAAGTCGGCGCCGTCGACCTCCTCGCCCGCCACCTCGCTCGCCCGCCTCGCGGCCTCGGCGGCCGAGCCGCCCTCCTGCAGGGTGGTGACGAACACCGCGCCCGGCTCGGGCACCGCGACGAAGACTCCGAGGTCGGGGCGGCCCAGGATCCAGGCGTCACCGTCGAACGCGACGGTGAGCCGGGCGGCCCGTTCGCGCAGGTCCCGGTCAACGATGGCGGACATCCGTCCTCCTGGAGCTTGCGGGGCGACAAAGGGAGAGCGCACCCCGGCCCCCGGCCGGGGTGCGCTCGCGTCGGTCATGAGTCGGGCGTGTTCAGTCCGGTCAGGCGGGTGTTCTCGATCCGCACGATCTCGATCTTCATTGTGGTCAACTCCTTCCGCAGGTCACACAGTCGGGATTGCGGGACCACTCGGCCTGACTCATGGCGCAGGCGCCGGCGAAGTCGATGGTGAGTGGCCGACCGGCGTATGCCGGTGGCTCGAAACCGGTCAGGTAGCGCAGCACCTCGAAGGCGCCGAGCGCGCCGAGCAGACCGGCGACGGGGCCGATGCCCCTGTTGGGTTGCGGCCTGCTGTAGAACAGGCGGGCCGCCGCGATCTCGGCGCTCAGTGCGGGCTCGTCGGGATCGGCGTGGCCTTCGGGCCTGGTCGGATCGGCGGGGACGCAGGCCCTGCAGGCGCTCTCCCCCGGCGCGACCGACCAGACGATTCCCTTGGTGACCGTGATGCCGCCGCGCACGAACGGCACGCCGTGCCCCACGCAGGCCGCATTGACCCAGAGGTCGATCTCCGTGGGCTGGTCGATCCCCGAGGCGACCACGTCGGGGCGCGTCTCGTCGAGGAGCTCTGCCAGTTGCCCGGCGCTCTCGATGCCCGTGTCGATCGCCTGGACCTTGATGGCGGGGTCGAAGGCGCGCACCCACTCCGCCGCTCGCTCGACCTTCCTGGCGCCGAGGTCGTCCCAGCGATAGAGGTACTGCCTGGCGAAGTTGCGCACGTCGACGGTGTCCCTGTCGACCAGCGTCATCCGGCCGACGCCCAGCCCGCTGAGATGCGGGATCGTGTTGGAGTTGAGGCCGCCGGTGCCGAGTACGAGCACGTGCGACTCGCGCAACCGGCGTTGCAGGTCCTCGCGGCTGCGCGTCAGCGTGCCGAACGACTCGAAGAAGGCCAGGTTGCTGAAGTGGCGTTCGGCTTCGGCGGCGTCGAGGACGCCCAGACGGTCGCCGTCCTCCAGCAGTCGCTCGGCGTCGAGGGCCTCGATCGCGCCGAGCACGTCCTGGACGGGGAGCGCTAGTTCGCCGGCGAGCTCGCCGACGGTGCGGCCGCCTTCGCGCAGCAAGGCGAGGAGTTTCTCCACGTGGCCGCCGGGGTCGGTCACGATCAGCTGGTCACGCAGGTCGTACACGAGGCGGAGCTCCTCGCCCACCCGTTCCCAGGCGACGTTCTTGAGTCGTGGCCGCATGCGTCCTCCGATGTGTCCGGTGAAGCCGTCGTCCTGAAGCTCGATGAGCAGACGGCGTCGCGGTCGACGTGGGCAGCCTACGCACGGCGGATCATGGAAGTCGTTGGCGGAGCGCGCACTGTTCCTTGGCAACGGCGGCACGGACAGCGGCTCACCCCAACCCGGTCGGCCGGCGCGATCGCCGCACCGGCGGGCGGCCGGCGCGCCGCTCCGGCCCCGAGGTACGAACGCGCCCTGATCGCCGGAGGCACGATGTGGATCTCCCAGGGCGGCGGAAGGCCAGGGCCAGGGCCAGTGGGATGCCGAGGCGCCGCGCCTCGGATAAGGACATGGGCTGTGCCTCGTCCGCCCGGCGAGCACTGCGACGCCTTGGAAGACCGTGGCCGGCCACAGGGGGCCGACGGGGGCGACCTCACGGTTTCCATGGCCGTGGTCACCGCGTGACCGAGACGGTCAGGAGCCTGCCGGACGGGCTGGAGCTCCCCGTCGAAGCGTTTGACGTGCCGATTCACGGATGAGGTCGACCACTTCGCCCTGTGGTCCGTGAGGATGGGCACACCAGGTGCCGCTCATCCACAGCCTCCGAGGAACGCAGCACTGACTGGCCGCATGCACGCGGCTTCTGGAGTCTCGTCTGAGTACTCCGTCGCCCAGCGCACCTTTCTGCGGTCGTGAGCAAGAAGCAGTGCGTCGAGCGCCAACGACATGACGTCCTGATCATACGAAGATCGCCTCAGTCGATGATCGGAGACTGGTTTGAGCACGTGGAAGCGCGCTCTCGGTGTCGCGTGCACGACCCTGGCCCTTGCTGCTCCCACCGGCCTGGCCTCCTCGCCGGCCGTGGCGTCCTCGTCCATGGCTGATTGGCACATCGCGGGGTACTACCCCTCCACCTCGGAGGGCTACAACGCGTGCCACAGGAACGGTGTGCAATCCGGGCGCGGCTACAAGTGCCCGTGGTTCCCGAGCAGGTATGAAACCGGGCAGCCGCACTACGAACTGTGGCTTCTTCGCGTTCCACCGCCAGCCTCAACTGCCGAGTCGCATGAGGATGCGGGGCACTCCGGCGGCCGTCGACCCGGTATCGGCGATCTTGACGAAGCCGGCGGACTGGAACAGGGAGCGCGTACCGACGAACGCCAGCATGGTGTCGATCCTCTTGCCGTTGTTGTCGGGCACACCGCGCCGACGTCGCCGGGAGGCACCCGCCGTTAGCCTGATTCCCATGCTGTTCAAGCTCCGAGACCTGGAGCGCATCGCGGACGGAACCCTCACACTGGCCTTCCGCCGCTGGAAGCGCGGCGCCGTGCGACCGGGCAGCCGGCTGCGCACCGCCGTCGGCATCGTGGCGATCGACACAGTGGAGGAGATCACCGAGGCCCAGGTGACCGCGCAGGACCTCCGGAGCGCCGGCTACGCCTCCCCCGACGACCTGTGGAAGGACCTGGCCCGGCACGCCGACGGCCAGCTCTACCGGATCGGCCTGCGCATGGCCGGCCCGGACCCCCGAGTAGCGCTCCGCGAACGCAGCGACCTGGACGCCGAGCAGACAGCCGAAATACAGCGGCGCCTGGCTGGCATCGACAAGGCCGCCCGCCGCGGCCCCTGGACCCATGATCTGCTCCGCCTCATCCACGAGCTGCCCGCGACCGCAGCCGCCGAGCTCGCCGAACGCCTCGGGCGTGACACCCAGGCCCTCAAACGGGACGTACGCAAGCTCAAGGAGCTCGGCCTGACCGAGAGCCTGGACGTCGGCTACCGGCTCTCCGCGCGGGGAGAGGCCGTGGTGAGAGGATGGGCGAAGAGGGCAGCAGATGATGTTCCGGACAGCACGGCCTGAATATCGCAAGATCCGGTTCCGCAGCGCCCGCGGCTGTCCGGCCAACCCAGGCACCCGAACGCCGGGCAGGCTCCGGACAACGCTGTACCCGCCGAACGACTTCGCCGACCGCGATCGGCAGGGCCACGACGACGAGCGACACGACCAGTCCCCGCGCCGGTGAACCCTGGAACGCGGTGCCGGCGAAGCAGCCCAGGTACGTCGTAGAGGTGGGGCTGGGCGACCGACGGCCTGTGTTCTGCTTCGCCGATCAAGGGCTCGCCTTCTCCGGCTCCTCCTTGTGCCGATGGACGTCGCCTCCGACGTGGGCGGCCCGCTCGCTCCTCGATCCGGTACCTTGTCCTGCTCTTGCGGGCAGCGCTCTCTCTGATCAGGCGCCGCGGGAACTCCGCAGTGCGTCGAGGTCACACGAAGCGTGCGTCCAGCGCCAACGACATGAACAGGCCGATCATGTGAGGGTCGAGAGCGGCATTTCAGCTCGGACACAACGATCGGAGAACCCATGTCCATGTGGAAGCGCGGTCTTGGCGTCGCCGGGGTCGCCCTCGCCTTCGCGGCCCTGGCTCCGGTGACCACGGCGTCGGCCGCGACGTCCTCAGCCATGGAATCGCACTGGGAGATCGCCGCACGCTACTACGGCATGGACATGTACAACAGGTGCCACCGCGACGGCGTGCGGACCGGGCGCGGTTACCGGTGCGTCGAGTTCCCGGTGAAGTGGGGAGACCCGTACTACGAACTGTGGATCCTCGTGTACTGACGAAAGGCGCCAGGGGCCGGCCCGTCCCGTGCAGCGGGCCGAGCTCGGCCACGAGGCAGGCCGCCCGCCGTGGGCGAGGCCCGGCCCCGCCGCGACGCCATGCCCATGGCGAGCACCACGCGGGCGGGCGTGATCCTTCCGCCTACACCTGGACGATCCGAGGCCTGTACCAGGACCCCGATCTTCCTCACGCTACTGCTGAGCCCACATGCGCCCGGACTGCACCGGACGGCCGGACGGGCTCTGGTCCGGCCGCGACGGGACGACACCGGCATCGCGCCACGGCGACGCCGCCACACCTCCGAGAGCGCAAGGGCTCGACATCGCCGGCGGCCAGGGCCACCGCATCGAGCACATCAGGGCCGCCCACGACTCCCTGACATGGCTGCGGAACCTCGCGGCCCACCCTCCGCCACGCCGTAAAGGAATCTCCATGCACCGCTGGAAACCCGAGCTCGGGCTGATCCAGGAAACTCTCCTGCTCACCCTCCACGCCAGAGCCCGGGACTCCGAACTGCCCCGCCCGATCCTCGGTGACACGCTCTCCGCCGACCTGGCCCGCAGAATCGACTACGACTTCGGCAATCTGAAAGTCAAGACCAACGTCGTCGTCACCACGGCCCTGCGCTCCAGGAAGCTGGACGACGCCGTCGAGGCCTATGTGGCGGCTCACCCCGGATGCGTGGTGCTCGACCTGGGCTGCGGCCTGGACACCAGGATGCGGCGCTGCGATCCTCCGCCGGGCGTCGACTGGTACGACGTCGACTTCCCCGCAGTGGTGAACCTGCGATCCGAACGCCTGCATGGCCGCTCCCACCTGATCGGAGCCAACCTCACCCGCTCCGGCTGGCTCACGGCCGTCCCCGATGACCGCCCGGCGATGATCGTCGCCGAAGGACTGCTCCCCTTCATGCCCGGCGACTCCTTCCAGGCTCTGGTCCGCGCGCTGACCGGCCACTTCCCTGCGGGTGAGCTAGCGTTCAACGGCTACACCCGCCTCGCCGCCTGGGCCATGAGATACCACCCGATCATGAAGACACTCGGCATCGAAGCCGCCCAGGGCTTCGACGACGCGCACGAACCCGAGTCCTGGGAGGCCGGCCTCGAACTGATCGAGGAGCAGATCCTCACCCGCGCACCGGAAGTGGCCCGGTTCCCGCAACCCCTGCGCGCGCTGACCCGTCTCACCGCCCGCAGCACGACCTTGTCCCGGCAAGGGGCACGCATTCTCCGCTACCGGTTCTGAGCCGCGGCTGATGGCACGGGAAACGTACGCGAGCGCGCCCGCCCAGCGAGGATCCCGGCCAGGTTCGCCGCCTGGACGGCGGGAAGGCCACATGTTCGTCAGCCAGCCCATGAGGCCGCCCGGGTGCAGGCCGATCTTGACGGGTTGCGGATAGTTGACCATCATCGCCCAGGTCCTGCCGTTGGAGGCGGCGTGCATCGCCCGAACCATCCGCACCGGCCTGGCCGACAGGGTGGCGGGCTGCGTCAGCGGGCGGACGAACGGGATGCGGGGCGGCTGGGAGTCGTCCCATTCCTGCTGCGAGGTGCGGGTGGTGTCGAGCAGTGGCCGGATGCGCGCCTCGATGTTGCTGATGTCGACGGGATCGTCGAGCACGGCGTTCAGCATGGGTCCGAAGGCGACGTCGTTGCCGCCGAAGCCGGAGATCACCAGGTCGGTGGCCTCGTCCACTCCCTGGTTCTGGGGCGGATTGACGCGGGAGTGATCGTTCTGGCCGACGAAGAAGTGCTCGGAGAAGGCGTTGAATCGCACGCCGAAGAACACCTCTGCCATGGTGTGTCCTTCGGCCGGGATGCGTCCACAGTTGGGCCCTGGCAGGAAGCCGCGCTTGTTGAGGGAGTCCCCTGCCCCGTCCCCCGATAGGTACGAATCGCCCCTGAAGACGATCTTCACGACCCTCTGCCCCCGGCGTGCGGGTGTCGGTCGGCGCGTACCGCTGCTCCAGCTACTCCAGGCCGCCGACGACGGGAAGGTTCGCCGGCGACTCGGCGTCGTAGTCGTCCAGCAGCGGGACGTCGGTGATGGGGGCGGCGCTCGCAGGCATGAGGCCGGAGGTCGCGACCGCGGTGAGGGCCCTCCCGGTGAGCGCCCGGGACAGAGGCCGACGTAAGGATCTTCAAGCCAGGCCGTCCACCATGGGCAACCCTCACGTGGCCTGCCACTGTTGGAGGACGAGCCCGCTTCTCCGCCAACTGGCTGGCCCGCGCACCTGCGACAGGATGGCGCTCATCCGGCGAACCTGTTGTCCGTCTCTGACGTGGCGCGGGTCAGGGCCTCGTGCCGGTAGTCCTTGGGCGACAAGCCGTACTTGGCGCGGAAGGATTTGCTGAGGTCGGCGGCGCGGGTGAATCCCCAGCGGGCGGCGATGGCGTGGATGGGCTGCCCTACCAGGCTGGGATCGGCCAAATCGGCGCGGCAGTGCTCCAGGCGGCGGCGGCGGATCCAGGCTGTCAGTGTCGTGCCCTGACGCTGGAACAGCAGTTGCAGGTAACGCACGGAGATGTGGTGCCGGTGAGCGATCGCGCGAGGTGTCAGGTCGGCGTCGGCGAGGTTGTGCTCGACGAACGCCCGGATGCGCGCGATCAGGGCGAGCTGCCGGGTCTCGGGGGGCAGGCAGTCCTGTGCGTTCAGCTGATGGGCCAGGAAGGCCAGGGCCAGGTCCAGCGTGGCGGCGCCGAGGCGCTTCACCTCGGGTAAGGACATGGACTGCGCCTCGCGTACCAGCGTCTTGAGGTAGCCGGCCAGGATCGCGCCGATGCCGCCGGCCGCGGGCATCACGTGGGCCAGGAGCGCGTCGACCTTGCCGGACGGCAGGGGCAGCTCGGCTCTGGGCAGATGCACGATGATCGCACGCGCAGGCCGGGGTCCGTCGAACGCGCCTCCGTGGTAGGGGTGGGAGGTGTCCCACATCACCAGGTCGCCGGCTCCCATCCGGGTGTCGTTGCCGCTCTGGGAGATCCACATCGAGCTCCCGACGATCAGGGCGAGTTCGTATCTTTCGGGGTCGGAGCGGCGAATCAGCGCGGGTGTCCGCACGGAGCTGAGAGCGGGGAACGACATGGTCGTCACGTGGACGGTGTCCAGGTCGATCGCCCCGGCCGAAGCCCGGAAGTCGGCGGCGTGGTCGCTGGTGATCTGGATGGGCGCCACGTCATGGCTGATCAGGTCGCACCACCAGTCGAATCGCTGGTCGGGCGGCAGGTCCGTGCTGTGCTGGGTGACGATTCCCAATTTCACCTCTCACGACATGATCTGAAGCTTTCGAGACGTACCCAGTTTCGGGGCGCGAGCCGCTGTGCGTGCCGCCCTCGCCGGGGAACAGTGCACGCTGCGCCGACGACTTCCGTGATCCGCCGGCCGGGTCATCCGGTGGTGGCCTGGCGCCACGGGGTCCGCTCGGCGACGTGTCGGCGGAGGTCGCGGGCCTGCCGGGGCAGGTTCCAGGTCATGGCGCCGATGACGTGGCCGTCCCTGCCGTACAGCCCGGCGAACCGGACGGTGGCGGGCGCCCGCCCGTCTCCCACGTCATCCCCGGCGACGATCTGGAACCGGGCGCCGCCGGTGACGCCGTGGACCTGGATCTTCACGTCGTACTGGTCGGTCCAGAAGTAGGGCACGGGCGCGAAGGGGGCCTGGCCGCCGAGGAGCGTCCGGGCTGCGGCCGTGCCCTGCTCGGTGGCGTTTCAGCCGGTGTTCGACGCGCAGGCCGCCGAAGCTGAGGTGCCGCCAGGCGGCGACGTCACCGGCGGCGACCACCCGGGGCGCGGCCTGACACCGATGGTCGCACCTGACGCCGTCTTCCACGTCCAGGCCGGGACCGGCAGCGCGACCGTCCGCACCAGGTCGGAGCCGGCGAGCAGGTCGTCGACGATCCGCTGGATCCTGGGCCGCAGCGCCTCCATCTTCCTGATCATGAAGTCGGCGGTCAGCAGGCGCCGGTGTGCGGTGTGCTCGGGGGCGTCCATCTGCATCAGCGTCTTCATCCGCGCGTCGCGTGCCTTGCTCACCGCGTTGGTGTGCGGGAAGCCGGGCTCGGCCACGTCGACGCCGGCGCGCGGATCGGCGAGCACCGCGCGGACGTCGTCGTAGCGGGTGACCAGCCAGGGGGTGGTGCCGTCCCACAGACGGACGCGTGAGACGGGCGCTTCCGCGCTGCGGCGGGTCAGCTCGGGCGACGGGTCGAACGGGCGGTCGGTCGCGCGGGGCATCGGGAACGTCACCGGATCCGGCAGGGCATCGGTCATGATCTCTCCTCACCTCGGTCGTGTGGTCCGCGCAGGGCCGAGGACGGCCGCCGGCGGGAACCGTCGTGGTCCGCAGCGCTCATACGTCAAGGCTGTCGTTGAACCAGCCCCGGAGACTTCCGCCCGGGAGCGCCGGAAGGCGGGCGGGAAAGCCTCAACCGGCGGTGCAACCTCGGCGCCCGAACCGGACGAACGGTATGCGGCTCCCCACCTCGCGGTGTTCGTTCACGCTGCCCTCCACGGCGAAGCCCGTGATCCGGCAGAGCCTGCGGCCGGGGCGCGGGGGGTACCGGGATCCGGAGGCGGCCACGTAGCCCCGCTCGTCGCGCTGAACCATCTCGATTCCGGCCCCGGCGGGGCAGGCCGAGACGCGTCCGACGTGGGTGAGCAGCATGACGCGCCCGCTCAGCAGCGGCACGAGGCCGAGCCGGTACAGCACGATGGGCAGCCGCCACAGCCGGCGGCGCAGCCCGGTCGGCGGTCCGGTCTCCTGACGATCTCCATGGTCGGCTTCCCTTCCGGGCTCCATACGTTCATGACGTTCGATGTTCCGGAAGCTGAGGTGAAGGTCATCACCTTCAAGGCCGGCATCCGCCCGGCCGGAGTCAACGAGACAGTACTCATGGGCTGCTTCGGCAGCATGCGAGCTTGATCTACCAGCAACGCACCTGGGCCGCGCGGCGCTGGCGCGGTGCGGCTCGGAGGCCACTTCGGCGAAGTGCAGACCATGGCCGTGGTGCCGGCCAGCCCCTCGCCCCCGGAACTACGCCCGAGTAGCCGGAGAAGCCGTCTCACTTTCGCTTACGCGCGCTCACCAACGGATCCACTCAACGTGGGCGGCTCTTGGGCTCATCTGGGCTGACCCCTGGATGCCTGATCCGGCCGTTGTAGCCGAGGGCTCCGCGCCGTCACCACCGGCCCCGGACTGGACGAGCTCGGAGCCTGGGGTGATCTCGTGCACGAGCCGGGCGTCACCGATCGCGCCCTGTCGGCGCCACCGCCCGGCACTGGCGGCCCTCGCCGCCGAGTAGCGCGGCAGCCGGTCAGCGATGTGTGGTGGCGAGGCGGCCTCCCGTGACGCGGAGAAGATCGAGCTTTCCGTCCTCGGCGCTTCCGGTAGCTGCCGTGTAGGTGACCATGCGCAGGTCGGCGCCGGGAACGATGAGGACGTCGCAGTCGAGCAGGATGTCGCCGACCTGAGGGTGCCGGATGGTCTTCGCGTCGGTCGTGTGCGGGGCGCCGGTCGTCTGCGCGGCCCAGTGATGGGCGAAGGCGTCGGATGTGTCGCGGAGTTCTCGTACGAGACGATCGAGCCGGGCATCGGCGGGATAGCGGGAGACGGCGTCCTTGAGGTCGGCGACGATCGAGGCGGCGAAGGCGTCCGGTCCGCGTTCCGACCGGACGGGGAGCATCAAGGCGCTCGCGGCGCCGTTGCCGAAGAGCGCACGGGCAAGGTTGCGCTCGGCGGCCGGGAGGGCGGCGGGGTCGCCGTGCAGGGCGCTCCACATGGTGTTCCACCACACCAGGGTCCAGTCCGCGGCGAACACGCCGATCGGGACATCGCCGAGGCGCGAGACGAGCCGTTGGATGCCTGGGGGCACGTGGGTGTCGACGGTCCCGTCCTGTGGCGGCAGCAGCCCGGCGCTGCGGTAGAGCTGGTCGCGCTCGGCGCGGGCGAGCTGAAGGGCGCGCGAGAGAGCGCCGACGACCTGGGCCGAGGGGTTCTTGGCGCGGGCCTGTTCCAGGCGCAGGACGTAGTCGACGGACAGCCCCGCCAGCTGGGCCAGCTCCTCGCGGCGCAGTCCCGGCGCGCGACGGCCGCCAGTCGCCGTGAAGCCGGCGTCGGCCGGGGAGAGGCGGTCACGCCAGGCGCGCAGGAGCGCGGCGAAATCAGTGCGAGAGGCAGCCATGGCCCCATTCTCGCCGCACGGCGGCGAACGAGCCTGGGTACTGCCGGTCCTGGTGACGGACGGTGCACTGGCTGGTGGCGGCACCTGGGACGAAGGTGGACCTGCGCCCGAGCCGGGCGCCACCGGTGCGACAGCGAAGGAACCTGGCATGAAGCACACCATTGTGATGACGGGCGCGAGCCGCGGAATCGGCCGCGTCGCCGCCCGGCACATCCTGCGCCGGTCACCGGAGGCGCATCTCCTCGTCGTCGCCCGCCCGTCCTCCGGCGCGCGGCTCGCCGCGGAGCTCTCCTCGGGCGGGCACCCGGTCTCGCACGTCCAGGCGGACCTCGGCTCGCTGGACAGCGTCCGCGCGGCCGCCATCGAGATCCGCGACCGGCTCGACCGCGGCGACCTGCCGCCACTGCGCGGCTTCGTGGGCAACGCCGGCATTCAGTACACCAATGCGCTGACCGAGGGGCCGGAGGGGCTGGAGTCCACCTTCACGGTCAACGTGCTCGCCAACCATCTGTTCGTACGCCTGCTCCAGGACCGTTTCGCCGCCCCCGCCCGGATCGTGATCACGTCGAGCGACACCCACTTCGGCGACCTCAGGCACAACCTGGGCATGGTGCCGGGGCCGGTCTGGAGGTCCCCGGACGATCTCGCCCGTACGGGCGCCTTCGCCAAGCCGCACACCGCAGCCGGCGGGCGCACCGCCTACTCGACGAGCAAGCTGGCCGCGATCTACCTGGTGCACGAGTACGCGCGCCGCCTGCCGTCCGGGATCGACGTCGTGGCCTACAACCCGGGGTTCGTGCCCGGCACCGGCCTGGCCCGCAACGCCGATCCTCTCTCCCGCTTCGCGATGCGGCGCATCATGCCCCTGGTGATCCTCACCCCCTTCGCCACGAGCCCCGACGCCGCCGGCCGCCACCTCGCCGACGTCGTCCTCGGCACGCTCCGGGCGCCGACCGGTTCCTACGTCGACCGCAACCGCGTGGTCCGCTCGTCGGAGGAGTCCTACGACCCTCAACGCGAAGCCGACCTCTGGAAGACCGTCGAACGGCTGACCGCGGGCGCCCCCGAGTCGTAGCCGAAGCGTTTGACCAACGGCCCGGACGGTGGAAATGAGTCTTCGGTCGCCTTGAAATCCAGTCCGGCAGGGCGGCAGTGAAACCTCGGCCGTAGGCGGCTGGGCGCGGGCCCGGCCTGATCACCCGGTGGCGTGGCTGACCTGGGCCGACGACGCCACCCTGATCGAAGAGATCTGCCAGGCCCCGGGCGCGCCGGCCGGGTGGATCTGGCTGGTCGCCCATCTGATGCGGGCCTTTCAGTTGCGTGAGGCGACGGCCCAGGCGCTGGTAGATGCTTACCAGGTCATCGCGGTGGTCGACGGGCTGGATGAGATGGACGGCACAGATGAGCCCGGCTACGGCTCACGGTCGGGCCAGGCGTTGCGCGTCCTCAACCGCCACCAGCACGGCCGGAACAAGGCACGGCTGGTGCTGACGTGCCGCAGCGGCCCGTACCAGGCGCTGACCGAGGGGCAGGTGTGGGCCCACGATGCCGCCCACATCCAGCTGGGATAGCCCCGTGACCCCTGCCCGGGCGGGAGCGTTCATCAAGGCGGCCGCCGGGACCGGCTCCAGCCGGATCTGAAGCAGCTCGCCGGCTCCCCGGCCAGCCGCCCGGAGATCACCGGGCGACCATGGAGATGCCTACCGAGGCCCGGGCGCGATGGCGGAACCCGGCCATGCCGACTCCCGGCAGCCCAGCCGGCGGACGCGGGATCGCGACGTCCACCCAGGCCCGGCCAGGTGACGTCCCGGTCGGTAACACATGCCTTCAGGCATCAGGCATTACGGTCGGCGGCCCGTTGCCGTGAAGCTCAGCAGCAGTTCGCCGACCGTCTCGGGCGCCTCCAGCATGGGCAGGTGCCCGACGCCGGGCAGCAGCTCGACCCGGGCGTCCGGCACCGAGTCGTACCGGTGCGCCGACGACGGCTCCCAGCGGGGGTCGGCAGCGCCGAAGATCACCTGTACGGGGACCTGGAGGGCGGCCAGACGCTCGGGCACGCTCCGTTCGGCGATGTAGGCGGTGTTCTGGCGCAGCACCGTCCGCATCACGCGGTAGGTGATGCCCCGTACGTCGGCGACCACGTCGTCCGGGAGGTCCACCGGGCGGACGGCCATCGCGCTGATCCCCTTGCGGATCATCGCATCCGAACGCCTTGGCCAAATGAGCGGGCCCAACGGCGGGGCCAGCAGCACCCTAAGAACGAACGGCTGCCCAAGGAGCGCATCCGGACTCGGGCCGCTGCTGATCAGCGAAAGCGAACCGACGAGGTCGGGACGTTGCTCGGCGAGCGCGGTGGCGACGTAGCCGCCGCTGGAGTGCCCGGCCACGGCGACGTGACGAAGCCCATGGCCGTCCAGCAGCGCCGCCACCTGACCCGCCTGCGCGGGCACGTCGTACGACGGCGCGGGCGGGGACTGGCCGCAACCCGGAAGGTCGACCCGGATGACCCGATGGCGGCCGGCCAGCGCCGGGACCACCGGCCCCCAGAAACCGCCCGAGGCCCCCGACCCGTGGATGAGCAGCAACGGCGGCGCCTGCCGCGGGCCGTCATGGACCACGTGCATCCCATGCGCATGCTCAATGTCGTGTTCACTCATAGGGAGACTGTGCACGGCCGGCCGGCCGCCAGTCTTGGACAAATGTTCCCGCGGAGTCGAAACCCGGGTTCGTGGGTGCCGTCCTCCACGATCCGGCCGCCGTCCAGAAAGACGATGCGGTCGGCGCGCCGGACGGTGCGCAAGTATGCCGACGTAGGCGTGCAGGGCAACCGTTCGGCGAAACGACTTCACACCGCCACCTCGTCCTCAGCGCGGCCCTCGCTCCAGGTCTTCTCGCTGGAGGGCGCCCGACGGGATCGACTCCGGCGGAGGAAGGCCCCGCCCAGGCCGAGGTACTCGTGGTGCCACGGCCTCTTCAGCCGGAAGCGGCTGGGAACTCCTGCAGGCATTTTTGCCGGTACTCCCACGAGATGGGGGCGCGGCCTGTCGCAGGAGGGTGGGCGGCCAGTTGGCGGAGAAGCGGGCTCGTTCCTCAGCAGGAGGCACGCCACCTGAGGGTTGCTCATAGTTGACGGCATGACGCGCAGATCCTTACGGCGGCCCCTCCCCCGCGCCCTCACCGCGGGAGCCCTCGCCATCGCCCTGGTCGTCAGCTCCGGCTTCACGCCCGCGAGCGCCGCTCCCATCACCGACATCCCGCTGCTCGACGACTACGACGCCGAATCGCTGGCGAACCTCCCCACCGTCGGCGGTCTGAGGTACCTGGCTCAGCGGTACGCGCCGACCGACACCTGCCCGCCCGCCGGCACCGGGCCGGGCGGGCCGCTGTTCTGGGGGGACGACAAGCCTGTCCAGTTCCGCCAGGGCGTCCCCCGGCCCGGGCAGAGGGTCGTGAAGATCGTCATCATGGGCGATTCGTACATGTCGGGTGAGGGGGCGGGAGACTACTTCAACAGGCGCGGCTTCCTTCCCGAACCCCGCATTCCGGGAGGACTGGGAGGGGAGACCTACCCGGCGGCAGGGCACACCGAGGACGACTACACCGAGGACTTCCGCCACCGTTCGCCGAACGCGGCGGTTCTGCAGGCCATCGACCTGCTGCGCCGGGCCAACCCGGAGGTCTTCTTCGACGTGCGGTTCAACGCCTCCTCCGGCGCCGCCAGCGAGCACTTCTTCGTCGGCCAGAACGATCACTCCCGCGTCAATCCGCCCCAGAACCAGGAGGTGGACGAGGCCACCGACCTGGTGATCTCCGGCTTCGGCGGCAACGACGTCGAGTTCGGGCCCATGCTGAACGCCGTGCTCGACGATCCCGTCGACATCAGCAACATCGAGGCGCGCATCCGGCCACTGCTCGACACCACCCGCACCTCGCAGCAGGAATGGGACGACTCCCAGCCGCCCCGCCCCCCGTTCGTCCGCCCGCTGACGCAGCCCGCCACCCTGTCGGCCAGGCTGGTGCAGCTGGTTCGGGCGATGCACGCCGCCTCCAACGGCAGGACCAGGGTGATGATGGTCAACTATCCGCAACCCGTCAAGGTCGGCCTGCACCCGGGCGGCCTCATGGGCTGGCTGACGAATATGTGGCCTGAGGCCTGGACCCACGCCGCGCAGCTGGCTCCCCAGCTGACCGCCTCCGTCAAGAAGGCGCAGCAGGTCCTGGCCGACCACGGGATCGCCGCCGACGTGCTGGACCTCGAGAACGCCTTCGCCGGCCACGAGCTGGGGACCAAGACCCCCTACATCCGCAACGTCAACTGGAGACTGGCCGCGGCTGGGGACGACCTCAACCAGAAGCAGCAGACAGGACATCCCAACCAGGAGGGGCAGAAAGCACTGGCGGGCCACTACGCCCTGATGATCGCGGGTGAGCTCGGGCTGCGGCTCAAGGCGTCCGACGGGGCGCCTCCACCGGCCAGGGCGGCGCAGCCGTGCAACCCCGACCACAGCGACCGTCACTACCTGCCCGCCAAGGCCACCCAGAGCAGCGGCTCGACCGGCGGCACCGGAGGAGGCGGAGGAGGAGGCGGCACCAGCACCCCCCACGTGGGCCCGCGCTCGACCATGATCTACGTCAACATCGACCCGCCGCCCTTCCATCCCGCGCCCCAGCCCAGCACACAGCCCAGCGCACAGCCCACCTCGGGCACGGGGGCACCGGACCAGACGCCGCGGTGGACCATCTATCCGGTCGACACCGTCCAGCCGACCAATCCGCCCATCTCCTTCGACCTGACCCAGCCGCTCCCCTACCTGTGGCCCGTGGGCGGCGGATCGAGCCCGTACCGCGACGTCTACGAGGTGAAGATCAACGCCGCCCAGCTCCTGCAGTGACGATCGCCACCGACGGGATCCGCGGCCGCCGAAGCCGGTCCTGAAAGCTCCCTGGGTTCCGCCGCGCCGGCCGGCGGCGGCTCGGGAGCTCCCGGGCGCGGGCCACCACACGAGGGCGCGCCGACGACCCGGATCACGGAGAACCCGCTCAGCATCTACAGCGACACGACCCTGGCCTGGCCGCAGGTGAAGACCGGGTCGAGCGTGAGTCGCGCGGCAGCCATCCGGGGATGCCGCCTTCGTTTCGCCCGTACTACCGGAGGCGGGTGGCGGTGGTCGGCCCGGGCGGCGGCGGGGTGACCGAGTGGATCTGGGTCCGCGGCGAGCTGGTCGACGACCAGCGCAGGTAGCCGACCGGGACGATGCGGCCATGCCGGACGACGACGAGTGGAGCCCGGGGCCGGAGTGGCGCCGGGCTCTTCCACGTCCGGGTCAGGGCGGCGAAGGCCGTCGCCCGAGGTCTGCGTGGCGGCGGCGTGCACTCGGCGCACGGGCTCCCCCGGCCTTCGGCGCGGCTCTGCGCTTGTTGCGCCGCTCCTCTGTCCAGCCAGGTCGGTGCCACGCTCGCGCGAATAGTGTGCCCGCGAGGTTCCGTCACCATCGTCTTCCGGGTGGGGCGCGTGCGTGCTGAGGTGATCGCATGACCCCCCATGAGCGCCATCGACCGGACGGCCGCCGCAGGAATGATCGTTCTGACGCCGGCCTGCACCGGCATCGAGTTTCAACGCGTCACGGCAGACGGGGCCGCACCGTGGACTCGCGAGCGGATCACCGGCTGGCTGATCGGGCCTGCGGTCGCCGATTTCTTCAGGCTCGGTGAGCTCGTGGGGCCGTTCCGGGGCCGCCCTCATGCGCCGGATCGCGCCCGCTCAGCCAAGCGGCAGATGAGAAGGGACGCCGACGGCGAACGGAAGACCCGAGAGAACGGAGCCTCGTCCGTGACGGTAAGGTGCGAATCTGATCCTCCCCCTGCCGACCACACCGCGCAGCAGGCCGCCGTGCAGGAGCCCGCCACGGATCCGATCTTCGGAGGCGGCTTCCAATACAGCATGGGGTGGGCGCGGCACGAGGCCGACCTGGCGGTCGGCTTCGGCGTGATCATGCGTAAGCTGCCCTCGCTGATCGGCATCTGCCTGCGGCTGTCCTGGCGAGCCGACCCGTCCGCGCTCGTGATCGTCGTGGCCTGCCAGCTCATCGTCGGCGCCGCGACCGCGTTCGGCCTGCTGGCCACCAACCGGGTCCTGCAGCAGATCCTCGCGGTGGGGCCCACCCCCGACCGCGTCAAGGCCGCCGTACCGGCGCTGGTCCTGGTCGCGGCCGCCGGCATCAGCGTCGCGGTGCTGACCGCCTGGTCCGGTGCCGCCTCCGGCCGGCTCCAGCCGAAGGTCGAGCACCTCGCCTACGACGAGCTCCTCAGCCGCGCCGCGAACGTCGAGCTGCTGCACTTCCAGGGCGCCCAGTTTCATGATCTTCTGGAGGCCGCGCAGTACGGGGCCGGATGGATCGACATCGTCATCGATCAGGTCATCCGCATGCTGAAAGCGCTGATGGGCATGACTGCCGCCGCCGGCGTCCTGGGTGTCCTGCACCCCCTGCTGCTGCCGCTGCTGCCGCTCATCATCCTGCCGCGTGCCTGGGCGCTGGTGCGCTCCACTCTGCGCCGCAAAGCCTCCCGCCTGCGGTGGCTGACTCCCGTACGGCAGCAGCGCAGCCTGGCCCAGCTTCTGGTCGGAGCCGACCCCGCCGAGGAGATCCGCGCGCACGCCGCCGGGGACTTCCTGCTCCGCCACCACGACCGGATGGCCCTGCGCTCGGCGCGGGAGCAGGCCCGCCTCGCCCGCGCCGACGCCGGAGGCGAACTGCTGGCCGGGGCACTGAGCGGCCTGACGACGGGCGCCACCTACGTGGTGCTCGGCTGGCTCCTGATCACCGGACGCATGCAGCTGGCCGCCGCCGGCACCGCCGTCCTGGCCATCCAGACCGGCACCGGCCAGCTGGGCAACCTGATCTATTCGATCAACAACGTGTTCGAACACGGCCTCTACACCGAGGACTGGGCCGCCGCCTGCCGCCAGGCCGAACGCCTGGCCATCCCCCGCGACGGCACCGGCCTGCGGCGGGCCGACGGTCCCGACCTGATCGAGGCACGCGACCTGCGCTTCAGCTACCCCAACGCCGACGAGCCCGCCCTCGACGGCGTCGACCTGGCCATCAGCCGCGGCCAGATCGTGGCCCTGGTCGGGCACAACGGCTCCGGGAAGACCACGCTGGCGAAACTTCTCACCGGCCTCTACCTCCCCGAATCCGGATCGGTCACTTGGGACGACACACCCACCACCGACCTCGACCGAACCCAGCTCTTCGACCAGGTGGCCCTGCTGTCCCAGGGCTACGAACGATGGCCCTTCACCGTGTCCGCCAACGTCGCCATCGGCCGCCACACCACCGGTCCCACCCCCGAAGCGCTCGCCTGCGCCGCCGCGGCCTCCGGCGCCACCGATCTCATCGCCTCCCTGCGGGACGGCTGGGACACGCTGCTCGCCCCCGAGTACCAGGGCGGGGTCGACCTGTCGGGCGGGCAGTGGCAGCGCATCGCGGTCACCCGCGCGTACTTCCGGGACGCGCCCGTACTGGTCCTGGACGAGCCGACCGCAGCCCTCGATCCCCGCGCCGAGGCCGAGACGTTCGCCGGGGTGCGCGCCCTGGCCGGCGGACGCACGGTCATCCTCATCACCCATCGCCTGCACTCCGTGCAGCACGCCGACCGCATCTTCGTCCTGCAGGACGGCCGGATCACCGAGAGCGGCAACCACCAGGAGCTGCTGGCTCTCGGCGGCGAATACGCGGAGCTGTGGTCGTTGCAGGCGGCTCAGTACGGCATGGGCACCACCCCGTGAAGCGGCGAGCGGTCAGAAGGACGGATGTGCGTGCACCTGTCGTCCCTCCACGTAGGTGCCGAGGACGGTGATGCCGCCCAGGTCACCGGGGGGTACGGCGAACGGGTCGGCGTCGGTGACGATGAGGTCGGCGAGCTTGCCGGGCTCGATGGTCCCGGTCCTGGTGTCGAGGTGGTTGATCCGGGCGGTGCCGATCGTGTACGCCGACAGGGCCGCCGCCACCGGGAGGCGCTGCGCGGGCAGGAACGGCCGCCCCGATCCGTCGGGGAGCATCCGGTTGACGGCGACGTGGATGCCGAGGAACGGGTCCGGGCTGCTGACCGGCCAGTCGCTGCCCGCGGCGAGGGCGGCGCCCGAGCGCAGGAGGTCGCCGAAGGGGTACTGCCAGGCGGCGCGCCGGTCGCCGAGGAAGGGAATGGTCAGCTCGTCCATCTGCGGCTCGTGCGCCGCCCACAACGGCTGGATGTTGGCGGTGACCTCCAGGGCCGCGAACCGCGGCACGTCGTCGGGATGGACGACCTGGAGATGGGCGATGTGATGCCGGTTGCCCCTGCGCCCGTTGACCTTGAGCGCCGCCTCGAACGCGTCCAGCGCCTCCCGGGCGGCCCGGTCGCCGACGGCGTGCACGTGGACCTGGACCCCGACGGCGTCCAGCCGGGTGACGTGGGCGCGCAGGTCCTCGGGCCCGACGAAGCTGATGCCGCTGTTGCCGGTCCGGCATCCACAGCCGTCCAGGTAGGGGGAGGTCATGGCGGCGGTGTAGTTCTCCGCCACGCCGTCCTGCATGATCTTCACGCTGGTGGCTCTGAACCGTCCGGTGGTGGTACGGCGGGCGAGCAGTTCGGGGATCTGCTCCTCGCCCCGGTCCCGATCCCACCACAGGGCGCCGACCACGCGCCCGGTGAGCATCGAGGCGCCGGCGGCGGCTTCGTAGGCGCGCTGGACCTCCGGGCCGACCATCGCGTCCTGCCATGCCGTCACTCCGGCCTGGTGCAGGCGTCGCTGGCCGGCCTGGAGGCCGCGGAGCAGGTCCTCGTCCGTGGGCTCGGGCACGTGCCTGCCCACGAGCGAGGCGGCGCCCTCGTGCAGGGTTCCTTGAGGGGTTCCGTCCGCTTCGCGCTCGATGCGCCCGTCGTTCGGGTCGGGGGTTCCGTCGTGGACGCCGCACAGCCGCAGGGCCTCGGTGTTGACCCATGCGCCGTGCCCGTCCCTGTTGGTCAGGTAGACCGGCCGGTCGGGGACGACCTCGTCGAGGGCGATCCGGCTCGGCGTGCCGCCGGGGAACCATTCCATGGACCATCCGCCGCCGGAGATCCAGCGCACCTCCGGGTTGGCCGCGGCGTACGCGCGGACGACGGCGAGGGCGTCGGCGGCGTCCCGCGCCTCGTGCAGGTCGCACCGGGTCATGGAGAGCCCGGCCAGCACCGGGTGCACGTGGGCGTCCTGGAAGCCGGGAAGCAGGGTGCGGCCGGCCAGGTCGACGACCTCGGTCCGCGGGCCGGCGAGGTCGCGCATCTCCTCGTCTTCGCCGAGGGCCAGGATCAGCCCCTCGCGTACGGCCACCGCACGGCTCGGCGTGCCGGCCATGGGACGTACCCGGCCGTTGACGAACAGGATGTCGGCAGAAGTCATGAAAGTCTCCTCAGAGCTGCGGGCGGGTGGGCCACGGCAGGACGCGTTCGACGGCGGCGCCGATGTGGAAGACCGTCGCGTCGTCGTAGCTGCGGCCGACGATCTGCGTCCCCGTCGGCACGCCGTTCGACGCGAGACCGGACGGGACGTTGAGCACGGGGCAACGGCTGGCGATGTTGAAGACGGTCGTCAGCGAGTACTCCAGGTAGTGATCGAACTGGACCCCGTTGACCGTCAGCTTGGTGTCCACGTAGTCCTCGCCCGCGGGCAGCGCGGCGGTGCCCGCGGTGGGGCAGATCAGCGCGTCGTACCGGTCGAGCAGGTCGCCGATCACGGCGTAGATGCGGCCCTCCAGCTCCAGCCCGGCCAGGAAGCCGTCCCGCGCCAGCGCGGCGCGCGAGTCCTCGGCGAAGGCGAGGGCGTAGGGCGTGAGCTGGTCGCGGTGCGTGTCCGCCACGCCGGCGACCATGGGGCCGAAGATGGCGCCGAAGTGGATGAAGGCCGCGCGCATGACGTCGGCGCGCCGCAACGGCACCTCCACCTGCTCCACGATGGCGCCGGCCGCGGCCAGCGCGTCGGCGACCGCGCGGGTGTTGGCCGCGACGTCCGGCTCGATCTCCCAGTTCCCCAGGTCGGGGGAATAGGCGATGCGCATCCCGGCGACGTCGCCGAGGCGTTCGGGGATGTGCGCGGCGGGGCGGATGGAGACGACGTCGGCCGGGTGCGGCCCGACGATGACGTTCTGCAGGAGCGCGCAGTCGGCGACGGTACGCGCCATCGGCCCGTCATGGCAGTAGTGGTCCAGGTTGTACGGCGACATCGCGGGCACCCGCCCGTAAGGCGGCTTGTATCCGACCGTGCCGGTGGCCGCGGCGGGCAGCCGGATCGAGCCGCCGATGTCGGACCCCGTGGCGAGCGTCGCCGTCCCCGACGCCAGCGCCGCGCCCGCGCCGCCGGAGGAACCGCCGGGCGAGTAGTCCAGGTTCCAGGGGTTACGGGTCAGGCCCCACAGCCGGGAGTGCGTGTAGGCGGCGCAGCAGAACTCCGGCGTGGTGGTGCGGGCGTGGACGATCCCGCCGGCGGCGACGACCCGTTCGACGACCGGATGGGTGGTGTCGGCGACGTGGCCGGCGTAGGCCAGGGAACCCTCGCTGGCGCGCCTTCCCGCGATCGGCTGCTCGTCCTTGGTGGCGACCGGCAGCCCTTCGAGCGGTCGCGGCGACCCGTTGCCGAGGTAGGCGCGCTCGGCCTTCCTGGCCTGGTCGAGCGCCTCGTCGAACATCGTCTCGCTGAGCGCGTTGACCCGCGGCTCGACGGCCTCGGCCCGCTCGATGACCGCGGTCATGAGCTCGACGGGCGACAGGGCCCGGGTCCTGAACAGCTTCAGGGCTTGCGTGGCGGACAGGTGTGCGAGCTCACTCACATGATCTCCTGAAGGGCGCGCCGGTCGGCGGCGATCTGGGCGGGATCCCAGCCCGGCCGCGGCACGGAGTGCAGCAGCAGGCGGGTGTAGGGATGCTGGGGGGCGGCCAGGACCTGCGAGGTCGGCCCGGCCTCGACGACCTTGCCGCGGTGGAGCACGACGATGTCGTCGGCCGCGTGCCGGACCAGGGCCAGGTCGTGGGTGATGAACAGGTAGGCGATGTCGAGGTCGCGGCGGATCCGCGCCAGCAGGTCGAGGATCTGCGCCTGGATGGACACGTCGAGCGCCGAGGTGGCCTCGTCCAGGATCAGCACCTTCGGCGCGGTGGCCAGCGCGCGGGCGATGGCGACCCGCTGGCGCTGGCCGCCGGACAACCGCCTGGGCCGTACGGCGGCCTCACGCTCGCCGAGCCCGACGCGCTCCAGCAGTTCCTCGCACCGGGCCCGCCGGGCCTGCTTGTCCAGGGCGAAATGCAGCCGTAGCGGCTCCTCCACGCATTGGCTCACGCTGATCCGCGGATCCAGGGAGAGGTAGGGGTCCTGGAAGACCATCTGGATCTCCCGCGCCCGCGACAGCCTGGCCCGGCGGCCCCGCGGGGCGCGCGAGCGGTTCCGGCCCTCGACGCTGATCCGCCCGGCGTCCGGAATCTCCAGGCCGACGAGCATCCGCGCGGTCGTCGTCTTGCCCGAGCCCGACTCGCCCACCACGGCGAGCGAGCCGCCGGCCCGCAGCGAGAAGGAGACGCCGTCCACGGCCGCCTTGTGGCCGTACGCCTTGCGCAGCCCCTCGACCTCCAGCACGTTCTCAGTCATGGACCGGCTCTCCAGCTCTCAGGCACGCCACCTGCGCGCGTTCCAGGATCTCCAGGTCGGGTCGTTGCTCCCGGCATCGCTCGACGGCCAGAGCGCAGCGGGCCTCGAAGGCGCACCCGGCCGGGGACTCGGCCAGCGACAACGGCCTGCCGGGCACGCCGTGCGGCGGCTCGTGCGACTCCAGTCGGGGCGTGGCCGCCAGCAGCCCGGCCGTGTACGGGTGCCGGGGCCGGGCGAAGAGCTCGCCGGTGGCCTGCTCCTCGACGATCCGGCCCGCGTACATCACGTAGATGCGGTCGCAGATGGCCGCGGCCAGCTCCAGGTCGTGGGTGACGAACAGCATGCCCATCCCGCGCACGGTCCTGAGCCGGGACAGGATCGCGATGACCTCCGCCTGCGTCGTGACGTCCAGGGCGGTCGTCGGCTCGTCGGCGAGCAGCAGGTCGGGCTCCGCGGCCAGCGCTCCGGCGATCATCACCCGTTGCAGCATCCCGCCGGAGAACTCGTGCGGGTGACGGCGCAGCGCGGCTCGCGGGTCCTCGATGCCCACCGCCTCCAGCAGCCCCTCCGCCCGATCGAGAGCCTGCCGGTACGGCAGCCCGCCCGTCCGCAGTCCCTCGGTGACGAAGTCGCCGATCCGCCGGACCGGATTGATCGACGCCCGCGGATCCTGGAAGATCATCGCCACTCGCCGGCGGCGCAGGTCACGCAGCCCCGCGGCGGTCTGCGCCAGCATGTCCTGGCCGTCGACCAGGACGCGCCCGCTCACGGCGGTCCGCCCGGGCAGCAGGCCGAGCACGGCCCGGCAGGTGACGGACTTGCCTGACCCGGACTCGCCGACGAGCCCGACGGCCTCGCCCTGGGCGACGCGCAGCGACACCGCGTCCAGGATGGGCCGGGCCGCCTGGCCGGGCGCCAGCCGTACGGTCAGATCGTCGATCTGGAGCATCAGCGCTCCCTCCCGGAGACGCGGTCGGCGATGCCCTCGCCGACGACGCTGAAGGCCACCACCGTGATCACGACGGCCGCGCCGGGGGCCAGCGCGGGCAGCATGGCGCCCTGGAGCAGGGCGGAGGCCCCTTCGTTGATCATGGCGCCCCAATCGGGGACGGGCGGTTGCGTGCCGAACCCGAGGAAGGACAGCGCCGCGAGGTCCATGAGCGCGTAGCCGAAGTTGATCGCCGACTGGGCGAGGATCAGCGGGACGACATTGGGGACCAGGTGTTTCAGGCAGATGACCCACCCGGACCAGCCCTGCACCCGGTAGGCGTGGATGTAGGGGCGGGACATCTCGCGCAGGGCGACGCCGCGCGCCAGCCGTCCGACGTAGGGGGTGTAGGCGATGCTCATCGCCACGACGGGCGCGGTCAGGCCGGGGCCGAACATGGCCACCAGCGTGATCGCCAGCAGCAGCGCGGGGAAGGCGAAGACGAAGTCCATGGCGCGGGACAGGACCGCGTCGAGGACACCGCCGGTCCAGGCGGCCAGGACGCCGAGCAGGGTGCCCGCCGCCGTCGACAGGGTCACCACCAGGAGCGGGCCGAGCAGTCCCGCCCGCGCGCCGTGGATCAGGCGGGACAGGATGTCGCGGCCGGACTGGTCGGCCCCGAGCAGGTGATCGGCGCTCGGGCCGCTCAGCGCGGCCGGGAAGTCGATGGCGAGCGGATCGTGCGGCGCCACGACCGGCGCCAGGATCGCCACCGTCACCAGGACGGCCAGGACGGCGACGCCGGCGACGGTCATCCGGTCCGCGGGAAGCCGGTAGCGGCGGTGGAAGGTCACGGCTGTCAAGAGGACTCCTTCACTACGCCCTGCGCAGGCGCGGATCGATGGCCGGCTGAACCAGGTCGACCAGCAGGTTGGCCGCCGCGAAGACGACGACGATCAGGGTGGTGACGGCCTGCACGACCGGGAAGTCCTTGACGGTGACCGAGCTGACCAGCAGCTGCCCGATCCCGGACAGGCCGAAGGCGGTCTCCACGATCGAGGTCGCGACGAGCAGCCCGGCGATCACCGTGCCGGTGACCGTGCTGATCGGGCCGAGGGAGTTGCGCAGGACGTGGCGCCGGATCACCGCGTTCTCCTGGACGCCGCGCGAGCGTGCCACCTCGACGTGCTCGCGGGCCAGTTCCTCCAGCATGGACGAGCGGGTGACCCGGGCCAGCAGACCGGCGAACGTCAGGGCGAGCGCGGCCGCGGGCAGGGTCAGATGCCAGACGCGGTCGACCGGCCCCTCGCCGTTGCCGAAGGCGGGGAACCAGCCGAGCTGGACGGAGAACAGCGAGATCAGCCCGATCGCCGCGACGAAGGAGGGGGTCGCGGTGGCCACCCCGGTGCCGATGAGGACGATCCTGTCGAGCGGGCCGGGCCGCAGCGCGGCCAGGGCGCCGAGGATCAGCCCCGCGACCACGATGAGCAGCCCCGCGTAGCCGACCAGGAAGAGCGTCGTGGGCAGCCTGGCCAGGAGCAGCCCGGTCACGTCCTGCCGGAACTGCACCGACCGGCCGAAGTCCCCGGTCACCGCGCCGCCGACCCATTTGAGGTACTGCGTGAGGAACGGATCGTCCAGGTGGTACTGCGCCCTGATCGCAGCGATCGCCTGCGGAGAGGCCGAACGCCCCTGGGTGAGGAAGGAGGCCGGGTCGCCGGGAGCCAGGTAAACGGCGGAGAACACCGCGAACGACGCCCCGGCCAGCGTCGCCACCAGCCCGGCGAGCCTGCGGGCCAGGAAGGCGCCCATCAGTTCGCCGACCCGAGCACTGCCGCCCACGGGTAGACGAGCTGGGTGATGCCGGTGGGCGCGCCGGTGAGCCGCTTGTTGAGGAACATGCTGTGCGGCACCTCGTACAGCGGGATCCACACCATGTCCCGGACGGCGATCTCCTGGAGCCTGGCGACCACGGCGGCGCGGGCCGCGGGGTCGGCCTCGGCGCCCGCCTGGTCGACGAGCCTGTCGTACTCGGGGTCGGAGTAGCCGCCGTAGTTGGCGAAGTTGCCGGTCTGCAGGATCCCGTAGAACTCCAGCGGATCGGGGGTGGAGTCGTACCAGATGGTCATGACCAGGTCGATGCCCTGGCGGGCCTTGGGGTCGGAGAACAGCGCGGAGTAGGCGTCGGGGGCCACCGCCTTCTGCTCGACCCGCAGGCCGATGGCCTGGCCCGCGGCCTGGACGGCGTTGGCGATGACGCCGATGTCGGGAGCCATCGTGCTCGTGGCGATCACGATCTTCTTGCCCGTCCCGCCGGCCTCCTTGACCAGCTTCCTGGCCCCTTCGAGGTCGGTGTTCAGCTCGGGGAGCTTGGCGTAGTACTGCTTGGCCGCCTCGGGGGCGATGCCCCACGCGCCGATCGCCGCGGGCGCCTTCGCCGGTGTGGCCACCCCGGCCACGCTGGCCTGGAGAATGCTCTTGCGGTCGAGCGCCATGGACAGCGCCTTGCGCAGCTTCGGGTCGCCGAGCGTGCCCTTGAGGTCGAGCGGGATGAGGCTGACGGCCGCGGTGTTGGGGCCGAAGTACAGCTTGCCACTGGAGGCGCTGCCCAGGCGGGCGAAGCCGGTGGTGGGGACCAGGTAGCTGCCGTCCGCCTCGCCCGAGAGCAGGGCGTTGACGCGGGCCGCCGGGTCGGAGATGAAGACGTTCCGCACGGTCGCGGCCCTGGCCTTGAGCGCGGGGTCCCAATAGCCGTCGAAGCGTTTCAGGTTGATCGCCTGCCCCTTCTCCCACTTGTCGAGGGAGTACGGCCCGGTGCAGTTCACGCCCTTGTCGGGGGTGCCGTACCCGGCGCCCTGCGCGGCCAGGAACGCGGCGCTCTCGATGGTCCCGGCCGAGGTGCCCATCTGCTCGTTGAACAGGTGGTCGGGCTTCTTCAGGTGGACGGTGACCTCCATGGGGCCGGTCTTCTCCACCGATTTGACGTTCTGGTAGGACGAGACCCAGTACGAACCCACCGCCGGATCCATGTGCCGCCGCATGCTCGCCACCACGTCGTCGGCGGTGAGCGGCGATCCGTCGTGGAAGCGCACGCCCTGGCGGATCGTGTACACCCAGCGCAAGGGATCCGGGGATTCGGCCTTGCCGGCCAGCCCCGGCTCCACCCGGGAGCCGGGGGTGATCCGCATGAGCTGCTCGCACACGTTGGCGAGCACGGTGTTGGGCGGGTAATCGAAGGCGTAGGCGTAGTCGAGGGACTGCGGCTCCGCGTAGAGCGCCCAGGTCACGGCATCCACCGGGCCCTTGGCCGGCGGCAGGTCCGCCGTGACGGTGAAGGTTCCGGAGGCGGCGGCCTTCGGGACGGCCGCGCCCCCTCCACAGGCGGTGGCCGCCAGTACGGCCAGCGCCGCGGCGGCGAGTCGAGCGGTACGCATCGGACCACCTCATCCTCGTGCGGGAAAGTGCCATGAGTATTGGTGAAGGAACGTTCCTGCACAAGACACTGAAGGAACGATTCAGCAACGGTCGGCGAGGTGGCGAATCGGCTGACATCCTGCAAAGATCGGACCCATGGAAGAGCCAGAGCGTAAGGTCGGCGCGCGCGTGCGCCTGGTGGACGTCGCCCGCGCGGCGGGGGTGTCCAAGACCACCGTCTCGGACGCGCTCAACGGCGCGGGCCGCCTCCCCGACGCCACCCGCGAGCATGTCCGGCAGGTGGCGCGCCGGCTCGGATACCGGCCGAACGCCACGGCGCGGCGGCTGCGCGCCGGGCGCTCACGCCTGCTCGGCCTCGCCGCCCGCGAGTTCGTCGAGCATCCGTGGTTCTACACCGAGCTCGCCTACTTCGCCCGGCTGACCGCCGCCACCACCCGCGCGGGCATGACCCACGGATACGGCGTGGTGCTGCTGCCCACCACCGGCCCCGACGACTACTGGACGGACCTGCCTCTCGACGGCGTGTTCGTGGTGGATCCGGTCGAGGGAGATCCTCTGGTCGGGGACTTTCTCGCCGCGGGGGTGGCCGTGGTCTCCGACCGCAGAGCCGTGGCGGGGACACCGTGGCCGTGGGTCGACTTCGACTACGGCGCGGCCCTGCGCGGCGTGCTCGACCACCTGGAGGAGGGGGGCGCCCGGCGGATCGCCGCGGTCGGCGCCCCGACCACGGCCTGCTACCACCGCGATTCCGTCCAGGCCTATCTCGACTGGAGTGCGGAAAGGGGCCGCGACCCGCTGCTGGCCCAGCTCGACGGCCCCGGGTTCGAGCCGACGCTGGCCGCGGTGGAGAGGTTGCTGAGTGATCCCGAGCCGCCGGACGCGCTGGTCGTGCTCGTCGAGGTCAGCCCGTCGCTGCTCCTGGACCGGATCCGCAGGCTCGGCAGGTCGGTGCCCGGCGACCTGCTGCTGGTCTGCGCGACGGAGGACCCCACGGCGCCGTTCACGGACCCGCCCGTCAGCACGCTCAGCTTCCTGCCGGTCGAGACGGCCGACATCGCGGTCGGGATGCTCGTCGACCTCATCGAGGGCCGCGGTGTCGCGGGCGGCCGGCTGCTCCAGGCGAGGTTCGACGTCCGGGCCTCCTCCGATCCCCGCGCTGTGCCGGGAGCCGGGAAGTGATCACTTTCGAGGCGGGCGCAGAGTCGTCCACGCCACGGTGAGGGCGGTGCGGAAGGTGTCGGCCTGCTCGGGCGACAGGCCCGAGATCATGCGGTCCTCAAGCTCGGCGGCGGCCTCGGCGTGGGCGTCGAGCAGCGCCCGGCCCTCGCCGGTGAGGTATGGGCGCCGCCCCTGACGAGGTCACCTCGGCCGGCTCCCTCATGGACCCGGCGGCGCTCGACGCGTTCACCGCCATCGCCCGCGACCGTGCGAGACAGGCGTGACGAGCCCGGCGGACCAGCCGGTCGCCGTCGTCGGCACGGGCGTCATCGGCGCCGGATGGGCGGCGCTGTTCCTCGCCCGCGGCCTCGACGTCACCGCCTTCGACCCCGCTCCGGACGCCGAGGAACGGTTGCGGGCCGCGCTCGACCTGGCCTGGCCCGCGCTCACCGGGCTCGGCCTGGCCGACGGCGCCTCCCGCGACCGGCTCACCTTCACCGCGACCTGCGGTGACGCCGTCGCCGGAGCGCGGTTCGTCCAGGAGAGCGGGCCGGAGCGCGCCGACCTCAAGCGGGCACTGCTGGCCACGCTGGACGAGGCGGCGCCGCCGAGTGCGCCGATCGCCAGCAGTTCGTCGGGCCTGATGCCCAGCCACCTTCAGGAGATGTGTCCCGCGCATCCCGAAAGGGTGCTCGTCGGGCATCCCTTCCACCCCGCCCACCTGATCCCGCTGGTGGAA
Source organism: Nonomuraea sp. NPDC049758 (assembly GCF_040674635.1). Taxonomy (NCBI): domain Bacteria; kingdom Bacillati; phylum Actinomycetota; class Actinomycetes; order Streptosporangiales; family Streptosporangiaceae; genus Nonomuraea; species Nonomuraea sp. NPDC049758. The sequence continues at coordinate 41,870 of NZ_JBFAMZ010000030.1, forward strand.
GTCGTGCCCGGCGAGCGCACCGGCCCCGACATCACCCGGCGGACGCTGGACTTCTACCGCTCCGTCGCCAAGCGGCCGGTGCTCGTGCGGCGTGAGGTTCCCGGGCACCTCGCCAACCGGCTCCAGGCCGCCCTGTGGCGGGAGGCGTACTCGCTGGTGGAGCGGGGAGTCGCGAGCGTCGCCGACATCGACGCCGCCATCGCGCACGGCCCCGGCCTGCGGTGGGCCCTGCTCGGCCCGCTGGTCAACCAGCACCTTTCGGGCGGACCCGGCGGGATGGCGCACACCCTGCGCCACCTCGGCCCGCCCGCCCAGACCTGGATGGACGACCTCGGCGCGCCGCGGCTGACCCCCGAACTCGCCGGCCTGCTCGTCGACGGCGTGCGCGCCGAGCTCCACGGCATCGACCAGGAAGCCATGGCGGCCGACCGCGACGCGCTGCTCGTCGGCCTGCTGCAGGCCAAGCGCCGGCGCCACGCCCTTCCCTGACACACCGAGAAGGAACGATGATCTACACCCCGCGCATCGACCCGGACGCCATCGTGGCCCTGGACGTCCACGCCCACATCGAGGCCGACCACCACGGCCACCTCTCCCTCGACGCCGAGCTGATGGCGGCCTCGGCGAAGTACTTCAAAGCCGGTCAGGACCGCACCCCGACCATCGACCGCGTCGCCGCCTACTACCGGCAGCGGAACATGGCCGCGGTGGTCTTCACCATCGACGCCGCCACCGAACTCGGCCACCCGGCCCTGTCCAGCGAGGAGATCGCCCGTCAGGCGGCCGAACACGCCGACGTCCTCATCCCCTTCGGCTCCGTGGACCCGCGCCGCGGCCCGGCCGCCGTCGCCCAGGCCCGGCGGCTCGTGCGGGACTTCGGCGTGCTCGGCTTCAAGTTCCACCCGAGCCTGCAGGGCTTCACCCCCAACGACCCTGCGCACTATCCGCTCTGGCGGGCGCTGGAGGACGTGGGCAGCGTCGCGCTGTTCCACACCGGCCAGACCGGCATCGGCGCCGGCCTGCCCGGCGGGCGCGGCATCAAGCTGCGCCACTCGGACCCGATGCTGCTCGACGACGTCGCCGCCGATTTCCCCGGGCTCACCATGATCCTCGCGCACCCGTCCGCGCCCTGGGTCGACGCGTCCCTGTCCATCGCCGGCCACAAGTCCAACGTCTACCTCGACCTGTCCGGCTGGTCACCGAAGTACTTCCCGCCGCAGCTCGTCCGCCAGGCCGCCGGGCCCTTGCGGCACAAGGTCCTGTTCGGCTCCGACTACCCCGTCCTCACCCCCGACCGCTGGATGGCCGATTTCGCCGCGCTGGACGTCAAGGACGAGGCCAAGCCACTCATCTACAAGGAGAACGCCCTACGCGTTCTCGGCCTGCGCACGGCGAACCGATGAACCCGGTCGGGCTCAGCTTCGGCGCCGCAGCGGTTTCATTCCTTCAACCAGTCCAGGAACTGCCCGTGCGGTCCGGTGAAGGCGACCGGCTGCTCGTCCAGGGCCAGGACGAACGTGCCACGGTCGGCCGACGGGCTCCGCGGGAGCCGGGCGGCCACCCCGGGCAGCACGGCGGGCGCCTCGTTGGAGATCCACCGAGCAGGCAGGCCACGCATCGTCCGGACGAACCGATCGCGTTCGTCCGGCGGCAGGTAGGCCAGAACCGCGCTGTGGAACACGACCAGCGTGGCGTCCGGCGGGGCCTGTCCGGCCAGGTCGGCGATGCCGGCGTTCAGATCGCCTCGAACGAGGTGGGGCGGTTCGGCGCGCGCGATCCGCGCCGCGGCGCGCAGCCGTGCCAGCCGATCTCGCTGCTCGGGCCAGACCAGCGCCTCCAGCCAGCGCAGCTGGTCGGCGTCGGCGACGTCGAGGGGGTTCAGGTCGATCCCGGCCCGCCACACCACCGACGGCACCCGCTGCGGGATCGGTACCGCTCCGCTGGTCCGGCAGGCCAGGACGACCGGGCTGACCGGCCCCAGGGCGGGCCGGTCATCGAAGCGGTAGGCGTACCGGTCCGGGTACAGGCAGAGTCCGGCCGAGGCGCCGACCTCGATCAGTGCCAGCGGCTGCGGCAGGCGCGCCAGAAGCGGCAGCAGCGTCGCGCACCGGCCCGGCTCATTGGTCTGGGTGCTGCGGGCCAGCATCTCGGAGGCGACCTCCGCCCAATGGTCGAGCACCCAGGCGCGGAACGCCTCGAAGTCATGCACCGGACCGCCGAGGAACCGGACCGCGCCGAACAGCAGGTTGGGTTGCCGCTTGGCGGCGGGCAGCGTGTCGGCCAGGGCCAGGAGTTCGGCGTCGGCGGCGACGCCGACGCACAGCCGCTCGTAGCTGGGCGAGTGGCCTCGTACCTCCATCTCCCCGAACGTCCGGTACCGCGCCGCCGTACTCGTTTCGGCCATCCCGTGCACGATGATCCACCTTCCTGTCGGGGACGGCATTCGCCGCTTCCGACCGTCCGTGCCAGCATGATCGATCATGTCGGGATACGAGACGAGTGACGCGACCCTAGCCGCCATCGCCGGCCTGCTCGGGAGCACCGCCGAGCACGTACGGCCCCTCCCTCAAGGGGTGGCCAACCATGTCCTCCTGCTCGGCGACGACCTGGTCCTGCGCATCCCGCGGACCGAGCAGTTCCTTCCGGACCTGGTCAAGGAGGCCGCGGTCATCCCGTACGCCCGGCGCGCCGGCGTACGGACCCCGGAGATCGTCGCCTTCGACGACACCTGTTCGGTGGTGGACGTCCCCTACATGGTGCTCACCCGGACGCGGGGAACGGACGTCGCATGCCTTGACCTGCCCGCCACGGGCACCGAACGTCTCTACCGGCAAGTCGGACGGGAGCTGGCCAAACTCCATCGGCTCACTCCGGAGACCGCACCCACCCTTGCCGGCGTCCCCACGGACGACGGCAACGCGGACCCCTGGGCACTCACCGACCACCTCAAGGACGGCTGGATCGACGCCGAGACCGCCCGCTGGCTCACCGGATGGTTCGACCGGCTCTCACCGCACCTCCCCGCGAGCCCGCCTTCGGTCCTGATCCACGGCGACATCGCTCCCCAGAACCTGCTCGTCTCCCCGGAGACGGCCCAGCTCACCGGGATCGTGGACTGGGGTGACGCCGAATGGGCCGACCCCGCCGCCGACTTCGCCAAGGTGCCCCTCACTGGCGTCCCGGCCATGCTCGACGGCTATCGGCAGGAAACCGGCATCTCCACGAGCCCGCCGATCTGGGAAGCTCGCGTGCTGTGGTTCCACCTCACCTGGGCGCTGGGACGCCTGAAAGATCCCGTACCGCGCCCGGGCGAACGTCACTGGACCGCGCCTCCGGCCAGCCGACTCCTCAGCCTGCTCCGCTTCTTCGCCTCAGCACCACCCGCTCCTTGGGCCGATCTGTCCTGATGGCCCACCACCTGATCCGCCGTCAGGGATCGGCCGGGCACCCGTCGTGACGGTCCCGGCATTCACCCGACCCGCCGCAGGGCGCGCTCACGGCGTGCCGCCACCGTGGAGCCCGACTCGCCGCGTGCCATCCGCCGCAGCACGACCGGCGCCACGAGCAGGCCGAGCACCGCCCAGGCGCCCAGCACTCCGGCGGTCTCCAGGTGTCGCCAGGACGCGCCGATCTCGACGGCGACCGCCGCGTCCGGCAGCAGGGCCGAGCGCATTCCGAGCCCCATCCAGTAGAGGGGGAAGACCTGGGCGATCCACTGCAGCCACTCGGGCAGCGAGGTGATCGGGTAGAAGATGCCGGAGATCCCGATCAGGGCGAGGAACGGCAGCTGGACCAGCCCTTGGGCGCGTGCGGTGGCGAACACCGAGCCCAGGACGGCGCCGATGGGCAGGGTCGCGACCAGGCCGAGCACCAGCACCCAGGCCAGTGCGGGCCAGGAGCCCGGGCTGATCCGCAGGCCCTCGACGAGCAGCACGGCAGGCACGAGGAAGATCGCCAGGTCGGCCAGCAGTCCTCCGGACACCGAGATCACTTTGCCGATCAGGTAGGCGGGCATGCCGTGCGGGGTCGCCTTGGCCCGCAGCAGCGTGCCGTCCTCGCGGTCGGCGGTGAGCTGCTGGCTCATGCTGATCAGGCCGGTCGCGGCGTTCATGCCGAGGATGCCCGGCAGGGCCAGGGCGCCGAGAAGGAGGGCGCCGACGGGCAGGTCCCGGATGAAGAACAGCGTGGCCACCATCAGGGCGGGCCACAGGAAGTGGGAGAACAGCTCGGCGCCGTTGGTGAACGACTGCCGCAGCTCGATCAGCCCCCGGGACCAGCCCGCGCGCAGTACGGTCGCGTTCATCGGGCCACTCCCTCGGCCTCGCGCACCAGCGCCAGGTACGTCTGCTCCAGCGAGGCCCGGACGATCTCCAGCTCCTGGACGTCGTCGCCGTGACGGGCGAACAGCTCGCGGGCGAACGTGGTCGAGTCGGGCGTCCGCTCGACGTACCGCCGTCCGTCGCGCAGCCAGCGCACCTCGTCCTCGCCGGCGATCCGCCGTGCCAGCCCGGCGGCGGTGCCGTCGGCGACGATCCGGCCGCCGTTCAGCACGAGGATGCGGTCAGCCAGTTTCTCGGCCTCGTCCAGGTCGTGGGTGGTGAGCAGGACGGTGGTCTCGCGGGCGTCGGCCAGGTCGCGTACGAGATCGTGGAAGTCGGACCTGGCCTGCGGGTCGAAACCGGTGGTCGGCTCGTCGAGGAACAACAGCTCCGGGCGCCCCACGAGCCCGATCGCCACGTCGAGCCTGCGCCGCTGGCCGCCCGACAGTGTCTTGAGCTTCTTGCCGGCGTGCTCGGCCAGGCCGACCCTCGCGATCAGCTCGTCGGGATCCCAGGGGCGCGGGATGCCGGGGGTGGCGTAGGGGGCGTAGTAGGCGCCGAGGTGGGCGAGGAGTTCGCGTACCGGCCAGTTGCCGTGGTCGCGCCAGGACTGCAGCACGATCCCGAGCCTGGCCCGCCACGACTCGTCGCCGTGCGAGGGGTCGGCGCCGAGCACGGAGACCCGGCCCTGCGACCGGACGCGGAAGCCCTCCAGGATCTCGATCGTGGTGGTCTTGCCCGCGCCGTTCGGCCCCAGCAGGGCCAGGACCTCGCCGTGGCGGGCCTGGAACGTGACGTCGTGCAGGACGTCGGCCGAGCCGTAGCGCATGCGCAGCCCGTCGACGTCGAGCACGACATCGGTGCTCCTTGTCATGAGATGACCTCTCTTCGTGATCGGATGACCTCGTGCCGGGGCGACTGCCGGCGAAGCCCGGCGCGAGGGCATGGCGCATCGCGGCCCGCACCGCGGCCGGAGCGTGGGGGCAGGGGTGCCGGTTACCGGCTTTCGCGCGTGAACGTCTCCTCGACGCGATCCGTCAGATCGCTCTCGACGAGCGCGTCGGCGGGCTCCCGAGGCACGTTTTCCGGCATGCAAGCAACCTTAGTTGACTATTCGAGCCTTAGTCAACCAGAGTTGCTCAAGAAGGGCGAAGGTGCCGTGCACGGCTTCTGCGCGGATACACGACGGATACACGGCCGCGCGGTCGCCGATACGGGGGTGCGACGGCGTGGGAACCTTTGCCCCCGAGGGTGGACGACGTACGCCTGACGGCGTGCCCCGCGCGCTTGGAGGTGTGCGGGCAGGACCGTCGAAAGATGCGACATGTTCAGCACCCGTGTATCACCAGGCACTCGTCCGGCGCGCGTGGCGGTCGCGTGCCTGATCGGCCTGGCGAGCTTCGCAGCCGCCGGCGCGGCCGACGCCCGCACCGACGAAGAGCCTCTGACGTGGCGTGAATGCGCCAAGACGGCCAAGGACTGGCCCGTCGAGAACGACATCAGGACCGAATGCTCCATGCTGACGGTTCCCCTGGACCACGCGAACCCGCAGGGCCGCAAGATCAAGATCGCCGTGAGCCGGATCAAGGCCGCCGATCCGAGCAAGCGCCGTGGTGTGCTGGTCATCAGTCCCGGTGGTCCCGGCATCAGCAACATCGACGCGCCGGCGACGTACGCCGCCGGCAAGCTCGGCCCGCTGGGCGCCGACCATGACCTGATCGGGTTCGATCCCAGGGGCGTGGGCTACAGCGACAAGATCAAGTGCGACGCGGAGGAGCCGTCGCCCGCCGCGTCCGCCAAGGGGAAGAAGGGCGGCCAGGAGTCGCCGTCCAGCATCTCCCCCAAGGAGGCGGCGAAGGCCGGATTCGCCGAGACCGCCGCGTACAACAAGCGGTGCGCCGCCAAGGATCCCGCCTTCGTGCAGCAGTTGACCACCACGAACATCGCGCGTGACGTGGATGCGATCCGCGCCGCCCTCGGCGAGTCGAAGATCAATTTCTACGGGGTGTCCTACGGCACCGCGGTGGGCGTGAACTACCGGTCGCTGTTCGACAACCGGGTGAACGCGATGTGGCTGGATTCGGTGATGCCTCCCGTCATCGACCTCGCCGACATGGACGCCACGGCGGACGCGCTCTCCGAGAAGCGCTTCAACGCCTTCGTCCCATGGCTGGCGCGGCACGACGGCGAGTTCCACTTCGGGACGACCGACGCCAAGGTCCGCGAGACCATCTTCGCGTTGCGTGACGAGCTCCGCCGCAAACCCCGTGAGGTGGACGCGAACACGGTGCTCGACGGCGAGTGGGTCAGGCAGCAACTCGGCGGAGGGCCGGGTATCTGGATCTCCGCCGCCAGGGATCTCGCCACCGTCCGCGAAGGCGGCGTTCCGCTGTCGGCGCGTCCCGCCCCGGAGTCGGCGAAGGTGTTCGGGTTCGACGAGAACCCTCTGGGCCTGAACCTGATCCAGTACCAGGCGATCTTCTGCAACGAGGGGGTCGGCGGCCGCGATTTCGAGCAGATGTGGGCCGCCGCGCAGGCTCGGAGAGCCGCCTTCCCCGCGACCGGCGGCTATTTCGAGCGCAGCGGCTGGTGCGGGGAATGGCCGTGGCCAGCGCGGCCGTGGAAGCCGGTCAGGGGAACCAGCCCGCTGCAGCTGTCCGGCCACACCGACGAAGACGTCACGCCGTACGCCTGGGCGGTGGACACGGCGAAAGCCACCGGCGGGACGTTGCTGACGGTCCAGGACGACGCGCACGCCTCGCTGCGCCGGCTGCCCTGCGCCGCGAAGGTGATCGATTTCTTCCGCACCGGCCGTACCACCGGGGGCACCTGCCCCGGTACGCGCTGACCGCGGCCCCTTCCATGAACGGACATGAGATGCGTGTGTTTCGGCGAATCGGCGCGGCACTGGGTGTCGCCGTCCTCGGCCTCGGCCTGCTGGCCTTTCCCGCGCGGGCGGCGACCGCAGACCTGGCGGGCACCGTCAATGTGGACGGTTGCTCGGGATCGCTGGTGCGGATGCCGGCCAGCGCGGCCGACGACCGGGCCCTCGTCCTGACCAACGGGCACTGCTACGAGGGCACGTGGCCGGTGCCGGACGAGGTCCTGGTGGACCAGCCGTCCCACCGCGTGGTCGACCTGCTCGACGGCGCCGGTGAGCCGGTGGCCACCCTGCACGTGGCCAGAGCGGTCTACGTGACCTTGACCGGTACCGACCTCGCGTTGTACCAGCTGGACCTGACCTACCGGCAGCTGGAGCGGGCCTACCGCGTCCGGCCGCTCACGGTGTCGGCGGAGCGTCCCGCACCGGGCACGGACATCCGGGTGCTCTCCGGAAGCATGAAGAAGGTCTTCTCGTGTGAGATCGACACGCTGGTCCACCGGGTGCTGGAGGTGGGCAACGTGACCAAGGACGTCATCCGTTACACGCCGCGGTGCGACACCGGCCACGGCACCTCGGGATCCCCGGTCGTCGACGCCAGGAGCGGCCAGGTCGTCGGCATCAACAACACCAGCAACCACGACGGCGGCCGGTGCACGCTGGACAACCCGTGCGAGATGAACCGCGACGGCGTCATCAGCGTGCGCAAGGGCACCGCCTACGGAACGCAGACGTACTGGCTCGCCACCTGCGTCGGAGTGGGGAACAAGCTCGACCTGGAGCGCCCCGGCTGCCTGCTGCCCAGACCGGACCCGCGGCTCTCCGCACGGTGACCCGCGCCTGGGCCGTCTCCTCGCGTCACGCGAACCAGATGATGTCCTGGCCGTGCGATCGGGTCCAGGCGAGCGGCTGCCCGTCCAGCGCGAGCACGTGGTGGTTCGCCTCGCCCGGCGGCGTCGGGAGCGTGTCGTAGGGCAGCACGTCGGGGGTCTCGTTCGCGATCCAGTGTCCGGGGAGTTCGCGTACCGCCTCGGCGAACGCCGTCCGTCGCGGCGTCGGCACGAGGTACAGCACCGAGCTGTGGAACACCACCAGCGTCGCATCGGGCGGGGCCTGCGCGGCCAGGGCCGGCAGGTCGTCCACCAGGTCGCCCCGCACGAGCAGCGGCGGGTCGGCTGCGGCGACGGCCGCCGCCGCCCGCAGCGCGGCCCGGCGGTGCGTGTGCTCGGGCCAGATGAGGGCGTCGAGCCAGGCCAGATCCGCCGGGTCGGTCACGTCGAGCGGGTTCAGGTCCAGGCCGGCCCGCCACACCACCTGGGGAAGGCTGGTCGGCGGCGTCAGGCCGGCGGCCGCGCAGGCGAGGACCGGGTCGCCGGAGCCGACCCGGTGATCGCCGTAGCGGTAGCAGTACCGGTCGGGGTAGAGGCACAGCCCGGCGGACGCGCCCACCTCCAGCAGCGCGAGCGGCTGCGGGAGCGCGTTGAGCACCGGCAGCAGGACGGCACACCGCCCGGCCTCGTTCGTCTGGGTGGTCCGGGTGCGCATCTCCGCCTCGATCGCGGGCCAGTTCGCCACCGTGTACTCGTGGAACGCGGCCGGATCGTCGACCGGCCCGCCGAGCAGCCGGACCACGCCGAACAGCAGGTTCGGCTGCCGTTTGGCCGGCGGAAGCCCGGCGAGCAGGTCCAGGACGTCGGGATCCCGCGCCACCGCGGATGCCAGGCGTTCGTAGGTGGGCGACACACCGCGCGCCTCGCGCGCGGCGAAATCAGCGTAGATCGCAGCGGTCGTCATGTTCCGATGATCGCAGCCGGGTGCCGTCCCGGACGGCCGTGTTCTATGGGCTGCTACGGGCACGGTCGTCCTGGGCGTGCGGAAGCCGGCGCACGGCGGCGGAGGCCAGCGGGAGGACGGCCGCCACGGCGTAGACGAGGCCGGCGGTCGCGGCCACCTGGAAGCCGTCGAACCTGTCGGCCAGCAGTCCCACGGCCAGCTGGCCGACGGGGATCGCGAGGTAGGACAGCAGGTCGTCGTAGGACGAGACGCGCGAGAGCACGTGTGCGGGAACGTGCTCCTGAAGAGAGGTCTCCCAGCTGACGGCGGCGGCCGAGGAGCCCAGTCCGGCGACGAAGGCGACCGCGATCAGCCAGGGGGCGTCCAGGCGCGCGCCGAGCGCGAGCAGGGGGATCGCGCCGAGCGCGCTCATCAGCTGGCCCAGCCGCAGCAGGCGCCTGACCACCAGCCGGTAGATCAGCGCGCTCATGACCAGCATGCCGACGCCGCGGGCGCTGAGCACGAACCCCCACGTCTCCTCGCCGCTGAGCTGCCTGGTCAGCACGGGTCCCAGGATCTGCCAGGTGCCGACCTGCACCAGGTTCACCACGCAGAAGCACACGGACACCGTCCACACCCAGCGGATGCGGCGGAACTCGGTCCAGCCGTCGCGGATGTCGGCCGCCATCCCGGAGGAGGGCCGCGGCGCGGCCGGCGCCGCGGGGAGGGACAACCGGGCCAGGCATCCCGCGGCCAGCAGGTAGGTCAGTGCGTCGAAGGCGATGGCGGGGCCGCCGCCGACGGCGGCGACCGCGATCCCCGACAGGCTCGGCCCGAGGATCTTCGTGGCGTTGCGCACCGATCCCAGCAGGGCGTTCGCCTGCCGTATCCGGTCTTTGGCGACAAGCTGCGGCACGATGCCGCGCAGGGCCGGCGTGGTGAACGCGGCGAGAGTGCCGTTCAGGAACCCCAGCGCGGCCACCGGCAGCAGCGCGTACCTGCCGGTGAGCAGCAGCGCGGCGACGCCGCCCTGGGTGAGGGCCGAGCCCAGGTGGGCGGCCGTCAGGACCGTCCGGCGCGGGAGGCGATCGGCCACGGCCCCGCCCACCAGGAGAAAGGCGAGCAGCGGCACCATGTAGGCGGTCAGGACGACGCCGAGGTCGCTGGTGTTGCCGGAGGCGTCCAGCACCCCGAACGCCAGCGCGACCGGCGCCATCGAACTGCCCAGCAGCGACACCGCCTGCGCGGAGAGGAACCAGCGGAAATCGGTCTGTCGCAGGAGGGCTGAGAGCATGGGCAGGAGTCTGCAGACATACCGGATCGCGCACTATCGTTTCGGCAGGAGGCGAAAGATGACGCTGTTGCGGTTGAGCACCCTGGCCCTGTCGCGGTCGCGGTTCGCGCTGTCGCCGCTCGCCGAGACGCTGGGGTCGCTGATGGTGCTCGACAGGCCCTGCACCGATCCGTGGCTGGCGTCCTGGCACGGCCGCCACCGCGGCGCGTTCCGCGCCGTCCTGGAGGCCGACCCGTTCGCCGAGGGCCTGGTCAGGTTGCTGAGCTCGACCAAGTGGCTGCCGAGCCACGTGGTGCTCCCGCCGACGGGCGGCATGCGCACCACTCTGGAGAGCGAGCTCGCGTCGGTCGCGCAGGTGCCCGACGAGGAGGTGCGCGCGGAGCTGGCGGAGTCGGTGGCGCACAGCTGGAAGCAGCACGATCTGGCCTGGCTGACCGGACGCGGCTGGGCCGCCCGTACCGCCGACCTGCTCAGGTACGTGTGGGACGCTCATGTGGCCCCCGACTGGCCGCGCCGGCGGGCGCTGCTGGAACGCGACGTCACCTACCGGGCGGGGTTGCTGGCCGCCTACGGGTGGCCGCGCGCGCTGCAGCACATGAGCCGCCGCAGCGCCTGGGTCGGCGACGACGCCATCCGCTTCAGCGACCAGCCCTCCCCCGACCGGGTCGTCGGGGACGAGGGCATGCTGTTCGTCCCGGTCAGCGTGCTGAGCAGCGGCACGTGGCTGTGCGAGGCGCCGCCGACGTCGTACGCGCTGGTCTATCCGGCCCGCGGATCCGCCGGCGACACGGCCCGCTCCCCGCGCGCCCGGTCGCTGGAGCGGCTCATCGGCGCCGGTCGAGCGGCCATCCTGGACGAACTCGAACACCCCGCGACCAGCAGCGAACTCGCCGCGCACCTCGGCCTGTCACTCGGCACCGTGGGCGGCCACCTGGCCGTCCTGCGCGACGCGGACCTCGTCGTCGGCACGCGGGCCGGTCGGCGGGTGGTCTATCGGCGCACCGAGACCGGTCACCTGCTCGCCGGCCAGGGAGAGGGCTGAGCAGGACGGGCTGGATGATCCCCTTGCGTTTTCATCCCACGCGACGGATCATTTCGTGCGCATCGTACCGTTTCCCTGCGAATCAGGAAGGACGATCCATGATCCGTCGCGTACTGGCTGTCGCGGTCCTGGCCGCCGCCACGCTCGCCACCGTCCCGGCCGCCGCGCAGGCCCTGCCTGCCTGCCCGGTCGGTTACCTGTGCAACACCCAGTACTTCTCCGACGCCGCGCGCACCAACCTGGTGGGCGTCAGGACGCAGTTCTGCGACCGTTCGGTCTCGACCTGGGGCACGCTCAGCGGCTACGTCACCTGGTCCTCCAGCCCCTGCAACTGACGGCAGGCATCCGGCACAGGGCCGGGAAGCCTTAGCCACTCGTCCTCCTGACGGAGGTCCGGGGACGGCGTGGGCTCGGTTCGCGGCCGGGCGGCTGGTGGATCCGCTGCTCCGGCGCCGGTCGCGACGGGTTGGGCCGGGTGATCTCCGTCCCGTCGAGGAGGATCTGCTCGCCGTGGTGGGTCACCGTGATCGACGGCCCCCGCAGCAGCCGGTAGACCGTCGCCTCCGGGGCGACGCCGACGCTCAGCAGGCTGCCGCGGTAGCGCAGCCGGAAGGCGAGCCGGGTGATGCCGGGAGGCAGTGACGGGGCGAAGCAGATCCGTCCCTGACCCGCGCGCATCCCGCCGAAGCCCGAGACGAGGGCGATCCACGCCCCGGCCAGCGAGGCCATGTGCACGCCGTCCATGGTGTTCCGCTCCAGATCCGCCAAATCCATCAGCGCCGCCTCGCCGAGATAGCGATAGGCGAGCTCCAGATGGCCCACCTCGGCGGCGATCACCGCCTGGGTGCAGGCCGACAGGGACGAGTCCCGTACGGTCAGCGCCTCGTAGTAGGCGAAGTTGCGGGACTTCTGCTCCGGGGTGAAGGCGTCCCCGCGCAGATGCATGGCGAGCACCAGGTCCGCCTGCTTGACCACCTGCTTGCGGTAGAGGTCGAAGTACGGGAAGTGCAGCAGCAGCGGATACTGGTCGGGCCTGGTGGCCGCGAAGTCCCAGGCCGCGTGCTGGGTGAAGCCCTCGCACTGCGGGTGGACCCCCAGCCGCTCGTCGTAGGGCACGGACATCGCCTCCGCCGCGTCCCGCCAGCGGCGGATCTCCTCGGCGGTGACCTGGAGCCGTTCCGCCGGGCCCGGATGGCGGTCCGCGGCCTCGGCCGCCGCGCGGAGGTTCTGCTGGGCCATCAGGTTCGTGTACACGTTGTCGTCGACCACGGCGGTGTACTCGTCGGGGCCGGTCACACCGTCGATGCGGTAGCGCCCGGCCGGGTCGTGGTGGCCGAGGGCGCACCACAGCCGGGCCGTCTCGACCAGCAGCGGCAGGCCGGTCCGCTGTTCGAACGACAGGTCCTGGCTGGCGTCCACGTACTGGATCGCGGCGTGCGCGATGTCGGCGTTGACGTGGAAGGCCGCGGCTCCGGCGGGCCAGTAGCCGGAGCACTCCTCGCCGTGGATGGTCCGCCAGGGGAAGGCGGTGCCGTGCAGGCCGAGCTGCGTCGCGCGCTCGCGGGCCGGCGGGATCGTGGCCCGCCGCCAGCACAGCGCGTCCGCGACGGCCGCGGGATGGGTGTAGGTGAGCACCGGCAGCACGAAGATCTCGGTGTCCCAGAAGGCGTGCCCGTCGTAGCCTGAGCCGGTCAGGCCCTTGGCCGGGATGGCGCGCTCCTCCAGGCGCGCGGCCGACTGCAGCAGATGGAACAGCCCGAACCGCACCGCCTGCTGCACCTCGGCGTCGCCCTCCACCTCGACGTCCGCGCCTTCCCAGAAGTCGTCGAGGTAGCGTCGCTGGTCGGCGTGCAGGCCGTCCCAGCCGTCCAGGCGGGCGGAGGCCAGCGCGGCGGCCACCTGGTCGTGCAGCGCGGCCCGCGAGCGCTGTGCCGACCATCCGTAGGAGAAGAACTTGACCAGCCGCAGCGTCTGGCCGGGCGACAGGCGGGTGGCCACGGTCAGCCGGCTGACGTCGCCGCTGCCCTGCGCCTCGATCCGGGTGCCGTCCGGCCCGTCGATCTCGTGGCACATCCCGGCGGCCACGCGCAGGCCGCTGGCCCGGGTGCGGTGGACCATGATCGCCGTTCCGTCGCTGCTCGGGACGTTCTCCTCCGCGACCAGCGGCGCGTGCAACGGGGCGGCGGCGCGCGGGTCGGCGCCCTCGTAGGTCTGGGTCTCGTTGGCGATCAGCTCCGACTGGAGGACCACGCGCAACGGCCGCTCGACGGCCTCGACCTCGTACAGGATCGCGGCGACCGCGCGGTGGGTGAAGGACACCAGCCGGGTGGACGTGATCCGGACCGGGGCCCCGGTCGGGGAGCTCCAGTGGGCCGTGCGCGTCAGGGTGCCGGCGCGCAGGTCGAGGACCCGCTCGTGCCGGTGGAGCGTCCCGTACCGCAGGTCGAACGGCTCGTCGCCGACCAGCAGCCGGATCACCTTGCCGTTGGTGACGTTCACCACGGTCTGTCCGGATTCCGGGTACCCGTAGCCCGCCTCCGCGTACGGCAGCGGCCGCACCTCGTAGAACCCGTTGAGGTACGTGCCCGGCGCCCCGTGCGGCTCGCCCTCGTCCAGGTTGCCGCGCAGCCCGATGTGACCGTTGGACAGCGCGAACACCGACTCGGTCTGCGCCAGCACCCGCAGGTCGAGATGCCGCTCCCGGACCGCCCACGGCTCGACGGTGAACGCCGGATGCCGGATCATCCGGCCTCCCGGGACGGCGTGCCCCGCTCCAGCAGGTCGGCCAGGTCGGTGACCACGACGTCGGCGCCGTGGTCGCGCAACGCGTCCGCCTGCCCTGCCCGGTCCACGCCGACGACGTAGCCGAACCCTCCCGCCCGGCCGGCGGCGACCCCGGCCAGGGCGTCCTCGAACACCGCCGCCTCCGACGCCCGCAGCCCCAGCGCCTCGGCGCCCGCCAGGTACATGTCGGGGGCCGGCTTGCCGGCGAGCCGGCGGTCACGGGCCACGACGCCGTCGATCCGGGCCTCGAACTGCCCGGCGAGCCCGGCGGCGGCGAGGACCTGCTCGGTGTTGGCGCTGGAGGACACCACCGCGCGGCGCAGCCCCGCGTCCCGGACCGCGGCCAGGTAGCGGACGGAGCCGGGGAACACGTCAACGCCGTCCCGGTCGATGATGGCCTGCACGAGGGCGTTCTTGCGGTTGCTCAGGCCGTACACGGTCATCGTGCCGGGCGGGTCGTCCGGCGTCCCCTCGGGCAGGCTGATGCCCCGGGCGTCCAGGAAGCCGCGCGCGCCGTCCGCCCGTTTCCTGCCGTCGACGTAGCGGTCGTAGTCGGCGCCCGCGTCGAAGGGGACGAACGCGGCCCCGGTCTGCTCGCTCCAGGCCCGCAGGAAGTCGTCGAACATCGACTTCCACGCCCTGGCGTGCACGGTGGCGGTGCGGGTCAGCACGCCGTCCATGTCGAACAGGCACCCCCGAATCCCCTCAGGCAGCCCCAGCATGGATCCCCCCGTTCCCCCACACACCTGCTCCCACCTGCGCATACCCTCCGCCTTCGCTCCTCACCCGCGCCGACGCTCCGGCGGCGTTTGCCCACTTCGCCCAGGGGCATGTCGGCTGGACGGCGTGAGGCGCCATCGGGGGGAAGGGGAACCCATGCCACTCGTCAACGTGAAGGTGATCGAGGGCGTGTTCAGCGCCACCCAGAAGGCCGAGATGGTGAGGAAGCTGACCGACGCGATCGTCGCCATCGAGGGTGAGCACATGCGTCCCCTGACCCTGGTCGTGATCGAGGAGATCAAGAGCGGCGATTGGGGTGTGGCGGGCCAGCCGGTGACGGCCGCGGACGTGAAGGCGCTGGCCTCGGGCGGGCCCGGCTGACGCCCTCCGGGCGGTACGCGTCCGCCCCTGGTGCCGCGCTCCAGACGCCCAGCGCGGCCAGGGTCTCCCGTCGAAGTCGGCGGCCCGCGGGGGCCGGTCGCCGGCCACAACATCATGATCGACGACGTGGGCGGAAGGGGAGGCGTCTCGTCGCCTGGCCCGCCCTGTTCGCCCCTACTTGTGTGGGAATTGGGGGTGACCGATTCCCCCGATCCAACCCGTGACAAAAGGGCTGACAAGCGCTTGAATGGCGCTCGAACATGAAGAGTCACATCGGGCTGGTGGGCCGGAGCGCGGAGCTGGAGCGGCTGCTGGCGGCCGTCGTCCATCCGCCCGCTCTTGCCGTCGTCGAGGGTGAGGCGGGCATCGGCAAGACCCGCCTGGTCTCCGAGCTGGCCGCACGGGCCGGACGGCCGGTGTTCCTCGGGCGGTGCGCGCACATCCGGGAGCCGTTCCCCCTCGGCCCGCTCCTCGACGCCGTGCGCGGCATCGGCGCCGGGATCGGCGCGAACGGGCCGCTGTCGCCCGTCACCGGCGCGTTACGGCCGCTGCTGCCGGAGCTGGCCGGGCAGTTGCCGCCCGCCCCCGAGCCGCTGGAGGAGCGGGCGGCCGAGCGGCACCGGATCTTCCGCGCGCTGTCGGAGCTGCTGGGCTCGCTGGGCGAGGCCGTACTCGTGCTGGAGGACCTGCACTGGGCCGACGAGCAGACGCTGGCCTTCCTCGGTTACCTCATGGGCGAGCCGCCGCCGGGGTTGTCGGTGGTGCTGACGTTCCGGGGCGAGGAGGTCGCGCTGGACGCCAGGACGATCGCGGCGCGGGCGGCGCCGTCGGTGTCGCGGGCCCAGGTGGGCCTGGAGCCGCTCGACGTGGCCGAGACCCGGGAGCTGATGACGGCGATCCTCGGGTCGGAAGGGGTGTCGGAGGAGTTCGCCGCCCACCTGTGCGAGCGGACGTCGGGATTGCCCTTCGCGATCCAGGAGATGGTGGCGCTGCTGCGCGAGCGCGGGACGCTGATCAGGCGCGGGCGCGGATGGGCGCGTAAGGCCATCGACGAGCTGAACGTCCCGACGGCGCTGCGCGACTCGGTGCTGGAGCGGGTGGGCCGGCTGCCCGCCGGAGCGCGGGCCGTGGTGGAGGCGGCGGCGGTGCTGCAGGTGCCGGTGCCCGTGGCGGTGCTGGTGGCGATCTGCGGCCTGGAGCGCGCGGACGCGCTGGCCGGGCTGGAGGAGGCGCTGCGCTCGGGGCTGCTGAGCGAGCACACCGCGCTCCCGCGCGGCGCCCCCGACGGCTCGGCGCGCACCGCGGGTGTCGGGTTCCGGCACATGCTGGCCCTGCAGGCGGTGTACGTGAGCATCGCGCTGCCCCGGCGTCAGGTGCTGCACGGACGGGCGGCCGAGGCGGTCGAGCGGTTGCGGCCGGTGCCGATCGGGCAGATCGCCCACCACCTGCGGCACGCCGGGATGATGGAGGAGTGGGCCCGCGCGGCCGACCGGGCCGCGGCCGAGGCCGGCCGGCACGGCGACGACAGCGAGGCGGCCCGCCTGCTCGGCGACGTCCTGCGCGAGGCCCCGCCCGAAGGGGAACTGCTGGAGGACATGGCGGTGCGCTTCGGCTGGGCCTCCGTCCAGGGCCTGCACGCCCAGCCCGGCTTCGGCCAGATGGACGACCTGCTGCGCCGTGACCTCGCTCCGGGCGTGCGCGGCGAGCTGCACTTCCTGTACGGCCTGCTCCTGGAGAGGGCGGGCGCCGCCCCGGAACTCCGGCGGGAGCAGTTCGCCACGGCGGTGCGCCACCTCGACGACCGTCCGGAGCTGGCGGCCTGGGCGATGGTCGGGCTCGGCGTGCCGACCTCGGCCGGGGTGTCGCCGGCCGAGCACGTCTACTGGCTGGACCGCGCGCTGGAGACCGCCGAACGGCTCGGCGGCAGCCCGTCGCTGCAGCTGTCGGTGCTCGGCAAGGTGGCGATGGTGCTCACCACCATCGGCGACCCGCGCTGGACGTCGCTGACCGAGCGGATGACCCGGCTGGCCGGTGGCCGTCCGGAGTCCCGGCAGGAGGTCGTCGCGTTCTGGTCGGTCGGCGACGAGACCTGTTACGCCGGCCATTACGCGGTGAGCGAGCGGCTGCTGGACGCCGCGCTGCGCGGTGGGCTGAAGATCGACAGCAGCCGGCGGCTGGAGTACCTCATCCGTTCCTCCCTGGCGGTGCTGCGCTACTTCCGCGGGGAGTGGACGGGCCTGGCCGACGAGACCGCCCTGCTGCTGGACGCGCTCGACGAGCAACCGCACCAGCGCGTCACGGCCGAGCTGGTCGCCCACTGCCTGGCCGTGGCGCGGGGTGAGATCGAGGAGGGGGCGCGCAGGCTGCGCGCGGCCGTCGGGAGGGCCGTGGAGGTCGGCGCGGTGGACGCGCTGCCGCCGGCGGTCGAGATGTTGCTGCGCCTGGGCGCGGTCCGGGGTGAGCCGCCGGACGAAGAGCTGATCGGGATGCTGGCGGGGTGGCGGGCCAAGGGGCTGCAGCCGCTGGCCGTCCGCGCGCTGCCGGGCCTGGCCGGCGCGCTGGTCGCGGCGGGCCGGGCGGCCGAGGCCGGCCTGTTGTGCGCGGAGCTGGAGCGGGAGCTGGACGGGCTGGACGCGCCGCTGGCGCCCGCGGCGCTGGCCCACGCCCAGGGGTTCGTGACGGGAGATCCGGCGCGCTTCCTGGCGGCCGCGCACGCCTACGACGAGCTGGCCGGCCGGTACGAGGCGGCCCAGTGCCGCGCACTGGCCGCGACCGCCCTGCTCCGCAGGGACGACCGCGGCAACGGCGACGGCGACAGCGACAACGACAGCGACCACGGCGATCCCGGGCGGGCCGGGGCGCTGCTGGGGGCCGCCATCGCGGTCTTCGAGGAGCTGGGGGCGCGGTGGGATCTCGACCGGGCCGCGAGCACGGCCAGGCGGCACGGCGTGGCGGGGCCCGTCCGGTACCGGGGCGGCACGCGCGGCTACGGTGACGCGTTGTCGCCGCGCGAGGCCGAGGTGGCCGAGCTGGCCGCGACCGGGCTGAGCAACAGGGAGATCGCCAAGGAGCTGTTCCTGTCGCCGAAGACGGTGGACAAACATCTGAGCGCGGTGCTGCGCAAGCTGGGGCTGCGGTCGCGGGCGGCGCTCGGGCAGCGCATGGGCGGATCCGGCTGACCCACCCCCACGAATGGGGATTTTTCCCCATAGCTGGGCGTGTGCCGTTGTCATCAGGCTTGTCCCATGGACAGCCCGGACGAGCCCACCGAGACCGAGGACGCCGAAAAGCCCACCCCGGCCCCGGACGACCGCGGAACCCCCGCCGACGCCCCCGTGACCACCGCCGACGACCTCGCGACCACCGCCGACGACGACGGCTGGGTCGAGGCGTGACCCCCCACCGAGGACAGGAGCCCGCATGAGCACCTCCAGGCCGCGCTTACGAGCGGTGGTGATCAGCGCGACCGCGGCGCTGGTCGCCGGACTGGGCCTGACCGGCTCGACGGCCGGCGCGGCGACCGGCGCGCCGGTCGCCGACCCCGTCATCCCGTACGAAGACGCCCCGGCCGTCGCCCGGGAACAGCCCGCGGCCCCTGCCCGGCAGACCACCGTCACCCTGGTCACCGGCGAGCAGGTCCGGCTGGACGTGGACGAGCAGGGCCGGCAGAGCACCACCGTCGTGTCCCCCGGCGCCGTGCAGGCCGGCGGCACGTACCTGAGGTTCGGCTGGCACGGCGACCAGTACGTCATCCCGAGCACGGCCGTGCCGTTCCTGGACCGGCTCCTCGACCCGCGCCTGTTCAACGTCAGCCACCTGGCCAGGACCGGCAACCGGCCCGTCCCGGTCAAGGCCACGACGGGCCGGCTCGCCGCGATGGGCGCCACGATCACCCCGGACGAGGCTCCGACCCTCGGCCGCGTGCTCGCCGAGGAGTGGCGCGCGGGCCGCGGCGGGACGCCGGCCGGCGTCGAGCGCATCAGCGCGCCGGACGACGCGCCGCCCTCGCCGTTCCAGCGGCCCGCGACCGCGAAGGCGGCGCCCGGCTCCTACCACACCCTGTCGATCGACAGCGTCGACCTGGACGGCAAGCCGGGCGCGGTCGTCGCCTACGTGCACAGCGTCGACGACACCGACCTCGGCTTCTACACGATCGACTACCCCGGCGAGACCGGCGAGGTCGCCTTCAGCGTGCCGGAGGGCACCTACGCCGTCGAGGCGAGCGTGTTCACCGGGCCGGCCGACGACCTGACGAGCCGCGCGGCGTTCGTCGTCCAGCCGGAGATCAGGGTCGGCGGCGATGTGCGGGTCACGCTGGACGCCCGCACCGCCGTGCCGTACGACGTCGAGGTGGAGCGGCCGACCGAGGGCATGTACCGGCAGGACATGTTCGCCTTCGTCAGGAAGAGCGAGGCGGGCAACTCGGCCGGGGTGGACGCCTGGGGGCTGGGCGCCTTCCAGCTGGTCGCGTTCCGGATCGTGTCCAACCCGGACTTCGGCAGCCAGCCGCTGTACGCGACGCCAACCAGGCCGGTGCGCAAGGGCGGTTTCAGCTTCGCCGCCTACACCCAGCTGACCGAGACCGCGTCCGGCTCGCCCGGAAAGCCCAGCTACCGGCTCGTCCTGCCGTATGCCAAGGGCGTGCCCGGGAGCCTGACCCGCAGGGTGCGGAACGCGGAGCTGACCACCGTCCGCTCCACGATCCTGCGCAGCCCGTACGGGCAGCAGGACCGGTTCGAGCTGTTCCCCGAGGTCTTGCTGCCCTGGACGCAGAGCGCGCTCGGGGTCGGCGCGGCCGTGCTGCCGGGCGAGCGCACCGACTACCTGTTCAGCGGCGCCCCCGACATCACCGTCTGGCACACCGCGTTCAACTCCGACGACGGCGCGCGGCACTGGAACCAGCGCCGCACCCTCAGGCCGGGTTCGGTGGTGCGCGAGGTGTGGAACAAGGCGCCGGGCGTGCCGTCGCGCACCGCGCCCTACCGGCAGGAGTCCACCATCGGCTTCGGCGGCGACTCGCCCCTCGTCGACGATCCGTTCGCGACGCTCTGCGTGGCCTGCCGCCAGGGGGACCTGGGCATGATCTATCCGCAGCGGTTCGCGGACTCGACGCCGGGCCACTACTCGACCGGCAACAGCTGGGACGAGCATTCCGGCCTGGACTTCTACCGCGACGGCGAGCTGGCCTTCACCTCCGACAACCGCATCACCGGCAACCTCGGCGCCCAGGCGGCCGACCTGCCGATGCTGCCCGAGCAGGCCGTCTACCGGCTGGTGTGGAAGCAGGACCAGCGCGGCGAGCTCGTCGGCACGCCGGTCACGACCGACTGGACGTTCCGCTCGGGGCCCTCCGACCAGCGGGCCAAGCTGCCGAAGAGCGCGTCGTGCGTGCCCGACGCCGCGCGGGAGTGCTCGTTCCTGCCGCTGCTGTTCCTCCGTTACGACCTGCCGCTCGACGCCGCGTCGAAGGCGAAGGCCGGGCCGTTCGAGGTGACGTTCGCGGTGGAGAACCAGGAGCACATGGCCGCGCCGAAGGGCGTCGAGGCCGCCGTCGCGGTCTCCTACGACGACGGCGCCACCTGGAGCGAGCCGCTGACGGCCGGCAGGCGGGCCGACGGCCTGTTCGCCGCCACGATCCGGCACCCGGACTCCGGCGGGTTCGTCTCCCTGCGGGTCAGGGCGCACGACCGGCAGGGCAACGCCGTCGAGCAGACCGTCGTCCGCGCCTACGGCCTGACGAGCTGAAGGAGCTCATCATGGTGAAACTCATCGCGGCGGCCGCGGCCGCCCTGCTCCTCGCCGGGCCCGCCGTTCCGGCGCAGGCCGATCCCGCGCGCTCCTGCCCGGCAGCGCGGGCCGGGTCGGCCGGCTGCCTGCTGACCGCCCGGCCGGCCGCGGAGGCCAAGGCGGCCGGGCTGCCGCAGCCGTTCTCCGCCGCCGACCTGCAGCAGGCCTACCGGCTGCCGTCGGCGCGGCTGGGCGGCGGCCAGACGATCGCGGTCATCGTGCCGTACCACAACCCGAACGCGGGCAACGATCTCGCCGTCTACCGCAAGGCGAACGGGCTGCCGCCCTGCGAGGGCGAGTTCGACTGCTTCCGCCAGGTCAACCAGCGCGGCGGCGAGGAGCCGCCGGGCGCGAACCCGGACTGGTCGCTGAACAGCAGCGCCGCGCTCGACATCGCCGCGGCCGCCTGCCCCAACTGCAGGCTGCTGCTGGTCGAGGCCGACGACGCCGGCGCCGAGAACCTCGGCCTGGCCGTCGACCAGGCCGTCGAGCAGGGGGCCACGGTCGTCACCACGCCGTACGGCCTGCCGGAGTACGCCGGCGAGCTCGCCCACGCCGCCCACTACGCGCACCCCGGCGTGCCCGTCACCGCGCCGAGCGGCGACGGCGGCTTCCCCGCCAAGACGGGCAGGCAGCTCGTGCCCGCCGCCTACGGGACGGTCACGGCCGTCGGCGGCACCACGTTGTACCGTCAGGCCGGCCCGCGTGGCTGGGGCGAGACCGCCTGGTCCGGATCGGGTTCGGGCTGCTCGGTCTACGTCGCGCGGCCCGCCTGGCAGCCGAAGGGGGCGTGCGGCGCCAAGCGCACCGTCGCCGACACGGCCGCCGTGGCCGACCTGCGAACGCCCGTCGCCGTCTACGACAGCTACTCCTACGGCGGCTGGGTCGCGGTCGGCGGCACCCCGATCGCCGCCGCGCTGGTGGCCGGGGTGTACGCGCTGGCCGGCAACGGCGACCTGATCACGCCGGGCAGGCAGCTGCAGGCGGGCAAGGGCCACCTGTTCGACATCACGGCGGGCAGGACCGGCACCTGCGCCGCGCCCGAGCTGTGCAACGCCCGTCCCGGCTACGACGGCCCGACCGGCTACGGCAGCCCCAACGGCATCGGCGCCTTCTAGGAGAGCCCATGAAGACCATCATTGCCGGCGTACTGCTGGCGACCACTCTCACCACGCCCTCGGCCGCGCCGGGAGGCTGCGTGCCGTCCTGGAACGTCGTCGACACCTCCGCGATCACGCCGGTCGACAGCTATCCGCAGGACGTCACCGTCTTCTCCGCCCGGGAGGCCCTGTTCACCGGGTCCTCCTCCAGCGGGTCACCGGCGGCCTGGATCGGCGACCTGCGCGGCGGCCGGCCACGCGACGCCCCCCGCCCGCCCGTCCCGCCGCACACCAGGCAGAGCGCCGAGGCCAGCTCCTTCCACTCCCCCAGCGGCGGCTGGCTGCTGCTCGACCACATGGGCACCGGCGCCGACACCACGCAGGCCGCCCGCTGGGACGGGCGGCGGTGGACGCTCCACCCCACGGCCGTCTCTCCTGCGGCGGCCACGACGGGCCTCTACCTGGCCGACGTCGCCTCGGTGTCGAGGAACGACGCCTGGGCCGTCGGCTACACCTACGGGGCCAAGAAGGGCGACCTGAACCCGCCCACCGCCGCGCTGATCGAGCGCTGGGACGGCCGGCGCTGGTCGATCGTCGAGAACCCGGCCTCCGGCCGCCCGGAGTCGATCCTGCGCGCCGTCACCGCCGTCGCGCCCGGCGACGTGTGGGCCGTGGGCAACCAGCGCGACGCCGACGGCGTCGTCAGCCCGCTCGTCCAGCACTTCGACGGCACGCGGTGGACGGAGGTGCCGGCCCCGCACCCGACCGGCGCCCTCTTCGCGGTCTCCGGCACCGGCCCCGACGACGTGTGGGCGGTCGGCAGCCGGCGCCGCGACGGAACCGACAACGAGGCGGCCGCCCTGGTCATGCACTGGGACGGCACCGCGTGGAGCAGCGTCACGACGCTGCCCGACCTGGGCAACAGCCGTCTCGACAGCGTCTACGCCGCCGCCCCCGGCGACGTCTGGGCCGTCGGGGACGTCGGTCCCGGCCAGGAGGAGGAGTTCCTGCACTGGGACGGCTCCGCCTGGACGACGGTCTCCCATCCCGGGCCGCGCATGAACGGCCTGACCTACAACTTCCTGGACGTGCACGGCAGCGGACCGGACAACGTGTGGGCCGTGGGCCTGACGATCTCCGAGGTCGCCCAGGAGGTGCGGCCGATGGCCGCCAGACTCACCTGCGGAAAGGGCTGACATGCGATTCCGGGCCTTACTCCCCGTCCTCGCCCTGGTGGCGGGGCTGACCCCGGCCTTGCCCGCACAGGCGGCGCCGGGCGACGTCTGGGTGATCCTCAAGCCGGAGGCCAACCTGTCGGCCGCCCCCAAGGCGCGTTCCAGGACCGCGCGCGGCCGGCTCGTCGTGGACGCGCTCAAGGACACCGCCGTCCGCACCCAGTCCGACGTCAGGAAGTACCTCAAGGACGAGAAGCTGGACAGCGAGTCGTTCTGGGTCACCAACGCGATCCTGGTCAAGGACGCGACCCCGGCCCAGGTCAGGAAGCTGACCGCGATGGGCGGCGTGCGGCAGGTGCGGCCGCCGAAGACGTACACGCTGGCGGAGCCGGTGCGGCGGGCCGCCGCCGGCGCGGCCGGCACGGGCGTGGAGTGGGGCGTGGCCGACGTCAACGCCGACGACGTCTGGAAGCAGTACGGGCGGCGCGGCGAGGACATCGTCATCGCCAACATCGACACCGGCGTGCAGTTCGACCACCCCGCCCTGCGCGCCTCCTACCGCGGCACGAACGCCGACGGCACCGTCACCCACGACTACAACTGGCTGGACACCTCGGGGCACTGCGCGGGCGGCGCTCCCTGCGACACGCACGGGCACGGCACCCACACCATGGGCACCATGGCCGGCGACGACGGCCAGGGCAACCAGATCGGCGTCGCCCCCGGCGTGAAGTGGATCACCGCGAACGGCTGCCAGACCTGCAGCGAGGAGGACCTCGTCGCGGCCGCCCAGTGGATGCTGGCCCCCACCGACAGCCACGGCCAGAACCCGGACGTCAGCAAGCGGCCGCACATCATCAACAACTCGTGGAGCTCGACGGAGCCGACCGACGAGCCGATCATCGAGGACATCCTGCAGGCGTGGGCGGCCTCGGGCATCATGGGCGTCTGGGCCAACGGCAACAGCGGCCCGTCGTGCAAGACCAGCGGCTCGCCCGGCAGCCGCACGCTCAACTACTCCGTCGGCGCCTACGACGTGAACGGCACGATCGCCTCCTTCTCCAGCCGCGGCCCCGGCCAGAACGGCGAGACCAAGCCGAACATCGCGGCCCCGGGCGTCGACGTGCGCTCGGCGCTGCCCGGCGGCTCCTACGGGCTGATGTCGGGCACCTCCATGGCGGCGCCGCACGCGGCCGGCGCCGTCGCGCTGCTGTGGTCCGCCTTCCCCGACCTGGTACGCGACCTCGACGGCACCCGGGCACTGCTGGACGCGTCCGCGATCGACACGGCCGACGCCCAGTGCGGCGGCCCCGCCGAGGACAACAACGTGTTCGGCGAGGGGCGGCTGGACGCCTCGGCGCTGCTGGCCGTCGCCGAGGTCGGGCTCGGCACGCTGGCCGGGACCGTCACCGACGCGGAGACGGGCGAGCCGGTGCCCGGCGCCACCGTCTCCGTGACCGGCGCCCGCTCCCGCGACGCCGTGACCGGCCAGGCGGGCGACTACTCGCTGCGGCTGATCGGCGGCGAGTACCAGGTGAAGGTCAGGGCGTTCGGCTACGACGACGCCACGGGAACCGCCACGATCGCCAAGGACGGCACGGTCACGCTCGACGTCCGGCTCGTGCCGACCGCGCGGGTCCAGGTCGGCGGCACCGTGCGGGACGGCTCAGGCCAGGGCTGGCCGCTGGCGGCCAAGGTGACGGCCTCCGACGGCGCCGGGCACACCTGGACGGCCGAGTCCGACGCCGAGACCGGCGCGTACCGGCTGGACCTGCTGCCCGGCACGACGTACACGCTGGAGGCGGCGGCCGTGCCGCGCGGCTACACCCCGGCCGTCCGGCAGGTGACGGTCGGCACGGCGCCGCTCACCGAGGACTTCGCGCTCACGGTGACCCTGGCCTGCGAGGCCCCCGGCTACGAGCCGGTCCTGGAGGGCGTCACGGAACGGCTGGACTCCGGGCTGCCGGGCGGGTGGAGCGTCACCAACGCCGATCCCGGGTTCCCCGGGTACGCCCACGGGCCCGGCTGGGTGCTGAACGATCCGGGCGGCCGTACCAACAGGACGGGCGGGAAGGGCGGGTTCGCGATCGTGGACTCCGACCACTACGGCCTGCACCACGTCCAGGAGACCACGCTGACGTCGGCGACCGTGGACCTGTCCAAGGCCGCCGCCCCGGCCCTGCAGTTCGCCTCCGACCTGGAGCCGAGGGTGAACGGCACGGCGCTCGTGGACGTCAGCCTCGACGGCGGCCGGACCTGGGCGAACGTCTGGAAGAAGGCCGGCTACCCCGGGGCTCGCGGACCTGGGCTGCAGGTCGTGGAGCTGCCCCAGGCGTTCGGCCGGAACGCGGTGCGGGTCCGGTTCACCTTCCTCGGCCAGCTGTCCGGGTGGTGGGGAATCGACGACGTCTTCCTCGGCCACCGCACCTGCGAGAAGAAGTAGCCCCTCCGGGGCCCGTCCCTGACGGGCCCCGGAGAACGGTGCCCGGGGCCGTTCATCCCGACTTCCAGGGCCACCTACGCAAGGAGCCCTGCTACCAACCCCGAGCGCGACCGCGCGTGTTCGTAGATCTTGGACTCTTCATTTGTGAGCGATGCTCATGTATGGTCGCCGTCACTATGAGGAACCGCTGGTTGTCGCCGATCGCCGTCGTGGTACTGGCCGCCGTCCTCGCGCTGGGAGCGGTGTTCGACCCGTCGGGGCTGGCCGCGCCGTACACCTGGACCGGGGCCGATCTGCTGCCCGTCGCCGGGCTCTGGCAGGTGGCCGCCCCGGCCGTCTACGTGCCGCTGCTGCTGGCGGGGGTCGGAGCGCTGACCTGGGCGGTCGCCCGTGGACGTGCCCCGCTGCGTACGGCGCTGCTGGTGTGGGGCGCGGTGGTGTGGTCGGCGATGGCGGCGAAGCTGCTGATGTCGCTGGCGATGACCTTCGACGACGCGCTCTACCTGGTGTGGTCGACCGGCTTCACCGGCGTCAAGGCGGCGGTCTTCGGCCTGCCGGTGGCGGCGGCCGCCTGGCTCGCCCAGCTTCTGCACCGCCGCCTCGTCCCGCCTTCTGCCACGTCGGCGTCCGCGGGGCCCGCCGAGGGCTCGGGGGCGTCGGCGCCGGGATGGGCTGCGGCGGGAGTGGCCGTGGTCCTGGCCGCGTCGGTCGGCGGGGTGTGGTGGGGCGGCTCGCCCGTCGGCTATGCCATCGGCGACTCCCCGCTGGCCCCCGCGCCCGAGGCGGGACCGCTGGGCTGCCTGGCCGCCGTCACTCTGCTCGGCGTGCTGACCTGGGCGTCGCACCGCCGGCTCAGCGCCACCACCTCGCCCAGGGCCGTCGTGGCCGGGCTCTCCGCGCTGGGGGCGGCCGGGACGCTGGGCCTGGTCGAGGTGGCCGTCGGGATCCCCGGCGACCTGGCGGGCGGCGGCCTGTTCTGGGCCCCGGCGATCATGCTCCGCCTCGCCCCCGCGCTCTCCTTCGGCGCCCTGCTCGCCCTGGCGACGGCGCTGCTCGTCGCCTTCCTCGACGCCACCCGTCCGGCGCGCAAGGGCGTCGCCCTGGCCGCGCCGATCCCGATGGCGGTCGTCGTGGCCGCGGCGGCGCTCGCCTTACCGCTCCTGCAACCCGGCGCCACGACCGCGCAGCCGCCGCGCACCCCGGGGCTGACGCTCTCGGCCGACCGCAGGATCGTCGACGCCGACGGCAACGAGGTGCTGCTGCGTGGCGTGAACGTCAACCAGCTCGAAGACTATTTCCAGCAATTTCAGGACAAGGCGGTGACGCGGCCGCTCACCGAGGCCGACTTCGCCGGCATGGCGCGGATGGGCTTCAACGTCGTCCGTCTCGCCCTGTCCTGGTCGGCGCTGGAACCCCGGCCCGGCCACTATGACCCGGCCTACCTCGCCAGGATCTCCTGGGCCGTCGAGACCGCGGCCCGGCACGGCCTGCGCACGGTCATCGACATGCACCAGGACGCGTGGGGAAAGGGCGTCGCCGCCGCCCCCGGCACCACCTGCGCCGACGGTTCCCCGATGCACGGCTGGGACGGCGCCCCCACCTGGGCCGACCGCTTCGACGGTGCCCCCAGGTGCGAGTTCACCGGACGCGACATCTCCCCGGCCGTCGCCCGCGCCTTCACCAACTTCTACCAGGACCGGGACGGCATCCAGACCCGCCTGGTCGCCGCCTGGGGCATGCTGGCGGAGCGGTTCGCGAACGAGCCGATGGTCGCCGGATACGACCTGCTGAACGAGCCCGGCTTCGGCGAGGCGCCGCCGATCACCTCCGGCGTCCTGCTCGGCCGCTACTACGACCGGGCGATCAAGGCCATCCGGGCGGGCGAGCGGCGCGGCTTCCCCCACCTGGTCTTCTTCGAGCCGTCCGTGCTCTGGTCGGGGCTCGGCTTCGAGGTCCCGGTACCCAAGGACTTCACCGACGACCGGCTGCTCGTCTTCGCTCCCCACCTCTACAACGAGTCGATCACCATCGAGCAGGGCACCGGCCTCACCGTCACGAGCATCGAGCGCGGTTTCGAGCTGGCGAGCCGGGCGGCGAAGTACTACGGCGCCGGGCTCTGGTCGGGCGAGTGGGGCTGGTTCGGCGACCCCGCCGCCGCGCCGATCGCGAGATACACCGACCAGGAGGACCGGCACCGCATCGGAGGCGCGTTCTGGGTCTGGAAGCAGTCCTGCGGCGACGCCCACGCCAGTGCCGGCGCCGAGACCGGCGGCAACCTCATGATCGAGGACTGCGCCACCGGAAAGGACCTGCCTCCGCCCGCCGAATACGTCGCCGAGCTCTCACGCCCCTACCCCCGCGCCGCCCCCGGCCGCCTGACCGGCCTGACGTCGGACCGCGCGAGCCTCACGGCCCGGGGCGAGGGCAGCGGGTGCGGGCTCGACGTCTGGTTCCCGGGCGACGTGCGGCCGTCCGTCCGCGGCACCGGGCTCAGCGGCGTCGCCGTCCGGCAGGCGCCGGGCGGCTGGCGTGTCACCGGCTGCACCTCGGGCTCCTACAGCGTGACGGCGGACGCGTAGCGCTCCCCCGGTCACGTCACCGGTGGCCGCAGGCGTAGAAGGCGCGGGCGGCGAAGCCGATCCACTCGGGGCGTTCCCAGGTGGTCCAGCGGGCGCGCGCCTGTTCGTCGATCCGCGCGGCCGTCTCGTCGGCGGAGGCTCCGGCCGCGCGCAGCCGTGCGACCTCGCCGTGCACGTAGTCGAGGTAGTCGCGGACGTCGCGGATCAAGGAGACGCCGCCCACCTCCCCGTGGCCGGGCACGACGATCTCGGGCGCGCCGGCGATCAGGTCGTCGAGCACGCCGATCCAGCCGGGGCCGTCCACGTCCACGTCGTACGGCGGGAAGTACGGCGCGATCGGGAAGATGCGGGTCTCGATCAGGTCGCCGCCGAACAACACCCGGTCGTCGATGACGACGACCTGGTCGGAGCCCGTGTGCGCGGGCCCGACCGCCCGCAGCGCCGCCTTGCGCCCGCCGAGGTCGATCTCGGCCCGGCCCTCGTAGACCAGGTCGGGATCGACGAGCTCGACGCCTTCGAGCTCGGCCGCCGCGGCGGCGCTCAGCCCCTTGAACATCTCGACGTAGGCGGCGCCCTTCCGGTGCAGCTCCGCGCGCTGGGCGGCGTTGTAGACGATCGTCGCGGCGCCCTTGAACGCCTGCGCCCCGAACCCGTGCTCGGGGTGGAAATGCGTGATGGTCAGGTACAGCCGCCGGTCGCCGGCCAGGCGCCGGGCCTGCTCCAGGACATGGTCGCCGTTGCGGGGGCCCATGCCGGTGTCGACGACCAGCGCGGCGTGCTCGCCCACGACGATGCCGACGTTCGGGACGAGCTCGACGCGGTTGTCGGGGATGACGTACACGCCGTCGGACACCTCGACGGGCTCGCCGCGCACGACCGGCGGCGGGCTCGTCCGCACGTCGGGAAGGTCGGTCAGGTCAGGGGACGGGTTCGGCGTCACATCGGCGGGGCACATGATCCGGCTCCAATCTGAACACTGTTGAGATGCTGGCGAGCGTAGCAGAGATCTGATCAGTGTTAAGATCGGGCGATGGCGAAAGGGCGATACCACCACGGTGACCTGCGCAGCGCGCTGCTCGACGCCGCCGAGGCTCTCGTGCGCGAGCGCGGCGCCGACGGCTGGTCCCTGCGCGAGGCCTCGGCCCGCGTCGGCGTCAGCCCCAGCGCCGCCTACCACCACTTCGCCTCCCGCGACACGCTGGTGCGCGCCCTGTCCGAGCGCACGCTCGCCTGGCTCGGGGAGCGCCTGCGGCACGACTGCGAGCGCGCACCCGGGCAGGCCGACGACCCGCAGCTGCGGCTGATCGCCCTGGGGTGCGGCTATGTGCGCTGGTCGCTCGACGACCCGGCCGTCGCCCGGCTCGTGCTGCGCGGCGGCGCCACCGCCCCCGACTCCGCCATCTCCCCCCACCCGCACGACGTCCTCACCGCGGAGCTCGACCGGCTCGCCGCGGCCGGCGGCCTGCCGGAGCCCGCCCGCGAGGGGGCGGAGTTCGTGGTGTGGGCCGCGCTGCACGGGCTGGCCGTGCTGCTGGCCGATGGCCTGGTGCACTTCGACGACCCGCGCGCGGTCGATCTCCAGACCACGCGCGTGGTCCGTACCACGCTCAACGGCCTGGCCCAGGAGGCGTCGCACGCGGCGGGCCGCCCCGCGGGCCGCTCGGCGCACACCGAGCGCCTGGCCCGCCGCGCCCGCGGCTGACCCCCTTCAAGGGGGACGTCCTTCGGCTCCCGAAAGCGTCGTGCAACAGTAGGGCCTCCGTCCTGATCCTTGGTTTCGTGGAAGATTTCGACGAGTTCGTCCGAGCACGGGGGGACGCGCTCCTTCGGTACGGCTACGTGCTGACCGGCAACGCCGAGGACGCGGCCGATCTCGTGCAGGAGGCGCTGGCTCGCCTGGGGGACGCCTGGCCACGGGTGCGCAGGAAGGACGACCCTGAGGGCTACGTCCGCACGACCATGGTCAGGCTGCACATCAGGTCGTGGCGTCGGCGTGATCGCGAGGAGCTGGTCGCCACCGTCCCCGACCACGGCAGCCTCGACCAGTACGGCGACGCCGCCCTGTGGGCGGGGCTGCAGGAGCTGCCGCGCCGGCAGCGGGCCGTGCTCGTGCTGCGCTACTACGAGGACCTGCCGGATCACGAGATCGCCGAGATCCTCGGCGTCGCCCGCGGGACCGTACGGAGCCAGGCCGCCCGCGCGTTGGACAAGCTCCGGATCAAGCGCGTGTTTCAGGAGGCACGATGAGCGACGAACAGGACCTGATCCGGACGCTGCGCACGGCGGCGCAACAGGTGGAAGGCCGCGACTTGGTGGGCGGCGTGGCCCGGCGGCGGCGTGCCCGGCGTATCAGGCAGCGGGTGCAGGTCCTGCTCGCGGCGGTCGCGGTCGTGGTGGTCGCGGGCGGCACGACCGCGGTCCTGTCGGGCGAGGACGGGCCGGACGCCCCGCCCGCCGTGCAGGTCACGCCTTCCCCCTCCCTGCCCGCCACGCGGCCCGCCGTCGAGTTGTGGCCCGAGGCCGTCGTCAAGGTGCCCACGAAGGACTCAGCGGGGCGGCGCATGCATCCGGTGACCGGCCTGAGCGCGACGGAAGTGCTGCTGGTCGCGGAGTCGGCCTTCGAGAAGGCCGGTCAGCTGGAGGTGCACGACTCGGCCTCGGGGACGACCCGGGTGCTCGGTGACATCCCCAGCCCGCGCAAGAAGTACTACCCTCAGCTCTTCACCGCCAGCCGCGAGTACATCGCCTGGTTCGGCGCGACCCCGCAGGACAGCATCCCCTGGACGGACTTCTGGGTCATGCCCGCACAGGGCGGCAAGGCCAGGCGCGTGGGCGAGGTCGACGCCGACGTGGACAGGATCGCCCTCACCGGCGACTCGCTCGTGTGGTCGGTGAAGGAGGGCGGCGTCTATCGCATGCCGCTGACCGGCGGCGCCCCCGAGCGGCTGCCCGCCACCGACGGGCTGCACCTGACGGCCTGGCCGTGGGCGGCCGGGCTGAGCGACGATCAGCCGTTCGCGAACCACAACCGCGTCGTCGACCTGGAGACCGGCCGCTCGGCCGACGTCGCGCTGCCCGACAGGGCCGAGTACGTGCAGTGCGACGCGCAGTGGTGCGTCGGGATGCTGGACGGGCACGCGTTCGTGCAGCGGATCGACGGGGCCGAGCGCAGGACCCTGCCCGAAGGGCTGCGGCCACGGCCCCGGCGGACGCTGCTGGGCGGCTCGTACGCGCTGTTCCAGGTCTACGACCCGGACCGCGACAAGAGCGGCGTGCCGATCGCCCTGCTCTACGACCTGACGACGGGCACGATGGCCGGGATCGGGGAACGTTCCGGGGGCGTGTCGTCCGGGAACGTGGGTTCGGGGGCGTCCTCCTCCGCGCCGTCCACCACCGTCTTCTGGGACGCCGACGAGAAGTCCTACGAGCGGTGCGCGAACGGGGGGTGCCAGGTCAAGACCCGCGGCGGCGGCAAGGAGTACACCGTGCTGAACCTGGCGGCCGTCCCCCGGTGAGCACGGCCGCGCGAGGGCGGCCTCGGTAGGGCTGGCCCTACCTGTTCGGGGCAGTGCGTACGCCGAAAAATGCGCAGGTCAGCGGCATCGTGTGGGGGTCCGGGCGCGTCATACGGTTCTTGGCGTCAAGCAGGAACGACACCAAGGAGCAAGTGACATGACCGTTGGCCGGAAGCTCGCCGCCCTCGCGGCGGGCCTCACCCTCGTGCCCGTCCTGGCCCAGGCGGCCTTCGCGGCCGAGCCCGCCGCGCCCGCCGAGCCCGTGCGAGCTCTGGAGGCGGCGGCCCAGGAACTGCGCTCGACCGAGCCGGGCGCGGAGTCGGGCGACCTGAGGGCGTTCGGCCGGATGGTGGGCGACGCCCAGGTTGTCGGCATGGGTGAGGCGACCCACGGTTCGCATGAGTTCTTCACGGTGAAGGAGCGGGCCTTCCGTTACCTCGTGGAGAAGAAGGGTTTCACCACGTTCGCGCTGGAGGCCAGCTGGTCGGGAGGGATGCGGCTGGACGAGTACCTGCGGACGGGGAAGGGCGACCTGCGGGCCATCGCCAAGGAGGTGCTGCGGGCCTCGCCGTGGGAGCGTGCGGAACTCGTCGGGATGCTGGAGCGGATGCGCGAGCACAACCGCCGGAACCCCGGCCGCCCGCTGCACGTCATGGGCGACGACCTCGGCGCGCCGCAGGTGGGCGAGGAGGTCTTCGCCCGCGTCGCGCGGTACGTCCGGGGCGCCCACCCGGACTCCACCGCTCCCCTCGCCGCGCTGTACGAGGGATTGCGCCCGCTCGACGACGTCTTCGCCTACCTGAACCGGCCGCTGGACGAACGGCGGCAGCTCGCCGCCAAGGCTCAGCAGGCGCTCGACCTGCTTGTCAGCCTGGGAGGGCCGCAGGCGTCGGCCGCGTACGACAGCGCCGTCCAGGATGCCCGGTTCATCGCCCAGACCGCCAAGTTCGCCGGCTACGACCTGGCCGACAAGTCCTGGCTGAGCGTCATCGAGCGCTACCGCGACCAGGTCATGGCAGACAACACCGTCTGGTGGCTGCGACACCACGGCGGCAAGATCCTCATGTCCGCGCAGAACACCCACGTCGGGTACGTCTCCGGCGATCCCGCGCTCTACCCGAAGACGCAGGGTGCCTACCTGCGCGACATGCTGGGCAAGAAGTACGTCGCCGTCGGCTTCACCTTCGACCGCGGATCCTTCCTGTCCAAGGACGCCGCGGTGGGCGGCGACTGGAAGCAGTTCACCGCCGGTCCCGCCGAGCCCGGCAGCAACGAGCACACCCTCGACCGGGTCCGCTACGACGACTTCTACCTCGACATGCGCACCGCGCCGGCCGCCGCGCGCGACTGGCTCGCGGTGGCTCGCCCGACCCGCAACATCGGCACGCAGTACCCGTACCCGCTGCTCGACACCGCCCTGTCCCGCGCCTTCGACGTGCTGGTCCACCTGCACGAAGTGCGTTCGGCGCAGGTGCTCAAGTAGCGAGGCAGTAGGTGGGGCCCGCGGCTCCTCCGCGATCAGCACGGCGGCGCGGTCGTCCGGCGGGTACACGGTGACGAACTTGCCAGCCGAGCCGCGCGTCTGTGCCGTTCCCGTTCCGCGCGGCGTCGCGCGGAACGGGGACGAAGGTACGGCGAGGAGTTGTGGCCGGCTTGTGGCCGAGCCCGGCGTACCGGACCGCGTCAGGACACGTCGAACATCACCAGCCCCTCCACCGCGGTCCTTCCGCAGCCGGTGAATTCCATGCGGACGACTGTTCAGCACCGGCCTCATGGCTCACATGTGGCCGGGGATGAGAACTCGGCGGACGGCTCACTTCTCGGCGATGAACCCGTGGTACCGGCCCATCCAGTACGGCAGCAGGTACGAGGTGCCGTCGTTCTCGCCGTAGCCGTCGCCGCCCTGGTCCAGCTTGTACGGGTCGTGGTTCCAGTGGCTGATCACCCGCTCGTCGATCGGGAGCACGGTGCCGCTGCGCAGCATGCCGAGCTTCTTCGGGTCGGCGTCGGGCCGGATGTGCCGGCCGAGGTTGACGATGTCGAGGCGCTGGCTGTTGCTCTGCTTCCAGTCGACCATGTTGATCGGGAAGCGCTTGAGCGTGTCGATCGACTGCTCCAGCCAGGGCCCGGTCATCTCCAGCGGGAAGGGGCCGTAGGCGTCGGTCCAGACCTGGTCCTTCAGCGTGAGGCCGGCGATGAAGTTGAAGAACGGGTTGAGCTCGTACTGCTCCTGCTGCCAGTAGTCGTAGAGGGAGCGGGCCCAGGTGGCCTTCAGGTCGGCGTCCTGCTCGTAGCGGAGCAGGTGGTAGTAGTTCATGAACGCCATCTCGTCGTCGGACTGGTTGCCGCCGCCGACGCCCGGGGTGACCTTGGGCTGCTGGGTGTTCAGGTCGTAGCCGTGCTCGTCGATGAGCTTGGCCTTGGCCTGCGCATACTTTTCTGGATTTTTCGCGACATGCTGGGCGATGGTGAGGAAAGTGATGATCGTCTGGCTGTTGAGGCCGCGTTCCTCCCGCCGCCACGGGTTGCCGTTGAGCTCCTTCGGGTTGAAGAAGCCCCAGCGGGTGGGCTTGCCGTCATGGTCGACCAGGGAGAAGTCGTGGTCGATCAGGTGATCGGTGAGCCTGGTGATCACACCCGCCACCTCGTCCTTCTCCGCGCCGGTCGCGACCAGGTCGTGGTAGAGCGCGTAGAGGAAGTAGTGGCCGACCAGCTCGTCTGAGCTGGCGTCGGTCTTCCAGAACCACTTGCCGTCGGCGCTCTTGGGCCAGCGCGGGACCAGGATCTTCCAGTACGCGTCGCCCTTCTGCTTGTCGCGGTCGTGCTGCTCGTTGTCCTTGATGTTGGGGTCGGTGGCGGTGGTCTCCAGGATCGTGCGGGCGATGAAGCCCTTGGGCGCCGGGTTGGTGCCCGCCTGGGTGACGTCGCCGAGGAACTTCAGCGCCTCGAACGCCTTGCGCGCGTTGGCCTTGGCCGTGCCGTCCTTGGTGGCGGCGTACCGGAACGCCTCGGCCGCGCCGTACATGCCCGTCCAGAGGCCGTCGTTGTCGCTCGCGCCCTGGCCGTACTGGGTCAGGTCGCCCGGCCTGGCCAGCCCGATGCCCTCGACGAAGCCGTACGGGGTGCGCTTGTGCCTGGCGTCGATGGCCTGCTCGTAGACGGCCGCCTTCTCCGCCAGCGTGGTCCGGCGGGCCTCGATGACGCCGGCGGCCGTGGCGGTGCCGAAGTAGGCGTTGGCGTTCCCGTCCACGGTGATCGCGGCGACCGCGTCGTCGGGCAGCCAGCGGCGGCCCTGCCGGTACTCCCAGGTGACGCCGTCGAAGTGCACGGCGCCCTTGGCCGTGCCGAGCCAGACGTCGCCGCCGGCGCCGGGGGCGATCGCGGTGAAGCCGAGCATGGGCAGCCCTTCGGCGGGGCCGTACTGCTTGAGCGTGGCGCCGTCCCGGAGCGTGAGGCCGGTGGGGCCGGCCAGCCAGAGGCGGCCCTTGGAGTCGTAGGCCAGGTGGGTGGTGCCGGGGGCGGGTGAGATCTGGGCCCACGACCGGCCGGTGTGCTCGAAGACGCCGGTGGCGGTGGCGACGGCGACGGCCCCGGATGCGGCGCGGGCGGCGGCGGTGGCCTGCCCGGGCAGCCGGTCGGGACGCCACGAGCCGCCGGGCCCCTTGCGGTAGAGGCGGTCGCCCTGGACGAGGATCACGTCGTCGCCGCCGAGCAGCAGGGCCGTGGCCGGATCGACTGCCGGCGGCAGCCGATCGGCGCCCTTGGCGACCTCGTCGCCCTCCCCCGTCTTCTGGCCGGCCTTCGCCGCGTTCCTGATCGTCAGCAGGCCGCCGGCGGTGAGGGCGACGAGGTCGTCGCCGCGCCAGACGACCTTGTGGGCGGCGGTGGCCGACAGGGAGGTCCAGGCGCCGGCGGCGTACCGGGCCAGGCCCTTGTCGTGGGCGGCGGCGACGACGCCGCCGGGGCCGGCCGCGAGAGCGGTGATCCTGCCGTGCAGAGCCGGCAGCGTGGCGCCGACCTGGAGGACGAAGGGGTCGACGACCGTGGCGGCCGAGGCGGGTGCGGCGGTGACGGCCGGTCCCGCGCCGAGCGCGACGGTCGCGGCGAGCAGGAGGTTCTGGAGTCGTGCCATGGGGTTCCTCCGGATGAGGGGGCTGCGAGATACAGTAAAGAGTCTTTATTGCATCCGGGCAAGAGTCTTTACTAGAATTCGGGCCATGTCCCAGCATGCGACGCTCACCACCCTGCGCGAGATCAACGCATCCGTGGTCCTGGAGGCCATTCGAGCCGACCCGCCGATCTCACGGGCCGAGGTGAGCCGCCGCACCGGCATGACCAAGCCGACGGTGGCCAACGCCCTCGACCTCCTCGCCTCCGCCGGCCTGGTCCGCCAGGCCGAACCGCCCGGCGAGATGCATTACGGCGCCGTCTACTTCGAGCCGGTCCACACGCTGGCCCACGTCCTGGCCCTGGACATCGGCACCCGCTTCGTCCGCGGCGCGCTGTGCGACCTGCGCGGCACGATGCTGGCCAGGCACGACGAACGCATCGACGACTCCGACCCGGCGACGATCCTGCGGGCCGCCGTGGCCGTCCGCGACACCCTGTCCCCCGGCGGTCCGGCGGCGGGCGGCGGGGGGATCGAGCTGGTCGCGGCCGGGGTGCCGGGCGTGGTGGATCCCGAGGAGGGGGTCATCCGGCAGAGCAACCGGCCCGCGCTGGAGGGCATGGCGATCCGGTCCGGGCTGGAGGCCGCGCTCGGCGTGCCCGCCGAGGTCGAGACCGACGTCAACCTGGCGGTGATCGGCGAGCACGCCCTGGGCGCCGGGCGGGGGGTCGCCGACTTCGCGTTCCTGTCCATCGGCGCCGGCGTCGGGGCCGGGCTGATCTTGGGCGACCGGGCCCATCGAGGGCATCGGGGGGCCGCCGGCGAGGTCGACGACCCCGCGCCCGGCGAGGACGAGCTGCCCGACAGCCCCTCGGGGGACGCGCTGATGAAATGGGCCCGCGCCTGGATCGCGGCAGGTCTGCGCGACGGCGACACCACGCTGCGACTCGACGCCACGCCGGAGGCCATCTTCGCCGCCGCGTCCCGGGGGGACGGGCTGGCCTCGGCCATCGTCGCCGAGGAGGCCCGGCGGATCGCGTCGCGGATCGCCACCATCTCGCGGGTCGCCGACGTCGAGCTCGTGGTGCTCGGCGGGGGCATCGGGCTGGCCTGCGCGAGCATCCTGCCGGAGATCGGCGCCGCGCTGGCGGGCATGCTGCGCCACCCGCCCGCCGTCGAGGTCTCGGCGCTGGGCAACGCGCCCGTCCTGACCGGCGGCCTGGCCCACGGCACGCGCCTGCTCAGGGAGTCGGTCGCCACCCGCCGCATCTCGGCCGCGGCCAAGGTCTCCGCGGCGGCCAAGGCCGCCGGTTCCGGGGCGGAGGCCCGATGAAGGTCACCGTCGTCGGCGGCGGCTCCACCTACACCCCCGAGCTCGCCGGCGGCCTGGCCGCCCTGGAACTGGACGAACTCGTCCTCATGGACCCCGACCGGGAACGCCTCGCCGTCGTCGGCGGCCTGGCCACCCGCATGCTGCGCGGCAGGGCCGGACGCGTCCGGCTGACCACCGGCCTGGACGACGCCGTCGAAGGCGCGGACGCCGTCCTGCTGCAGTTACGCGTCGGCGGCCAGCGAGCGCGGCACGGCGACGAGACCTGGCCGCTGGAGTGCGGCTGCGTCGGCCAGGAGACCACCGGCGCGGGCGGCCTGGCCAAAGCCCTGCGGACGATCCCCGAAGTGCTGCGCATCGCCGACCGGGTCCGCGTCCTCGCCCCCGGCGCCTGGCTGATCGACTTCACCAACCCCGTCGGGCTGGTCACCCGCGCCCTGCTCGACGCCGGTCATCGCGCCGTCGGCCTGTGCAACGTGGCCATCGGGTTCCAGCGGCTGTTCGCCCGGCTGCACGGCTGCGCGCCCGCGGAGCTCACGCTGGGACATGTCGGGCTCAATCACCTGTCGTGGGAGCGTTCGGCGTGGGTGGACGGGGTCGACGTGCTGCCGGGACTGATCGAGCGGCACGTCGCCGAGCTGGCCGCCGAGTGCGAGCTGCCCGCCGGGCTGATCACCGCTCTGGGCGTCGTGCCCTCCTACTACCTGCGCTTCTACTACGCCCACGACCAGGTGGTGGCCGAGCAGCTCGGGCGTCCGACGCGGGCGCAGGAGGTGCTGGAGCTGGAGCGGCGGCTGCTGGCGATGTACCCGGCGCTGGACGACAAGCCGGAGCTCCTGGAGCAGCGGGGCGGCGCGTTCTACTCGACGGCCGCGGTCGACCTGCTCACCTCGCTGCTCCATGACCGGGGGGATGTGCAGGTGGTCAACGTCCGCAACGAGGGGACCCTGCCCTTCCTGCCCGCCTCGGCGGTGATCGAGACGCCGGCGCGGATCACCGCCGCCGGGGCCGTGCCGCTGGCCGTGCCGGCGGTGGAGCCGCTGCAGGCGGGGCTGATCGCGCACGTCAGCGCGTACGAGGAGCTGGCGGTGCGGGCGGCGTCCTGCCCTGATCGGGCGCACGTGGAGGCGGCGCTGCTGGCCCATCCGCTGGTGGGGCAGTACGACCTGGCGCAGGGGCTGGCCGACCGGCTGCTGGCGGCCCACCAGGCCTGGGCCTCGTGACCGGGCCTGCGGTCCTGGCGATCGACGCGGGCAACAGCAAGACCGACGTGGCGCTGGTCGGCGCCGACGGCGAATTGCTCGCCTGGGTGCGCGGCGGCGGGTTCCAGCCGCACGGGCCGCGCCTTCCCGCCGCGATCGACCTGCTCGCCGGCCTCGTGGCGGCGGCCGTACGACAGGCGGCCCCGCCTCCGGACAGCGGCCGCCGCGGGTTCGCGGCCGAGCGGGTGTCGGCGTTCCTGGCGCACTGTGACCTGCCGGTCGAGCAGGAGATCCTGCAGCGGGCCGTCGAGGCGCGGGAGTGGGCGCCCGAGGTCGTCGTGGACAACGACACCTTCGCGATCCTGCGGGCGGGGGCGGGCGTGCCGTACGGCGTGGCGGTGGTGTGCGGCGGCGGGATGAACTGCGTGGCGCGCGGCCCCGGCGGCCAGGTCGCGCGGTGGCCGGCGCTGGGCCGGCGCTCGGGCGACTGGGGCGGCGGGGAATGGCTGGGCGAGGAGGTGCTGTGGTGGGCCGTGCGCGACGAGGACGGCCGCGGCCCGCGCACCCTGCTGCGTCAGGCCGTGGCGGCCCGCTTCGGCCTGCCGGACGTCACCTCGGTGTGCGTGGGGTTCCACCTCGGGCGCCTGCCCGAGGAGCGGCTGCACGAGCTGGTGCCGGTGCTGTTCGAGGTGGCGGGAGCAGGGGACGCCGTCGCCGTGTCGCTGGTGGAGCGTCTGGGCGACGAGGTCGCCGCCTGGGCGGGCGCGGCGATCGAGCGGCTGGACTGGGGCGGGGTGAGCGTGCCCGTCGTGCTGGGGGGCGGGGTGCTGACCGGCCGGGACGCCCGGCTGCTGGCCCGGATCGGCAGGGGGCTGCCCGGGGTGGACGTCCGGGTGCTGGACGCGCCGCCGATCGTGGGGTCGGCCCTGCACGGGCTGGACCGCCTCGGCGCGACGTCCGAGGCGGTGGAGCGGCGGCTCAGAACCGGATTCGCCACTCGGCTGCCGTCATGCCTGTGAACACGACCGTGTCCTCCCGTTCGAGAAGTCTGGTAAAGACTCTTGCCTAGATGAGATAAAGACTCTTTACTGTCTTCATGAAGTCAGCAGGCTTTGCGGTCCGCGGGGTCATCGAAGGGTTCTACGGCCGTCCTTGGAGTCACGAGCAGCGGCTCGACCTGCTCGGCTTCCTCGGCGCCCGGGGCATGAACACCTACGTCCACGCCCCCAAGGCCGACCGGCCGTCGTGGCGGGAGGCCGGCGTGGAGGGGCTGGGCGAGCTGGCCGCGCGCGGCAGGCAGGCGGGGGTGGACGTCATCTACTGCCTCTCCCCCGGCCTGTCACTGCGTTACTCCGACGCCGGCGACGTCCAGGCGTTGTGCGTGGCGTTCGAGCGGGCCATGGAGGCCGGGGCGGCCGGCGTCGGGCTGCTGCTCGACGACATCCCCATGCGGCTGCGCCACCCGCGGGACGCCGCCGCCTTCGACGACCTCGCCGCCGCGCAGGTCGCGCTGATCGAGACCGTCTTCGCGCGCACCGGACGGCTGGTCGTCTGCCCCACCGTCTACTGCGGCACCGGCGACGACCCGTACGTACGGGCCCTCGGCCTGATCGACGCCCGGATCGACCTGTTCTGGACGGGCCGCAGCATCTGCTCGGCCACCATCGACCTGGCCGACGCCGCGGCCGTCGCCCGCACGCTGAACCGGGCCCCGCTCTACTGGGACAACTACCCGGTCAACGACGTCGCGATGGGCCACGAGCTGCACATCGGCCCGTACCGGGGCAGGGACCGGCACCTGTACCGGTTCGCCACCGGCGTCGTGGCCAACGGCATGGAGCTCTACGAGTCATCGAAGATCGCCTTCGCCACGGTCGCCGACTACCTGCGCGACCCGGAGGGCTACGACCCGGAGGAGAGCTGGGAGCGGGCCGTGGCCGACGTCGTCGGGGACGGCGCGGATCTGGCCGCCTACCGGCTCTTCGCCGACAACGTGCGCGGCTCCTGCCTGGAGCCGAACGACGCGCCCAGGCTCACGGGGGTGCTGGAGCAGTGGGCGTTCGAGCGCGAGTCCGGCGACGCCGCGGCGGCCGACCGGCTGCTGGCCGCGCACGCGGAGGAGCTGCTGGCCGCGGCCGGGCACCTGCTGCGCGGGCCGGTGCGGCGCGGCGCGCTGGTGGCCGAGGCCCGGCCCTGGCTGGAGGAGTTCGAGCGGGGCGCGCTGGCGCTGCTGGCCACCGCTCGTCGAAACGTACGACCGCACCCCCGTCGCCCCGCGCCCAAGCGGGTGTTCGGCGACTGTCTTGAGGAGTTCTCATGGTGAACAGGACGGCCGGGGCGCTCGCCCTGATGCTGCTGGTGTCGGCCTGCGGTGGCGGCGGGCAGGGCGCGGCCACCGACAAGGTGTTACGGATCGCGATGAGCTCCCCCGGCGAGGAGCAGATCAAGGTGTGGAAGGACGTCGCGGCCCAGTACGAGAAGGCACACCCGGGCGCCAAGGTCGAGCTCAACTTCCAGGAGGACGACCTCTACCAGACCATCGGCCTGCAGAACCTGCTCAACGGCCGGCAGGCGCCCGACGTCTACTTCGAGTGGGCCGGCGACCGCCTGCGCACCCGGGTCAAGGACGGCTTCGCTGCCGACATTTCCTCCCAAGTCACC
The DNA here is from genome assembly GCF_040674635.1 of Nonomuraea sp. NPDC049758. Lineage (NCBI taxonomy): Bacteria > Bacillati > Actinomycetota > Actinomycetes > Streptosporangiales > Streptosporangiaceae > Nonomuraea > Nonomuraea sp. NPDC049758. The sequence continues at coordinate 82,964 of NZ_JBFAMZ010000030.1, forward strand.
ACAGGCCCCCTCAAGGGCCTCATCCCGGACGAGGCGTACAAGCGCACCACGATCGACGGCAAGACGGTCATGGTGCCGTTCGCGGCCGATGTCACCAACGTCCTCTGGTACAACACCAAGATCCTGGCCGACGCCGGGGTGCAGCCGCCCAAGACGTTCGAAGAGCTGCTCACGGCCTGCGACACGCTCAACGCCAAGGGCGTCACCCCGATCGCCTCGGGCAACAAGGACCTGTGGGCCGCCGGCAACTGGCTGTCCCACCTGGTCTCCCGGGTCGTCGGCGAGCAGTCCTACCAGGACGTGCTGTCGGGCAAGGCCCCCATGACCGACCCCGCCTGGGAACGCGCGCTCGGCTACGTGGCCCAGCTGCACGACCACAAGTGCGTCAACAGCAGCGCCAACGCCGCCAACGACAACGAGGGCGCGCAGCTGTTCTTCCAGGGCAAGGCGGCCATGCACCCGATCGGGGCGTGGCTGGTCAGCTGGGCCCTGGACGAGGCCCCGAAGCTGGACTTCGACTACGTCAACCTGCCGGCGATGACCGGCGGCGCGGGCGACCAGGACAGCGTGATCGGCGTCGTCACGGGTTACGTGATCAACGCCAGGAGCAGGAAGGTCAAGGAGTCGGCCGAGTTCCTGGCGCTGCTGAACTCACCGGCCAACGCCGCCGCGTTCGTCAAGGCGGGCACGGTGCCCCAGGCCAGGGCGGCAGGCGCCGGGCAGATCGACGCGCGCACCACCAGGCTCAACGACCTGCTGGCCGAGGCCAGGACCGTGGTCTCCCCGCCGGACACCGGCTATGACCTCAAGCGCGCCGACGCGCTCTACCGCGCGCTGGCCGCGGTGCTCGGCGGGGTGAAGTCTCCCAAGGAAGCGCTGGCCGTCGCGGGATGAGACGCAAGCTCACGCCGTACCTGTTCGCCGCCCCGGCGCTGCTGGTGTTCGGCTTCGCGGTGCTCGGGCCCGCGCTGGCGACCGGGGCGTTCAGCCTGACAGAGTGGACCGGTTTCGGGCCGATGGAGTTCGTCGGCCTCGACAATTTCCTCAGAGCAGCCCAGGACACGATTTTTCTGGATTCGTTCGTCCATGTCGGCATCTACATTGTTGTGACCATTGTCCTGGAGGTCGCCGTGGGCCTCGTCCTCGCCGGGCTGCTGGTCACCCGGCGCGGCGGGGCGCCCTGGTTCCGCGTCGCCCTGTTCACCCCGGTCATGTTGCCGATGGTGGTCGTGGCCGTGCTCTGGGCGTTCGTCTACAACGCCGACTTCGGCCTGGTCAACGCGCTGCTGGAGCTCGTCGGCGTGCCGGGTGAGGTCTGGCTGGGTGACGAGAGCACGGCGCTCCTGGCCGTCTGCGTCGTCTCCGGGTGGGTGTACGCCGGGTTCTACATGGCGATCTTCTATGCCGCGTTCGCCCAGATCCCGTCGGACGTGATCGAGGCCGCCCGCCTCGACGGCGCCGGCGAGCCGGCCATCTTCCGCCGGATCAAGGTGCCGATGATCAGGGACGCGGTGGAGGTCTGCCTGCTGCTCTGCGTCACGGGCGGCTTCCAGACGTTCGACCTGTTCTACGTCATGACGGGCGGCGGGCCGTACAACGCGACGGAGATCCCCACCACGTACCTGACCCGGGTGGTCTTCCGCGACGGCGAGGTCGGCTACGGCTCGGCCATGGCGGTGCTGATGACCGCGGCCGTCGTGCTCGTCGGCCTGGCGTTCATGCGCCTGCGCAGGAGGTCGGCCCGATGAGACGGCTCTCGACCGTGCTGCTGGCCGTGGTGTCGGCGGCGTTCTTCCTGCCGCTGCTGTGGATGGTGGCCTCCAGCTTCAAGTCCAACGCGCAGATCTTCGCCGACCCGTTCGCCCTGCCCAGGTCGCTGGACTTCGGCCGCTGGGCCGAGGCGTGGGAGGTCGGCGGCATCGGCGGGTACGCGCTCAACAGCGTGATCGTGACCTCGGTGTCGGTGCTGCTGATCCTGGCGCTGTCGTCGGCGGCGGCGTTCGCGTTCAGCCGCTTCGACTTCCGCGGGCGCGGGCTGTTCATGGGCCTGCTGGCGCTCGGGCTGCTGCTGCCGCTGCAGTCGTACTTCATCGCCCAGAGCACGATGTTCACCGAGCTGGCGCTGAGCGACACCCGGTGGGCGCTGATCATCCCGTACACGGCCATGGGGCTGCCGCTGGCCACGTACCTGATCAAGGTCTACCTGGACGCGCTGCCACGGGAGCTGTTCGAGGCCGCGCACATCGACGGCGCCTCCGACCTGCGGGTCTACCTGCTGATCGCGCTGCCGCTGCTGCGGCCGGGGCTGGCGACCGTGGCGGTGTTCTCGGCGCTGTCCTGCTGGAACGAGTTCCTGCTGGCCCTGCTCTACATCCAGGACGACTCGCTCAAGACGATCCCGACCGGCCTGCTGGCCTTCTCCAGCCGCTACGTGACCGACTACGGCCTGCTGTTCTCGGCCCTGTCGATCATCACGCTGCCGATGATCGCGGTCTACGTGGTGTTCAACCGTCAGGTGGTGAGCGGCATCACGGCGGGCAGCCTCAAGTAGCCCGGGGCCGTTCGGCGTCAGGGGCTCTCCCCGGTGATGCGCAACGCGAAGTCCGCGTAGGTGTCCGCAACCTCATACGGTTCGTACGGCAGGGCGGAGTCGTACCAGTTCGCCACGCGCATCCCCATCCCGCTGATCGCGGTCACCGCGAGAAAGGCGTCGGGCACGGCGAAGACGCCCGCGGCGATGCCCTCGTCGATGATGTCGATGAGCAGTTGCCGGCCGGCCGCGCGCAGCATGAGCGCGGGGCCGGCCAGCTCGGGAGACAGGGCGTGCAGCTCGTTGTCGGCCACGACGGCCAGCATGGGGAACTCCGCGTGCGCCAGGACGTGGGCGCGCACCACCCGGCGCAGGCGCGCGGCGGGATCCGCCGGGCCCGCCGCGGCCGCCTCGGTCAGCCGCCGGTGGTGCTCCTCGTGACCGATGCGCACCAGCTCCGCCAGGACGTTCTCCTTGGTCGGGTAGTGCGAGTAGAGCGTCGCCGAGCGGATCTCGCAGGCCACCGCGAGGTCGCGGATGGAGGTGCCGTAGAAGCCCCGCTCGGCGAAGAGCTGCAGCGCCTCGCGCAGGATCCGGCCGGAGGTGCCCTGGAGCAGGATGTGCTCGGGCAGCCGGATGTCGGAGGCGGCGATCCGGCGCTGGGTCGCCGCTCCGGCCGATCGGTCGTCAGTCACGCGCTCATTCTGCCAAGACGCCGCTCCGGCCGATCTCCTCGCACCTCAGGACGCCGACGGGGCCACGGCCGGAGGGCCTCTCGGTCACTGCGGCACGAGCGCGTTGCGGCGTACGTCCGACCAGGTGCCGTGGTCCAGGCAGATGCCGCAGTCCGGGCCGTGGAACAGGGACCGCGCCTCGGGGTCGTCCATGAGCTGGAAGCGCCACCAGGCGGTGGTGGGCGCGGCGAACGGCCCGGGATCGCCGACGACGGTGAAGTGGTCGGCGCCGCGCACCTCGCCGTAGATCGCCGGGATGTGGTCCGCGTCGTCGAAGAAGGACCTGACCAGCCAGGGCCAGACGATGGAGTCGTTCTGCCCGGCCATCAGGAAGGCGGGCCCGTGGACGCCGTCGATGTCGGCCAGCGGACCGGGCTGTATGGGCAGGACGGTGTCCACCCGGGCGTCCGCGCCGACGACGATGGCCGCCGCGCCGCCCTGGGAGTGCCCGGAGGCGCCGACGCGGGTCAGGTCGACCTTGCCGTGGAAGGGGCTCGACGGGTCGGCGTCGCGGCGGGCGAGCGCGTCGATGCCGGCCCGCATGGAGACGCCGAGGTTCGACATCGGGGTGTTGGCGGCCGAGACGATGAAGCCGTGGCTGGCCCACTGCAGCAGCAGGTCGCGGTAGACGAGCGGGGCGCCGCCCGTGCCGTTGCCCCACACGATCACCGGGTGGCGGCGGTCGCTGCGCGCGATGTCGCGCGGGTAGTAGAGGGTGTTGACCACGCCGACCTCCACGGCGGTCGCGTAGGGGCCGGGCGCGCCCCAGTCCGTGGTCGCGGCGTGGGCGGGAGCGGTGCCGAGTGCGTACACGACGAGCAGGGCGGTGAGCAGGCGTCGGAACAAGGCGGCCTCCTGGCTGGGGGGTTTGCACGAATCCTGTACACGAAGGAGGCCGCCGTCTCTCCGCATTCGGGCCAACAATTGACGGGCCGGTTTGGGCAATGTGACGATCACGGGATGTCCGACCTGCACAGCCGGATGCAGCCGAGGGTGCGCGGGCTCACCGCCGCGGTGATCGCCCGGTGCGCCGCCGAAGTGCCGTTCTACCGGGAGTTGCCGCTCGAGACCCTGCACGGCGAGGTGGCCGGCTCGGTCTCGGCCGTCCTGACGATCCTGCTGCGCGCGCTCAGCCGCCCCGACGCCATGGGCCCGGCCGACCTGACCCGCGTCATCGAGTGGTCCGCGCGCCGCGCCGAGGACCACCTGCCGCTGGACGCGGCGGTGAGCGCCTACCTCATCGGCGCCGAGGTCTGGTGGCAGGCGCTGACCGAGGTGGCCGCGCCGGAGGAGCTGGCCGCGGCCGGCCGGCGGATGCTCGGCTGCCTGCGCGCGGCGATGCCCGCCGTCGCCCTGGCGCACCAGCAGGCCCAGGAGGACATCAGGAGCGAGGACAAACGGGTGCGCCGCGCGCTGATCGGCGCGTTGCTGAGCGGCCACCCGTACGAGAGCCTGGCCGGGGCGGCGGGGGTCGAGGTGGGCCAGGAGCACGAGGTGCTGCTCCTCGACCTGGGACAGCCCGCGCCGCCGGCCCGGCTCGTGCAGTCGGCCCTGGACGCGCACACCGGGACGCTGGTGCTGATGGACCACGTCGAAGGAGTCGCGCTGCTGCCCGGCGGGCACCCCCTGGACGCGCTCCCGGGCAGGCTGGCCAGGGCCGTGGGACGCCCCGTGCCGGCCGCCGCGGCCCGCGCCGCGACGCCCGCGGCGATCCCCGACGCGGCGCGGGAGGCCCGCGAGGTGCTGGACCTGGTGCGCAGACTCGGCCGGCCGCCCGGCCTCTACCGCCTGGACGACGTGCTGCTCGAACACCAGCTGGCCCGTCCGGGCGCGGGGCTGGCCCGGCTGGCCGCCAAGCTCGCGCCGCTCGACGGCCATCCCCACCTGCTGGAGACGCTGCGGGCCTTCGTCGAGCGCGGCCACAACCGCCGCCGGACGGCGCTCGACCTGCACATCCACCGCAACACGCTGGACTACCGGCTGCGCCGGGTGAGCCTGCTGACCGGGCTCGACCTCGCCGAACCCGCGCAGGCGCGGCTGCTGGCGGCCGCGATCACCGCGCGCGAGCTGACCAGACCCTGAGCTCCTCGTCGCGCGGCGCGTGCACGACGCCCGAGCCCGGCGAGTCGAAGACCATGACGGGCCGGGAGGAGTCCCACGGCTGCCAGCCCGGATCGCCGGTAGCGGCGAAGGCGACCCAGGCCCGGTGCATCGCGTCGGCCAGTTCCTGCGGGGGCTCGTCGCCGGCCAGCTCGCGCGAGTGCCGCAGGTTGTCGAAGACGAAGCCGATCTCCAGGGCGTGACAGGCGCGCAGGTCCATGACCTTCGTCCGCCACGCGAACTCGTAGACGTGGGCCCGTTCCACGCTGTCGGCCAGGCGGTTGACCGGGGCGCGCAGGAGCAGGTCGGTGGCCATCTCGCCGAGCAGCTCACCGGGCGTGGCGCCGGGGCGGGCGGACCGGTAGAGCCGCAGGGCCCGTCCCGGGACGCGCAGCTTCAGCAGGGCCAGCCGGAGCATGAGCCGGCCGACCCGGTCCACGGCTCCGCTCGGGACGAACCAGAGCCGGTACTCCTCCCGGTTGGCGCCGACGAGCAGGGCGGCCTCGACCGGACCGGCGTCCGGCTCGGTCACGATGTGGAAGCCGGGACCGCCGGTGATCGGGTCCGCCTTGCCGACCACCTCGTTCTGGACGTCGAGCAGCCGCTCCCGGTCGATCGCGGCGAACGCCTCGGCCGTGGCCGGCACCTTGAGCCGGTCCGCCATCAGCCGCACCGTCCGCGCGGCCTCGGCCCGCGTCACGGTGTGCGGCGGACCGCTCTGCATGATCGCCCGGTGGAACAGGCCCCTGGCGCGCGGGCTGGTGAGCAGCGCGCCGATGCTGACGGCGCCCGCCGACTCGCCGAAGACGGTGACGTTGCCGGGGTCGCCGCCGAAGGCCGCGATGTTGTCGCGCACCCATTCCAGCGCGGCGATCTGGTCGAGCAGGCCGCGGTTGTCCGGCGCGTCGGGGAAGAGGCCGAAGCCCTCGACGCCGAGCCGGTAGTTGATCGAGACCAGGACGACGCCGTCCCTGGCGAAGGCGTGGCCGTCGTACAGGGGCAGGCTGGAGGAGCCGTTGCGCAGGGAGCCGCCGTGGATCCACACCATCACGGGACGCGCGCCGCCGTCCGCGCCGGGAGTCCAGACGTTCAGGTTGAGGCACTCGTCGCCGGGGATCTGCTGCTCGGGGATGAGCCGGTCGAGCGGCGGCCGGTAGGGCCGCTTGGGGGCGGTCGGGCCGAACTCCGCCGCGTCACGGACGCCGTCCCAGCCCTCGACGGGCGCCGGGGCGCGGAAGCGGTGGGCGCCGAACGGCGGCGCCGCATACGGGATGCCCCGGAAGACCTGGATCCCGTCGTGGAGTCGGCCGCGCACCTTGCCGTGCCGGGTGGCCGCGATGATGTCCATGCGCCGGATCCTACCGATCGATCGGTCGGCAGCCGAGGGGCCGAACTCGCATGGAAGGGTGGGCGGCGACCGGGCAATCAGTAGTGTCCGACATCCCCGGCGAGAGAGACCCGTGCATGACCACGTTCCTCGACGGAGCGGTCGCCGATCCCGAGCGATTCTCCGCCCTCTTCGACGCCCACTACGAGGAGATCCGCGGCTACATCGGCCGCCGCCTCGACCTCGACGTCGCCGAGGACCTCGCCGCCGAGACCTTCCTGATCGCCTTCCGCCGGCGTGCCGGCTTCGACGCCGCCAAGGGCGGCATCAGACCTTGGCTGTACGGCATCGCCACCAAGCTCATCGGCCGGCACCGGCGTGCCGAGCTCCGGCGGTACCGGGCGCTGGCCAGGTCGGGGCCGCCCGCCGACGAGGACAACCACGACCAGCGGGTGGTCGATCGGGTCGCGGCGCGGGTGACCGTCCAGCAACTGTCGGCCGCACTGGCCGAGCTGTCGCGCGGTGAGCGCGACGTGGTGCTCCTCGTCGCCTACGGCGAGTTGACCTACGACGAGGTGGCGGCGGCGCTCGGCATCGCCTACGGCACCGTCGCCTCCCGGCTGAGCCGGGCCAGGACCAAACTTCGTGACGCGTTGGGAGTTGAGGTGTGATGAAGGAATTCCAGCTCATCGACGAGGTGATGCCGCAGACGCCGCCCGCCGGCCACGCCACCATGACGGCCGCCCGCGCCCGGATGACGGGCGCCGCCCGGCGCCGCCGCCGGCCGGTCCGGCCCAAGGTGACGCTCGCGGCGGTGGCGGTCGGCGCGGTGCTGGCCGGCGGTTTCGTGGCGATGCCCCTCCTGGGCGGCACAGGCGTCCAGACCGCGACGATCCCGCGGGCGGACGCGGTGCTCGACGCGGCGGCCGACCGGCTGGCCGCCCAGCCATCGGGAACCGGGGCGTGGTGGCGGCGGGAGATGACGCAGGTGCTGCGGACGAAGACCGCGACCTACACCGTCGAGCAGCGGGTCAGAGACGTGCTGTGGGCGAGCCGGGACCTCGGATACCGGACGCGGCGCGGGTCCGTCTCCGCCAAGCCGCTCACGCCCGCCGACGAACAGGCGTGGAAGGCCGCGGGCTCGCCCGACCTGTGCGACGGCTGCCTGTCGGGAAAGACCTACTTCACCCCGCTGAAGTTGACGAGGAAGCCAGTGATGGACCTGCCCGCCGAACCCCAGGCGCTCAAGGCCGAGATGCTGGCGGCCAACGGCAAGGAGGCCCCGGAGGCGTGGTTGTGGGGGGCGAGCAAATGGCTGCTCCTCGACGTCGAGAGCACCCCGGCCACCAGGGCCGCGCTCTACCGCGTGCTCGCCGGACTGCCGGGGGTGCGGGTGGAGAACGACGTCACCGACGTCGACGGCCGTACCGGGGTCGCGCTGACCTACGGCCAGGCGTCCACCCGTCAGCAGATCATCATCGACCGGGACAGCGGGCAGCTGCTCGCCGTCCAGGAGGCCGACGGCTCCTCGGCGTACGTGGTCGAACGACTGGGCTGGACCGACGACCCGGCCCCGAAGCAGTCCACCTCCTCGTGAGCGACGCATCAGGAGGACGCCCCCGGGTCCGCTCGCGACGCGATGCCCCGTGGCCCCTGGATTGAGCTGCGAAGATCAGCCGAGCGTGAACGTCCTGGCGCGGATGCGGCGCCGGCTGGGAGGGTGGGCCTCATGATGGAAGACTTGCGGGACGCCGAACACCGACTCCAGGCCGCGCAGCTCGCTGGAGATGTCGAGGCGCTGGATCGGCTGCTGGATGATCGGCTGATCTTCACCTTCGGTGCGAACGTCGCGACCAAGGCCGACGACCTGGAGCTGCACCGCACTCGGACACAGGTGCTGACGAAGGTGGCCGAGGAGGAGTTGACCGTGCTCGCCGACGGGCGCACCGGCGTGACGTGGTTTCTCGGCACCCTGGAAGGGACCGTCTCCGGTACGCCGTTCGCGGCCAGGATGCGCTACACCCGTACGTGGCTGTACGACGAGACGCACGGCTGGCGAATCATCGCCGTACACGCCGGCACGACCGACTGACACAGCCGACACGTCGTCCGACGACCGGCCGGCCGGATGGCCGCCGGCGAGGTTCGACGAGGTCGAGCGGCTGCGGGAGATCGCCGCCTCCCGCCGCGCCACGGTCGCACAACTCGCGATCGCGTGGGTGCTGGCGCAGGGTCGCGTGCACCGGGACATCGTCGCGCTGGTCGGGCCGGCCGGCCGCGCAGCGTCACCGAGGCGGTGGGCGCCGCCGGCCTGCGGCTGACCGAGGACGACCTGGACGCGATCGAGCAGGCCGTCCCCCCCCGGGGGGCGGTCGCGGGAGAACGCTACGCCCCCGCCCTGCTCGCGCTGCTGGACAGCGAGCGAACGGGCGGCAGGCGCTGATGGCCGCCCGAACCCCGCTGGACGCGAACGCCATCCTGGCGGCCACCGAGGAGATCCTGCGCCGCCACTAACGCCGTGACCCGGCGCTGGCTCGACCGCAACCGCGACGCCCTCGCCGTCATCGCCGCCGACCGCGCGGTCCCGCCGGCGCGGCGGCTGCGTACCTGGCTGCACGCCGTCCTGGCCGTGAAGCAAGCCAAGATTCGCGCGGACCCGGAGCTGTTCGCCGCCTATGGAATCCTCGCGGCCGCGCACAGCAGCGTCGCCACCGACCACGTCGCCGACCTCTTGGGCCAGCTGACGGCCATCATCGCCGACGGCGCCGCCGACGGCAGCCTCCGCTCCGACGACGCGGAAGCCACCGCCCACGTGGTCTTCAACGCCACTGCCAAGTTCCACCACCTCGCGCACGCGGCCGAATGGCAGAACCCGGGCATCGGCGCCGAACTCGACGAGGTGTGCAGCCTGCTGCTTGAGGGTCTTCACGCCCCCACATCGCCGTAGCCGAACCGGGTGGACCACACGCCGCGACTCGTCGGCGGCGCGGTCGGACCTGCCCGTCGCCACCCGGCGGCAACGAACAAGGAGGACGAACGACCATGGTTCAAGCAATCGGAGTAACGCAGCCAGGCGGACCGGACGCTCTCGGCGAGTTCGACCTGGTGGCCGAACCGATCGGACCCGGTCAGGTCAGGATCGGGGTGAGCAGTGCCACGGTGAACCCGGCCGACGCGATGATCCGTTCTCGTCCGCGGCAGGATGAGGCGGGCGCGGTGCGGGTGCCGGGCATGGAGGTCGCCGGCGTGATCATCGAGCTCGGCCCCGCCGTCGAGCGCCCGTTCACGATCGGGGACGCCGTCATGGCCATCGTGGTGCCCTCAGGTGCGCACGGCGGTTACCGGGCAGACCTCGTCTTGCCGGCATGCTCGGTCGCGAAGATCCCGGCGGGGCTCTCGGACGTTCAGGCCGCCACCATCCCGATGAACGGGCTCACCGCCCGGCTCGCACTCGACACGCTGGCGCTCCCGGCCGGCGCGACGGTCGCCGTCACCGGCGCAGCCGGCACCGTGGGCGGGTACGTCGTCCAGCTCGCCAAGCAGGCCGGGCTGGTCGTCGTCGCCGACGCCGCCCAGCGGGACGAGACGTTCGTCCGTGAGTGCGGAGCCGACGAAGTCCTGCCGCGGGGGGACGACTTCGCCGCGATGGTCCGCCGTCACCACCCGGGCGGCGTGGACGGGCTCCTCGACGCCGCCGTGCTGGAGGCCGCCGTGCTGCCTGCCGTCAGGGACGGCGGCACCGTCGTCACCGTCCGCGGTTACCAGGGCGACGGGACCGGCCGGGTCCGCGTCGCCCCGATCTTCGTCCGCGACTACGCCGAGGCCGCGGCCGAGCTCGACCGGCTCGCCGAACTCGCCGGTGAGGGACGGCTCACCGTCCGCGCCCGCCGCCCGCACACCGGGACCAGCGCCAAGGTCACCGAGCTCCTGGCGCCTCGCCGCCGGTCGCCACCGTTGTTTTCCCGCGATCAGCCTTGTCGAAGGCCGTGGACGGGGATGACAACTTCCAGCAGACCGGGACCATCAACCTTCGCCGGGAGGACAGTCATGAAGGAAGGGCCGCCGTGGCCGGACGACGACGCCATGATGCAGATCGCGATCGAGCAGGCGCGGACGGGGTTCGGGCAGGGCGGGATCCCCGTCGGCGCGGTGCTCGCCACCCCCACCGCCCTGCTCGGGGCGGGTCACAACGAGCGCGTCCAGCGAGGTGATCCGACGGCGCACGGCGAGATGGCCTGCCTGCGCGACGCGGGATCCCGATCCTCCTACGCCGGCACGACGCTGTACACGACGTTGTCGCCGTGCCCGATGTGCAGCGGGGCGATCATCCTGTTCCAGATCCCGCGGGTGGTCATCGCCGAACGGGTGACCTACGCGGGGGACGTCGGCTTCCTGCGCGGACACGGCGTCGACGTCGAGGTCCGGGCCGATGAGCGGTGCATCGCGCTGATGTCGGAGTTCCAGCGGCGCTCGCCCCAGCTGTGGAGCGACGACATCGGCGGCCGGTGAGCCGCGTCCGGGACCAGCCGCGCCTTTATGCGTGCTTTGCGGAGTCGGCTACTATAAGTCACGTAGTTCCACCTCAGGCTGAGGGGCCCGCGACGTCACCGCCAGTGACGGAGCCAGTGGAGCGGCCCGGCGAGTTCCTCCACGCCGGGCGAGCGGGCCCCGTGGATCTTTCCCCTTTGCAGGACACCTCCTCTGGGCTCGTGTGCTCATTCGATTTCAGAGATGTCAAAGGAAAGAACCTTGGCCCGCTTCGACACCATCGTCGCTCTTCGCCTGGCGAAGGCGCTGCTCACCTTCACCGTCGGCGGCTTCGCGCTGCTCGTCGTGTTCGGCAACCTCACCGACTACGGCACGAACTTCGAGTTCGTCCGGCACGTGCTGGCCATGGACGCGCAGAAGCCCGAGCTCGCCGCGGTCAGCCAGATCAACTACCGCGCCATCTCGTGGACGTGGGCGCACCACGTCGCCTACGTCGGCGTCATCCTCACCGAGGCGGTCATCATGGTGACCTGTCTCGTGTCGGCCTGGCAGCAGGTCAGGGCCGTCGGCCGCGACGACGCCGCCTTCCAGCGGTCCAAGCGATGGGGCGTCGTCGGCTGCACGGTCGCCCTGCTGCTGTGGTTCTTCGGCTTCCAGGCCATCGGCGGCGAGTGGTTCGGCATGTGGATGAACGGCACCTGGAACGGCATCCCCGACGCGGTGCGGCTGTGCACGTACATCGGGATCGTGCTGGTCTTCCTCAGCCTCCGCAACGACGCCCGCGAGAACGCCTGACCCGGACGCCTGCCCCGATCGCCGGCAAGGGTCACGGCCGGACGTCGCCGTGACGGAGTCCGTTCAGCAGGAGGGTGAGCAGGCGGTCGGCGCGCGCCGGGCTGTCGGGGGTGTCCTGGGCGGCCCAGGCGATCGCGCCGACCATCCTCAGCACGTCGGCGTCGTCCGCCTCGGCGACGATCGCGCCTGACCGCCGCGCCCTGGCCAGCAACGCGGCCCCCACCTCGAACATCTGCGCATGCCAGTTCGCCACCGGGTCGGTCTCGCGATCAAGCGCCGCGTTCATCACGGCCGCCGACAGACCTCGATAGGTCAGACCGTGCGCGAGCGCGGCACGCAACCACGCGGACACCGCCTCGAACGCGTCCTCGGCCGCCAGCAGGCGGTGGCCGAGGTCGACCAGGTGGGCCATCTGCCCGGCGAGCACCGCCTCGATGAGGTCCAGCCGGGTGGGGAAATGCCGATAGAGCGTCCCGCTGGCCACGCCTGCCCGCCGGGCGATCTCATCCAGGGAGGCGTCGACGCCGGACTCGGCGAACGCGATTCTCGCCTGCTCGACCAACTGCTCGTAGTTGCGCCGGGCGTCCGCGCGCATCGGACGCCCTACGCGGGATCGTGGATCGTGGCCTGCCGTCACCGTCACCCATCCTTGCTGACCGGGGACACAGTCCGCTACCGTGCCCAGGTAACCGGACTATGCCTCACCTTACTGGCGTGGCTCACCCGGAGCATGGAGGGCCGCCCCCATGGCGCTGACGGAACACGACAGAACCGACATCACCGACGTGATCCATCTCCACGGCCACCTCACCGACGCCGGCGAGCTGGACCGAGCCGACGAACTGTTCACCCCGGACGTCATCTACGACCTGGACGACTTCGGCCTCGGCTGCTTGCACGGGATCGCCGCCGTCCGCGCGGCCGCGCTCGCGGCGGGCGACGCCAACCCGGTCGGCCATCACGTCACCAACATCCTGATCACGCCGATCGACGATCGTTCGGCCCGGGTCCGCTCCAAGGGCATCGGCATCAAGGCCGACGGAACGGCCGGCAGCGTCGTCTACGACGACGTCCTCACCCGCCAGGCCGACGGCTGGCGGATCAGCCACCGCAGGGTGACCGCCCGGCGGGCGGCGCTCGACGAGCAGGAAGCCGGTCCGCGGGCGGTGCTGGAGCGTTGGCGCCGGGCCGCCGTCACGCGGTCCGCCGACGACCTGCGGCGCCTCTACGCCCTCGACGCGGTCCACGAGTTCCCGTTCACCGGCCCGGGTCTGCCGTCCCGGCTCGCCGGCCGGGACGAGATCGTGAAGTGGATCACCGCCGGCTGGCGCGACCACCCGCTGACGTACGAGCGCTACCGCACCCTCGCCGTCCATGACACCGGCGATCCGGGAACGATCGTCGTCGAGCAGGAAGTCCTCGGGACCAGCGCGGCCACCGGCGAGTTCGCGCTGCCCAACCTGATCGTCCTCACCGTTCGCGAGGGGCGGATCATCCGGCTGCGCGACTACGTCAACCTCTCAGCAGCCGCAGCCGCCATGGGCGGGGACGTCTGAACGGCGGCCTGCCCGGACGGACCCGGAGCTCGGCGCGCGCATCCGCCGGCGACGTGAAGGAGCCCCGGCCGGAGGACCGGCCGGGGCTCGCTACCCCTGGTTGACGACGCTCAGAGCGTGATGCTCCAGGTGTCCAGGAATCCGGTGTCACCGGCGTAGACGTCCCTGATGTCGAGCGTCCAGGTGCCGGCGGCCTGCTGGCTGACCGGGACCGAGAAGGTCCTGGTGCCGTACTGCGTGCAGCTGGTGCCACCGTAGGCGTCGACCAGGTAGTAGGTGCCGTTCGGGCCGCGGAGCCGGATGTTCAGGTCCTCGGCGCAGGTGTGGCTGATCGTGATGGACAACTGCACCGGGGAGGCCGCGGTGCCCGTCGCGTTGGACGTGATCGAGCTGCGGGTGGTGGAGTAGTCCCTGATCTGGTAGTCGGTGTTGTTGGTGAACGTCCGGCCGCCGGGGCCGCCGGTGCCGACCGTCAGGGTGTAGGTCGCGGTGTGCGAGGTCGAGGTCGAGCCGGTGCCCGTGATGGTGATCGGGTAGGTGCCCTGGGCGGTGGAGGCGCCGACCGCCAGGGTCAGCGTGGAGGAGTTGCCCGAGGTCACCGAGGCCGGGTTGAAGCTGGCGGTGGTGCCGCTGGGCAGCCCGGAGGCGGTCAGGTTGACGG
>NZ_JBFAMZ010000031.1:0-53026 GCF_040674635.1 Nonomuraea sp. NPDC049758
GTCGTACCAGGTGCGTACGCCGTTCACTTCGATGTGGTCGGTCATCGTGCCGCTCGTTCCCTTCGTCGCGTACGGGTCTACGAGACTGGTACGACGCGGCGGCCGGAAACTCATCGCACGTCACCGCCGGAGCTGACGCGGAAGGGCCGACGCCATCGGCGGAAACGCCGGTCCAGGTCGTCGAGCGGTTGCGCGCCCGGGCCGCACAAGGGTTCAGCGGCAGACCGTGCCGGGCGTGGGGAGCGTCCCGGAGATCAGGTAGCGGTCGATGCTCGCGGTCGTGCAGGCGTTACGCAGGTATGAGGTGTGCCCGTCGCCGTCGTAGGTCAGCACCTGCGCCCCCTTGATGCCCCTGGCCAGGCTCTTGGCCCAGGCGAGCGGCGTCGCGGGATCATGCGTGTTCCCGACCAGCAGAACGGGCGGCGCCTGGGTGATGTGCACCGGCTGCTGCGGATTGGACGGCGGGACGGGCCGTCACGGCCGCAGTTGCCAGCGGCGGCCAGATGGTCGCGCCAGGGCGCCATCTCGCGCGGGGTGACGGCGGAGAGCTGGTCGTGGCCGAGTCCCTCGGTGATCCAGGTGGCGAAGCGCTGCAGATGCCGGGAGATCTTGGCGGTGACCTCCGGCGAGCGGACCCCGCACACGGCCAGATCGAGGTAGCGCTCGATCCAGGCGGGCAGGCTGTCGTCGGCCGGATCGAGCCGGTCGGGGAGCGCGACCACCCTTCGTGAAGTGATTTCGGCGCGATCCGGTCCGGCGTGCGGGGACGCCGAGCTGGGGGTGGGGGACGGCATGGGCCCGATTACTTCACGGAAGGGTGGTTTCCTGAAAAGAACTGGCGGCCCTGGGAAGAGGTGACGGGCGTTGGCCATCCGAAGTTTTGGTCATAGGGGGCGGCGCAGCCCGTCCAGCACGAGGGTGATGACGTCGTCGGCCTCGGCCCGCCAGTTGGGACTGTCATGGGCCGCGCCGATGCCGTGCAGCGCCATCATCACGGCACCGGCACCCACGTCGTCGCGAACGGCGCCGTCCCGCACGGCGGCGGCCACCAGGTCGGTGACAGCCTGCTCCAGCGCCCGGCTGCCCTCGGCGAGGGCGCCCGAGCGATCGGCCATGAGCGTGGCCAGCGTCCGGGCCAGGCCCTCGTGGGCAGCTATGTGGTCGACCATGCCGCGCAGGAAGGTCGCCAACGCCTCCGCTGCGGGCAGTGTGGCCTGTAGCCGGCGGGCGCGGTCGCACAGCGCGGCGATCTCGCCGTGGTAGACCGCCTCAGCCAGCGCCTCCCGGGTGGGGAAGTGGCGATACAGCGTGCCCGTACCCACCCCGGCCAGACGGGCGAAATCATCGAAGCGCAGGTCGAAGAAGCCACCGGCGTCGAAGACCTCCCGGGCCTTGGCGAGCAGGGCGTCACGCTTGCGCTGGGCATCGGCCCGCAGGGGCTTGTCGGCGGTCATGCGCTACCTCGCGTTGACAAATGGAGATGACCTCCAAATCGATCCTACTCCACGAGGTCGAGGTGCAGTGTGAAGATCCTGATGTTCGGCCGAGGCGTGATCGCCACCATCTACGGCTGGGTTCTGCAACAGGCGGGACATGACGTCGAGTTCTACGTCCGGCCGGGTCGCGCGGAGACGTACGGGGACGCGGTGGACCTCGACCTGCTCGATATGCGGCGCCGGGTGTGGGGGCAGCGCGTCGCCGAGAGGTGGCCGGCGCGCTACCGCGAGGCGCTGGAGCCGGACCACGACTTCGACCTGATCGTGCTCAGCGTGCCCCACCATCGCCTCGCGGAGGCGGCGGCCTTCCTGTCCCCGCGTGTCGGCCAGGCCACGGTGCTGGTCTTCGGCAACATCTGGACCCAGCCGCTGGCCGCGATCGGCGCACTCCCCGCCGACCAGATCGCCTGGGGGTTTCCCCAGGCCGGTGGCGGTTTCGGCGCGGACGGCGTAGTCCACGGGGCACTGCTGCCGTCGGTCATCTTCGGCACACTCGACCGGCCTGCGACCAACCGGGAACGGGCTGTGCGCCAGGCGTTTCGCGAGGCCGGGCTCCGGATCAAGGAGCGGCCTGACTTCCGCGGCTGGCTGTGGGTCCATTTCGCGTCGGATGCCGGCATGTTCTCGCAGGGCCTGCGACTGGGATCCCTGTCCCAACTGGCCGGGGCAACGGGCGACCTTCGCGAGGCGCTGCTGGCCGGCCGCGAACTGCTGCCGCTCCTCCAGGCGCGCGGCCTCGACCTGCGACGGCACCGTGGCGGTGTGCTGCCGTTCCGGGCGCCCACCTGGCTGACGGCACCCGTGCTCGCCTGGCTGACCGCTCATGTCGCGCCCGCGCGCGTGAGCCTCACGGCGCACTCCGACCCCGACGCCGAGGAGCCGCGTGCGGTCTGCCGGGACACCCTCGCCGAAGCACGACGGCTGGGCATCTCGGTACCACGACTGGAAGCGGCGGAACCGCACTTCGCCCGCGAGGGGACGAGTCGAGTCTGAATCCACCAATGTTGTCGGTCCCGGTGGTCCGTTGCCGCTCCTTGGTTCAGCCACTGCGCGGCCTTCTCCGCGTCGGCCACCGAGCACTCGCGAAATCCGAAATACTTGCGCACACCAGCCCGATGCTGCTTGATCGTCCGGCCGTCCCACTCATACAGCCCGAGCTCGGACGCCGGCACATCGACCAGCCGAGTGACGTCGGCGAACAACCCGGCCGGCAGTTCGATGCCCCGGATCGCGTTCAGCTTGCGGATCCCCGTCAGCGTCGAATCCAGGCTCACGTTGCCCGGCATCGCCTTGATCAGCGACAGGACCGAGCCCTCATGCTCGTCCAGATCGTCATCGCTCTCCTCGGTCTCCACCGCGGTGTTGTCGGCGGCCACCAGGGCAAGCACCCGGGCCACCGTCTCCGCATCCAGCCGCGCCGCGATTCGGTGAAACCATGTCTGCTCCGCGTTGTGCAGTGCCGACCGTACGATCCGAGTGATCCGCCCCGGCGAGGGCGGCTCGATCCGCTCCTGACGGCACTGCTTGAGCAGTTCCTCGCGGACCCGGTCGGACTGTCGTTCGGCGTGCGCGACGTTCACAGCCAGCCAGTCGGTCAGCTTGTCGGCGTCGGCGACCGAGCAATCCCGGAAGCCGAGGTGATCGCGGATCTCACTGCGATGACGCTCGATCGTCCGGCCTGACCAGTCGTACAAGCCCAAGCTGCTGGCCGACGTCTTGGTCTGCTTCGCGACGTAGTCGACCACCTCGTCGGGAAACTCCACCCGCCCACGCGGGAACCGACCGTGCTCCGTGAAGTACTTCAGCAACAGCGCGAAGGCCACACGAGCGCCCTCCTGCTTCGCACTGACCAGGCCGACCTCATCGCCCAGCACAGTCCAGTGCTCGATGAGCTCATCCATGCCAAGCGGCGGACGTTCCATACCCATGGATCCACGCCGGGCGCTTCGGCATTACAGGAGGTCAGACAAGGGATCTTCGAGGTTTGGCGGCCCATGACACATCGGTTAACGGCACCCCATGTTGTTGCGGCGCCACATGGCCGTCCGATGCATACACGCTCCTCAATGAGCACCGTCAAAGCGACGATCATGCCAGATGCCCGAATCTCGATGCCGAGACGATCACACACCGAAACCAGACGTCACGTTCCGCCCAAGATCAATCTCAGCGCCAACGGCTGTTCCTGGGTTTCTCAACCCCGGTTGTCGGCGCTGCCGGTCCAGATCTGACCGCTGCCCTGCCCGATCGCGGCCGGGTCGCGATCCACTGACTTCGTTCAGTGGTCAGCCAGCTCCCGCTGGGGGAGGTCGCTGACGATGCCGGCCAGCGCCCGGATGGCGTCGTTCTCAGCGTCGGTGCGCCATACCAGGGCGAAGCGCATGGCGGGCAGGCCGTTGACGGGCCGCCAGATGAGGTCCGGCCGGCTCCAGTACGGCGTGGCGTGGGCGGGGAAGAGATGGAAGATGTCACCGATGCTCATCAACGTGAGCAGTTCGTCCATGACGGTTACCAGGGGGCCGCGATCGAGCTCCCGTCCGCCGGGCGTGCGCAGGGGGACCAGCCCGGCGCCCCAGTAGGGGGGCATGCTGGCGCTGCTCATCTGGAAATCGGCGAGCATCTCGATGGAGATGGAGGAGCGGGCCGCCAACTGGTGATCCGTGGAGACTCCCAGCAGCCTGCTGTCGGTGAACAGCGTCGGGCCGACGGTGAGGTCGTCCTCCTCTATCGGCAACCAGGTGATGAGGACGTCCAGCTCACCGTTCCTGAGGACGGCGAAGGGATCGGTGAACGGGGCGTGCCCGAACCGTAGCTCCCACTGCGGGTGCCGGGCGCGAAACGCCTCCCAGTAGTCCCTCAGGTAATGGATGTTTCCGGGGATCATGCCGACGCGCAGGGTGCTGGTGATCCGCCGGGCGGCCAGGCGGGCACGTTCCAGGCTGTCACGCATGCTGGCGTAGACCGGGCGCAGGTCGTCGCGTAGCTGGCAGCCCAGCGGTGTCAGGCGGACGTTGCGGCGGTTGGAACGGTCGAACAGAAGCGCGCCGAGGCGGCGTTCCTGCCGGCTGATCGCCTGGCTGATCCGGGCCTGGGACACATACAGCCGCTCGGCTGTCCGGCCGAAATGCAGCTCGTCGGCCAGCGTCATGAAGATCTCGATGTCCCGCAGTTCCAAGGCGTCCTTCTTCCACCATAAGCGCGTGTTATCAGGTGGCTCGCGAATCTTACATTGATCCAGCGCGGCGTCCCGGCGAGGGTTGGAACTGCACTCACCTGCCCAAACAGAAGGAAGCGACCATGCAAGCGCGTATGAAGAACCCCGCCTTCGTCCTGCCTGACGGGATGAAGGGCATCGGAGCCATCTTCAAGGCCGTCAACCAGGGCGGCCTCTCGCAGGAATTGCAGGAGATCGTCGGGCTTCGCGCCAGCCAGATCAACGGCTGCTCCGCGTGCGTGCACGCGCACACCGCCAATCTGGTCAAGGCGGGGGAGAGCACGGAGCGGATCGCCGCGGTCGGGGCCTGGCGGGAGGCGCCCTTCTTCAGCGACGCGGAACGGGCGGCGCTGGAACTGACCGACGTGCTCACCCGGCTGGCCGACCGCTCCACCGACGCCGTGCCCGACGAACTGTGGGACCAGGTCGCCGACCATTACGACGAGCAGGAGATCTCGGCGCTGCTCCTGCTGATCGGTGTAACGAACCTGTTCAACCGGCTCAACGCCGCCATCAAGGAACCCGCCGGCGCCAGCTGGTCCTGACCCGCCACCATCACTTAAGGAGACACTGTGAGCGAAACGATCGACATGACGGCGATGTACGCGATGCATGACGCGCTGCGGCGCGAGCTCGAGCACATCGCCCGCATCGCCGGCCGCGCCGGCGGCGACCCGCGTGCTGTCCTGCGTACGGCGGTCGGCTGGGAACTGTTCAACAGGTCCCTGCACGTCCACCACACGGCCGAGGACGACGCCCTGTGGCCCGCGCTGCGCGAGACCCTGGCGGACCGGCCCGACGAGCTGTCACTGCTGGAGGCGATGGAGGCCGAGCACGCCGCCATTGATCAGGTCATCGAGGCGATCAACGCTTCCCTGTCCGATCCCGGTTCCGGCCTGGACCTCCTGGCTGACATGATCGACTCCCTGGTCACCGGGCTGAGCGGCCATCTCAGGCACGAGGAGGCCCAGGCGCTGCCCCTCATCCAGGCCTTCGCGTCCGCGCAACAGTGGGCGCACTTCGGCCAGGTCCACGCCCAGCGGATCGGCCCTGACGTGCCCAGGCTCCTGCCCTGGCTGCTGGAGGGCGCGAACGAGCAGACGACAGCGACGCTGCTCGCCCCGCTCCCCGATCCCGCGCGCACCGCCTTCACCACCCAGTGGCAGCCCGCCTACACCACCCAGGCTCGCTGGCCCGCCTGACCGATCAACCCGGCCCTGTCTTCAGGGTCGGCGCGAATCCGAGAACGCGTTCGAACTCGCCCAGGTCGGGATGCGGATCGAGGTCGCTCACGGCATGTCCACCGCGCCCGGATCGCCGCCTTCGATGTCCACGGCATGAGGACGCTCTTGTCCATGGTGTTGCAGCGCGACGAGCGTGTCGCGTACCCGGTGCAGCAACGGCGCCTGGTCGGCGGCCCGCCACACCAGGTGCAGCACGGTCTCGGTGCCCTCCAGCGGTCGCGGCGTCACCCCGACCCGCCGCAGCGCCCGGTGCGAGTCGGCCAGTACGGCGGCGCCGAACCCGGCGGCGACCAGCGCGAGCAGCGTCTGCGACGAGCGCCCTTCAGCGCCGATCCGCGGCACCACCCCGGCCTGGTGGCACAGCGCGATGATCTCGTCGTAGGAGCGGGGAGAGACCTCGCGCGGCCAGATGACCAGCGGGATCTGCCCGAGCGCGGTCAGCGGCGCGGGCCGGGAGCCGTGGGCGAGCGGGTGCCCGGCGGGCAGGAACAGCGTGAGCGGCTCGCGCCACCACACGTGCGTGGCCAGCCGGGCGTCCCTGGCGGGCAGCCGCTGGACGGCCAGGTCGGCCTGGCTATCCAGCACGAGGCCGGACATCTCGGGGTCGCTGAAGCTCTCCCGCAGCCGCAGGTCGACGCGGGGCAGCTCGCGGCGGAGCCGGCCGAGCGCGCCGCCGAGCGGGCCGTTGATGCCGGACCCGGCGAAGGCGATCGTGAACTGCCCGGACAGCCCCTGGCCCGCCAGCCTGGCGTCGTCGAGCGCGGCTTCCGCCTCGGCCAGGACGGTGCGGGCGCGCCGTACGAGGGCCTGGCCGGCAGGGGTGGGGGTGAGGCCACGGCCGGTCCGCTCGAACAGGGTGCTGCCGACCTGCCGTTCCAGCTCGCGCAGCTGGCGGCTGAGGGTGGGCTGCGTCAGGTGTAGCCGCCTGGCCGCCGCGCTGACGCCGCCCTCCTCGGCGATCGTGACCACGTAGGTGAGCAGCCGCAGCTCCATTTCCATACCTCCTGAGCATGGCAAGTATAGGCGCTGTGTTTGGTAGGGCATGGCTGGGCCAGTCGCGGGCCAGCATGGAGCCATGAACAACGGGATGAACCGCCAGGAGCGCTACGACCACGGCATGAAGGTGCTGAGCGAGATCGACGGAGAGGCGGCGGAGCGGGTGGTGGAATCGCTCGCCGACGTCTCGCCCGAACTGGGTCACCAGGTGGTGGCCTGGGCCTTCGGCGACATGTACGCCAGGCCCGAGCTGGCGCCGCGCGATCGTCAACTGGTGACGCTCGGCGTGCTGACGGCGCTGGGCGGGTGCGAGCCGCAGCTGTACGTGCACGTGAACGCCGCGCTGAACGTCGGGCTCACGCCGACGGAGATCGCCGAGGCGATGCTGCATGCGGCGACCTACTGCGGGATGCCGCGTGCGATCAACGCGACGCTCGTGGCCAAGCGGGTCTTCGGCGAGCGCGGCCTGCTGCCGATCACCAACGCCTGCTACTAGGCCCGGCGCTCGGGTCGGTGCCACCAGGCGCAAAGTAGAGCGTCCGCGCTGGTCAGAGGGCCCGGACGGCAGGTGGGCCTTCGGGGAGGATCGGACCGGATCTGGCCGGCGCGGTGCGCGAGATCCGTGACCGGCACGAGCACGTGAAGGTCGTCGGGAGCCTGAACCTGGTGCAGACGCTCCTGGGCGAGAAGCTCTTCGACCGTCTCGACCTCTGGGTGCACCCGATCGTGCTCGGCGTCGGGAAGAAGGTGTTCGACGATGACGCGGTGCCCGCGAACGTCACGCTCCTCGAACCGCCGGTGGCCGGCCCCAAGGGCATCGTTTACCTGCGCTACGGGCTCGCCGACGACATGCCGGGGACGGGGAACATGGGCGCACCCGATCGCGGCGCCGGGCGCGACGACTGAAACCGTCCGTGCCGAAGCCGGCGACGTCATCGAGATCGTGCGGGCGCGCCGGCGGTCGCCGGTCAGGGCGACAGGATCGCCGGTAGGGCCCAGGTGAGGAGGGGCCACGAGCAGCCCAGCCAGATCACGTGCCGGAGGACGGGGATCTCGCGAGTGACGTCGCCTCCGCCCGACTTGTCCGCCTGTTTTCTGCGGTATTCGAGGATGGCGGCTGCCACCCGCCTTGAGGTGCGGTTGCCGGTCAGCTCGCCCAGCAGGGAGGAGGAGAACGCGAAGGAGGCGATCTCTCCTGCGCCGCGGGTCCTTATCTCCATTCCTCCGTCGGGCTCCACATCCAGGATGTACCGCCAGGGGATGCGGTAGGTGAACAGCGGGTTGTCCACCACCAGTTCCTTACGGCACAGCCGCACTGCGGGGAAGAACGTCGCCACCGCCGACACCCAGCAACTCAGCGTGACAACGGTCCCCGCGACCAGCCGGCTGAGGAGGTCAGGGAAGGGCACCGTTGTCACTCCCCCCAGGTACACCCACATCAGGAACACCTCGCCCAGGACCCCCGCCGCGACGGTCCAGCGGTTCTGATAGCGCGTGGTCATCACCAAGTACCACCCAGGTCCGTCGGCCGTGGTGTCACCGATGAGCTCAAGCGTTGAGCCCCCCGCATCGGGCACCATTGATCATGCTGCCTGTCACACAACGCCACATGATCTGATTGGTCAATGGGAGAACGGCCGTCCTCGGGTCCGGAGGGCTGGTCGTCCTGATCAGGGGCAGGCCAGGCCCGAAGGCCCTGGAGGGCGCGGCGGTTCAGCCAAGGAGCCCGGCCCGGGACAGGCGCCCCTGGGTCTCCTCCTGGGACGGCGACCCCCACCACGACGTCAACCCCGCGTGCGGCCACCACCTGCGCGCGCTGTGCGGCGGGTGCGGGGTCTGCACCACCTGTGACGGCTGTTACTGCACCGAGCTGTCCCGCGAGGCCGCCATCGACGCGGCGACCCCCTGACCACCTCCACCCAGCGCCAAAATCCGGTCTGATCCTCCTTTGAGGCCGGTGGCCGCCGGAGCGGTTACGGCTGTGGACAACAGGGGCCGGGCAGCGGCCGAATCATGGCGTTCGAGGGTCCTAGGCGCTGACCTGGGCGGATGCGATTGGGGAGACCCGACAGAGCTCGCGTTCTGTCGGATCAGCCCTCACTCTGAGCTACCTTGCCCCTGGTGGCACGGACCCGAGCGCCGGGCCGCGCCGGCGGACATCTGACGGGCATCAGGCAGTCGTCATTCATGGAACTCCCAGAATGTCCATTATTCGAGTGGTTGCGAGATCAAGAATTCGCTCCACGTCTTCGCGAGGAGTGCCCGCTTCAACCACTCTTTCGATCTGCCATTCTATAAATACTGGCATAAACCAGAGAAGCTTGACAAAGGATGCATTTACAAGCTCATCCTCGACAGGGTCGACCTCGCCCAATAGCTCGACATAGGCAACGGCAAGCTCTTGAACAAATTCTCCGCCGCGCAAGCGGCCCAAGAAACCCGTCTCATCGTCCCACGTCAGATCCAACGCCTCCAGGAGTTCTGGATCGTCATGCCTCAATCCCAACACCCCACAATCGCATCAGAAGGTATATAGCCATGGATCAAAACCTCCTGATCCTTTTTGGCATAGGAATCTATCCTACCCTTCCCAGGGGACCCCGGGGAGACGTCGACGACTGCT
This sequence comes from Nonomuraea sp. NPDC049758, assembly GCF_040674635.1. NCBI lineage: Bacteria > Bacillati > Actinomycetota > Actinomycetes > Streptosporangiales > Streptosporangiaceae > Nonomuraea > Nonomuraea sp. NPDC049758. Next base: position 9,574 of record NZ_JBFAMZ010000031.1, read on the forward strand.
CCAGGAATCTTGGAAAGATCGATAGCAACCACCCCGTTTCCTTGATTGTATTTATCAAATGCCACGCTCGGCAACTTTGAGGTGGAAATCCAGGGACTTTTACGCTTACCAGCTACATGCGATAGCGGAGTGACAATGGCATTGGGATCGCGAGCCGTGAGTCCCAGAGCCGGGTCCTCGCCATGAGCCAAAGCCTTCCAGACAATCCCTGGCCAGGCATCTTCATCTAGGGGATTGTCGTTGTGGACGAGGATCGCTTGATCGCCTGCTACCACATGGTAGGTATGCAGGTCATCGATCGTGAGGTTGTGGACCTGTTGAACAGCGGTCCGGACTGCGATTGCAGCTATCTGGACGTAGGTGCCTGCTGAAGTTTGCAGCCACATACCAGGCTGCAGTCGACCAGCATCGACCCAGAGACGCATCGCTGGCACCCAGAAGGGGTGGTTGCTGGTGGCTGTGATGGTGCTGGTCGCGGTTCCTGCGGGGCCATCGACATCGATGGTGAGCTTGACGAGGTGTTTGTTGCCCTCGCCTGTGATCAGAGCGGTGACGGGTTCGGCTTCGGTGCGGCCGCTGCGTGGGTCGGTGGCGATGACTCGGTCGCCGATCTTGACGTCTTCGATGGCCTTCGTCCTGCCGTCCGCCATGAGGACCTTGGTGCCGGAGACAAAGCTGTTGGGCTGGTTGCAGGTGTAGGCGGAAGGCGGCGGGGGATCGCCGTAGTCAGGGGTGGGATCGTTACCTGATGGGTCGACAGCGGCTACGCCGTCGGCGCAGCTTCCAGCGGTCCGAGGGCCTTCGTCGCAATTGATGATGGGGTCACGGGTGTCGCCGAACTGGTCGCCAGGTACGCCGAAGTCGGTTCCGATGCCGACGGACCCGCGGTCCCAGTCGGTGCCCTCGATGTCCCAGCAGGGCATCCCCTGCTTGCAAACGATCTTTGGCGGCGCAGGTACGGCTATCTCTCCCTGCGAGCCCTTCTTTCCATCATCCTGCTTATTCTTTTCCTCTTCCTTCTTCTTCGGGCTGGCGGTGGGGAGGGTGGCCTTTTGCCGCACTTGACCCTGCATGCACGGGGCGGGGTCTGGGGCTTAGGCGCAGTTCTCGTCGTCTTTGCCAGGCCACTCCTAGGTTGGGGCCTTGGGTGCGGAGTGTCGTCGCCGGACTTAGCGGACGTTTTGGCCTTCTTGGGGGTCTTCTTGTGTTGTGGCCCCGGCTCGCGATGCTGCGGTCCATGTTGTCTCCGTCCATCACGCGTTCCCTTCTGGAGGCCGGGGAGCCTGCTCTTCCAGCTCGGTGAGCCGCGCTCGTGCGCCCGCAAGGACTTCAGCCGTGTTCGGGTCCTCCGGGTTGGCCTCGCAGATCGCCGTGTACAGCGCGACCTTCCGCCTGGCCAAGCCCAGTTCAGCCTTGCTGCGCTGCTCGGGGGTCAGCTTCGGCGCGTTCTTGTAGATGCCGACGCCGCTCAGCAGGCTGGCGGCCTCGATGACGAGCCCGGACTGCTCGGTGGTGTCCATCGGCTTGTAGGCCGGCGGGGTCCAGTCGTCCACGGGGGCAGCGCCGGGTTCGGTGGCTCGGTTCTGCCAGCGCTGGATGCGCCGGATCGTCCCGGCCGCGTCGGCCACTTCGCCGAGCTGGCAGTAAGCCTCTTCGGGGATGAGCCAGGCCAGGAGCGCCTGGCGCCGGAACTCGGTCTCGGCGCTGCCGTACCGCTCGTGCGCGGCCTGCTTGCTGATCTCACCGAGCGCGGACCCGATGGTCTCCCAGCTGGCCCCCTTGAGCCGCTCGTAGACCACGACCTTCGCCAGGATCTCACGGGCTTGCTCGAACAGCCGGGCGGCCTGCTCGACTATCTCGCCGGGGCGGGCCCATTCGTCGTTGCTCGGGTCGACCAGGCCGCGAAGGCGGTCCGAGGCGTCGGCGGCCTCATCGGCCACCGCCAGGCGCGCCAAGGCCCGCCGGCTGAGTGCGATGTCACTGTTGCTCATGCGTCAAGAAAACCTTGACACATCATCGGAATCAAGCTGTTCTTGACGTTCATGCCTATTGAGGTCAACGCGATGATCGCGAAATGTCGAGTTGATCCAGTGGCTTCGAATCGTGATGTTCTGCTGCGTCAAGTCGCTGTACGTGATGTTGTGATCGCACTACCGTCGCGGTCATACGGGTGTACGAGACGAGCGCCGGGTCGTAGCGGTGCACGGGGTGCGCGAGCAGTCGCTGCTGAAGCGTCCGGTGCTGCAGGACTGCATGACGTGGCCTGGTGGCCTGCTGACGGCCGCAGATTGCGCGCTCAGCGGTCCACGATCGCGTCTCCTGGCCAAGGCTTTGTGATGCAGGAGGGTGTATGGGGGAGCTTGGGCTGCCGGAGGCGATCGAGCAGATCCGTCAGGAACTGCGGGAGGCGATCGCCCAGGGCGCTGAGGCGGAGATCCAGTTTCCTGTCGGGGAGGTGACGCTGGAGTTTCAGGTCGGGGTGAAGAAGATCGGCGAGGGTAGCGGCAAGGTCAAGGTGTGGGTGCTGGAGGCGGGCGCCGGCGGCAAGATCGAGCACGATCGGGTGCAGAAGGTGACCGTCGTCCTGCAGCCGCCCGTCGATGCGCAGGGTGATCCGGTCAAGGTGTCGCGTCGTTCGACGGCCAAGCCGGGTTAGCCGAAAGGGGCGGGGCGTGCTGGTGGCGATCCAGGACCGGTTCGTCGAGGTGATCGCCCAGGTCACCGTCGGTCGCGGCTCGGGCGCCGGGACGGAGTGGCGGGTCGCCTCGGGTTTCCTGATCGACGGCCGCCACGTCTTGACCTCGTTGCATGCCGTCACCGACGGCGACATCGAAGTCCGTCGGGCCATCCCCTGGCCCGACGGCCCGAAGACGAGCTGGCGAGCGCGGGTGCTGCTGCGAGGGGAGGTCGGACACGCGGATCTGGCCGTGCTGGAGCTCACCGAGGACACGCCAGCCGATATCGGGCTGTTGCCGCTGATCGGATTCGCACGCATCGCCGACCGCACGGAGCGGCTGGAAGTGGTCGAGGAGTGCGGCGCGGTGGGGTTCCCGCGTTTCCTGGAGCGCGGCCACGGCGTGGCGGTGGTCCGTCAGGCCGCCCAGATCAGCGGCCGGATCCCCGTCTCACAGCGGCCGGGGCCGGGTCTGCTCACCCTGCAGACTGGGCATCGTCCTGAGGGGCCGCCGCTGCCGTCGGCCGGCACGGCGCTGGCGGGCTCGGCGTGGTCGGGCATGTCCGGAGCAGCGGTGCTGGCCGGCGACCTGGTGGTCGGGGTGGTGTCGGAACACGCGCCGCGTCAGGGTGCCTCGGATCTCACCATCGTGCCGATCACTCTGGTCGACACGCTCCCTGGCCCGGACCGTGAGGCGTGGTGGGCGCTGCTCGGCACCAGTCCTGGCCAGCTACGCACGCTGCCCGCGGCCGGTGGCGACGTGGTGTGGGCGGACGATTGTCCATATCAGGGGCTGGCGCCGTTCGGTCCGGACCAGGCGGCGCTGTTCCATGGGCGGGGCCAGGCCACTGCCCGGCTGCAGGCGATGGTCACCGGCAAGCAGGCGGAGGGTGGGCTGGTCATGGTGACCGGCGCTTCCGGGGCGGGTAAGTCGTCGCTGCTGCAGGCGGGGCTGCTGCCCGCCCTGACTGCCGCATCCAGCGGCCCCGGTGGTTGCGCGTCGTGGCCGCAGGTGTGTTTCACTCCCTCCGAGCGGCCGCTGCAGGAGCTGGCCGTGCAGTTGGCGGTGCGGTGCGGCGCCGATCCCGAAGTTGTGCTTGGCGAACTGCGTGCCGATCCGGCCCGGGCCAGGGTGCGGGCCCGGCAGGCGCTGGACGCGGAGGTGATCCGCCGCCGGCTGGGCGGGTCCGGCCAGGCCCCGCGGCGGCTGATCATGGTGGTGGATCAGTTCGAGGAGCTGTTCACCTCGTCCTTGCGCGGGCACGCTGAGGAGGCGGCCGCGTTCGTGGCCGCGCTCGACGCGATCGCCACCCCAGCCGGCCCGCCACCGGATGGTCTGCCGGACGCCGATCAGCACGCGGCCCGCGACACGAGCTCGGACCATCACTGCGGGGAACCGGCCGGGATCGTGGTGCTGGCGGTGCGCGGCGACTTCATCGACCGGTGCGCCGCCTACCCGGCGCTGGCGCGGGCGCTTGAGGAACGGGCGTTCGTGCTGGGTGCGATGAGCGAGCCGGAACTGCGGCGCGCGATCACCGGCCCGGCCGCATCAGCCGGGCTGCGGGTCCAGGACGGCCTGGCGGAGCAGGTGGTCCGCGACCTCATCGCCCACACCTGGGCCACGGCGGACGGGGCGCCGGGCGGCGGCTCGGTGGTGGGGGCGCTGCCGCTGCTGTCGATGGCGATGGTGCGCACCTGGCACAACCGCCACGACGGACAGCTGACCCTGCACGGCTACGACCGCTCCGGCGGTGTCGCCTCCGCCGTCGAGGACGCCGCCGAGGACACCTACCGCGCCCTGACCCCGCAGCAGCAGAAGGCCGCCCAAGGGATCCTGCTGGCGTTGACACTCATCGGCGGCGACGGGCAGCCCATACGGCACCGCGCGACCTTCAGCGAGCTGGCCGCACGCTGCGAGCCAGCCGAGCGGGAGATGGTCCGCCACGTCGTGACGGCCTTCACCCGCGCCCGGCTGATGGTGACCGGTTCCGCACCACCCGCCCCCGCCCCCGCACTCGCCGGAGCGCCGGGCGCATCCGACTCGACCGCGACGGGCAGCAGCGCTTCCGCCGCAGAGATCGGCGTTCCTGGGGAGCAGCTCGCGGACCCGGCGGCATCCAGCACCGTTGAACTCGCCCACGACGTCCTGCTCAGCGCCTGGCCACGCCTGCGCTCCTGGCTGGCTGAAGAACACGCCGATCGCCGGCTGCACAGCGAGATCTGCCAGGACGCCGTCGAATGGGAGCAGACCGGCCGGGATGTGTCGTTCCTGTACCGCGGCACCCGGCTGGAAACGGCACAGCACGCTGCGGCGAGCTGGCACGCCACCCCCGGCCGCCACCTCAGACTGCCCGCGACCGCCACCGCCTTCCTACACGCCGGCACCCGGGCCGCCACCCGCACCCGGCGCCGCTGGCAGGCCCTGTTCTCCGTCCTGGCTGGACTGCTGGTCATCGCGATCATCACCGCGGTGGCTGCTGTGCTTTTTGGCCAGGAAGCCGAACGGCGACGCACCTCAACACTCTCCAGCCAGATAGCCGCCAAAAGCCAATCCTGGCCCAACGACGCGGTGATGTCGGCGCGCCTGGCTGCGGCGGCATGGGCGATCACCCAGACCGACGACGCCCGAACCAGTATGTACGAGGTGGTCAGCCGGCCTGCACGAGGCGTCCTCACCGGCCACACCGACTCCGTGTCCTCGGTGGCGTTCAGTCCGGACGGCAAGCGCCTGGCCAGCGCCAGCGCAGACGCGACGGTTCGGATCTGGGATACGGCAACCGGCCGCCAGATCGGCACCCCCTTGACCGGCCACCGCGGCGAGGTGTATACGGTGGCGTTCAGTCCGGATGGCAAGCGCCTGGCCAGCGCCAGCGGTGACAAGACGGTGCGCGTGTGGGATGCGGCCAGCGGCCGCCAGATCGGCGCTCCCCTGATCGGCCACACCAGCAAGGTGTTCTCGGTGGCGTTCAGTCCGGACGGCACTCGCCTGGCCAGCGCCAGCGCAGACGCGACGGTGCGGATCTGGGATGCGGCCACCGGCCGCCAGATCGGCACCCCCTTGACCGGCCACACCGGCGAGGTGTACACGGTGGCGTTCAGTCCGGACGGCACCCGCCTGGCCAGCGCCGGCGGTGACAAGACGGTGCGGATCTGGGATGCGGCCACCGGCCGCCAGATCGGTCCTTCGCTCACCGGCCACACCCTCTGGGTGTTCTCGGTGGCGTTCAGTCCGGACGGCACTCGCCTGGCCAGCGCCGGCGACAGGGCGGTGCGGATGTGGGATGCGGTAACCGGCCGCCAGATCGGCGCTCCCCTGACCGGCCATACCAGCGGGGTGTTCTCGGTGGCGTTCAGTCCCGATGGCAAGCGCCTGGCCAGCGCCGGCGACAGGGCGGTGCGGGTGTGGGATGCGGCTACCGGCCGCCAGATCGGCGCTCCCCTGACCGGCCACACCAAGGTCGTGGAGTCGGTGGCGTTCAGTCCGGACGGCACTCGCCTGGCCACCGCCGGCGACGACAAGACGGTGCGAATGTGGGATGCGGCCACCGGCCGCCAGATCGGCTCCCCTCTGACCGGCCACACCGACGGCGTGCACTCGGTGGCGTTCAGCCCGGACGGCACCCGCCTGGCCAGCGCCGGCGGCCAGGGCGACAAGATGGTGCGGATCTGGGATGCGGCCACGGGCCGCCAGATCGGCTCCCCCCTGACCGGCCACACCGACATTGTGCTCTCGGTGGCGTTCGACCCGGACGGCAAGCGCCTGGCCAGCGGCGGCTACCGCGACGAGACGGTGCGGATCTGGGATACGGCCACCGGCCGCCAGATCGGCGCCCCCCTCACCGGCCACACCGGCCCGGTTTACTCGGTGGCGTTCAGCCCGGACGGCACCCGCCTGGCCAGCGCCGGCGGCTACCGCGACGAGACGGTGCGGATCTGGGACGCGGCCACCGGCCGCCAGATCGGCTCCCCCCTGACCGGCCACACCGACATTGTGTCCTCGGTGGCGTTCGACCCGGACGGCAAGCGCCTGGCCAGCGCAGGCGACGACAAGACCATACGGGTCTGGGATACGTCCACCGGCCGCCAGATCGGCGCCCCCCTCACCGGCCACACCTCTAAGGTGGTCTCGGTGGCGTTCGACCCGAACGGCAAGCGCCTGGCCAGCGCCAGTTGGGACGGGACAATACGGATCTGGGATGCGTTCACCGGCCGCCAGATCGGCGCCCCCCTGACCGGCCACACCGGCCCGGTTTACTCGGTGGTGTTCAGCCCGGACGGCACCCGCCTGGCCAGCGCAGGCGACGACAAGACCATACGGGTCTGGGATACGTCCACCGGCCGCCAGATCGGCGCCCCCCTCGTCGGGCACACCAGCGGGGTGGTCTCGGTGGCGTTCGACCCGGACGGCAAGCGCCTGGCCAGCGCCAGCGCCGACGATACGGTGCGGGTGTGGGACGTCGCCTTGCCGCCTGATCTTCTTCGAGAAGTCTGCGACATCGCGGCTCGACCGTTCACCCCTCAGGAATGGCAGCAGTACATCCCCGGTGAGCCATACCGGGATAGCTGTCCCAATCGCTGAGAGGAACGCCCCGAGCCCGGCCAACTGCAAGCGGCTAGAAGGCCGAAATGGTGGGGTCGCAGACGGCCACGACGGCGTTTTCGGCGATGATCCGGATCGGTACGTCAGTGAAGTCGGTGATGGTCACGTCGGTGAAGTCGTGCTCGAACGCCGACGTTCCCGGGGGGTTGATGCTCAGGTCGAGGTAGTCGGGCGGCGGCAGCTCGCCGATGTAGAGGAGAACCTTCGCGTCTTGGCTAAGGTCGTCGAAGCCTTCGTTGAACTGGCCGACCATGCGGACAGTAGAGTCCTCGGTCTGGGTGAAGGTGACCCGCCCGCCAAGCGCGTCGGTGTATGTGATGTCGCCGATTGCCATCTGGCACGCTCCGTTCGTCACGGGCCTTCCCCACCAGAAGCGCCCTTCACGGCGTCCTCCTCCCGAGCGTGGCCCCAGCCCCAAAGTGGGTGATCGTTGCAGGTCACCCCAGGTGACGGCGTCTCGCCGCAGATGCGGGTTTCGGTCGGGACGGCCGGGGATGAGTCAGGCGGCTTGTGCCGCGATAACGACGGCGAGCACGTTTCCGCAGGTCGCGTTGCTCGCTAACAGCTTTTATGTCAAGCCGCCCGGGAGCTCCCGGTTACTCAGTGCTACCTGGCGGCTGGGGGCATGCTCGGGAGCGGAGAGCCATTTCCGCGGCGTACTGCTCGGGGGTCAGCGCGGCGACGGAATGATCCGGTCCGGTGATCGCGGCGAGGTGGGTGAGGGTCTCGGCGTAGCAGGCGCGGGTAGTGGCCGCGGTGCGGGACTCCAGGAAGCGCTCGATGGCTGCGGCGGTCGTCGAGCCGGCCGTGCCGGGGAGAGGGGGCGGGTCGGGCTGTGCGGGGAACGCCACGACGGACACGGGCCGTCCTCCTGCACGTGGGATGTGACACATAATGTTGCCGAGTCGCCCGTGGCGCGGCGAAGGCCGAACTGGGCGGACAGGATCCGGCAACCGCCAGTGCGACAGATAATTCATCTTCTGTGTCGCAGCTTGGGCGTCAACCGTGAGCTGGTGTCCTGTGAGATGCATTCTGGCGCGCCCCACCGCGATCGTGTTCTTCGCCTTCCAGCGGCATTTCGTATTCGGCTTGTAGCGGCAGGTGCTCGGACAAAGGAGCCCGAGACGTCAGGCGTACGGCCGCGACCACACCGGCCGCGACCGTGCGCGAAGATCTGCGCGTTCAGGATTCCTCGGGTGACAGGTCTCCTGACGGGTTCTCAGCGGGTCACGGCGGTCTGCTGGTCAATACGCGACAGCTTCTCGGGATTGCGCACGTGGTAGGTGCCGGTAACGTAGCCGTTCTCCACTCGCACCGCCACCACGCCATCGATCTCGCCGTTGACTCGGACGAGCAGCCCCGGGCCGCCATTGATCTGCACCAACTCGACGGACCTTTCCGCGTCGCGCTTCCACCAGCCGACGGCCAGCAAGCGAGCAACGTTGTCAGCCCCCACGATGGGCCGCAGCAGGGCATGCTTGACACCGCCGCCGTCGCTCAGGGCGACGACGTCCGGCGCGAGGATGTCGAGCAGGCTCTGCAGCTCGCCGGTCTCGACCGCTCGTTGGAAAGCCTGGAGGGCGGCTCGGTGCTCGGCCGGGGAGCCGGTGCCGCGTGGCCGGCGCGCGGCGACGTGTGCCCGGGCCCGATAGGCGAGCTGACGGACCGCGGACGGGCTCTTGTCGACGGCCTCGGCGATCTCGTCGTAGTCCAGGTCGAACACCTCGCGCAGCACAAACACGGCCCGCTCGATCGGCTGGAGCGTCTCCAGCACCAGCAGCATCGCCATCGAGACGCTGTCGGCCAGCTCCACGTCCTCGGCCACATCAGGCGCGGTCAGCAACGGCTCGGGCAGCCACGGTCCGACGCAGGACTCCTTACGCCGGCCGAGCGCACGCAGCCGGTCCAGCGCCTGCCGGGTGACGATCCGCACCAGGTAGGCACGCTCCTCTCGCGCGGTGTCGAGATCCACGTCCACCCAGCGCAGCCAGGTCTTCTGCAGGACGTCTTCGGCGTCGGCGGCCGAACCGAGCATCTCGTAGGCGACGGTGAACAGCAGGTTGCGATGGGCGACGAACGCCTCGGTGGCGGGGTCGACGCGGTCGGCACGGTCGAGCGGCCCCGGTGTGTCCGTCGTTCGCTCGCTGCGCTCACTCACGCCTGGCCCCTGCCTGTCCGCGTTCAGCTCTACCACACGCATGAGACGCCGCTCCCGACCGTTTCGTAACACGCGCGATCGGTGATCCACGTCACATGACAGCGCTGTTACGGAGGGCGGGTAGCCGGCGTCTCGTGTTCGTCAGGACGCCGTGCGAACGATCCGTACGGCACGCGACACCACGAGCCCGAGTTTGAGAAGGGAAGCCCTCGCCATGTCTGCACCCACGACGACCGACCTCCGGTCGCGCATGCCCAACCCCCTCCCGTTCGTCCCCGAGATGGCAGAAGTCGCCGGAGGTTTGCACAAGGTCATCAAGAACGGCGCGATTCCGCAGACCACCGTCCACCTGCTGCAGCTGCGCGCCGGGCAGCTGCTCGGCAGCACGTACTTCACCATCCGGGAAACCGGCAACCTCCGCCAGGCAGGGGAATCAGAGGAGCGCATCACCGCCGTGGCCACCTGGCGGGACGCCGCCTACTTCACCGACGCCGAACGAGTCGCACTGGAGCTCGTGGAGGCGGTCCTCACCCCGAACCCGTCCGGGGAGCGCGTCCCCGACGAGCTGTACGCCAAGGCGTCCGCGCACTACGACGACAAGGCGCTCTGGACGCTCATCATGGCGATCGCCCACATCGGCTTCTTCACCCCCGCCGCTCTCATCGCCAAGCCGATCCCCGGCATGCCCCCCGGCCAGAACTACAGCGAGTAAGAAAGGCACCCAGCATGAGCATCACCACGTTCGCGGTGGCAGGAGCGACCGGGCGGCTGGGAGGCCATGTCGTCGACGTCCTCACCGAACGGGGGCACCAGGTCGTGCCGATGTCCCGAGCCACCGGCGTGGACATCATCACCGGTGAGGGTTTGGCCGAGGCGCTCACCGAGGTGGATGTCATCATCGACGTCGCCTCGTGGCACGCCTCCGACCAGGAGGCGGCGACGGAGTTCTTCCGCACCTCGGCCCGCAATCTGCACGAGTACGGCCAGAAGGCGGGGGTCGCCCAGATCACCGTGGCGTCCATCATCGGCGTCGACAAGGCCACCGCAGGTTTCCTCGCCGCCAAGAAGGTGCACGAGCAACTCCTCCTGTCCGGCCCGATCCCCGTCCGCATCCTGCGGGCCGCGCAGTTCCACGAGTTCGTCGGTCAGCTTCTGGACTGGCAGCAGGGCGACGTCGCCTACATCCCGGCCCTGCCCACCCAGCTCGTGGCCTGCCGCACCGTGGCCGAGGAACTGGTCGACCTGGCCCTCAACCCTTGCGAGCCCGCTCCAAGAACGCCGATCCCCGAGATCGCCGGACCCCGGAAGGAGATCTTGGCGGAGGCGGCCGCACTACTCGGCGCCCGCCGAGGCATCAAGGTCGCCGGCGTTGACGGCTCGGGCATGCCCGATGCCGAGATCGCCGCCGAGGGCGGGTTCTTGCCCAGCCCGCATGCCAAGCTCGCCGGCCCGACCTTCCAGGAGTGGCTCGACACCCAACCCTGAGCCGGCCCTATGACCGCGGCCTGGCCTTGTTCTCGGAGCTCCACGGCCCGGAGCTCCGAGAACAAGGCTTCCTCCGAACCTCGCTCGCCAGCGGCGTTCGGGGACTCAGTTTGACGCCTGGACTCATCACCGCATCCCGGAGAGGGGCTCACTCATGCCCGTCACCACTATCGACACAACAACCGCACTCGTCCTCATCGACCTGCAGAACGCCTTCGTCGCCCGCCCAGCAACCCCTTACACCGGCGCCGAGGTGGTGGCCCGTGCGGTCGAACTGGCCGACGCCTTTCGCGACCACAGCGCTCCGGTTGTCCTGGTCCGGGTCACGGCCCGCGCGGACGGATCGGATGCTGCTCCAGGACGCACCGAGATTCCGCGCCCGCCTGGCCCCCTGCCCGCGGGCTGGGACGTCATCGTCGATGACCTGGCTGGCCACCCCGGCGACATCACCGTGACCAAGCGCTCCTGGGGTGCCTTCTACGGCACCGACCTCGACCTGCAGTTGCGCCGTCGCGACGTCACACAGGTCGTGCTGGCCGGGATTGCCACCAGCATCGGCGTGGAGTCCACCGCCCGCGCCGCCTACGAACACGGCTACAACGTCACGCTGGTGACCGACGCCATGACCGATCTGAACTCGCAGGCGCATCGCAACAGCGTTGAACGGATCTTTCCCCTGCTCGGCGAGAGCGCCACCACCGCCGAGGTCATCGACCTGCTGGCCAAGACCCGCACCTGAAGATCTCACTCGATCACCAGATGAATGGACAGATGATGACGCAAGCGCCGGAATTGCCGCTGCACATGCGGCGGAACGGGTTCAACCCGGTTGAGGAGCTGGCCGGGGCTCGTGACGGAGAGGGTGTGGTCCGGGTCGAGACGCCGTTCGGCTCGCCCGCGTACCTGGTCTGCCGCCACGAGGATGTTCGCCAGGTACTGTCGGATCCGGCCCGGTTCAGCAGTGCCCTGACGCCGTTCCCGGGATCCGGGCAGATGGACGCCGACGAGTTGGCCAGGATGCAGGCCGGGCAGCTGATCGGATTCGACCCGCCCGAGCACACGCGGTTGCGCCGGATGCTCACCCCGGAATTCACGGCACGGCGGATGCGCAGGCTGGAGCCGCGGATCATCCAGATCGTCCAGACGGCTTTGGACGATCTGGAGCGGGCCGGCAAGCCGGCCGATCTAGTGTCACACTTCGCGCTGCCGGTGCCGTCGCTGGTGATCTGCGAGCTGCTAGGCGTGCCGCATGCAGATCGCGCCGAGTTCCACGAGCGTTCCGTGCGCCTGCTGGACACCTCCTTGCCGATGGAGCAGTGCCTCGCGGCGCAGCGGGAGGACCGCGCCTACATGGCGGGCCTGGTGGCCCGCGCCCAGGCGGATCCAGGCGAGGACATGCTGGGCATGCTGGTGCGCGAGCACGGCCACGATCTCAGTACCGATGAGCTGATCGGCATCGCGGGACTTCTGCTGCTGGCCGGGCACGAGACCACCTCAAACATGCTCGGCCTGGGCACCCTGGCCCTGCTGCGGCACCCGGACCAGCTGGCGATGATCCGCGAGGATCCCGCGCAGGTCGAGCCCGCCGTCGAGGAGCTGCTGCGCTGGCTGTCCGTCGTGCAGTCGCTGCCACCGCGTACGACCACGACGGATGTGGAGATCGCCGGGCATGCCATTCCCGCGGGCTCGCTCGTGATCCTTTCGCTTCCCGCCGCCAACCGCGACCCTGCCTTCATCGACAATCCCGACACCCTCGACATCACCCGGGGAGCCGCCGGCCACGTCGCCTTCGGCCACGGGGTGCACCACTGTCTCGGGGCGCCGCTGGCGCGGATGGAGATGCGCATCGCCTTCCCTGCCCTGCTGCGACGCTTCCCCAACCTGGCCCTGGCCGATGCATACGAGCGGGTGGACTTCCGGGTCTTCAGCCTGGTGTACGGCGTGCGCACGCTGCGGGTGATCTGGTGAGCGGGTGGCCGCTGAGAACTGACACCACCCGCAACCAGGAGCAGATCGTCATTGAAGCCTGTCCAGGGGGGCGGCTCGGCACTTGTCCGGATCCGGGGTGAGTCACCGCAGCCAGCAAACCCTTTCACCCCACCCAGCAAAACGACCACCAAGGAGTGATCCCATGTCATCGTCGGCCAAGCTACCCTTTCCGGCTCACGCGGAGCACGCCCCGCTTCCCCGGTTCTTTGGCCTGATGAAGGCGACAACGCTGTTCCTGGCTGCCACCCTGCTGATGCAGGCGTTCACCGCTGGACAGCTCTTGTCGAACGAGGGCGGCCGCCAGTTGCACGATGCCACGGGCGGCGCCGTCTCTGTCGCGCTGGTCCTCCAGGTCATCGCCGCGCTCCTGGTGTGGCGGGTGGGCCACGGATCAGCGCGATATCTGATCGTCAGCGCGTCAATGGTCCTGTTGACCGGCATCCAGTTCGTGGTCGGCGCCAGCGGCGACGTTGCCATCCACGTGCCCCTTGGCGTGGTGCTGTTCGGCGCGGGCACCTTCCTGGTGGCACAGGTATGGTCGACCCGCCCAGCCCGCACCGCCGACTGAACTCAGAGCCCGGCCTGCTCAATTCATCAACGAGGCGGCGCACACCTGCCGGGCGCGGTCGGCAGGATCGAGCTGCGCCAGCAGCGCCGCGTTGCCCGCTCTACCGAGGCGCTATGTTCTCGCCGACGCCAGCTGGGCCCAGTACGCGGTCGTTTCAGCCCCTACACCGACACATTCCATAGCGCCGCCTCACACGAGATCGAACTCCTACAGCCCCGTCACCGCGTGAGCGAGGTGGCTTCGCCGCAGCGCGGGGTCGGCGAGGAAGCGCAGCAGCGCCACGGAGGTGGCCAGTGCAAGCGGAGCAGCGGCCGCGATCACGGTCCTTCCAGGGTTCGGGGGCATCAAGGGTTGATCAGGAAGGTGGTGTCGGACTCGTTGACCAGCGTGGGGCGCAGAGGCCGCCAGCCGTCATCCAGTTTGGCCAGTTCGGCTTCGATGTCCACCTCGATGAACCCGAAGAAGTTGATGTTCTCGCGGTGGCCAGGGGCGATGAACGACAGCAGCTCGTCGGGAACCTCACGGCCCTGAGCGCGCAGCTCCTTGATCGCCATCCCGTAATACTCGGTCGTCCAGGTGATCACCGCGTTCGTCAAGATCGTAAGGCACCATGCCTGCTCGGTCTGGTCCTGCAGGTGAGGCCGGACAATGGTGCCCTGCTGGGCGTAGTGCAAGTCCCGGCGCAGCGCGTGCAGCGACTCGCCCTTGTTAAGCTGTCGGGAGATCTTGCGCCGGTAGACCGGATCCGAAAGATAGCGGGCGGCGTGGATAGTGCGGCGCATCCGCCCCCACTCCTTCAACGCCGCGGCCAGGGTGTTCTGCCGGGAGGCGGCCGACCACTTCCCGACGATGAGCGAGGCGGTGGCCTCCCCGAACTTCAGCGACCCGCCCATCCGTAGCAGGTCGGGGTAGCACTCACAGATCAGGTCCTCGTTCCATCGGTCGGCCAGCAGCGGCCCGGCGTGCGGGTAGAGCGCGTTGGTCGCCGCCGGGGTGTCGACCCGCAGCATGGTGATCCTGCCCAGATCGCGCATCCTGGGGGTGAAAACTTTGGCGACCAGGTCGAACAACCCGAAGTTGACCAGCGTGGCGCCGTGCGTATCAGTTGCGTGCTCGGTGATCGGAAGGTCGGTGGCCCTCGCGGGTGGTCGGCACGATCTGCTTCGTGCCGTACGTCGACCACTGGTCGGAGACGTGGGTGTAGGTCGACAGGACCCGGCCACCGTGGATGTTCATATCCCGGGCCGTCAAGCTCTTGCCACGGACGGGGAAGCGCTGCCCGTCCGAGGACGACATGGTGCCGCCACCGAATTTCTTGGCCAGCTCCAGCTTGTAGTGGTGGTTGACCAGGACCGTGTTCGCCTCGCGCAGCGTCTCCTCCCGCACATACCACTCCTGGGTCCAGGCCAGGGTGTCGTAGGACACCCCGCACGCCTCCGACATGCGGGTCAGGCCCAGGTTGGTGGCCCCGGCGATCAGGACGGCCAGGATGTTGCGTTTCTGCTCTACCGACAGCTTCGACTTGCGGCCGCCAGCGTGGGTGAAGCAGTCCAGGAAGCCGGTGCGGGCGTCCAGCTCGATCAGCAGGGAAGCAATCGGCACGAACGGCAGCATCCCCGACAGCTCCTCCCGCAGTTCCTTGGCCTCGGCCGGGATGTCCTCGGCCGACAGCGGCGGGATGACCAGCCGTCCGACCTCGTCCAGGCGGACCGCGCCGACGTCGTTCGGGGAGCTGGCGAGCGTCTCCTCCAGGTCCTCCAGGGCCTGGAGGAGCTCCTCCTTGACCTGCTCGATCGCCTCGACCGCCTGAGCGGGTTTGCGGACCAGCTTGCAGAACTCCGCTCGTTTGCCCTCCCACTGCTCGGGGGTGTACAGGCAGGTGCCCGGGTCGGCGTAACGGCGCGAGCCCGGCACGAACACATCCCGCTGCGCAGACCGTCCCGCAACGCGAGCACGGTGCACAGCTCCCAGTAATGCCGGAACGCGGTGTCGTCCCCGCTCTTGCGGGCCTTGGCCAGATAGTCGGCGTACCGGGCAGGCACGAACGACGTCGGCGCGCCGGCCGGGACCTTCCGGCCGCCGGTCTGGTTCAACTCCCTGAGGATGGCGACCGCGTCCATCAGGTCCGCGGTGCCGGGCCCGCCCTGGAAATCAATCGTGGCCAGCACCCTGGGGTGAACTTCCGCAGGTAGGTGTAGGACGCCTCCAACGCCGCCAGCCGCCCATGGTCGCGCGGCAGCGGCTTCCATCGCACCGCGGCGACCTCGCGGAGCTTGTCCATCCCGATCCGCTCCCGCAGCATCCCGCCGACACGTTCGTCCGGAACGCCCGGGTCAACCAGGATTGGCAAGATCACATCCATCAGCAGCTGCCGGGCCTCGCCCTTCTTGGCCCGCTTCGCCAAAGCCTCGTCCGTCTTGGCCTTGGCGTGCGACTCCCGCCCCGACACCGCCTGATCGAACAAGGCAATGACCTCGTCCAGCTGGTCCACCGCGGACTGGGCCACCACCGCGAGCAGGATCGGGAATCGGCGCTCCCCGCGCCGCTTCAATCCCTGCACCGTCGAGCGCCGCCCCAACGTGGCCAGGAACCGGCGCCGCTCCCGCGGCAGCATCGACAGATCCAGCAGATGCGCGTCCAACGCGCGCAGGTACATCAGCTTGCCGATCGCCAGCTTGATCGACGTCGGCGTCGCCTCCACCGCGGGCGTCGTCAGCCACGCCAGCCGGGTCGTTCCGATCTCCGGATCGTGCACCAGCAGCCGGTCTAAATCCGCCCGCATCGGCCCGGTCAACAGATGATCGACTTTCTCCGACGTCAACGCGCCCGCGCCGGTCCGAGCGGTCGCGACCATCTCCATCAGCGTGACCACGCCCGGCCGCACCACGCGCGCGCTGATCAGGAACTCCGCCGCCTGATGAAACAGCAGCGACGGCGAGTCGTGCTCCATCGCCCGGTCCAGCAGGAACTGTTCCAGCTCCTTCAGCGCCTCGCTCCTGGTCGGAACCGGTTTCCAGTCCAGATACTTCAGCACCAGCTTCAGATGATCACTGCGGGTCTGCGCCCGCCGCCCGTACTGCTCCAGCATCCCCGGATACACCGCCAGCTGGTTCGCCAGCCGAAGCACCGCCGCCTGCGGCACCGCCCAGATGTCATCGGGCACGAAACCCAGCCACGGTAACGTGCACAGCTGGACGGCCAGCCCCAGCCGCGCCGCGGGCCCGCGCCCGCCGCCACGGTCCAGGTTGTCGACGAAGCCCAGATCCTTCCGCGTCAGCGTGAAGAACGGATCAGCTCCTCCCGGCCGATGTCCGGATACGACCGCAGCCGCTCCATCTGCTCATCAGAGAAGAACTGGGTCGCCAACCCCATCAACCTCCACGGAAGCACCACAACCAGTACGAACCGTAGCGGCAAAGATCGGTAAACCGTCCCAAGAAGCCGAATAACCACAGGTCAGAGTTGGGTTCGCTGGATTTTCCGCGATTGCTACCGGAACCCCGTGTCACACCGACGTCACGGTGACACGGCGCGCCGAGATAACGATGGACTGACACGAACTATTACTTTTCCGTCACCACCGAAAGTGGGCCAGAGCCGTTATCTAGACAGTCCCGGCGGGCGGGGCCTGCGGCGTGGCCCCCACAGCAGGATCAGCGCGGCGAGCGCTAGGACGACGCCGGCCGGGTTCAGTGGCGTTTCGCCGGGGATCGTGAACAGTGTCACGATCCCGCCGATCACGTTGTACGCGAGCAGGACGGTCGCCACCACCCGCGCCCACCGCCGGTCGGCCGGAACCTTGACGGCGGCCAGGACGTACAGGGCCGCCAGGAGTACGTGCACGCCCAGCGATCCGGCGGCGGCCCCCTCGGCGGCGGCCCGGGTCGGGGCCAAGGCGCGGCCGGTGAAGCCTGACACGGTGTCCTGCCAGTTGAGCAGCAGCAGGACGGCGATGAGCGCCTGGAAGGCGGCCAGGGCGTACAGGCACCAGCCGGTCCAGCGAAGCAAGGCGGAAGAGCGCGTAATGTCGACCATGACGGCCTCCTCAAGGATCAGTCACCGGACTCGGCGGGTGGTGTGGCGGGTTGCGGCCGGAACCGCCAGCGCGGCACGCCTGCCGGCCGGACCTGGCGGCGCACAGCCGCCCCGCGTTCGGCCCAGTCGGCGGTCAGCCGGTGCATCAGGCGGGTCAGTGTGCGCAGGTCGTCCTCGTCCCAGTTGCTCACGACCTGCTCGAACGCGGCCAGCCCCGCGCTTTCCAACCGCTCCAGCTCCTTGCGCCCCGCCGCTGTCGCCTCGACCAGACAGGTACGCGCGTCCGTGGGATCCGGCTCCACGCTCACCTGGCCGGCGTCCTCCAGTGCCTGCACGTGACGGGTCACCGACGACGGCGCCATGTCCAGCCGCTCGCCGATCTCACTGGGCCGCAGGCGCCCGGAGGCCACGGCACGCAGCACGCCCACACGCGGCGCGTCGAACGCCCTGGCCATGCCGCGCTGCCCTTCGGTGATGAGGGCGAACGTGGCACGGTTGAGATCGCGCACCACTTTATTTCTTTCCATGAAGCAATGATACTTCCACTGGTCGCGGTCACTCTGGCCGATCAAGCCGGTTCAGCGCCGGACGCCTCCGCCAGCACCCTGGTCGATTGATCCGGGATCAACAACGGGTAGCACCGGAATACGGCACTCGCCGCCAGGACCAAGGCCGTCGCTGACTGGGCTCGGCACAGACGCGCCCAACGGAACCACGGTGGAGTTCCGTGTCCGCATCGAACGCGCCGGCGCCGGCCGCGAGATCGAGAACCATGCCTGCGCCACCTACGACAACACCCTCGGCAACGCGCCCACCTCCCCTCCACCTCCAACGCCACCACCACGCCGGTGAAGCGGGTCGTCGAGCTCGCGTTCATCGGCTCACCGACGGTTGCGCCCCTTGTCGGGGCACGTTCCTGCAGAGGCCTGGAACGTTGCATCTGGCTGCTTACCCGGCCAGATGCCTCACAAGGCTCAGCCCTTGATGAAGCGGCGGGTCATGTACCGGCGCACCGGCGGCAGGGGCACCAGCCGTAGCGGAAGCAAGCTCAGCCACAGCATCAGGAGGTTGGCCGGGACGTAGACGCGCCTTTGACGCGGCGGCCGAGCTCTGCATGCGTTCGGCCTCGGGCCGAATGGCGGCCTCCCACGCGGCCAAGGCGGCGAGGATGGCCTTCGGGGCGCGCGGCCCGTTCGGTGGCCAGCCGGGTCGGCACCGCCGACGGCCAGGGAGGCGCCGTACCCAGCGAACAGGGAGAGGCGCCAGACGGGCCCGTCGGGCGCGCCGCAGCACAGAACCGTTTGCGCATGTCGGACGAAAAGACTCGCCCAACCTCATGAAGAGCTCGCCGCCTCCCAGATTCTCAACTCCGATCTGCGGCTATAGCTCATAACGCTGCGCATCCATGGCATGGGGGAGGGAGATGGCATGAATCCGGCACTTCCTGGTGCAAGAACTGCCGCTGCATACCAAGGCATCCACGAAGGCGGTCTTCAGACGGACACCTTCTTCATCGGCCGCGATGGTGGACTGTACGTCGCCTGGATAGTCGGAACAGGCGCCTGGAACGCGCCCTTCCGCATCACCCCGGACAACATGGCACCACAGGGATGTGCGGTCGCCGCCGCAGGCCGGTCCATGGTTCCCTTTGCGCAGGACCCGTCAGGCGAGTCCGGCGAAGGCGCGTTCGGCATCCAGGGCGAGCTGGACGTGCTGTTCATGGGGAACAGGGGCGGCTTGCACGTCTCATCGGTGATCGGACTTGGCACTTGGAACCCACCGGCAGACATCGGGCCCGGCAACATAGCTCCTGCAGGAGCCGACGTCGCCGTCGCCCATCAGCTCCCCAACCAGCTCAACGCCTTCTTCGTCGGCAACGACGGCGGCATCTACGTGGCCTGGATCGTAGACGGCCCCGGCAACTGGTGGAACGGGCCGTTGCGGATCACTCCCCCCGGCGTGGCTCCGCCCGGTGGCCGGATCATCGCCGCGAAGCAGACGCATGACCAGTTGAACGTCTTCTTCGTCGCCAACGACGGCAGGCTCAACGTCTCCTGGGTCACCGGCATCGGTAGCTGGCAAGGCCCCATCGCCATCACGCCGAGTGTCGCTCCACCCGGAGCAGCGCTGACAGCCGCCCAGCAGACGTCCCAGCAGTTGAACGTCTTCTTCGTCGACAACGACGGCAAGCTCAATGTCTCCTGGGTCGTCGGCGTTGGCGCCTGGCAAGGCCCCATCGCCATCACGCCGAGCATCGCTACCCCTGGCGCCGGCGTCGCCGCCGCCATGCAGACCACCAACCAGCTGGACGCTTTCGTGGTCGACCGCGACGGCAGGCTCTGCGTCTCATGGGTGGTCGGCGTCGGAGCCTGGGCAGGCCCCGTCGGGGTCACCGAACCTGGGCACGCTCCACCAGGCAGCACACCTGTGACGTGGTACCAGAGCAACGAGCAATTGGATGTCTTCGTCAACGGCAACGAGCGCTGGGTGTCGTGGGTGAGTACCGGAGGCGGCAACTGGAACGGACCCTACGGGCTGCCAAGCTGAGACAGCGCCCATAGGCGGCGTCGTTTTATGGCGGCTGCCTGCTCGGCGCCTTCGAGCGCCTGACGGGTGTCGGTCTCGCGGCTGCTCGGCGCAGGCCCGGACCGAGCCACACGGCCTCAACGCCGCACGTGACTCGCTCCTGGAGAGTGCGCAACTCGACGGCGGCCGTCCTATCGATTCGCTTGGCTTCAGTCCGGCCCCAGCCGCGTTCACCTAGGCCAACCGTAGGTGGGCGTCGGCGCACTTGCACGGCCGCCTCGCGGGGATGTGCCATGTCGGCCTCGGCCTGGCCCTCGGTGTCCGTGAAAGGCTCTGATGGACGCGGGCTGGAGCGATCAGGTCATGGGACTGCCCGGGTCGCCGTCCTCGAGCGCCCGGTACAGCATCGACCTGCCGACGGCGAGCTCGCCGGCGATCTGGGTGACCGACTACCCACGCCCGGCCCGCGCCGCAGCGAGCACGTCGCCAGTGACCACGGCCGGGCGACCACCAACCCGGTCGACGGCGCGCGCAGCGTCCAGGCCCTCCAGAATGCGCGACGCCGCGCGTCGCGCATTCTGGAGGGCCTGGGACCGCCGTGTCAGGCAGTCAAAAGGTCAGTCGCACGGTCCGCGTCGTGCGGCGCGGACGACGAAGCCGAAGTCGTCGGTGACCTGTCCTGGGGCCAGCTCTTGGCGGTCGCCGCCGTAACCGAACCAGTTGTAGAAGCACCAGGAGTCGCCGCTGTAGTTGGCCGCCCGGACGATGCGCGGGACGATGTCGGCCTCGTCGTCGTAGAGGACTCTGAGGTTGTCGTCCACGTCGTAGGCGCAGATGCCCAGCAGGGGCGGGCATGGGAAGTCGGCCGCGGCTGGTTGAGCGTTCGCGGCGGCCGGCTGTGCGATGCCGGCGGCCAAGGCGAGGGCCAGGGCGCCGGCCAGTGCGCCGGTCAGGGGCGCGATGGTGGCCAGAGGACGGCGGGCGATGTTCATGCTGGTGACCTCCTCAGGTCATAGGGGAAGACGTTCAGCCTCAGGGACGGGACCGGCGGCCGGCCTCGGGCGCGCCGGTGCGAGCAGCGGCCCGGGGAGGGCCGGGGAGAACGGTGGCGAGGCAGCCGGAGCCGGCAGGAGTCAGCGGGCAGGCGGCGGTGCGGGCAGCGGCGCGTTCGGGCACTGGGCGGCGACGGAGGTCAACTCCTGCTTCTCCCGCTCGTCGACGGTCAGGCTCCACCGGCGTTTGACCGCGGTCCACTCGGCGATGTAGCGGCAGCGGACGGCCTCGATCGGCAGCCAGTCGGCGGGGTCCTTGTCGGCCTTCTGCCGGTTGGAGCGGGCGGTGACGGCGACCAGGTGCTCGGGGGCGTCGAGGTAGTTGGCGTATGCCTCGCGCTGGGCCGCGTCCCACGTCGAGGCGCCCGAATCCCACGCCTCAGCCAGCGGAACGAGATGTTATCTGCACGTTGTTAGTGATGACGCTGACATCTGTGACAGAGGGTGGTCAGCCGTGTCCTTCATGTGGGCGGTGCGTTATCCGATACAGCGGTGGGGTGCCGCTGACAGGGATGACGGAGGGGTGCCATGGCCGGTACGCAGCGGGTGGCGACGAGAGAGGGTGTCACGTGGACGGTTCTTGGTGACGACTTCCGCGTGGCCGAACCCGTGGAGCAGTATCTGGAGTACCTGAGATCTACTGACTGCTCACCCAATACAGTCAAGACGTACGCCCGCGGGCTCGCTCTGTGGTGGTCGTTCCTGGAGCAAAGGTCCCAGTCCTGGGATGAGATCGGGGTGACGGACCTCGGCACGTTCGTCGGCCAGTTGCGACGAGGCGATGTCGGGGAGGACGTTGTGGCGCTCAGACCGCACAAGCGTGCGGCGGACGCAACAGTAGCGGCGCGGATGAGGGCGGTTCTCGGGCTCTACCGGTACCACGCGGCGCGTGGCGTCGAGGTCGCGGGCCGCCTCTACGAGACGGTGCGGACCCGCCCGGGTAGCTATCTGCCGTTCCTGGAGCACGTGGCCCGGCAGAGCGGCCGCCGTTCGAGCGTCGTCAAGGTCCGGGTGCGGGCGAAACCGGTACCCGTGCTGCTACCCGGCCAAATGGCGGCGATCCGGGAGGCGGAGGCGTCCTGGAAATCCTCGGACGGGACCTGGGTCGGCGAGCTGCGCTATCGGCTGCTGTGGACCCTGCTGGAGGAGACCGGGCTCCGGCTCGGTGAGGCGCTCGGCCTGCGCCACCGCGACTGGAAGACCGGCACGGGCACGACAGCCCAGGTCGAGGTCGTGAATCGTGAGGACCACCCGCACGGGCTGCGGGCGAAGAGCGGCTACCGGCGCGTCTTCGTCGGCTCCGCCCTGGACCGCCTGTACGGGGATTGGGTGTGGGCGCTGTGTGAGGCCGGTGCGGACGTCGAACTCGACGACTGGGACGACGCGTACATCTTCTGCAACCTGCACCGGGGCCGTCGATTCGCCCCGCTCAGGCCCGAGAGTGTCTACAAGCATCTGGATGCCGTCAAGCGGAGGGTTCCCGGCCTTCCGGAGCGATTGACCCCGCACTGGTATCGGCACACGCACGCCACCGCGCTGCTGCTGGCCGGGGTTCCCATGCACGTGGTGAGCCGGAGGCTCGGGCATGCCGACGTCCAGACCACGATCAACACCTACGCCCATGTCACGGAGGACGCCGAGCTGAGGGCGTGTGCCGACTGGGAGAGGATCACGAAGGCGTGGGGAGCCGATGATGAGCGTTGACCCGGTGCAGCGGGCGTCCCTCGCCCGCCCGGAGTTGCCCAGAGCGCGGGAACGCAATCGTCGCGACAAGCGGGACCCTCGGCTTTCGATCGCCGACCTGTTCAGCGAGGAACGGGCGAGGCAGCTCTGGGAGAGTCTTCCGGAGGCCCACCGTCGGGATCACTTCGACTCCGCCAACATGCCCGTGGACTACGGGGAAGCATTCACGAGGCGGACGATCAACAAAAGTCGGGGCTGGGTCACGCAGTCCCTGAGCCTGCGCGGGCTGCCGGAACCGATGCTGTGGGAGCTGGCCTGGTGCATCCACCAGCAGGTCGTCGATGGGTACAGCGTCAACACCCTGCGCTTGGGGGAGTTGCGGCGTGGGCTGGTCCTCGCGGTCGCGCACGGCACTCCGGCGGCGCAGGCGGCACGTTCGCTCACGGCTCTGACACACGAGGAATGGGGCAGGGAGGTCCGCGGCGCGTTGATGCGCACGAACACCACCGCCAACGCCTACCTGCCGGCATGGGTCGAGAACGGGCTCAAGCACCTGCAAGACCGTCTCGCCCACGCGTACCACGGTGGCGAGTGGTGGCGCCTGAACGTCTGGAACCCGGCGTTGGACGGGCGCATCCCCCAGCGTGAGCACGAGCCGCAGGGCCGCACAGTTGCCAACTTCAGCCAACTGACCACGGACTGGTTCCGCGAGGCCGCGAAGTGGTGGCTGTCGGTTCAGCTCTCGACGGAGCGGTACGTGTGGTCGTCGGTGAAGAGCCGGCTGGACCATCTCAAGTGGCTCCAGTGGTACATCGACGAGGCGGGTTGCGCCGGTCCCCAACTCGTGGACTCGCCGGAGAAGCTGAGGCCGTGGCTACTCGGGTTCGTGGAGTCACTCAACAGCCACACCGCGATGACCGGTCCGAACAAGGGAGGCAGACTCTCCGGGAACAGCCGGCGAGGTCCACTGGTGACCATCGAGGCCTTCTACCGCTGGATGTACGACAACCGTGCCGAGGCGGCCTCGGTTCTCCGAGACCGGCGCTGGGCCGGTCTCGGCCTGCAGCACACGGTGCTGTTCCGGCTCGAGGACAAGCCTCGACTCACCAATCAACTCGCTGACGACCTGGCCCTCGAGGACGAGGTCATCAGCAGGATCGCGGCAGGCTCCGGCGTGCTCGCGGCCCCCAAGGACGAAGACGGCCTCGATGACAGACAGGCCTTCCACGCACTGATGCTGTTGCTCCGCACCGGCCGGCGCATGAACGAGGTCCTGATGATGGACTTCGAACCGCTGCTGCCGCTGCTGAAGACGAGGAGGGAAGACGGCAAAGAGCCGGACGGCTTCGTGGCGCAGCTCAGCTATCAGCAGACGAAGATCACCGGCAACGATCCGCCGACGATCCCCGTCGACCAGGAGATCGTCGACATTGTCCGCCTCCAGCAGCAGTGGGCTCGTGAATTCATCGCATCCCACGGCGCTCCGGAGGGAACGAACCCGCGCTACCTGTTCCTGCAGACCAAGAACAACCGGCTGGGACTGCGGCCCTACGCCTCGGCGACGTTCCACAAACGACTCGCCACGCTCACGGAGAAACTGGCCATCAACGACAGCGTCGGCCGCGCGGTCAAGATTTCCAGGACACACACCTTCCGGCACACCCGGGCGACCGACCTGATCAACGCCGGCGTCCCCATCCACGTCGTTATGCGCTATCTGGGCCACGTCACCCCGACCATGACCATGCACTACGCCAAGACCCTTGCCGTCACCGCCGAGCGCGAGTTCCTCCGCTACAAGAAGGTGACCGCCGACGGCCGGACCGCCGAGGTGGACCCCAGCGACCTCTACGACATGCTCCACCTCGACCAACGGGCCGACCGAGTGCTGCCGAACGGCTGGTGCATGCTGCCGCCCCGCCAGGTCTGTGCCAAGGGAAACGCCTGCCTGACCTGTGACAAGTTCGTCACCGACGCCAGCCACCGCGACGAGCTCCAACAGCAGCTCGTGCAGACGGACAGCCTCATCTCCCGCCGCCAAGCTCAGTTCACCGCCCGCCACGGCGAGCCGATGGGCGAGGACAACATCTGGCTCGCCGGCCGACTCACCGAGACCCGAGCCCTGACCAAGGTCCTGGTCGCCCTGGACCAGGTCGCCGTCCACGAGGACGGCCGCCTCCGCGCCGTCCGCGGCGCAGGCTCGCCCGACCGCCCCCAACTACAGGAGCCCACCGCATGACCGCCCTGCCCGAACACCTCCGCCGGGCCACCCGCGCGCGGACCGAGGAAGCGGGCAAGCGCGCCCGCGCCGCCCTCGCCGAGCTGGCCAAGGCAGGCAAGTCCATCAGCTTCACCGCCGTGGCCCGCCGGGCCGGAGTGAGCACCGACTTCCTCTACCGCAGCCCAGAACTCCGTACCCGGATTGAACGGCACCGCGCCAAGGCGGGGCCAACTCCGACGAGGTCGGCAGGCTCTTCCGATGGCCGGTCAACTTCAGCCGCCGTGCGGGCACTGAGCGCACGCCTCACACGTCAGCAGCAGGAACACCGGGCAGCAGTTGAGAGCCTTCGGAAGGCCTTGCAAGTAGCTCAGGGGGAGAACCTGGAGCTACGAAGGCGCTTGGCCCGCTACGAGGCCTGACGTACCGAGAAACCTCACGCTCTGGTACACAGCGCATGAGGTCAAGCCGTCAAGCCAGCCTGATTGTGGGCGACCGCGTCAGTGAGACCGTTGGATTGGGCCAGGTCGGCTCGCAGTCTTGTTGATCATCGAAGGGGTAGGCGTACCGGATGTGGTGGAAGCGACGCCGCGAAGCGAACTCAGCCGTACCGTCGCAGGCAGAGCGGTGGCTGGCAGCCTGGAACGAACCCGGCATGCTGACTGCGGCGCAGCGGGTCCGTGCGGTCGTCGATGCCATCACGGACGGCACGACAGCCCGCCCCGAGCAGCTTCAGAGGCTGTCGGCCGAGGCTGTACTGGAGATCGAGCATGATCAGCAGGCTCCGATGGCAGATGCCTACCGAGAGTTCCTGTCCCTGATAGGCGGTGGGGCCGGGCGCTTCATGCGCGGGGAAGACGTGTACCACCCCCGTGCTCTCGGACTGGGAGAGTCTGCCCGCGAGCTACTGGAGGAGAACGACTCGCCCTTCCGCTTCGATCCGACCGACCGCGTCTTCACCATGCATCAGGGCTACCAGTTCGAGTTCACGCGAGGCACCGGGCCCGACCCCGAGGTCTGGTCGTACTCGGAGGGCATGAACGGCGACATTCCCGTGCGCAGCCATGCCTCCTTCACTGACTGGCTCCGTGCGACTGCCGAAGCGGAAATGCCTGTCTGGAAACGTCACGCGGCGACAGTCCGCGAGGAGATCAACGCCGATGGCAGTATCACCGAGTACTGGTAGCCAAGCGCGGGGCAGCCGCTCACAAGTCAGATGTCAGGAGCGGTGGCCACTTGAGCTTCACGACGAGCCCTGTGGGCACCATGCCGTCGACGGCTGGGCCTTGGCTTTTGCCGCTCTCAGCTCGCTGTAGGTGCAGATACGAGATGATCAACATCCAGTTTCGTCGCGTCTGTCACGATTTGATCGTCGTAGTACGAGTACCAGACGCCCCCGGCAAGGGCGCACCTCGGGCCGACCTCGGGAGGGTCGATGGCCTCGGCGATCAGCACCTCGTAGCGGGCCGAGCAGCCGTCCCCGTCGGCGTCAACCCAGTGCTTGAAGCTGGTGCGCTTGTAGCCTTCCCGGTTCTCGGTGGCGACGGTCAGGTCGGCGACGGCCGCCCGCAGCAGGGGCGGGGGCACGGCTTGGCGGGTCGCCTTCGCCTGGGCGGGTCCGGCGCCGGCGAGAGAGGTGGCCAGTAGTGCCAGCGCGAGTACCGCGTGGCGCAGGGGGAGACGCATGACCCTCCAGAATCTTAACTGTCTGTAATTGACTTTATACAGAAAGTAGTTATAGGAGGTGAAGGAGTCGCTGCCGTAGCGGTAAGAGCCCCC
Source organism: Nonomuraea sp. NPDC049758 (assembly GCF_040674635.1). Lineage (NCBI taxonomy): Bacteria > Bacillati > Actinomycetota > Actinomycetes > Streptosporangiales > Streptosporangiaceae > Nonomuraea > Nonomuraea sp. NPDC049758. The sequence goes on from NZ_JBFAMZ010000031.1 coordinate 36,341, forward strand.
TTCCTCGACGAGAGTTCTTCAGCGAGGTGAGCCCGAGGGGCGATGCGAGGTGCAGGCTGGTTTCGGCTCGAACATGACGGATAGTCAGGCTCGATAACGATCAGCAGCACGTTTCTCAGGTCGTGGTGCTCGATATCGGCCCTTATGTCAACCCGCCGACCCTGCCTGGCCCTCCGCCGTCTGACCGCCGCCGTCCCCCGCCGCCACCACGCGCAGCGTCTGCCAGCCGTCCTCCGTCTCCTCCACCCGCCAGCACGGCGGCCACACCCGCCGCGCGCCCGCGGCCACCGGCGCGACCCGCACACCGGTCACCTGCGCCGCCTCCAGCCCTGACGCCCTGCCGAACATGGCGTCGCCGGAGAAGGTCGCCTCGTCGAACCTGGCGGCGCTGGTGAAAGTCGCCCCGCCAAACCAGGCTGTGTGAGAGAAGGTCGCCTCGCCGAATGCGGTGTTACCGGTGAAGGTAGCCCCATCGAACCCGGCCAAGCCCTTGAAGGCCACCTTGCCGAACCTGGCGGCGCTGGTGAAGATCGCCCCGTCGAACCCGGCCGTGCCGGTGAAGGCCGCCTTGCCGAACCGGGCATCGCCGGAGAAGGTCGCCTCGCCGAACCAGGCGGCGCTGGCGAAGGTCGCCCCGTCGAACCCGGCCGTGCCGGTGAAGGCCGCCTTGCCGAACCGGGCATCGCCGGAGAAGGTCACCTTGCCGAACCAGGCGTCGCTGGCGAAGGCCGCGTTACCGAACCAGGCGTCGCCGGTGAAGGTCGCCCTGTCGAACATGGCGTCGCCGGTGAAGGTCGCCTTGCCGAACTGGGCGTCGCCGGTGAAGGTCGCCTTGCCGAACACGGCGGTGCCCATGCGGCAGCGGTAGAGATCGAAGTCGATGAGGACGGCTCCGGTGAGGTCAAGTCGGATGTCTGGCCAGTGGCGCGGGTTGCGGTCGGGGCGGCGAGAGGGCCACCAGTGGCGTGGTGCAGGGGGGTCGTCGTAGCGCAGGTGGGCGGTGAGGATGCGCTGGGCGGTCAGCCGAACCTGGCGTTCCTCCTGTGGATCGCGGCCAGTCGCCGGGGTGGGGACGCCGGCGACGGCGGCGCGCGGCACGGCGGTCCCGGCCGGATCGGCCCCGTCCGGCGGCGGCGTGTAGGGCATGCGCAGGTAGGAGCAGATCACGTCCACGATCGTCTGCTGGAGCGCCGGGGTGTCCTGGGCGAGGCGCTCCAGCGCATACAGGCCTGCCAGGCGGACCGGGGCCTGGGCGTTGCCGAGCTGCTCGGCGGCCTTGGTGTAGAGCTCGGTCACCCGGCGCTCGGCGGCGTCGTGCGTGGTGTGCGCGGTAGCCAGCTCCTGGTGCCGCTGACGGCGTACAAGCCAGCAGGAGCGTCACCGCGGCGCCGACGCCAGCACCGGCCGCCAGCGCGGTACGGACGGCCTCGATCCGGGCGGAGATCCGCTCGGGAACGGGCAGCGTGCCCAGATCCTGCAACAGCCAGGCGCTGACGCCCCAGACCGCCGCACCGACCAGCAGCGCCGCAGGAAGAGCCCACCACCACATCGAACGCGGCGGCCGCAGCGCGGGAGGAGGGGCGGATGGGCGGGGAGAGCGCCGGAAAGGATCCACGTACTCGATTCCGGTCCTGGCGGCACACCGTTACGAGGTGTGGGTCAGCTCCCCATCGGACCTCTTTGACCTGAGGTAACGCCCGCTACTTGGGCCCTTCGCACGACTGAGCGAAGGGCCAGCCTACGACTCTTTGGCGTCGGTGAGGGTCTTGTGGACGACGCCGACCGAGACGCCGACGCCGGCGGCGATGGTGCGGATGGATTCACCGCGCCCGCGGCGGGCGAGGATCGCGGCGCGCTTGTCGTCGTCGACCACCGGGGGGCGGCCGCCGACCCGGCCGCGGCGGCGGGCCGCCTCCAGGCCGTTCTTGGTCTTGCGGACGATGTCACGGCGCCGGTCCTCCGACAGGGCCAGGGCCAGGTCGAGGATCAGGGAGCGCTCGGTGTGCTCGCCGGCCGCGATGCCCTCCAGCACCTTGACCGCGATGCCGCGCTGGAACAGATCGTTGAGGACGATGAGCCCTTCCAGGAGGTTGCGGCCGAGCCGGTCGACCTCCTGGACGGTCAGCATGTCCCCGTGGCGAATGTAGGACAGCGCCTCCAGCAGGACGGGCCGATCGTCGGTGGCGAGCTTGCCGCTGATCTTCTCCTCGAACACCTTCAGGCAGATCGGGTCGAGGGCGTCGTGCTGGCGTTGGGTCTTCTGCTTGTCGGTGCTGACTCGGACCAGGCCGATGAGCGCCACGGGTACCGCCTTCCGTTCATCAAACGTCGCGCGTGAAGAATCTGAACAGTAACAGGTTCCGGCAGAAAATGAACGGCCAAATGAACACCCGGAACGGACACAGCGCCCCACGCCCCCGCCTCACCGGCCCATCCGGCGCGCGTTCGGCAAACGGTCGTTAGATGAACCCGCCAGACTCGATTACGGAAGGTCGTCTGCGTCCGGATCCACCGCGCAGATCTGTCGGGCGGCATCCAGCGCGGCCCTTCCTACCTGTCCGCCTTAGCCCCTCGCGATGCGCTTCTGCCGATTCCGGCCGACACCCCCCGGCGGCCGCCTCATCTTCCACGTCTTCGCCGCCCTGGCCGAGTTCATCCGCGAGCTCATCGTCGCCGACACCCGCGACGGACTGGCCGCCGCCCAAAGCCCGCGGCCGCACCGGCGGCCGCCCAACCGTCATCACCCCGAACTGCTGCGCGCCGCCCGCGACATGCTGCCCAACCCGGCCAACTCGATCACCTCGATCGCCAAGCTGCTCGGCGTATCATTGGGGACGCTGTACAACCACAGTCTGGACCTGCGGCAACTGCGCGACAGCGGGCAAACCCGAGAGCTCACCAGCGATCAGAGATCACCAGCTTAGAAAGATCACATCTGAGAAACGGGTTATCCGAGCGCCGACAGGTTGGCCCGCACCATCTTCGTCAAAGGATGATCGGCGCCCAGCACCCGCTCGCAGTCGGCCAGCGTCTGCTCATACAAGGGGATGGCCCGGCCCAGATCCCCCGCCGCCCGATAGACGTAGGCCAGGTTGTTGCGAGAGGTCAGCGTGTCGGGGTGGTCGGCGCCCAGCACCCGCTCCCGGTCGGCCAGCGTCCGCTCCAACAAGGGGATGGCCCGGCCCAGATCCCCCGCCGACTCGTAGGCGCCGGCCAAGTTGTTACGGGAGGTCAGCGTGGAGGGGTGGTCGGCGCCCAGCACCCGCTCCCGGTCGGCCAGCGTCCGCTCGTGCAAGGGGATGGCCCGGCCCAGATCCCCTATCGCCCGATAGACGTAGGCCAGGTTGTTACGAGAGGTCAGCGTGTCGGGGTGGCCGGCGCCCAGCACCCGCTCCCGGTCGGCCAGCGTCTGCTCATACAAGGGGATGGCCCGGCCCAGATCCCCTATCGCCCGATAGACGTAGGCCAGGTTGTTGCGGGAGGTCAGCGTGTCGGGGTGGTCGGCGCCCAGCACCCGCTCCCGGTCGGCCAGCGTCCGCTCGTGCAAGGGGATGGCCCGGCCCAGATCCCCTGCCGACTCGTAGGCGTAGGCCAGGTTGTTACGGGAGGTCAGCGTGTCGGGGTGGTCGGCGCCCAGCACCCGCTCCTGGTCGGCCAGCGTCTGCTCGTGCAAGGGGATGGCCCGGCCCAGATCCCCTATCGCCTCGTAGGCGTAGGCCAGGTTGTTACGGGAGGTCAGCGTGGAGGGGTGGCCGGCGCCCAGCACCCGCTCCCGGTCGGCTAGCGTCTGCTCATACAAGGGGATGGCCCGGCCCAGATCCCCTGCCGACTCGTAGGCGCAGGCCAGGTTGTTACGGGAGGTCAGCGTGGAGGGGTGGTCGGCGCCCAGCACCCGCTCCCGGTCGGCCAGCGTCCGCTCGAACAAGGGGATGGCCCGGCCCAGATCCCCTATCGCCTCGTAGGCGCAGGCCAGGTTGTTACGAGAGGTCAGCGTGTCGGGGTGGCCGGCGCCCAGCACCCGCTCCCGGTCGGCCAGCGTCTGCTCGTGCAAGGGGATGGCCCGGCCCAGATTCCCTGCCGACTCGTAGGCGCCGGCCAGGTTGTTACGAGAGGTCAGCGTGTCGGGGTGGTCGGCGCCCAGCACCCGCTCCTGGTCGGCCAGCGTCCGCTCGAACAAGGGGATGGCCCGGCCCAGATCCCCCGCCGCCCGATAGACGTAGGCCAGGTTGTTACGGGAGGTCAGCGTGTCGGGGTGGCCGGCGCCCAGCACCCGCTCCCGGTCGGCCAGCGTCCGCTCCAACAAGGGGATGGCCCGGCCCAGATCCCCCGCCGACTCATAGGCGCCGGCCAGGTTGTTGCGAGAGATCAGCGTGTCGGGGTGGTCGACGCCCAACATCCGCTCGTTCGCTGTGCATGCCTGTTCGAAGCAAGCGATCGCGTGGCCGATGGCACCCTGATCGTCCAAGAAGAGCCCTGCCTGGTTGATCAAGCGGACGGTGTCGGCGGTCTCGGTGCCGGGGGATATGCGGTCGGTCAGGGCGGTGATGTGCGGTAGGAGTGCTCGCCAGGTCGGCCAGCCGATGGGGTCTCCTGCCGAATGCGGGAGAGCGTCGTTGAGCAGGCTGGTGGCTTGATCGCGGGCGGTGTCGATCGCGGCCGCCTGTCGGTGCGGATCACCGGGATCGGAGGTGCGGGCGACGGCCTGGACCAGCCGGTGCACGGTCACCGTTTCGGAACTGAGGATGATCATGTTGTAGGCCGCCAGCTCGCCCAGGGCGTGCTGCACGTCCAGAGCCTCGGCGGCCAGGCCGTCCAGCAGGGGACGGAGGATCGGCTCGGCGCCGTACCAAGCCAGGACACGCAACACCTGGCCGGCCAGCGGGACGCCGGTCAGCTGGTCAAGGGTCAAGCGCCAGATACGAGCGATGGTCCGCTCGGCGTCGGCGCCGCGTGCGGTCCGGTCGTACATCACTGCCGGCTGGTCGCGCAGCAGGTTCAAGTAGGCACGTGGGGTCAGCCGGGTCTGGTGCAGGTAGGCGCCCGCCTGCTCGATCGCCAGTGGCAGATGTCCCAGCTCGCGCACCAGGTCCACCCCCCCATCCAATGCCACAGGCAGGTCTTCCCGATCGAGGGTGGCCTGGAGGAGGTCGCGGGACAGGCTGGGAGTGGTGAGCCGGGCCAGCAACTCGATCGCTTCCCGCTCACTCAGCACGTCCAGACGCAGCACGTGGGCATCCAGATGGCGCCAGCCTTCGCCCAGACGGCTGGTCACCAGCACCTGTCCTGCCAACGTGCGCTCGAGCAACGGCCGCACATCGACGGGGTCGACGACGTTGTCCAGCACCAGAAGCCACCCGTCATGGGCGGCCAGCCACGCGGTGGCCCGCTCAGCCAGCGTCTCCAGCGGCAACACCGTGGCCAGCTCCGGCTGCAACGCCGTCGCCAAGCCCGCCAGTCCGGCCTCCACCGCAGGGCCCGAATCGGCAGTGATCCACCACACCGGATTCAGCCCTTTGCCGGCTTCCCCGATCTGCCCGCACGCGGGACGCCTGGCGACCTGCGCAAGCGCGTAGTGTGCCGCCAGCGTGGACTTGCCCACCCCGCCCAGCCCATGCACCGCGGCTACCACCACCTCACCACCGCCCCGCAACGCCGCCGCCAGCGCGGCCAGTTCATCGCCGCGCCCGACGAACATGCGCGTGTGCCGGGGCAGATTCACCAACCGCGGCGGCGCGACCACCTCAGTGACCGGCCTCAGCACCGCCTCGGGCAGCACCGTCTCGTTGATGAACTGGTCATGCGCGGCCTGGTACGCCCGGGCATGTCCGGAAGCGGTGGCCTCCATCCGGATCTGCGGTTGCCGGTGCTCGGGCTCGTCCGGCCACGCCGGGGATAAGGTCACCGCTCGTGGATGGTCTGGTCGTGGCCGGCCTGGTAGACGCGGCCGTGACCGCTGGCCTTCGCCTTCATCACCAGTGAGCCGATCCGCTCCTGATCGGCCGGCTCCAGCGCCGGGGTGAGCACTTCGTCCAGCACCCGCTGCAGCTCGCCCGCCAGCGACGGATCAGCGCGCAGCAACTGCTGCAGCCGGACCTGCCAGGACCCGGCCAGCGCCTGCTCGGTGTCGGCATCGCCGTCGCGGCGGGCCTCGAGCACCTGCTCGCGCACCTCGACCAGCTCCGCCTCGACGAATTCGGCCTGCTCGGGGCGGACCTTGCGCCACAGCGCCACCGCGCCATCACGGGCCGACTGCCAGGCGTCAGTGGCCATGGCGGTCACCAGCGCGGTGCCGGCGGCTAAAACGATCGGATCCACGCTGATCCCCTCTCGCCGACGATGTACAGAATCTCACCGTAGAACCAGCCACAGCCGGCGGCCAGCCACCGCCGGATTCTCAGATAGCACTGTGGCGAGCATGATCATCTCCGCGAGCAGGCTGGGTGCCCATCCAGCTGGCTCCTTACGATGGGCCAAGAAAGAGCGTCCCGAAAACGACCGTTTTCAGGACGGCGAGAATCCCGGGGCGAAAAGCGGAGCTTGGCCCGTTCCCCGACTGCCGCTCTGCCCATCGAGCGGTAACCAGCTCGCGCTGTGGAGGGGCTGGACACCATTCCGCTGAATGGGAAGCCCAACAGGCTCGCCTGCTCACTCTCTCGGCGGCCCTTCGCCAGCCGGGTGCCGCATCAAAGCAGACTTCCAGGCGGCGGCTGCGAATCAGTGGCGGGATGAGTCAAGCGTGCGGGCGCGGCCATAGGGCCGGTCATGACGAGGGGCTCGCTGTTGGCGCAGCGAGCCCCAAATGTCGAGGTGTTCCGTGGTCGAGGCGGATTCCCCGGACGCACGCAGCGTATGCAACGTGTCGTGCAACTTGCATCGCAAGGACTCTGGGTTCCTCCAGCGCTCCATGCGCCTTCTATTGAAGCCGGACAAAAGGGATGGTGGGAACCTGCACCGCACTTTCGCACGGGGCCGTACTGCCCCGAGCAAGGCCGAACGCTTCCGAACATCTCCGAACACCGCCAAACGGTCGTACCGGCACGCCTGCCGGCCCTCCCGCACTTCCTCAAATCGGCAGCACCGGCGTCGGTTAAAAATGGATTCAACGCCCCTTTGATCTCGGCCGGTTGGCGTCGGTCCGGGATCGCCAACCCTCGGGGCGCGTTCCGTGGTCGACCTTCTTAGTGAAGACAGGTGGTAGTACCCAATGTTCTCGATCCGCTTCCGCTCCCCCCGCGTGGGGATCGCCATCCTCATCATCGTGATCATCTTCACGGTGGCACTGCTCTTCCTCGGCTACCCGCCCGAAACCGTCCTGCTCTTGGTGGCTGGCACCACCAGCGTGGCCGTCACCACCACCCAGAGCCTGGCCTCGCACTCCCCGGCCAAGGAGTCCTGATGGCCCTGATGGGACGCGCGTCCAGCAACGCCATCCAGGCCGTCCAGCAGCTTCAGGAACTGCTCAACGACAACGCCCAGATCACCATCGAACTCCCCCCGCAGGGCTTCGGCGTGCTGGCTCCCAAACCCACCAAATTGATCGTCACTCCGACACCCCCGCCGAAGCCCGGCCCCGCCGACCGGCCCGGCGGCGCCATCGCCGACCTGAAGGGCTTCAACGATCTGAAGCCCGATCCGCTCACCGCACGCACCCCCATGCAGTTCGTCGAGCTGATGAAGGACTATCGGATCTGGGCCGGCGAGCCCAGCTACCGCGAACTGGTCCGCCGCTCTGGCAAGGCCTTCGGTGCTAGCAGCCTGTGCGAGGCGCTGAACTCACCCCGGCTCCCGCCGGAGAAACTGGTCCGTGCCTTCATCTGGGCATGCTCAAACTCCGAGTCCGATGTCCAGGTGTGGGTGACCGCCTGGCGCCAGCTGCGCATGCGCCACAAGCGCACCCAGGGCGAGCCGATCGCCCCGGTCGCCAAGCTGCACACCCCTGACCAGCGCCGCAAGACCGGGTAGCCGGGTAACCGACCTACCTGGCTCTGCCGAGACGATCCCCAAAGGGCCGTCGCTGTCAGCGGCGGCCCTTTGGCGTTGATGGGCCTCGGTAGGCCCCGACGACCGTCGATCCGAGCACGGCCTTGCGTGGGGACGCCACGCAGCCACGCGAGCCCAGGACCGGACGGCTACGACCGGCCATCGCGCCGCTGTTCAGCGGGTGACCGGGCACAAACGACCACACGGATCTGCCTGATGGACAGCGACGAGTCCCAGGCGTACCTCGACCAGGAGGCCTACGAGCCCGCCTGCGGTCTCGCGGCGCGATGATCGGGCCGCAGGCGGCCGTGTCGGGTGGGTCAGTGCAGCAGGGTGTAACCGAACCGGCCGACCTCGGTGAGCCCCACTGATGCGGCATGGACGACCTGGCCGGCGGAGGGGACGCCGGTGGCGGTGCCGGGCAGGACGGCCAGCATTCCCTGGCCGCTGTTCTTGCCGGGCGCGCCCGCCACGAGCTCGCCCTTGCCGTCGCCGGTCAAGTCGATGATCGAGACTGACGCGCCGAAGGTGTCGTCGGCAACCGACTGTTCGCTGACGGGGTCGGCGGTGGGTGCGCTGCCGGGGGACGCGATGCCGTCCTGGGTGATGAGCTGCGTGCGGGACACGACCGGTCCGGTCGGTGAGCCGGGGATGAGGGCGACCGCGCCCGCCCGGTCCAGGCCCGACACCTTGGCGTGGGGGAGGCCGATGGCGATCTCGGCCGCGCCGTCACCATTGAAGTCGCCGGTGGCCAGGCTCGGGATGCGGCTGGAGATGCTGGGCGAGAGCGGGGTCAGCCAGCTCAGGTCACGGGAGGTGAAGCCGACCCCGTACATGCCGCCGCCGTACTTGTCGCCGTACCAGACGTCGATGGTGCCGGTGCTCGGCGTGATCATCACCAGGTCGCGGTAGCCGTCGCCGTTCACGTCGCCGAGCGTCACCTTGGAGTCGTATTGCGGGCAGGCGAGCTTGGTTGTCCCCGGTGCGGCCTGGCACGCCTGCGGGCTGCCCATCACGAGCGGGTCCGGGGAGGGGTTGCGGATGTCGCCGCTGTACCACAGGTACGGGCCGGTGCCGTTGGAGTTGTCCGAGCCCACCCACATCATCTCCAGCCGGCCGTCGCCGTGGATGTCGCCGATGGCCGCCGACCGGGCCGACAGGGCGCGGGTGGGGCTCAACCGGCTGGTCTCGAAGGGGCCGCCGTTGTACCAGCCGCCAAGCCCCTGCACGTAGCCCGCCCGGTACATCCCCACGATGTCGGGACGCAGGTCGCCATGGTCGGCCAGGCCGAAGACCAGCGACTCCATGTCGCTGACGCCGGTCTCGATCTGGCGGGTGGTGTCATTGCCGCTGGTCCAGGAGTGGATCTGGCGCGATCGGTAGCCGCTGGAAATCAGGTCGGTCTTGCCGTTGCCGTCGGTATCGGCCGCGGCCATGCTCGCGCCCCATCCGGAACAAGGGGTGTTGATCGAGTAGAGCATGCATCCGGGCTCGGGCCGCAGGTGGGAGCGTCCGGTGAAGCCGTCCGGGCCGCCGTACAGGACGGTGATCTGGCCCGTGTTGCTGGTGCCTGAGGCGGCCGGGTAGGAGGGCATGCCGACGGCCAGGTCGTTGTAGCCGTCGCCGTTGAAGTCGCTGTTGTAGGCGATCGGAGCGGCCGCGGCGGCCGCCGGGGTGGTGATGGAGGCGAGCGTCGTGGTCAGCGCGAGCAGCGCCGCCGACCAGGCGATCTTGTTCACGTGCATAGCGGCATGATCGGAGCCGCGACTTGCGGACTGGTTGGATGCGGATGGTCATATCGGCCCCGGCTCACCGAGGAGGGAATCGAAGTCTGCCGATCGGCCTGCCTCTACCGGCGAGTAGGGCGTTCAAGCATCGGGAGCACGGTCCGGCAGGGTGTAGCGAGGGCGGCCGCAGCCAGTGCTGGTCCGGTGCTCGGCCCACATGTCCACATCGCCCGGACCGTCGTCGTCGTGCTCCGGGTCGCCGGCCGCCCGCTGTGCCTGCACCGCTGCGGCGTGGAGCTCGCCGGCGAAGTCACGCAGCGCGGCCACGCAGTTGTAGGGGTTGCGCGTCGCGGGGCTTCCCTCGCCGGGTTTGGTGGCCTTGACCGCGTCCCATATGGCGTCCGCGTACACCCACAGCGCCTCCCGGGCGTGCGCCTGGCGGGCCCGATCGACCGGGTCCAGCTGCACCAGCATCGCTGCGTCCAGCTCGGCCAGATCGTCGGCCAGATCAATCAGGTTGTGCTGGTGGCTGGAGTCCCAGGCATCGCTGTCGGTCGTCACGCCGCCACGGTACGCCGCCGTTCAGGACATGGCCAGGAGCCTCAGATCGACACCGCAGCTGACGGCAGCTCGAATGTCATGTCCCCGCGCCGGCTACCGCATGTCGGCGGGGACCTCTGTGGTACGACGGGCGTCGACACCAGGGACGAGGGCCACGCCGGTGCCTGCTCTTTCGGCAACGCGGCGCCCCGTACATCACAGATGCAAAGGTGCCTCACCCTCGACTCGGTGGTCTCAGGCGGCGTCGCCGCCCTGCCTCTTCTCCTCCTGATCCTCGTTCTTGTCGGCTCGCGACTGCGCCTCGCGGTCCAGGCCGTCTCGGGCGCTGGGGCTGTCGGGCTTCGTGGCGGCCGCGGACTGCACGCGGGCAGCCGCCTCCTTGTCCCATGGGGTGTGTTTGCTCATGCGGCCACATCTACCGGTCGACGGCCCAGTGCCAGGGCAGGCCAAGGCAACCGCTCCGTCAAGGTGGCCGACGGGGTACGCAGCCGCGCAGCGGGCGTCGCCTTGGTGCCTGTGAGCGCACCGCGGCCGCGGCGCCCGGGCGGAGCCCCATACCTACATGGTCACAGCCTTTCGTCACGTGGATTAGCGGCCTTCAGGGCCGCGAGGATGGCCTGTTCCACGCTGCGGTGCACGGTCAGCACAGGCCTGGCGCCGGTGGTGTCCAGCAGGCGGTCGGGTGATTCTTGCAGGGCGGTCAGGTGGAGGTCACCGCCGTGCCGTCGGGTCAGGGCACGGACGTTGAGCAGCACGCGCAGGCCGGACTGCGCCATGAACGGCACCTCGCTCAGATCGAGCACCACCTGGTCGCCCGGCCGACAGCGCGCACGGGTGATGAAGGCGTCCAGCCGGTCAGCGTTGACGGCCTCCAGGTCTCCGGCCACCGAGATCACGGTGACGCCGGGCATCTGCTGGCAGGCGAACGTAGGCGGGGTCATCGGCGAGCTCATCGCGGCTCCCGGGCAGCTAGCGAATCTTCCGGGACGGGAACGAGTGGGGGCGGCCATGAGATCAGTCCCGCGCGCGTGCCAGGAACGTCATGACAGCCAAGGCAAGGCCGACGAAGCCAGCGAACCCGGCCGCTCCGGCCAGCACGGCCAGCGGCGCGGGGGTGCCTCCCAGCCAGGCGAGGCCGCCGCCGGCGAAGGCGACAAAGAGACCAGCGGTGACGATCACTGCCACCCACAGTCCCCGGTTGTTGTTCATGATGTTCCTCACGACGTTGTGAAGGGGGAAGTCGTCGGGCACGCAGGCCCGGCGTGCGACGCTCACGATGCACGGCCTCGACGTGCCGTCACCAGCGGCTCAAACGGTGTCGAACGATGTCGGTGCGGTCCGCTCGACATGGTGGCGACCTGAACCCCGCCCCCGTCCAGGGCCCTCAGGCGTTCGACCTCGTTCGGACTCCTTCGGGGTTCGTCGAGGTCCACCGGGACACGCCGTGTGGGCTGGCCTGCAAGAAGGCGAGCCGTACCGAACAAAGTCGAATGTGTGATCGGCGCGCGGCTTGCCCCGTATCGGTGGCAACATGACTGCCGTCACGATTCGTTGATCCCCCTCCCTCACGGCGTGACTACCCCCCCATCCGGTGATCACGAATCGATCACGAACGATGACCAACGAGCAGAGCGCTGCCCACCGCGCTTTCATCGCCCAGCTCAATGAGCTGCGGGAACAGGCCGGCAGCCCGGCCCTGGCCCACCTGCGCATGCTGTCTCGCAACCCGCTGCCCAACGGCAGCAAGGGCCGCGAACTGGCCGCCAGCACCACCCAGGAGATCCTCAGCGGCAAACGACGTCGCCTGCCCGCATGGATCTGGGTGGCCTCCTACGTCTCGGCCTGCCATCAGGCGGCCCAGGAAGGAAACTTGAATCTCGGCCCGATGGACCTGGAGACCTGGAGAACCCGCTTGCTCCACGCCCGACGCGGCGACCAGCCGGCGAGCGCCTCACCGGGCCGATCAGCTGTCCTTCCTGCCACGGCCGGCCCTGCCACGATGTTGTCGGCCGATCATCTGACCGCCGAAGAGGTGATCCAGTGCTACCGCGACGTCCACGGCCGCATCGCCGCCCGCCTGGCCCGCACGGCTCTGGACGGTGACGCTGAGGCGTGTTTTCACCTGGCGCTGTTCACCCTGCTGCGCGGCTGGGGGCACGACGGCATGGACTGGCTCCGCCGTGCCGCCGATGCCGGACACGAAGCCGCCCTAGCGCTGCAGAGCGCCCCGGACCCGCGCACGCAGGCCGCCGACGTCGCCTACCGGCACGGCTGCGCCCTGGAGGCAGGCGGTGCCACCAGGGCCAGCATCGCCCGCTGCTTCTACCGGCTCGCCGCCGAGATCGGCCATCCCGAGGCCATCGCGAAGATCACCAGCCAGGCCGTATCGCCGCCGGCCATACCTTCGGCTGCCTCAGCCTCCGATACCGAGCACCCTCCGCGCTTACTGGACGACGTCTGCGCCGACCACTTCTCCTGCCGGCTCGGCATGCCCTGGCCACCTCCATCAGGCCTGAGCGAACCGGTCCCGGAGCAGCCGAGCACTACCAGCGCACCAGCCGTCTCCAGCAGGCTGACGCGAGATCCCGACACGGCACACCCCGGGCATTGGCCGGCGTGGCAGTCCATGATGGACCTTGCCGGAGCCATCAGCACGGCGGCGCACGCCCAAGTCGTGGGGGAAGAGCAGACCGGCGCCACATTTGTCCCCGCCGGCGATGACATCACCGGCTCTTACGAGGTCCCTTCGACGTGGCTCTTGGATGCTCAGCAGCACCCGGTCACCGACTGGCCGGACGGTCCGCTCTTGTGGGAGGAGCCCCCCATGCCTTGGAGATGAGCGGGCTTCCCGCGCGGTGCGTGGCCAGCTACTAATGGTGTGTGCGGCATCTGTACTGGGACCTTGGAGAAACCGGGGCCGGCGCCTGCTTCGAGGTGGACTGGCGCGGGTCAACCGCCCGGGTCTGCCTGATGGACAGCGAGGAATACCAGGCGTACCTCGATGAGGATGCCTACGAGTACCACGGCGGGTTCTTCGACTACAGCCCCCTCACCTTGCAGGTGCCCTACGACGACTACTGGTATCTGATCGTCGACAGCTACGACCGGGTCAAGAACGTCACCGTCGTCCAGCTCTTCGACTGACCGGCGGGCCTGACCGGGAGCCTCTAGACCTAGAGGCCGACCCCTCTAGGTCTAGAGGCTCCCCTAGAGCCGAAAACGCGCCCTGACCAGGCATCTAGAGGCTAGCCGCTGTTCCAGCGGGACCGGTCGTCATCCGGCAACGCCGGGTCTGCGCAGGTCGTCGCGGGCGCGGGCGTGGGTCTGTCCGCGAAGCCCGCGACTGCTGGAGGATTAGACCTCGTCCTCTGCCTCGGCAGCGTTCAGCATGGCCATCACCTCGTCCATGTGAGCCAGCCCGACGGCGAAGATCGCGTCGTGGATGCTGGTCTTGAGCCATTCCCTCCCGGTGGTCACGGCGATATGGATCCGTGCGTTCTCGGCTGTGGCGGCGGTCTTGTCGCTGACGAGCAGGCGGGGGACTGCGGGCCGCTTGGGTGCCATGGTCCAACTCCTCATGCCGATTCCCAGTGGAGGGGCTCGCGGGCGTTGAGGCCGTCCCCGCACGCCAGCATGCTCATGTTCCCGGAGAGGCAGGGCGGGAGTCAGCCGAAGCCCGGAGCAGCCGTCGATCTCCCTTGGGCGCTGCCTGGCGGGCGGCGGCCGGGACCGGCCGAAGAGCCGCACGCCCGGCCGGCCGATCCGCCAGGCAGCGCCCGGCGCGGCTCGCGTCGGGCGCTCTTGATGCCCCTCGGTAAGACCACTTCGGCAAACTGTCCCCGACTTCTGCCTTGGGCCCGGATACCGTCGGCCCGTGGAGACCTCCAAGCCTTCCCCTGCGGCAGATGAGCCTCAGGGTGACCGTGAAGTCGGCGACATGCTCTACCAGTTCGCTGCGCAGGCCATCGGCAGCCTCGATCTTGAGCAGACCACGGCGGCCGACCTGGCCGCGCAGACACCAGTTGAACGGGTTGCCGCCGCACAACTGCTGATGTTGCAGGCGATCTACCGCGAGCTTCGCCATGGTCACGACCTCGCAGCAGCACAGGCGTCAGCCCTGGCCGCGCACACCGAAGGGCTGACCGAAGCGCTGACCGACCACGCCGACACCATGGACAAGATGCGCTCTGAGATGTCGGGCCACGCCGACGCCCTTGACCGATTCCGCCGCCGCATGTAGCTCGGCGCCAGACCCCGAGCATCCCAGATGCAACGGTGCATCGTCACCAGGCGATGTACGTTGCCCTCGTCCTCCTGGTCCTCGTTCTCATCGACCAGGTCGTCGCGCGCTGGCGCTGTTGGGGTGCCACGGAATCCGCCAGAAACGGGCCGCGGGGTGACACAGCTGCTGGTCAGCGTTATGCGAGTGCTGTGTAGGCGGCGGAGTCGCCGAGGTGGCCAAGACGCCGGCTTGCGCTCTTGCCCGTAGTTTGGTCTGGATCATAGAGGGGTGGCGGGATGGGGGTGTTGTGGTGAGAGTGCTGTCGGGACGGTATGAGCTGCTGGAGCCGTTGGGGCGCGGCGGTATGGGGGTGGTGTACCGGGCGCGTGACCGGGAGCTGGAGCGGATCGTGGCGGTCAAGGTGCTGCCCGCGCAGATGCTGCGCGATGAGGACTTCCGGGCCCGGTTCCGCCGGGAGGCGCGGGCGGCGGCGGGCTTGTCGCATCCCCACATCGCGACCGTCTACGACGTCGGTGAGGACATCGGTGACGGGGATCCGGTTCCGTATCTGGTGATGGAGCTGTTGGAGGGCGGGACACTGGCCGATCTGCTGCGCCAGGCGCCGCCGGCCCCGGACGAGGCCGGGCGGATCGTGGTGGCGGTCCTGGAGGCGTTGGAGCACAGTCACGGTCGGGAGGTGGTGCACCGCGACATCAAGCCCGCCAACATCATGGTCCACCGCGCCGGCGGCCGGGTGCGGGTGAAGGTGATGGACTTCGGGATCGCCAAGCTCATGTCAGAGACGGCCACCCGGTTGACCGCCACCGGGATGCGGATCGGCACCCCGTCCTACATGTCGCCCGAGCAGGCCGACGGCAAGCCCGCCGACGCCCGCTCCGATCTGTACTCCACCGGATGCGTGTTGTATGAGCTGCTCACCGGTCGGCCGCCCTTCACCGGGGACTCACCTGCCGTCGTGCTCTTCCAGCACCTGCACAAGACCCCGCTGCCGCCCTCGCAACTGAGCCCGGCCTTGGCCCCCTTCTGGGACCAGGTTCTGGCGACCGCGCTGGCCAAGGATCCCCGACAGCGCCACCGGGATGCCGCGGCGATGCGACAGGCCATCGAAACCGGCTTAGCCGCCCCCACCGCCCAGGCGCCTCCGCCAGCCCGGCCCCCCGCGTCCGCACCAGCTACTCGGCTTCACGCCCCCCCACCTACCGAACCGGCGCCCACCGAACCAGCACCCCACGCGTCGGCCCTGCACACACCCGGCTCTCCCGATCTCGGGGCTCGGTCCGCGCCTGCATCTGCACCGCGAGAGCAGGTCGCTGCCGCGCCGCACCGGGTCCTGTCCCGCCGCCGCCTGCTCACCGGGCTGGGCGTCGCAGGTCTGGCCGCCTCCCTGCCGGCCGCCTACTACACCTTCACCCGCGCCTACTACGCCTTCACCCGGGAAGAGACCGCCACCCTCCGCGGCCAGCCCCTCGCCGGCCACACCGGCCGCGGCGTCTTCGCGGTGGCGTTCAGCCCGGACGGCAAGATCCTGGCCGCTGACGATGGCGACACCGTGCTGTTGTGGGACGTGGCCACCCGCGCCCTCCTCGGCACGCCTCTCACCGGCCACACCGACAGCATCTTTTCGGTGGCGTTCAGCCCGGACGGCAAACTCCTGGCCGCCGGCAGCTTTGACAACACCGTGCGGTTGTGGGACGTGACCACCAACACCCCCGTCGGCCGCCCCCTCGCCAACCGCAACGACCCGACGGGCGCCGTCTCCGTGGTGGCGTTCAGTCCGGACGGCAAGATCCTGGCCGCCGACGATGACGACACCGTACGGTTGTGGGACGTGGCTACCCGCACCCCCGTCGGCCGCCCCCTCGCCAACCGCAACGACCCGACGGGCGTCGTCTCCGCGGTGGCGTTCAGTCCGGACGGCAAGATCCTGGCCGCCGACGATGACGACACCGTACGGTTGTGGGACGTGGCCACCCGCACCCCCATCGGCCGCCCCCTCACCGGCCACACCGACAACGTCAACTCGGTGGCGTTCAGCCCGGACGGCAAACTCCTGGCCACCGGCAGCAGTGACCACACCGCGCGGTTGTGGGACGTGGCCACCCGCACCCCCATCGGCCGCCCCCTCACCGGCCACACCGACAACGTCAACTCGGTGGCGTTCAGCCCGGACGGCAA
>NZ_JBFAMZ010000031.1:53126-75302 GCF_040674635.1 Nonomuraea sp. NPDC049758
ACTCCTGGCCACCGGCAGCGGGGACAACACCGCGCGGTTGTGGGACGTGGCCACCCGCACCCCCATCGGCCGCCCCCTTACCGACCACACCGAAGACGTCAACTCGGTGGCGTTCAGCCCGGACGGCAAACTCCTGGCCACCGGCAGCAGTGACCACACCGCGCGGTTGTGGCGACTGTGAAGTGTTTCCGATTGATGATCAAGCCTACGGCCCGTTTCTGACGTATTCCGGTGGCACCCGCTGTAAAGCAATCCGAAGCCCTTGTCGGCAGCCAGGACCTGACTGGTCATGCCCTTCTGCTCAAGGCGCTCATGCAGCCACGCCTACCGGCGGCGTACGCGGCCGCGCAGCGGGCGCCTTGAATAACCGTAGAGAAAGTTTGCATTCACCTCGGGCTGCGGCTGTGGTCTGCGCACTGGGGCCGTATGGAGCAGAGATGTATCGTCGGCGCATGTTGCGATCTTCCCGAGGGATCCGGGCACCTCACGCACCGGCCAAACGGGGCTGGCGCAAGGTGTGGGCGGCGATAGCCGCAGTGGTCCTGGCCGCGGTGACGGCCGCACTGACTCAGTGGACCACGGGCATCTTCGGCGCCACTGGGGATCGATTACTTGGGCTGGTCACCGGAGACGATCCGCTGACCGTGGCGGGCAGGCGGGTGGCGCCTCTTGCGCCGCTGGTCGGAGGCAAGCGCGCCGGCGGGCAGCAGCGCGCAGGGGTCTGGACGTTCGACACTCCGAACTTCGTGATCGTCCCGGGCGGGCGCGCCATCGATGAGGGCTGCATCGTGACCACGATGGTTCCCCGGCCGCGTGCCGAGGTCTATCCGCCCCAGTGGAGCAACGACTGGAAACGCAACGAGGGGGCGTTGCAGGCGTGGGCGCTGGCCAACCGGGCCGGGGATCCGAACACCACCAAGATTCGGCTGACCGTCAGCGGCAAGCCGGGCAAGACGGTTGTGCTGGAAGGCGCGCGCACGGTCTTCGTGTCACGAGCGCCGAAGCCGGCGGCGGGCACCTTGGTGCAGTTCCAGATCGGTGAAGGATGCGGCACGGGTGTGGATGTGCGCTCGTTCAGGACCAACCTTGATGACGCATCCGGCAGCTGGCGGCCGACCAGGGAGGAGAAGACTTCCTTCCCTTACACCGTCAAAAGCGACTGGCCCGGGTTCCGCCACATCGACTTCCTGCGTGCCCTCCGCTCCTACGCCGCCCGCCGCCCCTCATCCCACGAGACCTCGAACCCCCCACCCCGTAACCACAGCCCCGTGACCCCGTGACCCGCGTGACGCCCGCCGTCCCATGACCCCGTGACCGTCGTGACTCTCGTGACCCCCGATCCCATGACCCCGCCACCTCCCGGGGGTCACTCGCCTTTCGTCGCGACCAGAACGTGGCCGTGCAGGGGCGCGTGGAGGGCGCCGTCGGGCGCGGCGAACCGCTGGAGCGCCTCCCTGGGCGGCGATCCTTCCACCTCGGTGGTGATGAGGTCGCCGGTGATCTGACCGGCGACGACCGCGAACACGTCGAGGTCTCCGCGCTGGCCCTGCACCTGGTCCAGGCCGCGATCGTCTACCTGAACACCAGGATGGTGCAGATCGTCCTCGCCGAGCCGAAGTGGCGAAAAAAGCTCACCGACGCCGACCGGCGCGCCCTGTCGGCTCTGTTCTGGTCCCATCTGAACCTGTACGGCAAGTTCGAGCTCGACATGAGCAAACAACTCGACCTCGGGCCGGCGCCGGGCGCTGAGGATCAACAGTCAGATGGTCCGCTCTGAGCAACGAACGATCTCGGCGGTGCCCCAGGGCTCCTGGCGGAGTGTCCTTGGCCAGCCGCTCGAGGATCGCCAGCTCGCCCACCAGGCGGTCGGGATGGAAGTTGAGCGTCACATGCAGGCCGGGATCGACCGGGCCGCGACGTGACTGAGGGCGCGTGTGCGTGCCGTACCCGACATTTCTGTCGTCATCTTGACCCGTCGGACGCGTGCAGGATGAAGGCCAGCACATCGGCGAGCAGTGCCTGCTCCTGGTCTCGGGTCGAGCCGGTGCCGTGCCCGCCGTGCTCGTCGACGCGCAGCAGTATCGGCCGGCCGGATGCCGTGCCCGCCTGAAGGCGGGCGGCTAGCTTCGCCGGCTGCCACGGTGGCACCCGCGCGTCGTGCAGGCCGGTGGTGAGCAGCACCTGCGGGTAGGGCACGTCGTCCTCTACCCGCAGGTAGGAGTCGATGATCAGCAGGGCACGCAGGCCCTCCTCGGTGGTGACGCTGCCGTACTCGGGCACGTTGATCGGCCCGCTCTCGGTGAACTCGTTGCGTGTGGCGTTCACCGTCGGCGCCTGCATCGCCATGGCAGCCCACAGATCGGGGCGGCGCACCAGCGCGCCGCCGGTGGGGATGCCGCCGGCGCTGGTGCCCTTGCCGGCCAGCCGCCCCGGGCGGGTGTAGCCGAGGGCGATGAGATGTTCGGCGCAGTCGATGAAGTCCGTGATGGTGGCCTCCTTGCGCTCGCCGCGCCCGGCCTCGTGCCATTCCCGGCCGTAGGCGCCGCCGCCGCGCAGGTGCGCGACGGCGTAGACGCCGCCGAGCTCGTACCAGGCGAGCATCTCGGGATGGAACTCGGGCAGGTCGATGAGCCCGCCGGAGCCGTAGCCGGTGAGCACGGCAGGATTGTCGCCGTCCAGCTTCAGGTCTTTGTGGTGGATGACCGTGAGCGGGATCGGCGTCCCGTCCCTTGCGGGCGCGTGCAGGGTACGGGCGTGCACGTCGCTGAAGTCCACCGGTGAGCGGGGCGCCAGCCCGGTGTCTTGGAGGGACTGGCCGTCGTAGCGGTAGAGCCGTGGCGCGTCGGTCCAGCTGGCCATCAGGAGCAGGGCTTCGGGCCGTTCGGGGTGGGTGGTCCATTCCAGGATCGCGCCGTCTGCTGGCATCGGGAGGTCGATGGGCTCGCCGCCGGACAGGGGTGCGTGCCGTACCCGGCTGACGCCACCGTCGAGATCGCGCACCAGCAGCCGGTCGCCCACCACCCGCACCGTCTCCACCGCCCGCTCACTGGCGGGCACGACCACCCGGGCGCGGGACAGATCTGGTGCGGCAAGCGGAACGGCCAGCACGCGGGAGCGCGGTGCGTCCCGATGAGAGACCAGGTAGAGGGTGTCGTGGCTGGTGGCGAAGGCGGTCACGCCGTCCGCCACGTTTGCGACCAGCCGCCAGGGGCAGGTGGCCGGGTCGGCCAGCCCGGCGCGTGGAGCCACGTATACCGTGCAGTCGCTCAACTGCTCGCTGGTCCAGGGCCAGGGGCTGAGCGCGCTGTGGGAGATGATCGCCAGCATCCACTCGCCGTGCGGCGGCACCACCAGGAAAGGCCGGTCCCGCGGGGTCAGCTCGATGTGGGGGTTGAGGCCGCGGGCCAGCACCACCGTGTCCTGCGCCGGGTCGGCGCCCAGGTGGTGCAGGAAGGAGCGGCTTTCCAAGAGGTGCTGCTCTGCATAGCGGTGATAGACGAACGACCGGCTGTCCTCCAGCCAGCTCAGGAAGGCGAAACGCGTCCTGGGCGGGATCGTCTCCCGCAGGGCTCCTGAGTCGGCGTCGATCACATGGATAGAGCTGTCCTCCGACCCGGAGGCGGAGACGGCGCAGGCGACGTGGCGGCCGTCAGGGGAGGGCACGTACCAGTCGATGGCGTGGTGCCCGTCGCCGGGCATCGTGCCCGGGTCGAACAGGACCCTGCTCGCTCCGTCGGCCTCGGTCACCGTCAGCACCGGTACGCGGGCGTCCGGCTCGCGTACCAGGGCGAAGACCCTGTCCGCTGCCATCGCGAGGCCGAAGTACCGCGTGAGCGCCCTGCCCAGTTCGCGGATCCGGGTCAGCAGGCCGGCGCGGTGCGGCAGGGCGTCCAGGTGCTCTCGGGCGTGCCTGGCCTGGGCGTCCAGCCAGTGGTGGAACTCCTCGCTTTCGGTTTCCATCCACCGGTAGGGGTCTTCGAGTGTGATGCCGTGGAGGGTCTCGCGCACGACGTTCGCCCGGGCGATCGGCGGTTCGGTGAGGTCGCTCATATGCGCATGATCATATGCCGGAGATCCAGTGACTTGTCGGAACCGCGTCCTACGCCCTGTCCAGGGTCTTCTTTGGCTGGCGGCGCACGGTGTCGCCCTTCAGGTGCCCGTACACCGTCGAGCGCGGCACTCCGAACAAGTCCGCGATCTGCTGGACGGTCTTGTCCCGTGTGTCGTACAGCTCCTGGGCGAGGGCGGCTTGGTCGGCGGTGAGCTTGGGTCGGCGTCCACCGACCCGGCCGCGGGCACGGGCGGAGGCCAGGCCGTCCATCGTGTTGGCCACGATCAGCTCGCGCTGCAGCTCGGACAGGACCGACAGCATGCCGAACATCGCCCGGCCCTCCATCGTGTCAGTGTCGATGCCCTGCTCGATCACATGCAGTCCCACCCCGCGTTCGCGCAGGTCCGCCCCGAGGGTGACCAAGTGCAGGACTGAGCGCGACAGCCGGTCCAGCCGGGTGACCTTCAGCGTGTCGCCCTCGCGCAGCAGCTTGAGAACCAGGTCGAGGCTGGGCCGGGAGGCCTTGGCGCCACTGGCCTTGTCCAAATGGATGTCCTTGCGGTCGACGCCCGCGTGCAGCAGCGCGTCGATCTGATGGTCGGGGTTCTGGTCGGCGGTACTGACCCGCGCGTAGCCGAAGAGCACTGTCGAAATCTACTTCACGTACCGTTCACCGACATTGATTTTCGACACGAGTTATCGACAGCACCCACCTGCGGTTCCGGGGCCGACTTGGCGAGTGTCGACAGACGATCGTTATTCGACACTGGGGACCAACCTCGCAACCACAAAGAGTAGCGATGGTTGCACAGAGCTACTTTGCCCCTGGTGACGGCGACCCGAGCGCCAGGCCTGGAAGGGGGCCGATTGCTGGGGTCAGCGAACTCACCGATTGGCGCGGATCGGGTCCTTGATCTTCCCGTGCAGCACGCCATGGACTAGCTCGGCGCGGGAGTCGCATGCGAAGGCCAAGACGGACGAGGCTCTGGCCGAGCGGGCCAAGAAGGGCGAGGCTCGTCAGTTGCTGATGGACGTGATCCTGCCGGTACTGAACGACCCAGGCATCGCCGACGAGGAGGTCGGCGGTCTGCTGCGCGGCCGGATCGGCCTGGACAAGATCCGCGAGGTGTCGGCGATCAACTGGAAGCCGCTGCCCCGCGACCACGGTCGGCTGGCCGCGCTGGAGGCCTCCTACAACTATCTGCGCCGCTTCACCCCCAAGGTGCTGACTGCGGTCGACTTCCACGGCGGGCCGGGTGCGCAGGACCTGATGACCGCGCTGGGGATGTTGAAGGAGTTGAACCGGACCGGCGGCCGGAAGGTCCCGGCCGCGGCGCCGACGTCGTTCGTGCCGGCCCGATACGCCGACTACCTCGCCAAGGCCCGCAAGGCGGGCGATGACACGGCGTTCCGGCACTACTGGGAGCTGTGCGTGGTGCTCGGCCTGCGCGACGGCCTGCGGTCTGGGGATGTGTTCGTTCCCGGTTCACGCCGTTACGCCGACCCGGGAACCTACCTGTTCACACCGGAGCAGTGGGAGGGCAAGCGGGCGGAGTTCTGCCAGCTGGTCCGCAAGCCCGCCGCCGCATCCGAGGCGATCGACCGGGTCAAGGAAGAACTCCTCCAGGCCCTCAAGGACCTGGAGGGGACGCTGGCGAACGCCGCCCCGAACGACGTCGGCGCGGTCCGCCTGGACGAGGAAGGGCGGCTGGTCATCCCGCCGCCGTCGGCCGAGGACATCCCCACCGAGGCCAAGGCGCTGCGGGAGGAGCTGGCGGGGATGCTGCCGTTCGTGCCGATCGCCTCGCTCCTGATAGGGCTGGACGTCCGCACCAAGTTCCTGGACTGTTTCACCCACGCCGGCGGCCGGAAGATCAACCTGTCGGTGGAGACCCGCCGTAACATCCTCGCGGTGCTCATCGCGGGCGCCACCAACCTCGGGCTGACCCGCATGTCGGAGGCGTGTGGTGTCTCCTACGACACCCTCGCCTGGACCCAGGAGTGGTACGTGCGGGACGAGACGCTCCGCGAGGCCAACACGGTTCTGGTCAACCACCACTACCAGCTGGAACTGGCCAAGGAGTTCGGCGGCGGCACCATGGCCTCCTCCGACGGGCAGCGGTCCCCCTCCGCGGCAAGTCCCTCACCGGCCGGGACATGAACATCCACGGCGGGCGCGTCCTGTCGACCTACACCCACGTGTCCGACCAGTGGTCGACCTACGGGACCAAGCAGATCATCCCCACCACCCGCGAGGCCAACTACACCCTGGACGAGCTCCTCGGTAACGAGACCGACCTGCCGATCCACGAGCACGCCACCGACACCCACGGCGCCACCTTGGTGAACTTCGGGCTGTTCGACCTCGTCGGCAAAGCCCTGACGCCGCGGATCCGCGACCTGGGAAAGATCACGATGCTGCGGGTCGACAACCCGACCGCAACCAACACGCTCTATCCCCACGCCGGGCCGCTGCTGGCCGATCGGTGGAACGAAGACCTGATCCGCGGCACCTGGGACGACATGCTGCGGATGGCCGGATCGCTGAAGTTCGGTGAGGCGACCGCGTCCCTGGTGGTTGGGAAGTGGTCGGCGGCCTCCCGGCAGAACACGCTCGCCGCGGCGATCAAGGAGTGGGGACGGATCCGCAGGACCATCCACGCTGCCCGGTATCTGTCGGACCCGGTGTACCGCCGGAAGATCTCCCGGCAGCTCAACAAGGGCGAGTCCCTGCACGCGCTGCGCCGGGACCTGCACTACGCGCAGCAGGGCGCCATGGTCAGGCCGCACCTGCAAGACCAGACCGAGCAGTCCTGGTGCCTCACGATCCTCACCAACGCCGTCATCACCTGGACGACCGAGTACTACGCGATGGGCATCAAGGAACTGTGCGCCCAAGGCCGTGAGGTCCCCGACGAACTGCTGTCGTTCATCGCTCCCGGCCACTGGGAGAACATCAACTTCTTCGGCTTCATCGAGGTCGACATCGAAGGCGAGACCGCCAAGCTCGACGACGGCTGGCGGCCCCTCCGCCCGACCTTGGTGAACGAGGCCGGCACCACCTTCCTTCTCAACCCCTGAGCTCGTCCCGTTTTGAACGGTCGGGCAGCGGTCTCCAGAGTCCTTGCTCCTTCAAGAGCTTCTTGGCGGCGTGCTGGGTTCGTTGAGAGGCAGCAGTCTGAGCTGTGGCGATCTTGTGGAGTAGGTCGGCGAACATCTCGGCCTCCCCGGGCCTCACCCAGCGGAGCGTGTGTGAGATCCAGTGGTCTGACCATGCGCTCAACCCGGTGCTGATGACGAATCGCACCGGTCCGGCAAGGTCGGGGTCAGTGGGGCCGAGCTCCGCGCGAGCCTCGGATTCGACCTCGTCACGTGGTCGTTCGACCAGAGGAAGCAGCCCGATGGACGCCTTGCCGAGCGGCACCGCGTGATGGTTGGGTGGCGCTTCGTAGGCCCACTGTCCGTCGAGGATGATCAGCCAGGTTTGCCCCGGCTTGATCTCAAGGATCTTGCGCATCTCGACCGTCATTTCCAGAAGTATGTCGGTCTGCTGGTGATGCTCGGCGAGCATTGCCGCTCACGGTGATTCGAGAAGCCGTCTGGTCTCCGGGCCTGCGAAGGCGTACCCAGGAGACTGTGCGTCCAGGTACTTGAGGACTCGGATGATCACACATTCTCGGATCACGTTCGACGGATCTTCACACGTGAGGAGCGCTTCCGTCACTGCGTAGCAGCGTTCAAGCACCGGGACGTCCGCTTTGGAGACGGCAGGCTCGAACACCTCCCACCAGAAAACCTCGGACATCAACCCGTACACGTTGTCGAGGTACGGCTCATGGTCGTAATCGGCGGCGTCCGCGCTCTCCTTCGCTTCCCACGCAGCTAGAATCGGCCGAGCCTCGGGCAGCTCCGACCGGAGGAATTCGCGCAGCGTCGCAACATCAACCATGGCGTGAAGCTACCTGATCAGACCCGGCCGAACTGATACCCATGCCTGGCGGCCCGAGCCAACCGGCACCCCGTAGTCCGATCACAGGTGGGGGCGCAATCGGTCGACTCCGCCCCCTCGCCGGATCCGATCTGAATGCCGTACCCGACCTGCTGGAACGGGCCATCGATCCAATCGGATCCGATCCCGACTTACGCCTCGCCTTTCGCCTCCTATGATGGCCGCCACCGCAACACCACACGGGCAGAAGATCGGAATCTTATGAGCTGCGAACCCGACCCGGCTGCCCTCTACCCGGACGTGGCCGCCCACGGCAGCCTCGCCGCAGCACTCCACCCCACGCCGCAGCCGCCGGCCAGGGCCTGTCCCTGCCCCTGGCCGTCACTCCCTCCGATCCACTCCGCCATGCCACGATCGCCAGCCTCATCCCGCATCGCCACTCGTCCTACGTCACGGCGTGGCATCACGAACGGCGCTGGACCATCTGGGGATCGTCTAACAACAGGCTCATGATCTGCGGCGCCACCGAGGATCTGCGTGAGCTTCCTCAAGTGATCCGCGGGTGGGCCGAAGGAGCCAGCCTCGAGGAGATCGGGCAGGCCGCACTCTTCGACATCCTGACCGGACGTTTCGAGGTGCCCGACAACAACCCCGCCGACATCATCGCCTCAGAGTGGCAGTGGATGCTCAAAGACGCCCGCGACGCCGACTGGCCCGAATACCAGGCCCTCATCGAGGCCGCCTACGCCGAACCCAGGCTGCGACGGCTCTACCCCTACACCAGCCACTGGGAGCTGGGCTTCTCCAGCACGCCCGACTACCCGTTCTCCCGGCCCTCCGTCTGGATTGACGCACCACGAGGAGCCGGCGGCTACACCATCAGCGAAGGGCGCAACGACCCCGACCCGATGCAGATCCCCACACCCGCCGAAGCAATCGCCATCGCCGTCGACCGAATTCCCGCCGACCTGCAGCAGACATCCCTTGAGGACCCCGCGTAGGACTCCTGAAATCAACGCCGGCCGACCTGGGAAGGGGCACGATCGGGTATGGCCGACCGTATCTACCTTCGGTTTTCCACCGACAAGCAGACCGATACCCGCCAACGACACGCCTTGGCCACGCTCCTGGGCGCCGGCGCCCTCACTTATGAGGACCCCGCCACTTCCAGCCGCCAGCTCTCCCTGGATCGCGCGGGATTCACCCGGCTCCTGCACGAGGCCGCCGTCGGCGACACCATCCGCATCGCCGACGCCGCCCGTCTGTTCCGCTCCGTGGCCGACATCCTCGCCCTGCGCCCCGTGCTCATCCGGCGCGGCTTGCACTTGCGCGTCGAATCCGGGCTGCTGTCTGGCATCGACCTTGCCTCAGACGACCCCGGCACCAAGATGATGGTCTCCGTGCTCGCCGCAGTGCTGGAGTTCCAGCGCGACATGATCAGCGAGAACACCCGCCAAGGCGTCGCCGCCGCCGAGGCCTCCGGCAAAACCCTCGGCCGCCCCACCGCCCTCGACGCCGCCCTCGCCGCCGACGTCGTAGAGGCCTACCGGGGCGGCATCGCCGTCAAGGCCCTCGCCCGCCAGCACCACGTCGCACCCAAGACCATCCGCCGCGTCCTGGACAACGCTGGGGCTCGCCAACCGCCCGACCATCTCGACACCCTCCCCGCCACCGGCGAACCCGCCTCCGATCCCGCGCTCGACCCCGCACGTGACGCTCGATCTTCCTGGCCTGCTCGCCGACCACCTACGCGTCGTCGGCGACGAGACCGTTCGCCAGGCCATCGACACCGGGCGAACCATCCGCCGCGGTCAAGGCCACACGGTCCGCGTCACCGCCCCGCTAGACCTCCACCGAGCCGCACTGGAGCAGAGCGTCGCACTCGCCGATACCGCCAGCCCCGCTGCACGCAAAGCACACCGCGTGTATACCGCCCGCGTCGCAACAGCCTGCCTCTAACACCAGGAACTCGCAGGTCAGGGCCATATCCGTTGCATTTTCGCCGTTTGCTACGGGAGCCCCCAGCAGCGGGGAGCTGCTGACCAGGCTCGATGCGATCGGATGTGCCCGGTAGCAGCTTCGTTGACGGCAGGCCGATTCAGCGGATCCGCCTGGCCGCCCTACCGCCCAGGTGCAGGAACGCGACCTCACCCGCGTCGTCTCGCAGGAAGCGGCCGACGGCACGCTGCGGGTCGGCGGCGATCGTCACGTCGTCACTGCCCTCGACCAGCGCGAGCGGCATGTCGGGCATGCCCTCCACACCCGCGGCCACCAGTTCGGGTCGCAGCACGAATCGCGCCGTCAGACCCTCGTCGACCTCGAAGGTCCACTGCCCCGCGTCGTAGCTGCCCGCGTACTCCGGCGCGGGTTCGCGCAGCGCCAGCCGTACGGCCTGCGGCTTGGCGTCGAGCAGATGCTCCAGGCACCAGTCGGTCACCAGCTTGCCCAGCACCTTGCCGGGCGCGGAGTTGGTGAGCGTGGTGACGGCGAAGCCGCGCTCGGGCACCAGCACGAACGTGGACAGCTGCAGGTTGCCGATGTTGCCGCCGTGCGTGACCAGTCGCACGCCCGCCTGCTCATCCAGCAGCCACGGCAGCCCGATGCCGGTCCACGGCACGCCGACCCGGACGTGCTCCGCCTGCATCAGCTCCCTGGTGGCGGCTCCGACCGGCTCCTCGCCGCTCGCACCCAGGTGGAAGGCGGCGTAGCGGAGCTGGTCGCGCACCGACGACACCAGCCCGCCCTCGGGCATGCCTTCGCGGAACAGCCCCCACGTGTGCGCGACCTGCGGGCCGTCCTCTCCTACGGCGTGCCCGACGGCGTGCGACCGCGTCGCGACCTCCCAGGGGAAGAAGAAGCTGGAGCTCATGCCCAGGGGTTCGAGCACGATCCGACTGACCGCGCTCTCGTACGGCTCGCCGCACACGACCTCGATGACCCTGCCGAGCAGCCTGAACCCGGCGTTGTTGTAGGAGGCGAGCGCGTCGGGCGGGAAGAGCTGGGGCAGCTGGTCGTAGGTACCGATCGAGGCGGCCAGCGCGCCGGTGTCCCAGCTCTCGCCGTCGTCGATATCGCCGAGGAATCCGCCGGTGTGGGTGAGCAGGTGCCGGATGGTCAGCTCGTCGGCGGCCCGCTCGTCGGCGAGCTGGAAGCCGGGCAGATACTGGCGCACGCGCCCGTCCAGGTCGAGCCGACCGCGCTCGACGAGGTGCATGATCGCTGTCGCCGTGATCGTCTTGGTGGTCGACCCGATCTGGAACAGCGTGTCGCCCGTCACGGGGGCCGGCGCGTCGACGCTGGTGACGCCGGTGGTGAGGACGTGGTCCGCGCCATCGAAAAGCACGCCGACGGCGGCACCGGGGACATGGAGGGATTTCACCTTGCTGTCGAGCAGGCTCTGCAGATGGTTAAGGTCAGCCATCCGTTCATCCTGCCGACAGCGAGAACGGTGGGCTTCGTCCGCCCGCACCATTTCCGTCGCGCTGTTCGTCCAGGAGTCAGGGACGCCACCGCTGGCCCGCCGTCTCCGGTCATGCATCCTGGGGCGCCGTTAAGAACCGCGCCACCAACCCCAAGCGGCAGCATCTTCCCAGGCCGGGCGGGGTGTCCTCCGGAGAAGCGTCGACTCGCCAGGCCCGCCGCAGCTCTCACGTGTAAGCCATTGACCTGCATATTCTCGCTCGTTTGGGGCTGGTGGCGCGGTTCTTAACGGCGCCCCTTCCTGCGCTGGCAGGTGCTGCGGGTGGCCGGCCCCTTGAAGCTCGTCGCCCAGGCCCCCTCGACCGGGCCGGTCCCGCTGGCGGCCGCGCACGCCGCCGAGGGCCTGCAGAAGCTCCTGGCGGCGCCGGCACCGGGCAGGTGCCCGACGTGGAGGTGGTCAAGGAGGGGTCACCGAGATCGAGGCGGCCCGCCAGTGCCTCGTCGACGCGGACGAACAGCGAGCTCGGCTCGAGGTCCATGTAGGGGTCGAGGTAGATGGCCGCCTCGGACTCCTCGTGCCCCCACAGCGAAGCGGTGGGGGCACCCTCACCGGCGCGGCCGAACAGGTCGCGCAGCGGGGCGCGGTCGGTCTCGGCGAACTTACGGGCTTCCATGGCCCTCCCTTCTGCGTACACCATGCACGCTTCTGCGTATGCCATACGCTTAGGGGCTCCTGCAGAGATCTCGATCTCTGGCTGCGTCCTTCACGCCGCCGGGCCAGGTCAGCCGAGAGAGCGGATGTGCGCCTCGACACCGTCCAGCGCGCGCTCCAGGCCGAAGACGAAGTGATCGTCAGGAGCTCCCTGGTCGTCGCCGAAGGCGCCCTCGTCGAGCGCGGCGCGTAGCCCGGGCAGGCGGCCATCGCCACTCACCCGCCGCAGGAACGGCTCATACTCGCTCCAGCGCCGCTGGCTGCCGGGGTCGGTGTCGAGCATGATCGCCGCGGTGATGCTCACGTGGCTCCACACGTGCCCGCTGATCAGCAGCTGGGTGGCGAGCTTGGCGCTCGCGGGCAGGCCGGTGTCCTGGAGGATCTGCAGGAACTGGTCGAGCCAGGCGACCTGATTGGGGGTGGCGGGCGGCCCTTTGGGCATCAGCAGGTGGACCGTCCAGGGGTGGGCGAGGATCGCCGCGCGCATCGAGGCGGCCCACATTTCCAGGCCTCGCCGCCAGCCGAGGCCTTCAGGCAGCGGCGGAGGTGGGCCGACGGCGGCGTCCAGCATCAGCGTGAGCAACTCGTCCTTGGTGGCCAGGTAGCGGTAGAGCGCCATGGTCGAGCTGCCCAGCTCGTTGCCCACGCGGCTCATCGAGACCGCGTCGAGGCCGTCCTCGTCGGCGACCTTCACGGCCGCGGAGACGATGCGCTCCAGGGTCAGTCCGCGCTTCGGCCCCTTGGGGGGACGTTCGCGCAGGCCCCAGGCCGCTTTGATGCTCGCAGGGAACGCCTCGTCACTCTCGCCGTCCATCCTGGCAGTCTACGTACTGGCGCGTATGTCATACGCAGAAGAGGCTCCCGAGGCAGCCGTGAGCCCGCGCCCAGCGCAGGCCACCCCCAAGATCAACCGCTTACGCCATCTCCCCGCAGGGAGATGGCGGAGGGCCTGTCAGGGCGTCACCCCCAGCTCGCGCAGTTGCGCGGGCCGCAGCGGCCGCCAGCCGCCGATGTCGAGTTTGGCCAGTTCCGCCTCGACGTCCACGTTGATGACGCCGAAGAAGTTGATGTTGTCGCTGTGGCCGGGCGAGATGTGCGACAGGATCTCGTCGCTCACCTCCCGGCCCTGCGAGCGCAGCTCCAGCAGCAGGCGCGCGCCGACCAGGTCGAACGTGAGCGCCTCGCCGACCAGGTGCGGGAGCTACGTGACCGGCTGGCCGCCGCCCAAGCCGCCGCCGGGCTGGTGCTGCCCGAACTGGCCGACCTCAGCGGCCACCTCGGCGACGGCGTCCGCGGCGTGACGCTGTCCGGCGCTGGCATCGCCGTCGCCCGGCAGCCCGACGGCGCCGTGGTGCTGCACCACCAAGACCGGCAGATCCGGCTGGGCGACGGCGAGCACGCTCCGGCCCACGGCCGGGCCCTGGCCGCCGCCCTGCTGGCCCTCTCCTCGCCACGATCCTGAGCTCAAGGCCATCGCCCTGCGGCAGATGGCCGACGGTGGGTCAGAGGCGATCTCGCTGGGCCAGGGTACGTGGCCAAGTTGCGATGGAATTCCGAAGAAGAGTGGATAGGGTCGGAAAACCCGGCATAGCCAGCGATCGTCATGAGGACGGACTTCATGCTGGCCAGGCACGATACAAACCAGGCACGTTTCATCGGCTGCGTATGATCTCTTCGTCAGCCGGGCGAGGAGCACCGCCCGGACCCCAGGCCGGGCGGTGCTCCTTCTTCGTCAGCGCAGTCCGAACGCCTTCAGCGTCGTCTGCTCCACTCGGTTGCCGTCGGTGTCCCAGGCTTCCGCCTTCAGACTGACGGTGCCCGTGGTGTTGTCACGGGACGGGTAGGTCGCGGTCGCGGTGTAGGAGCCGCCCTTCTTCTTGAGCTGGACCGGGTTCCATGTCTTGCCGTCGTCCGTGCTGGCCCACACCTTCAGCCCGGCGATCTCCGGCATCGCCTCCAGCGAGGGACCGTGTCCCGCGTTGACGGTGAAGCGGTGACGCCCGGTGGCCACGGTGTTCCGCAGGTCGAGCGTGTCATCCAAGTCGAAGCCGACGGTGACCATCGGCTCGGGACGGCACGGATCGGTGGACACGACGGCGCAGATGTGGCCGGGCTTCACCATGTCCTTCTCCGCGCGGAACGAGGTGAACGTCCAGACGGCGTTGATCGTCTTGCTCGTCGCCGAGAGCCGGTACGTGGCCCTCTCGGGCGGCAGCTGGAAGACGGGGACGCGCTTGATCTGGGTCAACGGCACGTTGGTCCCGTCCTGCTTGGTGAGGCGGTAGGTGTAGTTGTACATCCCGCTCATGTCGTCGTGCTGCTGGAGCCCGCCGTTCACCCTCGTCGTGTGGAAGACGGGGAACAGCAGGTCACCGCGTCTGCACAGGTCGCACGGGGTGTTCAGACCCAAGGTCGCGGGATAGGGCTTGGCCGGGTCGGGGATCCGGTACACGTTGTCCGGCGCCGTGTAGCCACTGGGCGTGCGCGGTCCGGCGAACATGCGCTGCTGGCTCCGGACCGGCCGGTCGTAGACCTCCAGGACGTCGCTCACCTCGACGGTGTTGTCTGACGGCCTGGCCACGCTGACGTTCAGCTGCATCACGTCCGCCGCCAGCGGACCGACGTAGTCGCGCCGGGTGTGCGGACCGACAGCCGACCAGCTGCCGAGTTCGACGGCCTGCGGGATGAACAGGCGCTCGTCCTGCTTCCAGGCCAGGCGATGGTCGGAGAACGCGGTGGCCGGGTCGGAAGCCATGTGCACCACGTCGACCTGGGCGAGCTGGTTGCGCTTGTAGGCGTGGTTCAGCGACTCGGGGATCCCGCCCTCCTGGTACTCCTTCAGCGCGTACGTGAAGGGGGTGTCCGGCGTTCCCACCACCCGGATCGTGATCGGGCCCTTGGCCAGCCTGTCGCGTACCGCCGCGCCGTCGCGGGCGGACAGGGACACGTTGGCGATCCCCAGCTCCTTGAGCTCGCCGGTGAAAGGCGCCTGCGAGATCGGCAACGGCAGGGAGCAGCGGGGCATCGTCTCCGACGGCGCACTCGGGAACGCCACCACTCCGGCGGCCCCGGCCGCACGCAGGTTCTGCACCACCTCGATCGGCACCCCGCAGGCGGTGCCGAAGATGGTCGTCTGCAAGCCGGTCTCCAACAACGCCAGCTTGCCCTTGAGGTCGATGCCGGCCAGTTCCTCCGGCGTCCCCGTTCCCACGTTCACCACCGGGAGGTCCTGGGTTCCGGTGAACGGGACCCAGCCGGGATGGCCGTTCTGGCTCTCGACCCCCTCGTACTCCCAGTGCAGCCCCGTGACAGCCTGGATGTCGGGCATGCCCTTGCCGAGGAGGGACATGCTCACCTCAGGCTCGCCGAGGATCGCTTGCTGGGTGAAACGGAACTTGCCCTTCGTGACGCGCTTGGTCGGGGTGGCCCAGACCCGGTCCCAGGGGCTGTGGTCGAGCATGCCCACGTACTGCGCGCCGTTCTTGGTCGTGCGCTGGTAAGTCTCGACCACGGTGTTGTTCAGCGGCCCGGCGGGAGTGGGCGTGCCGAACCGCACCTGGCTGGCCTTGCGCAGGTCGAGCGTGATCGTCGTGTCCTCGGTGACGTTCACCTCCGGCTCGCTCAGCCAGGCGTAGTTCGTGCGCGAGTCGTCGTCGATCCAGCTGGCCACCTCCATCACGCTGTAGGTGCTCGGAGGCACTCGGATCGTCACCACGCCGGGCTCACCGACGGAGGCGCCGTCGGGTTCCTCCTCCGAGCCGGTCACGCTGATGACGTCGATTGCCTCGGGGGTCAGCGGGGCGCCGTCCCGGCCGATCGTCTTGACGGTGAGCGTGACCCTCGGTCCCGCGATGAAGAGGCCGACCGGGGTGCTGAGCCGTACGTCGCCCGCCTCGGCGGTGACGGCGCCGCCGTACGCGCCGAAGCCGAGGTCGGCCGCGTCGAGCGTGACCGTCGCGGTCGCTGTGCCGCCGGCGGGGACCGTGAGGGTCTTGTCGGCGCTCAGCGCGCCCTCGACCGGCTTCTGCTTGCTGTCGGACAGCGTCGGGGTCAGCGAGAGCGTGACCGGCTGATCCGTCAGGTTCGCGTAGGTGACCTGCTTCGTGGCGGTCTTGCCGTCGCCGAAGTCCAGGTTCGCGGTGGTGGCGACGACCTGCTGAGAGGCCGCCCTGGCCACGTCGACCCGGCCGGCGCCCTCCTCGTAGACGGTCAGCCCGACCTGCTTGCTGGTGCTCATCAGCGCGGCCTTGTACTGCGCCGCCGTCCAGTCGGGGTGGCGCTGGGCGAGGATCGCCACGGCGCCCGCCACGTGCGGGGTCGCCATCGAGGTGCCGTTGGCGGAGGTGTAGTGGTCGTCCACCGGCGTGCCCATTGCAGTGCCCGCGGCCCGCGCGGCGACGATGTCGAAGCCCGGGGCGGCGATGTCCGGCTTGAGCGCCCCGTCCAGGCGAGGGCCGCGGCTGGAGAAGCCGGCCAGCTCGTCGGTCTTCGTCGTGGCCGCCACCGTCAGCGCGGCATCGGCGGTGCCCGGGGTGTTGACGGTCCGCGCTCCGGGCCCGTTGTTGCCCGCGGCGATCACGAACAGCGTGCCGGTGCTCGCCGTCAGCTCGTCGACGGCCTGCGACATCGGGTCGGACCCGTCGCTGACGCCGCCGCCGATGCTCATGCTGACGACCTTGGCGCCGCTGCTCGCGGCCCACTCCATGCCGTCGATGAGCCAGGACGACTCGCCCTGTCCGGCGTTGTCGAGCACCTTGCCGATCAGCAGCTTGGCGCCGGGGGCGACGCCCTTGTTCTTCCCGCCCGAGGCACTGCCCGAGCCCGCGATCGTGGAGGCCACGTGGGTCCCGTGGCCGTGGCCGTCGGTCACGTCTTGGCCGGGGACGAACGAGTGCGTCTCCGCGAGCACGCCCGCCAGGTCGGGATGCTTGGTGTCGACGCCCGTGTCGAGGACGGCGACCTTCACCCCGGTGCCGTCGAACCCGGCGGCCCAGACCTGGGGCGCGCCGATCAGCGGAACGCTCTCGGCCAGGTTGACCTGCACCTTCCGGTCCAGCCAGAGCTTGGCGACGCCCTGCTTGAGGGTGCGCGCGGCCGTACCGCCGTCGCGGACGGCGCTCCAGAAGTCGCCGGCCGTGGCCTTGTCGACCTGCAGTCCGGCGCCGCTGATGCTGGTCAGGTCGGTGGCGGTGGTGGTGGCCGGCAGCGCGTCCGCCGCCGCCTTCACCCCGCGCCGTCCCTTCGGGTACTGGACGATGACCGGCAGCTGCTTGGTCTCGGCGTCGGTGTAGCCGTTCTCGGCCAGGTACTCGACGTTGAACAGTTCCTTGTCGACGCTGCCCGCGTTCACGGCGGCCATGGCGTCGGTCGGGAAGACGTACACGCCCTTGGGCGTCGCCCTGGTCAGGAAGGCGGGCGCCGGGCCGCCCGGGCGGGCGGCGGGGTCCACCTCGACCTGGTGCGCACCGCCCCGCTCCGACAGGGTGACGGTGTCGCCGGTGATCAGCGTGATCTTGTGCGTGCCCGCCGGCAGCCGGTCCAGATCGGGCTGCGCGGCCGGTACGGCCAGCGCCCCCGGCGTTGAGACGGCGGACAGCGAGCCGGCGAGGGTCACCGCGGTCACGGCGACGGCGGATCCGCGCCGTAAGAGGCGCGACAAACTAGGCATGGGGCTCCTCGGGAGGCAGGTCAGGCGGGCGGGCGGTCAGACGTCGACCCACCCGTCATCGGACACTCGGGCAGCGGGGTCCTCGTCGGGCTCCTGGTCGCCCTCTTCCGGCTCTTCCAGGGGCTCAGGGTCACGCTGCGGATCGGTTTCGGACATGAGCCCCATCGTCGGCGGCACGCCCTCTACCTACCTATGGGTAGAAATCCCCATTTATGCCTCGCTATCGAGCCTTCGAGCGAGCGTGGCCCGCGAACGCAGTCCGAGCTTGCGCAGTGCCGCGCTGAGATGCTTGTCGACCGTCTTCGTCGACAGGAAGAGCTCCTTGGCGATCTCCCTGTTCGTCAGCCCGGTCGAAGCCAGCGTCGCGACCTCCCGCTCCCGGGGCGACAGGTCGCCGCCGTAGCCGCTCGGCCCGCCCCGGTGCCGGGCGGGGGAGGGGACGCCGCGTCGCCTGGCCAGGTGGGAGGCACGGTCGAGGTCCCAGCGGGCGCCGAGCGAGGCGTACCCGGCCAGGGCCGCGTTCAGCAGCTCGGCGGCGCGCTCGTCGGCGAGCGCGAACAGGCTGGCGGCGGCCAGCTCCCGCGCCTGGGCGGCCTCGTACGGGCAGCCGAGCCGGTCGTAGTCGTCAACCGCGGCCAGGAACTCGGCGGATGCGGTGGCCGGGTCCGACGCGCCGGCGGCCAGCAGGCCGCGGGCGTGGGCCAGCGACGGAGGCGCGAGAGGCGCGTCCAGCGTGGCGAGCTCACGGCCGAGCCGGCCGGTCAGCGCCTCCGCCTCGTCCTGGCGCCCGGCCGTGACCAGCGCGTCGACCAGCGGCGGCAGCACCCGCACGGCCACCGGCCAGAGCCGTTTGGTGTCCCACACCGCGATGGCCGCCGCGAGCCCGGCGGGCGGTTCGCCGCCCTGTCTGAGCAGCGCGCCCATCGCGATCGGCAGCACGTCGATCGCGCCCATCCGCGCCGCCCGCTCCACCACGTCAAGCAGCCCGAGCCTGGCCTCCTCCACCTCGCCGGAGGCGAGCGTCAGGCAGGCCCTGAGAATGTCCAGGACGGCGAGTTGGCGCGGGTGCCCGGCCAGCCGTTCGGACAGGAATTCGACCTCCTCCCGCAGGCCCGCCCACGCACCGCGCACGTAGGCGAGGGCTGCGTACGACGCCCGGCATTCGAACTCCATCCACCGGGTCACGTCGCAGCCGGGAGCCCCGAGCAGTGCGGCCGAGAGCATCCGGTCGGCGACCTCGTACCGCCCGGCGTAGCACGCGTCCTCGCCCAGTGAGCAGAACGCCCCCACCTCCCTGCGGTTCACCGGCCTGCCGCCCGTCTGCGCCAGCAGCCGGTCCGACAGCTCCGCCCAGCGGGGATCGCCCACCGCCGTGAGCACCATGGCGACCTTGCCCAGCACGAACGCCCGAAGGGGCGCGTCATCGATCGCGGGCAACTGCTCCAGCGCCCGCTCCAGCCAGCCGACGTGCTCGGCCAGCGGCACGTCCGGAGTCGTCGGCAGGCCGAGCCCCACCATCGCCTGTGCCAGCAGGTCGGGCCGCCCGTCCAGCGACTCCACCGCGTCGGTGAAGGCCCGCCACTGCAGCGGGGGCTCAGCCGCCGTCCGGTCCAGACCCAGCGCGTACAGGAAGCGCAGCTCGCCGCGCAGCGGCTGGGGAGGGTCGTACGCGAGCGCCGCTGACAGCGCGTCGAGCTCGGCGACCACCTTCAGCGTCCTGGTGCTCGCCCAGCCGAGCTTGACCGCGAGCTCCGCCCGCCGTACCGGGTCGAGCGGGGCCTCACGCAGCACCGCCTTCAGCAGGTGCGCCGCCTCGTCGTCGTCACCGAGCGCGGTCGCCTGGTCGGCGGCCTGCTCGGCCGCCGACACCCAGGCGTCCAGTTGCCCGGAGTGGCGCAGGTGGTGCGCGAGCTGCCCGAGCGGCACCGGGCTGAGCCGCGCCACCGCCGCACCCGCCCGCGCGTGCAGGTCGCGCCGCCGCGACAGCGGCACGCTGCCGTACACGGCCTGTACGGCCAGCAGATGCCGGAACCCGACCAGTCCCGACCGCTCGATCAGCAGGCCGCGTTCGAGGGCCTCGTCCAGCCCGGTCTCCGCCTCGCCCACCGGGATCCGGCAGGTCGCCAGCAGCGTGCCGATCGGGACGTGCGCCTCCAGCACCGCGCTCGCCTCGACCACTGCGCCGGCGGCGGGGGACAGGCGGCTGACCCGCTCGAGCACCGAGTCGCGCACCCCGGCGGGGACGTCGAGCTCGTCGATCGTCTTGCGCGCCCAGCCGCCGTCGCGCCGTACGAGGCTGCCGCGGGCGCGCAGCAGCGCCAGCAGCTCCTGGATCGCGAACGGCAGGCCCGACGTGCGCTCCCGCAGGTAGAGCGCGAAGTCCTCGGACACGCGCGGGGCGCCGAGGATGGAGGCGGCCAGCTCCTGCGTCTCCGCCGTGCTGAACGGGGCCAGCGCCACCCGGGTCCTGGCCACGGCCGTGGGCAGCCGGGAGGTCAGCGCCCGCACACCGACCCCCGCTTCCTCGCCGCGGTAGGTGAGGACCACGCTCAGGTCCGGCGGGGGATCCGACAGCAGGTAGCCGAGGAACTCGACGGTCTGCTCGTCGGCCCAGTGCATGTCCTCCAGCACCAGGACCACCGCGCCGAGGGTGGTCAGCAGCTCCGCCAGCCCGCGGAACACGCGGTGCCGCTCGCCGACCCGGTCGTCCAGCGGCTCAGGGACGAGCGGGAGAACGTGCGCCAGCTCGGGCAGCAGCGGCCGCAACGCCCCCGCCACCGGGGACAGGGAGACGGCAGCCAGCCGCTCGCCGGTGCCGCGCAGCGCCTCGAGCACCGGGCCGAGCGGGAACGGCTCGCGGATGTGCCCGCAGCCGCCGGTCAGCACCAGCGTCCCGGCCAGCTCGGTGGCCAGCTCCCTGACGAGCCGGGTCTTGCCGATCCCTGCCTCGCCCTCGACGACCGCGACTGCTGGGGGGCTGCCGAGCGTGGACAACAGCGCGGACAGCTCTGTCGCCCGGGCGACCAGTTTCGGCGAGACGATCTGTGCGCTGCTGGCGATTCGGGGGGTCACGTCACCGGCCTCGTTCGAGATCAGAACGAGGTTTAGCCTACTAGCTGGTAGTACAGCTCGATTTCATGATGGAGAAGCCGCCGTCCCCAAGAGCGGCCGGCTCGGGCGCGGGTCTGGTGGTGGCGCCGACGTTGGGATCAGGCCAGCGCGTACGTGAGCGGCCGGGTGGCCGTGGCGGTGCCAGGCGTCGTAGCGCCGGACCTGGTAGTGGTCCAGGCCGGTCTCGTTCTTTGGCGCTCTGGAAGTACTTCTCGATCGCCCAGCGGGCGCCGGCAACGGCCAGGGTGTCGGCGCGGGGGTCTTCGCTCCACCCCATGGCCACGGTCTGGTGCTTGGGTACCGCAACCACAGAGCTCATGTGCAAGTGCGGCTGGGGTTGGAGACGCTGCTGGAGGAGATCGTCAAGCTGCGGCGGACTGAGGGCCTGGGGCTGGCGGTGGACGGTGGATCTGTTCAGCGGGTACGCGGATCGGTTGGTGGCCTCTAAGCGGGCGCGGGCGGCGGGCGTCAAGGTGTGGGTGCCTTCGGCGAGTCCCATTCACAGGCCCCCGGAGCCAGATCAACGTTCCACCACCCCTCCATCACCTCATCCGGGAGTGCTTCGTGCAGAAACATGAAGTCGGGGCCGTCAGCGGCGCAATTGCACCAAGATCTATCCACCGGTGGGTGTTCTCCTTGTCGAGGTCCAGCAGGTCCACCGCCCGATGCCGCCGCGCCGCCCTGGGGCGTACACGCACCCGGGCGCGGGCATGACAAGACCGGCCAGTGAACGACGGTCCCTGAAACACCAACCCCCTCATCACGGCGAGCGGGTGCCCAGGGCAGGCTCGCCGAGTCCAGGTGCGCGATCACTCGCGAACAGTGGCCGAGGTCCGGAATCCATCCAGTCCGAAGGTCAGGAGCCGCTCTCCCTGGGGTGGGGAGCTCTGCTCGCCCGCCCATGCCGCCGCGTTGACCAGCGCGTACAGGTCCGGGGCGGTGACATCCGACCGTACTTCACCGGCCGTCCGCGCCCGGGCCAGCAACTCCTCTCCGGCGGTGAGCACCGCTGTGCACGCCGCGTGCAGCTCGGAGGTTTCATCCTCGACGGCCTGCATGAGCGTGGCGCCGAGCCCTCGGTAGATCGTCGTGTGCACCATTGCCGCCCGCGCCCAGGTGGCCAGGCCATCGAAGGGTGAGCACGCGGTGAGCAGTTCAGCGCCGGTCGCAGCCAGGGCCTGCATCCGATCGCCCATCAGCGCCTCCAGCAGGGCCCGGCGGGTGGGGAAGTGGCCGTAGAGCGTGCCGTTGGCCACCCCGGCCCG
>NZ_JBFAMZ010000032.1:0-75089 GCF_040674635.1 Nonomuraea sp. NPDC049758
CGCGGCACCAGGTGCACCGTCCCGCCGGTGGTCAGCGCGCCGAACACGCAGGTCAGGCCGAAGTCGGCGGCCGGTGTGGAGACCACCGCGAACGAGCCGCCGGGCACGCCGATGCGCGGCAGCATGCCGCCCAGGTAGTTCATGACGCCGCCGTGCTCGGCGGCCACCGCCTTGGGGGTGCCGGTGGAGCCGGAGGTGAAGATGACGTGGTGCAGGTGCTCGGGGCGGACGTCCACGCGGGGCCGCTCGGCGGGCAGGTCGGGCAGTCGGTCCAGTTTCAGGACCCGTACGTCCGGGCCGAGGCGGTCGGTGAACTCCGACATCGTGATCACGGCTCGGACTCCGGCGGCGTCGAGCATGGTCGCGATGCGTGCCGCCGGATAGGTCGGATCCATCGGCAGATATCCGCCGCCGGACTTCTGGATGCCGAACAACGCGCTTGCCAAGGAGGCGCCGGGCTCCAGCAGCACGCCGACCGGTTCGTCCGCGCGTACTCCGGCCTCGATCAGCCAGTGCGCGATGCGGTTGGCGGAGGACTCCAGCTCGGAGTAGGTGAGGCTGCGATCCGCGCCGACCACGGCGGGCGCGTCCGGGGTGGTGTCCACCCACTGTTCGATCAGGTGGTGCACGGCCTGGCCGGGTGCCTCCATGGGGGCGGGACCGGCCAGGACGGGCCCGGTCACGGGCTCCAGCGGCACCGCCCCGACCGGCGCGTCCAGGTCGGACAACATCCCGCCGAGCAGGGTGAGGTACCAGTCCACCAGCCTGCGGACGGTCGCCTCGTCGAACAGGTCCGTGCGGTAGCCGAAGCCGCCGCGCAGCGGCGATCCTGGACCGCTGTCGAGCACGTACAGGTCGAGGTCGAACTTCGCCGTCCGCTCGGGGAGCTCGATGGAGGTCGCCTCCAGGCCGGGCAGCTCGGGACGTCCCTGGTCGGGGATGTAGTTGAGCATCACCTGGAACAGCGGGGTGGCGGCCAGGTTGCGTTCCGGCCGCAGCCGGTCCACCACCCGGTCGAACGGCGCTCCCGCGTGGGCGAGCGCCCCCAGCGCGGCCTCCTTGACCCGGTCAAGCAGCTCCCGGCCGGTCGGGTCGCCGCCCAGGTCGGTGCGGACCACGACGGTGTTGATGAAACAGCCCACCACGCCCTCGGTGTCGGGATGGTCCCGTCCGCTGACCGGCACGCCGACCGCGATGTCATGGACCGCCGACAGCCGCGCGAGCAGCGCCTGCAACCCGGCCAGCAGCACCATGAACGGCGTCATGCCCGGCGCCGACCGCACCTTGGCCGCCAGCTCCGCCGGCAGCTCGACCTCCAGCGAGGCCCCCGCCGGGTCGGCCACCGCGGGCCGAGGACGATCCGTCGGCAGGTCGAGCACCGGCGGCAGCCCCCGCAGCCGTTCCGCCCACCAGTCCAAATCGGCCAGGGCCGGGACGGGCGCCACCTCCGCGTACTGGGCGGGCGGCGGGCCCGGCGGCGGGCGCAGTCCCAGCCGGGCGGCGTACAGCGCCGACAGCTCGGACTGCAGGAGGCCGCGCGTCCAGGCGTCCGTGGCGATGTGGTGGAAGGTGAGGGAGAGCACGTGCTCCGCGTCGTCGACCACGAACAGGACCGCCCGCATCGGCGGCTCCCGGTCCAGCGCGAACGGCGTGGCCAGCTGCTCGGCCACCGCCCGGTCGACCTGGGAACGGTCGATGGTCACGGTGGTCACCGGCACCTCCGCGGCCGGCCGTACCTCCAGGACCGGTTCGGCGCCGGTGGCGACGATCACGCTGCGCAGCACCTCGTGCCGCTCGGCCAGATCCCTGACCGCGCCCAGCAGCGCGTCCGCCTGCAGTGGCCCGCGCAGTCGCAGGGTCATCGGGACGTTGTAGGCCGTGCCGTCCGGCTCCAGCTGAGCCAGGAACCAGAGCCTGGCCTGGGCGCCGGACAGCGGCGCCGGGCCCTCCACGCGCTCGCGTCGCGCCACCGCCGCCGAGGCGGGACGGGGGAGCGCGGCGGCCAGGTCGGCGAGCACGGAGTGCTCGAAGAGCAGCCGCACCGGTACGGCGACGCCGAGCTGCTCGCGCAG
The DNA here is from genome assembly GCF_040674635.1 of Nonomuraea sp. NPDC049758. Lineage (NCBI taxonomy): Bacteria > Bacillati > Actinomycetota > Actinomycetes > Streptosporangiales > Streptosporangiaceae > Nonomuraea > Nonomuraea sp. NPDC049758. The sequence continues at coordinate 2,073 of NZ_JBFAMZ010000032.1, forward strand.
GCGGCCCGCCACGCGGGTGGCGGCGAAGGAGTGGCCGCCCAGCGTGAAGAAATCGTCGTTCGCCCCCACCTGGTCCACGTCGAGCACTTCGGCCCACGCCTGGGCCACCAGGCGCTCCGCGGCCGTGCTCGGCGGCACGAAGGCCACCGCCTCCTGCTGCGGTTCGGGGAGGGCGGCCCGGTCGATCTTGCCGTTGGGATTGAGGGGCAGGTGGTCGAGGGTGACGATGTGGGCGGGGACCATGTAGTCGGGCAGCCGCTCGCGCAACGCCGACCGGAGCGCCGGCACGTTCGCCGACGCGGGGGTGACCCAGGCGGCCAGCTGCCTGGCCTTGCCCTCGCCGATCGGGAGGACGACGGCTTCGGAGACCTGGGGGAGGGCCCGCAGGGCGGTGACCACTTCGCCGAGTTCGACGCGGTAGCCGCGGACCTTGACCTGGTCGTCGACCCGGCCGCGGAACTCGATCTCTCCGTCGGCGGTGAGCCGGAGCAGGTCGCCGCTGCGGTAGCAACGCCCGTCGCCGGTCAGCGGGTCCGGGACGAACCGCTCGGCGGTCAGATCCGGCAGCCCGATGTAGCCGCGGGTGACGCCGGGCCCGCCGACGACCAGCTCACCCGGCACGCCGGGCGGGACCGGCCGCAGCCGCGAGTCCACCAGATGGCCGTAGACACCCGGCAGGGGACGGCCCAGCGGGACGATCCCGGTCCGGCGTTCCGCCGGGATCTGGTCGGTGTCGCAGACCAGGCAGATCATGGTGGATTCGGTGTGGCCGTAGTGGCTCTGGATGCGCAGGCCGGGTTTGGCTTTCTGGGCTCGTTCGACGAGGTCCCAGGGGCAGGCTTCGCCGGCGAGGATGAGCAGTTTGCCTGGCAGGACGGCGGCCAGGTCACCGCCGGAGGCCAGGAGCTCCAGGTGGCTGGGGACGCATTTGACGACGTCCACGTGGTGGTGGGTCAGGTAGTCGGCGAACGCGGTGGGGTCCATCGCGGTCTCGCGTGGCAGCAGGTGGACGGTTCCGCCGGTGGTCAGCGCGCCGAACACGCAGGTCAGGCCGAAGTCGGCGGCGGGTGTGGAGACCACCGCGAAGGAGCCGCCGGGGGCGTCGATGCGGGGGAGCATCCCGTTGAGGTAGCTGAGCACGTTGCGGTGCTCGGCGGCGACGGCCTTGGGGGTGCCGGTGGAGCCGGAGGTGAAGATGACGTGGTGCAGGTGCTCGGGGCGGACGTCCACGCGGGGCCGCTCGGCGGGCAGGTCGGGCAGTCGGTCCAGTTCCAGGACCCGTACGTCCGGGCCGAGGCGGTCGGTGAACTCCGACATCGTGATCACGGCCCGGACTCCGGCGGCGTCGAGCATGGTCGCGATGCGTGCCGCCGGATAGGTCGGATCCATCGGCAGATATCCGCCGCCGGACTTCTGGATGCCGAACAACGCGCACGCCAGGGAAGCCCCGGACTCCAGCAGCACGCCGACGGGTTCGTCCGCGCGTACTCCGGCCTCGATCAGCCAGTGCGCGATGCGGTTGGCGGAGGACTCCAGCTCGGCATAGGACAGGCTGCGATCCGCGCCCACCACGGCAGGTGCGTCCGGGGTGGTGTCCACCCACTGTTCGATCAGGTGGTGCACGGCCTGGCCGGGTGCCTCCATGGGGGCGGGACCGGCCAGGACGGGCCCGGTCACGGGCTCCAGCGGCACCGCCCCGACCGGCGCGTCCAGGTCGGACAACATCCCGCCGAGCAGGGCGAGGTACCAGTCCACCAGCCTGCGGACGGTCGCCTCGTCGAACAGGTCCGTGCGGAACTCGAGCACGCCGTCGAACCCGTCCCCGCGATCCTCCAGCGTCAGGTTGAGATCGAACTTGGCCGTCGGCGACGTCAGCCGCTCGGCCACGACCTCGACCCCGGGCAGGCTCATCGGGGTGACGCTGTCGTACACGTTCAGCATCACCTGGAACAGCGGGGTGACCGACAGGTTCCGCTCCGGCTGCAACCGCTCCACGATCCGCTCGAACGGCGTGCGGCTGTGGGCGAAGGCGTCCAGCGCGGTCGTGCGGGCCCGGGTCAGCAGCTCGCGCCCGGTGGGGTCGCCGCCGACGTCGGTACGCAGCACCAGGGTGTTGAGGAAGCAGCCCACCACGCCCTCGGTGTCGGGATGGTGCCGCCCGGCGTGCGGAACGCCCACCGCGATGTCGTCGCTGCCGGCCAACCGGCCCAGCAGCGCCTGCAGCCCGGCCAGGAAGACCATGAACGGCGTCGTCCCGGCGGTGGCCCGCACCTTGGCCGCCAGCTCCCCGTGCACCTCGAAGCCGACCGTGCGCCCGCTCCACGCCGGCACGGCGGGACGGGGCCGGTCCGTGGGCAGGTCGAGCACCGGGGCCAGCCCGGTCAGCCGCCGCGTCCACCAGTCCAGGTCGCTCTCGCCGGCCGTCTCGTGCGCATTCTGGCCGGCCTCCCAGGCGGCGACGTCGGCGTACTGCAGGGCCGGGGGCTCCGGCCGGGGGCCGGCGCCGAGCCGGGCCGCGTACAGCGCCGACAGGTCGCGCAGCAGCACCTGCTCCGACCAGGCGTCGGTCACGATGTGATGCAGGACCAGCACGAGCACGTGGTCGTCGGCGCCGAGCCGGAACACCGTGGCCCGCATGGGCGGCTCGGCGCCCAGCCGGAAGGGCCGCCAGGCCTCGGCCCGCAGCTCCCGCTCCAGCGACCCGGGGGTCACCTCCACCACGCTGACGGGCACGCCGGCGGCCGGCCGCACCCGCCGGCCCTCGACGACGCCGCGCAGCACCCAGTGCCGCTCACCGACGTCGGCCAGCGCGCCGGTGAGGGCGTCGAGGTCCACCGGCCCGCGCAGCCGCAGCGCCTGCGGCACGTTGTAGGCGGGGGAGTCCGGCTCCAGCTGGGCCAGGAACCACAGCCGCTCCTGGAGCGGGGACAGCGGCATGTCCGCGGCCGACAGCGCCGGGATGCCCGCCGGAGCGGCTTCCTCAAGGGTCTCGGCCGCGGCCCGCGCCGCCGCGAGCCGGGAGCGGAGCAGATCGGCGACCCGGTCGCGCTGCACTTCGGTCATGCCTCCACCCCGTCCGTCAGGTCGGCGAGCAGCAGCTCTTCCAGGCCGGCGGCGAAGTCCGCGAGCACCGGACGGTCGAAGAGCAGCCGCACCGGCACCGCGAGCTGCAGGACCTCGCGCAGCCGCCCGGCCACGCGGGTGGCGGCGAAGGAGCTGCCGCCCAGGGCGAAGAAGTCGTCGTCGGCCCAGACGGCCGGACGGCCGAGCACCGCCGCCCAGATCGAGGCGACCATGATCTCGGCGTCGGAGGCGGGCGCGACCCGTTCGGCCTGTGGGGCGTCGCCGGGCTCGGGCAGGGCGTCCCTGTCCACCTTGCCGCTGGACAGGGTGGGCAGGGCGGTCAACGCCACCCATCGCCGCGGCACCATGTGGTCGGGCAGCCGGGCGCGCAGATGTCGCTCCACCGCCGCCGGGTCGGCCGTCTCGGGCGTGACGTAGCCGACCAGGTGGGCCTGGGCGCCCGTGCCGGACACGGTCACCGCGCCCTGGGCCACCTCGCGCAGCACCGCCTCGACCTCGCCCAGCTCGATGCGGTAGCCGCGGACCTTCACCTGGTGGTCGCGGCGGCCGTGGAACTCCAGCATCCCGTCGGGCCGCCGGCGCGCGAGGTCCCCCGTCCGGTAACACCTGCCACCGGGGACGAAGGGATCCTCCACGAACCCGGACAGGCCCGGACGGTTCCGGTATCCCCGGGCCACGCCCGCGCCGCCCAGCAGCAGTTCGCCCACCGCGCCCGGCGGCAGCAGCCGCAGCCGCCGGTCGACGACGTAGGCCCGCTCGCCGGGCATCGGCGAGCCGATCGGCACCGGGCCGGGCTCGCCGGCGGACACGCGGTGCATGGTCGAGGTGACGGTGGCCTCGGTGGGGCCGTAGGCGTTCCACAACTCGCCGGCCCGCGCCAGGATCTCCGCGGCCAGGCCCGGGTCCAGCGCCTCGCCGCCGGTGACCGCGCGCAGCTCCGCGTCGCCCGTCCAGCCGGCCTCGATCAGCATCCGGTACGCCGTCGGCACCAGGTCGAGCACCGTTGCCTTGGCGGCCGCCTCGGCCAGCGCGTGACCGTCCCTGGCGGTGGCCCTGTCCACCACCACGCTGGTCCCGCCGCAGGTCAGGACCGTCCACAGCTCGGAGGCCGCCGCGTCGAACGTCAGCGGCGCCACGGCCGGCTGCACGTCGTCCGGGCCCAGGCGCAGCGCGGCCGCCGTGCCCGCCACCAGGGCGGCCAGGTTCGCGTGGGTGACCTCGACGCCCTTGGGCGTGCCGGTCGAGCCGGAGGTGTACATCACGTACGCCAGGTCGCCGGGCCGGACCTCGGGCAGCTCGGCGCGGCCGTCGAGCTCCAGCCGGTCGAGGTCCAGGACGTCGAGCCCTGGCAGGCCGCCCCTGGACAGCACGACGCCGGCCCCGGCGTCCTCGGCCAGCAGGCGTAGCCGCTCGGCCGGGTGCGCGGGATCCATCGGCAGGTAGGCCGCGCCCGCCCGCCACACCGCCAGCAGGACGGCGGGCATCAGGTGGTCGCGCGGCAGGCAGACGCCGACGACGTCCCCGGGCGCCACGCCGTGCTCCAGCAGCGTCGCCGCCGCCCGGTCGGCCCAGTCGTTCAGGTCGGCGAAGCTCAGCGACGTGCCGTCGGGGCCGACCACGGCCGTTCCCGTGGTGTGGGCCGCGATCGACCGCGGCACGGTCGGCAGCGGTCGCGGCAGCTCCGGCCCGGCGGCCAGCGCCAGCAGCGCGGCCCGCTCGTCGGGGGTGACGAGCTCCAGTTCGCGGCCGGGGTCCGTCATGGCGTGCCGGAGCAGCGCGATCAGGCGGTCCACGTACGCCTCGGCGCGGTCCCGGCCGAGCAGCGCGGTGGCGTACTCCAGGTGCAGCTCGCCGCCGGACGCCGTGCGGTTGACCAGCACGCTGAGCTCGTGGCCGGCGGCTCCCGAACCGAGCTCGGTGAGCAGTTCCAGACCGTCCACGCGCACGGGGACCTCGCTGTGCTGCATGGCCAGCAGCACGGCGGTGCGGGGCAGCTCGGCGGGCGGGAGCTCCTGGTGGATCAGCGCCCGCGTGGTGGCGTCCGCGGCCTGGCGCACCAGGTCGCGGAAGGTCGCGGCGTCGCCGGTCCGCAGCCGTACCGGCACGGTGTCGACCAGCGGGCCGACGACCGCGGCGAGCTCGGCGCCGGCGCGGCGCGCCGCGACCGCGCCGACCAGCGTGTCCGGTTCGGCGCCGGCCAGGGCGAGCCCGGCCAGGTACACCGCGAACGGGGTCGCGCCGCACCGCCTGGCCAGGGCGGACACGCCGGCCACGAACTCCTCCGGCAGCGGCCTGGTCACCCGCGCCGCCGTCAGGTCGGCGGGCGCCGGAGGCGTCATCGGCGCGCCCGACAGCTCACGCTGCCAGAACTCGCGCAGCCGCGGCAGCTCCGGATGCCCCTCCTGCTCGCGCACGGCCACGTCGCCGACCTGGACGGCGGGCCCGGCCACCGGCCGTCCGGCCAGCCCGGCGGCCAGCTCGTCCATCAGGATGCCGACCGAGCCGCCGTCGAAGGCGAGGTGATCGGTCACGACCACGAGCTCGGCCGCCGCCTCGCCGGTCCAGCACAGCTCGGCCCGGACCAGCGGCACCTCGTCCGCCACGTCGAACACGTACGCGCCCGCGCGCCTGGCCACCCGCTCCGGGTCGGCCTCGGGGTCGTGCTCGGCGAACGGCACCGGAACCGGCGGATGTGTCACGGCGTACGGCACGCCGTCCTCGCCCACGGCGACGGTGCTGCGCAGCACCTCGTGCCGGGCCACGACGGCGTCCAGCGCCGCCCGCAGCGGCGCCGCGTCCCGCAGGCCGCTCACCCGCAGCCGGACCGACACGGTGGTGACCGGCTTGCCCGGATGGAGCTGTCGCAGGGTCCAGAACTCGCGCTGCATGCCGGTCAGCGGGTACGTGCTCCGTCCGCCGTCCCGCCGCACCGGCTCCTGGACGGTCTCGCGCAGCCGGGTCGCCAGCCCGGCCGCCGTGGGCTCGACCAGGAACGCCGCCGGCGGCACGGTGTGCCCCAGCCGGCGCGACAGCTCGTTCACCACCTTGACCGCGGCCAGGGAGTGCCCGCCCAGGTCGGCGAAGCGGTCCAGCACGCCGATCCCGTCGAGGCCGAGCACCTCGGCGATGACGTCGGCCACCAGGCGCTCGTCGTCGGTCCTCGGCGCGACCGGCGCGGCGGCGACCAGCCGCGTGGAGCCGAGCCTGGGCAGGGCGGCGCGGTCCACCTTGCCGGTGGGGGCCAGCGGCAGGCTCTCGCTGATCCCGATCCGGGCCGGGATCAGGTGGCCGGGCAGCCGGTCGCTCAGCCATTCGCGCAGGTCGGGCTCGCCCACCCCGGTCGCGGCGACGTGGCCGACCAGGTGGGCGGCCCCGTCCTCGCCGGTCTGCGCCAGCACCACGGCCCGCCGCACCGCGGGATGGCCGCCCAGCACGGCCTCCACCTCGCCGAGCTCGACCCGGATGCCGCGGATCTTGACCTGGTCGTCGGCCCGGCCCGCGTAGCGCAGCTCGCCGTCCACCCGGCGGACCAGGTCGCCGCTGCGGTACACGCGGCCGCCGTCCGAGCCGGAGCCGAACGCGGGGGAGTCCACCCCCAGGTATCCGCGGGCCACCACGGGGCCGCCGATCCACAACTCGCCCAGCTCGCCGTCCTGTACGGGCAGGCCCTGCGCGTCGCACACCGACAGCACGGCGCCGGCCAGCGGCTCGCCGAGCGGCGGGTCGCCGTCGAAGTCGCGTCCCGCCTCGAAGAAGGTGCAGGCGGTGCTGCACTCCGTCGGGCCGTACATGTTGAGGACGCGCCGGACGTTCGGGTTGGCGTAGATCTGGCGGATCAGCGCGGCGGTCAGCGGCTCGCCGCCCGACACCACCGTCCGCACCCCGGCCGGCAGCGGGTCGCGCAGCAGCACCGACAGCGCGGACGGGACGCCGAACACGGTCCTCACCTCGTCGCGGGCGGGCAGGGACGGCAGCGCCAGCAGGTTCTCCGCCATGATCACCGTGCCGCCGGCGACGAGCGGGACGAACAGCAGCATGATCGAGGCGTCGAAGCAGATCGACGCGCTGGCCAGCATGCCGCCCAGCTCCTCGGCCGTGTACGCCGACGCGCCCCAGGTCAGGAAGTTCATGGTGTTGCGGTGCTCCACGACCACGCCCTTGGGCGTCCCGGTGGAGCCGGAGGTGTAGATGACGTACGCGGCGTCGGCGGCGTCTCCCGCGACGCCGGGCGCGTCCTCGCGCGGCGCGACGTCGTCGACGTGGACGACCTCCACCCCGGTGAGGGCGGCCTTCTCGGCCGGCGTCGTCGCGGAGAGCACGGCGGTGACCTCGGCGTTCGCGGCCATGAAACGTAAGCGTTCCGCGGGGTAGGCGGGGTCGAGCGGCACGTAGGCCGCGCCCGCCTTCCACACGCCGAGTAGCGCCGGGAGCAGCCATTCGCCCTGTTCCAGGCAGACGCCGACGTGGTGGCCGCGTCCGATGCCGCGGTCGAGCAGCGTGTGGGCGATGCCGTTGGCGCGGCGGTCCAGGTCGGCGTAGGTGAGGCGGGTGGTGCCGGCTATGACGGCGATGCTGTCGGGACTTTTCCTGGTTTGGATGGATATGGCCTCGTGAACGCGTGTGCCGGCCCCCGGGCCTTTCGCGTCGTCGGTCATGGTGTCTCCCCGTAAAACCCACCGCGATTGGCGGCAAATACGTACAAATTGCGCGATGAAGCATAATCCGCATGATCGCTTTGTCGAGTGTCTTCTGGGGCGGAGTTGGCCGTAAGCCGTGAATGACGCCACGTAAGGTTTTCCGGTCAAACTCCGGGGGATTCTGTGACCCTGTGTAGTGGCTGATCTCCGGGTGGCGAATTCGTGATCCCGACCGGCGGAAGAACGTCCGTTCCGTGGGGGTGGCGTTCCCTGTTCGGGTCTGCCGATGGTCTGCGTCCTGTGTCGGTACGGGTGTGCTGGCGTGGTGGCAGGGGTGACGTCGATGAGGGCCTCGGGTGCCGAGCCGCCTCAGGAAGGGCATCAGGGCTGGGGCATCCGAGAGGGTTCATGGCGGCTCGGGTACGACCGGGCCGGTGGTCGGCGCGAACGAGGTCGGACATTTGGCGGAGGAAGCCTGCGGCGGAGTGTCGCGGCCGGGTGGCGGTGCGAGGGTGGCGCCGGCAGAGAGCGCGCGGGCGGCATGGCCGGGTGGCGCGGCGGGTTGAGGCGCCGGGCTGAGGCGGCGGGCTGCCCGGTTAGGCGACGCGGTGGCGGTGGCGCGATCGGGCGGTACGACGGGCTGGGACGTTGGGCGGCGCGGCAGAGGCGAGACGGCGGGGCGGGGACTTTGGGCGGCGTGGCGACCGCATAGCGCGGCCGGGATGTCGCAGCGGGGCGGCTCGGCCGCGCAGTGCGGCGGAGTGAGGTGAGGTGGTGGCCGGGCTGAGCGTTGTCGTGTTCGACAGCGACCTCGATGAGCGTTGCTGGGCGCGCCGGGCTTTGGCGTGCTGAGTCCTCTGGAGGAGGCGGCCATGCCTCCGAGCTGGCCTTTAGTGGGTTGAAGCACGGCGAGCACCTGACCGGGCTTCTCGGGCCCTAGTGCGTGGTCGCCGCCGGGTTGGCCGACTTGGCGGGGCCGGTCTGGCGGGCAGAGTGCCGGTTTGTCTGGCGGGCAGCACGGCGAGCGGCCAAAGCGCGCGGTCTGGGGGCCGTTTGGCGGGCGGGCGGCCTGGCGGCCTTGCTCGTCGCCGTCCGAGCCGGCCTGAGCGGGTTGCATCACGGTGAGTACCTGACCAGGCACCTTGGGTGCCGGCGCGTGGTCGCCGCCGGGCTGGCCGACGTCGTGGGGCCCGTCTGGCGGCCAGGCTGACCGGCCGGTCTGGTGGGCAGCGCGGTGGGTGGTCTGGGAGGGCGGCCCAGCGCGCGGTCTGGCGGTCGGTCTGGTGCTGTTTGGCGGGCGGGCGGGCGGCCACGCGGTCTCGCTCGTCACCGTCCGAGCCGGCAGGGCAGCCTTGTTCGTCGTCGCCCAAGCTGGCAGGGCGGCCCTGCTCATCCCCGATCGGCGCGGCCCGGGGGGCCTGGCCATTGTCGTCTGAGTCTGCTGGGGCGGCCGGGGTGTTGTCGTTCCAGTCTGCTGGGGCCGCTCTGGTGTTATCGTCCGAGTCGGCCAGGGCCGCTCTGGTGTTGTCGTCTGAGCGGACGGGGCGGGTCTGTTCGTCGCCGTGCGAGCTTGTCGGATGGAGGGGTGGTCGCTCTGCCGGGAGCTGGTGGAGGGGTGTCTGGCTGGAGTGCCCCCGCTGCGTGCTCTCGCCGGGCCTGACGTTGGCGCGCCTGGAGTGGCTGCGCTGGCCGCGCACACCTTCGGCCCGCCCGGCGGCCTGGACGCATGGAAAGGAGGTTCCGGGCTCCGAGCTCCCAGCTCCCCGACCAGCGCGTCCCGGCCCCAGCTCCTCGCTCTCTGGTCCCCGCTCCCGCTCCCTGGTCCCCGGCCCCGGTTCCTGGCCCGTTTGCTCCTGGCCTGTCCGCTCTGGGGGCGTCCGCTCCCCGGTCTGCCCGCTCCTGGGCCGCCCGGACTCCCCGTGCCGCCGGGACTCCCCGGACTCCCGTGCCGCTCAGACTCCCCGGACTTCCCGGCCCTCGCCACCGGACCACCGGACGGACCACCGGACCACCGGGCCACCGGACCACCGGGCCATTGGACCTCCGGGCCGCTGGGCCGCCGCGGGTGGGGACGCTCGAGTGGGGTGGTGGTCTTTGAGTAATTGGGCGCCGTTGTCGTTCGGAATTGGGGATCGTTGTTTTGGCTTTGTTGAGGAATTTGCTGAAGGGGGCTCTGAGTGTTCGGGGGGGGAATTGCTCTGGTGTGAAATGGTGCTGGGGAAATCGGTTCAGGGTTTCGTGGGTGGGGTGACAGAAAAATTGTTGGAGTTCAGTAGGCCGGCCAGTCGGTCGAGGCCGCCCTTGATAAGTCGGCCGTATCCGTCGTCGGCCAGGGCGCCGATTCCGGCTCGGGCCTGGTCGAGGTGGTCGCGGGCGCGGTCGGGATCGCCCAGCTTGCGGTAGCACTCGCCCAGGTTCAGGTGCAGCGACGGGTACAGCGCCACCACCGGGAGCGCCACCCCGGCCTGTGCCACCTGTTCGTCGGTGACCTGGTCGGCGGCGGCGAGCGCGCGCAGGTCCCACATCAGCTCCTGGCGCACGTCGTCCTGGACGTCGGCCATCGAGTGCGCGAGAACGCAGACGTGCAGCGGATCGCCCTGCTCGCCGCCGATGTCGTCCCAGATCTGCGCGAACAATTCGCGAGCGGCTTCGGGCCGGCCTTGGTGGTGGTGTAAGTCCACCCCTTGGCCGATCCTGGCCATCGTCGGATCGGCGGTCATCGGTGCTCCTTCACTGTCGCGGGAAACAGCGGTCAGCGTACTTGTCCGGACCGATCCGGATGGCCGTACGAGCCGTGACCGCCGCCGTAATTCGGCGGGTTTCATCCGCGCCGGAGACGTTCGAGGTGTGGCAGTTCGGCCGTGCGCGGGCGGCCGGGCCGGGTGTCCAGGAGCCGCCATCGGGTGGTGACCCCGTCCGGGCCGTCGAGCGTCCCCCGCGCCAGCGCGGCGTCGATGCGGGCCCGCACACCGGCCTCGGCCGCCGCCTCGGCCGCGAACAGGACCCGCACCCGGACGACGTCGCCCTGCCGGTCGGCGGTCGTGTGGTGCGCCGCGATCGGGCAGGGCGGCTCGTGCTCCCAGTGCCCGCACAGCGCCACGGTGATCGCCGCGCCGGGGGCGCGCACATCGCCGTCCGCGTCCATGACGATCGTCGCCTCATGGGCGAAACCCGTACGCACCCCTCCATGATTCACGTACGCGTACGACGGGTCCAGCGCCCGGCGCCGGTCTCACTCGGGCGCGTACTGGGACGCGTACTCCTGCGAGGGCGGGATCGGCGTGATCACGTCCACGAGGACGCCGTTGGGGTCGGCCACGATGAAGTGCCGCTGGCCGAAGTCCTCGTCGCGCAGCGCCAGCTCAGGGGTCAGCCCCTCGCGCCCGACCAGGCGCTCCCACTCGGCGTCGACGTCGGCGACCTCGAAGTTGATCAGCAGCCCCGCGACCGGACGGCGGTAGGCGGCAGGCAGTGTCGGGTGGCGGTGGTCGAGCAGGGCCAGCTCGTACGGTCCGCGGCGCAGGCTCACGTACCAGTCGGCCTCGAAGGTCACCTCATACCCGAACAGCCGGACGTAGAAGTCCTTCGACGCGGCGAGGTCGGCCGTGCACACCACCGGATACACGCTGCTCAGCTCCATGCGTTCCTCCTCATCAGTTTCACGTACCAACGGTATGTGGGCGTACACTATTTGGGATACCGTCGGTATGTCAAAGGGGACGCAGTGGCCAGGACGGAGCAGAAGGAACGCACCCGCCGCACGTTGCTCGCCACGGCGCGGCGCCTGTTCGCGACCAGGGGCTATGCCGGGGTGGGGCTGGCGGAGATCGTCGGCGAGTCCGGCGTCACCAAAGGCGCCCTCTACCACCACTTCGAGGGCAAGCCCGACCTCTTCCGGGCCGTGCTGGAACAGGTGCAGCGCGAGGTGGCGGACCGGGTGGCCGCGGCGGCCGACGCCGAGGACGACCCGTGGGCGCAGCTCAAGGCGGGCTGCGCGGCGTTCGTCGCGGCCGGGGCCGATCCCGACGTGCAGCGGATCATGCTGATCGACGGTCCCGCCGTGCTCGGCTGGAACGAGTGGCGGGCGATCGACGAGGCCACCAGCGTCCGGCACCTGACCGAGGCGCTGGCCGCGCTCGTCGCGGCCGGCGCCATCCCGGCCCAGCCGGTCGCGCCGCTGGCCCGCCTGCTGTCCGGCGCGATGAACGAGGCCGCGCTGTGGCTGGCGCAGTCCGCCCCGGACGAGCTGGCCGACACCCAGGCGGCGCTGTCCCGCCTCCTCGACGCCCTACGCGCCTGAAGCGGCGCACCCTCGTCCGCCACCGAGAGCTCGCGCGCACCACGAGCCTGACCGCTCGGACGGGCGGAGCCGGTGGCGCTCGCCACGGCGGCCGATCGGATCGGTCGTGGTCGGTGTCGCTCGCCATGGAGGCCGGTCGGGCTCGGCGGGGTGGGGCTGGTGGTCGCCGTGGTCGTCCCCGCCGAGCAGTTACGGGCCGGAACGTCAGCCGGTGGCGCAGGTCTTGCCGTTGAGCGCGAAGCTCGCCGGCGAGGGCGGCGCGCCGCCGCCGTACGTGGCGGTGAACCCGACCTGGGTCTGCGAGCCGACCCCGATGACCTTGTTCCACTGCTTGTTCACCCCGGCCACCCCCGCACCGGCCTGGGTCCAGTTCGCGGACCAGCCCGAGACGAGACGCACGGCGGCCGCCGCCGGGTAGTCGACCGTCAGCGTCCACCCGTCGACCGGGGCCGTGCCGGTGTTGCGCACGACGAGTTCGGCGTCCAGCCGCGGCCCTCCCGCCGTGGCCCGGTACGTCACCGTGCAGGGCGCGATCGACGACGGGGTGGGCGACGGCAGCCCCTCCCTGGCCAGCGCGGACAGCGGGTCCGACGGCACGCTGACGTTGCCGCCCGCGTCCTTGGCGACCACGACGTACGTGTAGCGCTGCCCGACGACCAGGCCGGGTTCGGCGAAGTTCAGGCTCGGCGGAAGGACCGTGCCGACCCTGCTGTACGCCGTCGCCGTCTCCCGGTACACGTCGTACGCCGTCACCGCCACGTTGTCGGTCGACGGCTGCCAGCAGAACGTGACGCCCGGATAGTCCTGCAGGCAGGCGTCGCGCAGCCCGGTGGGCCTGGACGGCGGCACGTGGTCGCCCGGCAGCGGGGTCGGCGAGCTGGTCGGGGTCATCCCGAGCGTCGCCGGCACCGTGATCAGGGCGGACGGCGGGCTGAGGTGCCCCGCCAGGTCCCTGGCCACGACGTACATCGTGTACAGGCGGTTCAGCTCGCCGGAGAACCCGCCGATCGTGCTGGTCGTGCTGCTTGCGAGGACGAAGCCGTCCGGGTCCAGGCGGTACAGGTCGTACCCGGCGACGCCCGTGTCGTCGGAGGAGGGGGACCAGCAGATGGACGCGTAGCCGGTCGGGTTGGCGGCGAACGGCACCGGGCACGGCCGCAGCCCGCCGGGACGGGTCGGCGGCGCGTCGTCGGCCGCCCCGGAGACAGCCGCGACAGCCGCGCCGGAGACAGCCGCCGCGGGGACGGCCGCGTACGCGACGTCGTGCGCCGCCGGGACGGAGGCCAGAGCCGTCCTCCCGGTCGGGCCGATCGCCAGCGCGGCGAGGAACAACGCCAGAGTGAGGAATCCGAGGGTGAGGCCAACCGCTCCCAAGGATCGTCTGCCAGGCCGCATAGGGCCCCCTTCTGATCGAGCCTGCACCCCCTCGCAGTGATCGTGAACGAGTTTTCATGTTCCGTAAAGCCGGGAATCCGCCGGGCCGGACCGGCCGTGTTACCTTTTCCCGCCGCCACTCGTCATGGGGGTGACGACCGAGAACGAACGGTCGTCAGACCCGCGAGTGAATCGAGAGCAGGATGCTGACCACCATCATGTACACCACGGTCTACGTCACCGACCAGGACCGCGCGCTGGAGTTCTACACTGCCGGGCTCGGGCTGGAGAAGCGCATCGACGTCCGGGGGCCCGACGGCCGTTTCCTCACCGTCGGCGTGCCCGGGAGCCCGGTGCAGATCCTCCTGTGGTCGCATGCGCCGGCCGCCGGGCAGCCGGGCGACGCGGGCGGGAGCGGCGCGCCGGGCCCGCTGATCCTGGAATCCGACGACCTGCGCAAGGACTTCGAGGTCATGCGCGGGCGGGGCGTCACCTTCGAGGAGTCCGAGCCCGTGGACTACCCGTTCGGCGTCCGCGCCGAGGCGGTGGACCCGGACGGCAACCGGATCTCCCTCCGTCAGCAGCGCAGGCCGTGACCGTGCACCCGCCCGGCCCGGTGGCCGAGGCGTTCGAGGCCCAGCGTGACCGGCTGCGCGCCGTCGCCCACCGCGTGCTGGGCTCGCACGCCGACGCCGAGGACGTGGTCCAGGAAGCCTGGATGCGGCTGGTCCGCCAGGACGTGTCGGCCATCGGCAACCTGGCGGGCTGGCTGACCACCGTGGTCGGCCGCATCAGCCTGGACCTGCTGCGATCCCGCCAGACCCATCCCGAGACGGCGTACGGGCAGGAGTTCACGGACCTCCTGGTGACGCCCGACGACGAGCCCACGCCGGACGAGCAGGCGGTGCTGGCCGACTCGGTCGGGCTCGCCCTCCTCGTGGTGCTCGACTCGCTCACCCCGAGCGAGCGGCTGGCGTTCGTCCTGCACGACCTGTTCGGGGTCCCGTTCCAGGAGATCGGCCACATCCTGGGCAGGTCCGCCGAAGCCGCCAAGATGATCGCCAGCCGCGCCCGCCGCAAGGTCCGGTCCACGGACCGGGCGGCGGGCCCCGGCCGCGAGCACCGGGAGGCCGTGGACGCCTTCCGCGCCGCCGCGCTCGGCGGCGACTTCGAGGCGCTCCTGCGGGTCCTCGACCCGGACGTGAAGCTGACCGTGGACACCCCCGGCGGCGTGGTCGTCACCCTCGGCGCCACCGCCGTCGCCGCCGGAGCCCGCATGTTCTCCGGCGAGGTCGCCGGGCAGCGGCCCGTGCTGGTGGACGGGCTCCCCGGCCACCTGTCCTGGCGCGCCGACGGGATCCCGCTGTCCGCCATCGCCTTCACCGTCGCCGGCGGCCGGATCACCGGCATCCACATCGTCGTCGACCCGGCCAAGCTCGCCGCACTCGACCGGCCCGGCCCGGCCTGAGCCGGTGCCGTCATTGTCGCGTCTGGACCGGTTGAAAGGCGGCCCCTACCATGGGCGCGTGCGGCTGAACGTCCTCGGGCCCATGGAACTCGTCGTGGCCGGGCAGGCCGTACCGGTCGGGCCGCCCAAGCAGCGGGCCCTGCTCGCCCTCCTCGCGATGCACGCCGGCCGCGTGCTCCCCGCCGACCTGCTGGCCGACCGGCTGTGGGCCGGCGACCCGCCGCCGAGCGTCCAGGGCAGCCTGCAGGTGTACGTCTCCAACCTGCGCCGCCGGCTGGAGCCCGACCGGCGGCCGGGCGCGACCCCGGCCGTCCTGGTCAGCGCCGCCGACGGCTACGGCCTGATGACCGGCGGGCTCGTCCTCGACACGGCGGACTTCGGCACGCTCGTGTCGGCCGGCTCCGCCCACCTGGCCGCGGGACGGCACGAGCAGGCGGCGGCCGACCTCGCCGAGGCGCTCGGCCTGTGGCGCGGCGACCCGTACGCGGACGTGCGCGCCCAGGAGTGGGCGCAACCGGAGATCGGCCGCCTGGAGCAGGTACGGCTGGACGCGGTGGAGGCGCTGGCCGCGGCCCTGCTGGACCTGGGCCGCCACACGGACGTCGTCGCGCGGCTGGACCCGTTCGTCCGCGAGCACCCGCTGCGCGAGCGTGCCTGGGAACTGCTGGTGCTGGCCCACTACCGCGCCGGCCGGCAGGCGGCGGCCCTGGAATGCCTGCGCGGGGTGCGCGACGTGCTCGCCGGGGAACTGGGCATCGACCCGGGTCCGCGGCTGCGCGAGCTCGAAGCCGCGGTGCTGCGCCAGGACGCCGCGCTGTTGCCGTCCGTCCGTCCCGCCACCCCGCCGTCCCCTCCGCCCGCCCCGCCGCGGACGCCGGTGCGCGCGGCGGCGCCCGGCGCCGGCGAGCCCGCGCCGGACCAGCCGGTGTTCGTCGGCCGGGAGAGCGCGCTCGGGTTCCTGACCGAGGCGGCCGCGGCGGCGTCCGCCGCCGGGCAGGTCGTGCTGGTGGACGGCGAGCCGGGCGTCGGCAAGACGAGCCTGCTGAGGCGGTTTCGCGCGACCGCCGGCGTGCCGGTCGGCTGGGGGGCGAGCCCCGACCACGAGACCGCGCCCGCGCTGTGGCCCTGGGAACGCGTCCTGCGCGACCTCGCCGCCGCGGCCCCGCAGGCCGCCCTGCCCGGCGAGGTCGGCACGTTCCTGTCGGGCGGTCCGCGGGCGGTCCCGGCGTCCGACGCGCAGGGGGCGCGGCTGCGGTTCTTCGAGGCCGTCGGCAGGTTCCTGGCCGCGGTCGGCCCGGCGGTCGTCGTGCTGGAGGACCTGCACGCGGCCGACGACGCCACACTGCGGCTGCTGGTCCACGTGGCCGCCACCGCCCGGCCGGGCCTGCTGCTGGTGGCGACGTTCCGGCGGCACGAGGCGTCGGCGCTCACCGCCACGCTGTCGGCGCTGTCCCGGCTCGGCGCGCGCCGGCTCGGGCTGGACGGGCTCGCCACCGAGGAGGTCCGCGCGCTGGTCAAGGAGCTGTCCGGCCGCGATCCGGGCGGCCACGGGGCCGAGGAGCTGCGCCGGCGCACCGCCGGGAACCCGTTCTTCCTCGCCGAGCTGGCCCGGGCCGGCGACGGGCTGCCGCAGGGCGTCCTGGACGTCGTGCTGCACCGGGTGGCGGGTCTGGGGGAGGAGGCGTCCCGCGTGCTGGAGCTGGCCGCCGTGATGGGCGACGAGTTCGAGGCGGTGGTCCTGGCCCGGGTCGCCGGTGGCTCGGTCGGCGACCTGCTGCCGCCGCTCGACGCGGCGCTCGGCGCGGGGCTGGTCCGCGAGTCGTCGTACCGGCTGGGCGGTTACGAGTTCGCGCACGCCCTGGTGACCGACGCGTTGTTGTCGCGCCGGTCGCGGCTGTGGCGGGCGCGGGTGCACGAGCAGGTGGCGGCCGCCCTCACCGCCGTGCACGGCGACCGAGACGACCGCGACGACCGCGCGGCGGTGATCGCGCGGCACTGGCTGGCGGCGGCGGAGCTGGGCGCGGAGCCTGCCCGCATGGCGATGGACTACGCGGCCCGCGCGGCGCGGGCGGCCCTGCGCCGGCACGCGCCCGACGACGCGGCCGTGTCCTGGCAGGAGGCGCTGGCGGCCGCCGAACCGGCCGGCGCGAGCGCGGCCGAGCGGTTCGAGCTGGCCGTCGGGCTGGCGGAGAGCCGCTACGCCGCCGGCCGGTTCGACGAGGGCTACGAGGCGGTCGAGCAGGCGCTCGCCATGGCGGGTGACGACCTGGGCAAAGCCGTCAGAGCCGCCGACATCGCGATGGGCCACGGCATCTGGGTGCCCTTCCGGTACGGCGTCGACGTGGCCGCCGTACGCGACGCGGCGGACCGGGCCGCGCGCGAGCTGCCGCCGTCCACCCCGGCCTGGGCGACGGCGCAGGCCGTCAGGGCCGTCGTGCTCGCCCAGACCGGCCGCGAGGACGAGGTCGGCGCGGTCTCCTCGCAGGCCGTGGCGGCGGCCGAGCGCCTGGGCGACCCCGCCCTGCTGCGGCGCGTCCTGCACCTGCGGCTCATCGCGCTGCAGGGACAGGACTTCGTCGAGCAGCGCGCCGGGACCGCCCGCCGCCTGCTGGCCGAGCCGGACCTGTCGCCCCAGCTCAGGGTGATCGCGCAGCTGCACCTCGTCGGCCACCACGTGGAGCACGGCAGGGTGCCGCAGGCCCGCGACCTGCTGGCGGAGATCGGCACGCTGCTGCGCGACCTGCACAATCCCACGCTTGCGTTGCAGGCCGCGGTGGCGCACGTGGGGCTCGACCTGTTCCAGGGCGTCCCCGGCCCGGCCCGGCACTTCGAGCCCGTCAGGGCGATGTTGTCGTTCGCCGACCTGGCCTACTTCGAGCTCAGCATGCTCGCCGGACGGGCCGAGACGATCATCCAGGAGGACCGCCTGGGCGAGGAGGCGGCCTGGATCGAGGAGATGGCCCGGCACACCGGCCTGGCGGGGCCCGCCTACGCCCTGGCGTACGCGCTGGCGGAGCTCGGCGAGCCCGAGCGCGCCCGGCGGATCCTGCGCGAGACGCCCATGCCACCGCGCGACTACCACTGGGCGATGGCCGCCATGTGCCGGCTGCACGCGGCGATCCGGCTCGGCGAGGCGGACGTCGTCCGGGAGGTCTACGACGCGTTCCGCCCGTTCGCCGGGCTGCTGCACGTGAACGGCGCGTGCACCACCGTCGACGGCGCATACGACGGCCATCTGGGCGAGGCGCTGCTGGCGCTCGGTGACCGCGAGGGGGCCCGGGCCCACCTGCGCGAGGCGGTGCGCCAGCTGGAGCGGGCGGGTGCGGCCTACTGGCTGACAAGGGCCCGCCAAGCGCTCGCCAAGTGCACGTAGAGGCCCGGCGCGCACGCTGTTCCCGACATGTGAGGGAACAGACTGATGATCACACCAGAACACCTGACCGGCTTCCTGATGATGCACGCCGGTTTCCGCGCCGAGTTCGGCCGCCTGGCCGAGGCGTGCGGCGACCCGCGTGACGACGCGCACGAGGAGCTGCTGGCGGAGCAACTCGCGCTCGTGCTGGACATGCTGCACGCCCACCACTCGCACGAGGACGCCACCCTGTGGCCCAAGCTCACCGGCCGCGCCCCGCAGGCGGCGGACGCCCTGGCCGAGCTGGAGTCCGAGCACTCCGTGCTCGACCCGCTGATCGAGGCCGCCGCCGACCGCGGGGCGCCCCTGGCCGGGCGCGCGCCCGTCCTGCGGCGGCTGCACGAGCTCGTCAACGAGCACCTCGACCACGAGGAGCGGGTCGCCGTGCCGCTCATGCTCGCCCACCTCACCCCCGCCGACGTCGAGGCCGACCGGCGCCGGGCGATGGACGACTTCGGCCGCCGCCGGGTCCCCGTCATCCTCGGCTGGCTCGCCTCCAGCGCCGACGCCCGCCTGCTCGCGGCGTCGTACGCGGACCTGCCGGTCGTGGCCCGGCTGATGTTCCGCCTGTTCTGGTGGCCGGCCTACCGGCGGCGTTTCACCCGCCTGTACGGCACCACCCCCGCCGACCTGATCCTGGAGCCGTGATGACCGCATCCGCACCGACCGTCTCGCCGCGCCGGGCGGCCGAGGTCTTCGGCCGTGCCCTGGTCTGCGAGTACGCCTCGCTCACCCGCGACGGCCGCCCCGTCACCTGGCCCGTCACGCCGTACGCCGGCGCGGGCGGCACGCTCGACGTCAGCACCGGGCTCACCTACCCGGACAAGGCCGAGCGCGCCCGCCGGGACCCGCGCGTCGCGCTGCTGTGCTCCGGCGCGGAGGGCGGGCCGGACCGGGCGCCCGTGGTCCTGGTGCAGGGCCGGGCGACCGTGCGCGACGCGGACCTGCAGGCGGGCACCGATCGTTACGTCCGCGAGTCGCTGGCCAAGACCGGCGCCGGGTTCGCCGGGATGCCGTGGTTCCTGGTGAGGCGGCTGGGCTGGTACTTCGCCCGTATCTGGGTGGAGGTCACCCCCGAGCGGATCGTCTGGTGGCCCGAGGGCGACCTGTCCAGGACGCCCGAGATCTGGACGGCCCCTGCGGACGTCGCCGTGCCCGCCTCCGACCCCGCCCCTACCGGCCCCCGGCTGCCGAGCCGGTCGGCCCCGCCGGCGGACTGGCGGCCGTTCGCCGGCCGCGCCGCCCGCCTGGGCGAGCCCGTCGTCACCATGGTGGCCGACGGCATGCCGCTGGCCGTGCGCACCCGCTCGGCCGTACGCACCGAGGCGGGCTTCGACCTGTGGCTGCCCGCGGGCGTCCAGGCGGCCGACGGGCCGGTGTGCCTGACCTTCCACCGGCACGGCCCGGCCATGGAGTGGCAGGAGAACGTCGTGCTGGTCGGACGGGCCACCGGCGCGGGCGACCGGCTGAGCGTGCGGGTCGAGCGGGCGCTCAACGACTGGAGCCTCGCGGGGGGCCGCAGGGAGCGCAGCCGCTCGTTCCTCGGTCAGGGCAGGCTGCTGCGGAAGCGGCTGGAGGCCGAGGCCGCCCGCCGTGGCCAGCCCGTTCCCCGCGTCCGCCGCCCGCGCGACTGACGCCGCCCGCCGGACCCCGGCCTGCTGCGCCCCTACGGGGTGAGGATGCTGATGCCCAGCATGCGGGCGCCCGTCTCGGTGCGCGGGCGGTGCGTGCTGCCCGGCGCGAACACGACGTAACTGCCAGGCCCGAGCCGGTGTCCCCGGTCGATGAACTCGCCCGAGATCACGTAGTAGCGTTCCTCGCCGTCGTGCACGTCCACCTCGGGCCATTCGGTGCCCGGGGCGAAGTCGTACATCCAGCCGCGGGCCCGGTCGGTGGCGGGCAGCCTGCGCCGGACGATCCCGGGGACGACCTCGACGGCTTCCACCTCGTCGACGTGCAGGATCTGGACGTCGTTCGCATCTTGCGTCATGACCCCATCGTCGCGGCGGACGCCGTCCCCCGCCCAGTGTCTGGATTGACGTGTGGCGGTACTTTCCTGCCATGACCGTTCAGCGAGTGGTGGCGCTGGTCCTGCCGCCGCAGTCCACGTTCGAGCTGGCGTGCGCGGCGGAGGTCTTCGGCGTGCGCCGGCCGGGTCTGCCCGCCCGCTACTCCTTCCAGGTGTGCGCCGAACGTCCCGGCGCCGTGCCGACCCTGGCCGGGTACGACATGGCGGTCGGCGCGGGCCTGTCCGCGCTGGAGGCCGCCGACACGGTGGTGATCCCCGGATGGCACCGCCGCGACGACCCCGCGCCGCCCGCCGTGATCGACGCGCTCCTGCGGGCCCACCGGCGAGGCGCCCGGATCGTCGCGATCTGCTCGGGAACCTTCCTGCTCGCCCAGGCCGGACTGCTCGATCACCGCAGGGCGACCACCCACTGGCGGCTCGCCGCCGAGCTCGCGGACCGCTTCCCCGACGTACAGGTCGAACCCGACACGCTGTACATCGACCTGGGCGACCTCGCCACCAGCGCCGGCACCGCCGCCGGCATCGACCTGTGCCTGCACCTGGCCCGCGCCGACCACGGCGCGGCCTACGCCGCGCACATCGCCCGCCACATGGTCATGCCGCCGCACCGCGAGGGCGGCCAGCTCCAGTACAGCACCGCGCCCGCCACGGACCGCCGGCCGCAGTCGCTCGCGCCGCTCCTCGACTGGGCCGCCGAACGGCTGGACGAGCCCCTCACCCTCGACGACCTCGCCGCACGGGCCGGGGTCTCCCCGCGGACCCTCGCCCGCAGGTTCGCCGGTCAGCTCGGCGTCAGCCCCGGCCGATGGCTGCTCCAGCAGCGCGTCACGGCGGCGCGGGCCCTGCTGGAGGAGACCGACCTCCCCGTGGAGACGATCGCGGTCAGGGTCGGCCTGTCCTCGGCCGCCAACCTGCGCAGGCGTTTCCACTCCCTGGTGCACACCACGCCCGCCGCCTACCGCCGCTCGTTCGGCGATCACGACGGCGGCGCCTCCTCGCGGCCGTCCGCCGTGACCGTCAGGGGCGGGGCTCGTCCTCCCACGCCACCGGCGTGACCTCGCCGGTCTCCCAGTCCGAGCGCAGGATCGCGTAGGCGACCGAGTCGTACAGGCGTCCGTCGCGTCCCGGCCAGGCCCGGCGGTAGTGCGCCTCCTTCACGTAGCCCGCGCCGCGGAAGACGGCACGCATGGCCAGGTTGTCCTGCCGGGTGGTGCCCTCGATCCGGGTGATGCCCGGCAGCTCGGTGAACAGGTGGCCGGTCAGCCAGCGCACCGCCTGACCGCCGAGCCCGCGCCCCCGGTGGGCGGCCCTGATGCGCAGGTCGAAGACCGGCCCTTCGTCGGCGAGGTCCTGCAACCTGATCAACCCGGCCCGCTCGCCCTCGGAGACCACCCAGAAGGTGCGTTCGTCCGCGTCGTCGTAGTGACCGGCGGCGGCCCGCCGCCGGACGGCCTCGGCCTCCGGCCGTCCGACGTGGAAGGGCCAGTCCTCGCCGGTCAGGAAGGCGACCAGGTCGTCGACATCGTCAGGGACGAACCGGATGAACGCTGCTGTCATGATCCAGCCTTCTACCAGATCCCCGCGACCGGCCGGATCACCGCACCCGCGCCTGATCGGTGACGCGGTCGACGGCCTCGACGGCGACGCCGGGCTCGTCCACGTAGATGTAGTGCTCGCTGCCCGCGGCCGTGCTCAGTTCGCTGCGGCCGGACAGCGCCAGCCACTTGCGCTGGCCCGCCGCCCACGCCCGCTCCAGGCGCGGCCCGTACTCGGGCAGGGCCTCCAGGTACGGCTTGCCGTGCCGGACGACCTCGACCGGGATGTCACCGGCGGAGCGGACCGGGCCGTCGGGGATGACCAGCTTCTCCGGGTTCTGCCCCTGGAAGATCGCCAGGTTCTGCGCGCGCAGCTCGGCGGCCGGGCCCTCGGCGGACTTCGGGATCGCCTTCTCGATGTCGTTCATCATGGTGGGCGGGGTGGCGTCCAGCAGGACCAGCCCCTTGACCCTGTCCTGGTGGTCGGGGGCGTACCGGGCGGCGATCAGCCCGCCCAGCGAGTGACCGGCCAGGACGACCGGGGCCTTCCCGGCGACGCGGTCGAGCACGCCGGTCAGGATCCGGCCGCTGGCGGTGAGGTCCTGCGGGCCGTCCGGCCGGTCGCTCTTGCCCGCGCCGAGCCGGTCGTAGGAGCAGACCCGGTGCTTGCCGCTCAACGTCTTCTGCAGGGACGCCATCTTGTCCAGCCCGTCGCCGCCGCCGTGCATCAGGACGACGACCGGGCCGCCCTCGACCGGGTCGCCCGAGCAGGACACGTTCACCGACCGTCCCGCCACGGTGATCTTCTCGGTGCCGGAGATCGGCGCGGCCCCGGCCGTCGGCGCGGAGGACGCGGAGGGCGTGGAGGCGGCGAAGGGGTCCCAGTTCTCCATCGCGTCGCCGTCGCAGCCGGCCACCCCCGCGCCGAGACCGACGCAGCACAGCACGGCCGCGACGGGTGTCCTGATCTTGGCGAGCATGAGGTCCTCCAGTGAGCCGGCCGCCGCGAAGGCGATGCGCACGGCGGGGGTACGAACGGGAAAAGGCCGGCGGAACGCCGTGGCCGCCCAGAAACGTTACGGACCGGGCGGCGCCCGGATCGTCACCGCACGGTGGACATTCCCCGGTAGCTCGCACGGGGGACAAAGCAGGCTTATCGGCGCCCGCACGCCCGTGGTCCCGCTACGCTCACCCGGTGATCGATCTGCGGCGGGCCACGGAGGTGTGGCGACGGTGCGACGTCGTGGTCCGGGATCTGCCGTTCGGGCTGCTGGTGGCCGTCGCGTCGCTCCTGCCGGGCCTCCACGACAAGGGCACGCAGGTGGGCGACCTGCCCGCCCGTCCCTTCGACGGGGTGGCCCTGGTGGCGATCGCCCTGGAGTGCCTGCCGCTCGCCGTCCGGCGGCGGTGGCCGGCGGTGTGCCTCGTGCTGGTGTCGCTCGGCTTCGCCCTCGACCAGCTGCGCGCCTACCACCTGTTCGCGAGCAACGTGCTGCCCGTCGCGCTCATCAGCGCGGGCGCCCATCTGGAGCGTTTCCGGCGCGCCACCGTGGTCCTCCTGTCGCTGGCGTACGTGCCGCTGGCCCTCGCGCTCGACCGGCTCGGCGCGGACGAGCGGGTCGAGGGGTACGTGGTGTTCTACCTGGCGCTGGCCCTCACCTGGGGCATCGGGGCCTGGCTGCGTTCGACCCGGGCCGCCGAGGAGGAACGCCGCCGCCACGTCGCCGAGGCCACCCGCGCCGCCGAACGCACCCGGATCGCCCGCGAGCTGCACGACGTCGTGACGCATCACGTGACGGCGATGGTGGTGCAGGCCGAGGCCGCCCGCTACCTGACCGCCGTCCCGGAACGGCTCGACGCGACGCTGAACGCCGTCACCGACACCGGCCGCCGGGCCATCGCCGACCTGCGGCACATGCTCGACCTGCTCAAGGCCGATCACGACCCCGACGGCCTGCCGTCCGCCGCCGACCTGCACAGCCTCGTGGAGCGGACCCGCCGGGCGGGGCAGCCGGTGGAGTTCGCCGAGGAGGGCAGCCGGGCGGAACCGGCGGGCAGCGCCGAGTTCGTCGCCTACAGGGTCGTCCAGGAGGCCCTGACGAACGCCCTGAAACACGCCCACGGCAGCCCCACAGCGGTCCAGGTGCGTCACGGCGAGAAGGAGATCAGCGTGGTGGTCAGCACCCACGGGCCCGGCTCCCGGGCCGCCGCTCCCGGCGGGAGCGGGCGGGGCCTGGCCGGGCTCCGCGAGCGGGTGGACGCCCTCGGCGGCGAGTTCAGCGCCGGCCGGCAGGCGGGCGGCGCCTTCGTGGTGCGGGCCCGCGTCCCCGCGGGCGGCCCGTCGTGAGCGCGCCGATCCGGGTCCTGGTCTGCGACGACCAGGCGCTGATCCGCACCGGCTTCGCGACGATCATCGACGCCCAGCCGGACCTGGAGGTCGTGGGGGAGTGCGGCGACGGCCGCGCCGCGGTGGACCTCGCCCGCCGGCTGCGGCCCGACCTCGTCGTCATGGACGTGCGCATGCCGGTGCTCGGCGGCATCGAGGCCACCCGGCTGCTGGCCGGCGCGGGGGTCGACGACCCGGTCAAGGTGCTCGTGGTGACCACGTTCAACCTCGACGAGTACGTCTACGAGGCGCTGCGCGCGGGGGCCAGCGGCTTCCTGCTCAAGGACGCCCCGCCGGCGCAGCTCCTGCACGGCATCCGCACCGTCGCCTCGGGCGCCGCGCTGCTGGCCCCCGAGGTGACGCGCCGGCTGGTCGGCCGGTACGCGGCCCGCATCCGTCCGGCCGAGCCGCCGTCCGGGGAGACCGCGCTGACCCCGCGCGAGCTGGAGGTGCTGCGCCTGATCGCCGACGGCCGGTCCAACAGCGAGATCGCCGCCACGCTGGTGATCAGCCACGAGACCGTCAAGACGTACGTGTCACGCATCCTGGCCAAACTCGGCCTGCGGGACCGCGTGCAGGCGGTGGTCTACGCCTACCGCCGCGGCCTGGCGACCTGACGTCTCACAAAGGCGCGGAGTCGAGGGGGATCGGGCGGAACATCTCCGGCTCGTCCTCGGGGGTCAGGGCCGTCGGGCCGAAGATCCAGTCGACGAACGAGTAGTCATGGACGTCGCGCTCCCGCAGCAGGGCGTTGCGCTGCAGCCTCGGGACGCCCTCCAGGTGCCACAACGCGCCCCACGCCCGGGCCGTGCCGACCACCCGGCGGCAGTGCTCGGGCCGTACCGCCTCATAGGCGGCCAGCGCCCGGTCCCAGTCCACGGCCGGTCCACCCGCGGCGCGCTGGGCGGCGACGTGCTCACCGAGCACCCAGCCGTCCTCGATCGCCATGATCGCGCCCTGCGCCATGTACTGCAGCGGCGGGTGCGCGGCGTCGCCGAGCAGCGCGATCCGCCCGGTGACCCAGGTCATGATCGGGTCGCGGTCGAACATCCGCCACCACCGGTCGCGCCACATCAGCGGCAGGCCCCGCTGGACCTGGTCGCAGGTTCCCGCGAACGCCGCGTCCAGCTCGTCGGGGGTGCCCCAGTCGTCCTGGCCGGCCAGCGCCTTCGGCGACTCGAACACGGCGACCTGGTTGAACGTCTCCGCGCCCCGCAGCGGGTACTGCACGAAGTGGCAGCGCGGCCCGACGTACACGACGACGTCCTTGTCCTGGACGTCGTTGCCCGCCACCTGCTCGAACGGCACCGCGCAGCGGTAGGCGACATATCCGGAGTTCACCGGCTCGTCCTGGACCAGCAGTTCGCGGGCGATCGAGTGCAGGCCGTCGGCGGCGATCACCACGTCCGCCTCGTCCACGACGCCGTCGGCGAACCGCACCCGGGCGCCGCCCTCGACGTTCTCGTACCACGTGCAGCGGGCGTCGGTGAGCAGTTCGACGCCCGCCCGCTCGCAGGCGCGCAGCAGGATGCCGTGCAGGTCGCTGCGGTGGATCACCAGGTAGGGATAGCCGTAGCGGCGTTCGACGTCGCGCAGGTCGAGCCGGGTCAGCTCGGTGGCGTCCAGGGCATCCTTCATGACCATGGTCTCGGGCAGCACGCCGAGCGCGGACGCCTCGGCCAGCAGGCCGTAACGGTCCAGGATGCGGGTGCAGTTCGGGGCCAGCTGCAGGCCCGCGCCGACCTCGCCGAACGCCGAGGCCTGCTCGTACACCCGGACCCGCAGGCCCTGGCGGACCAGGGCGAGGGCGGCGGACAGACCGCCGATGCCGCCCCCGACGACGATCACGTCGGCACGGGTGGAGGGGAGGGTGCCCATCAGATCTTCCTTCTCGTCACAGCCACGGAGGCAGGGTCGGTGGGCGTCCGCCGCCGGCGGCGGTCACTCCGCCCGCCGGGCGTCCGGCCAGGTAGGCGGTCACGTCGGGCAGCGACCCCTCGACGTCGGGCACCGCGCCGGGGCCGCGCTTGGCGCGGATGTCCTCCCGCAGCTCCCGCAGGAAGGCGTCGGGGAGGTCGGCGAAGGTGAGCCCGGTGGCCAGGTCCACCGCGTGCACCATGACCTCCCGGCTGCGCATCCAGGGGATCTCGCTCGCCGGCACGGTCCGTCCCTGCGCGGTCACCACCTCGGCCCGCCACGCCTCCTCGGGCAGTGCCGCCATCGCGGTGGCCAGGGTCGCGGCCGACTCGGTGAACCACCGGGCCAGCTCGCCGGCGGCCAGCAGGGCACCCCGCTCGATCCCGGCGGCGCGCGCCTGCGGGGAGGCGTACATCGGGGTCGGCTCGCCGGTGCGCGCCCAGCGGACCAGGTTGCCGATCGCCTCGGCGTTGGCCGCCAGGTGCGCCACGACATGCCTGCGCGTCCAGCCGGGCAGGGCCGACGCGGCGTCGTACTCCCGCTCGGACAGACCGGCGATCGCTGACGCGCACAGCCCGGTCCCCGTCTCGACCCACGCGAGCGTGGTGGCGAGGTCGCGCGCCATCACGCGCCCTCGCCGACGACGCGGTTCTCCAGCCTGCCCAGCCCCTCGATCTCGGTCACGACGAGCTCGCCGCCGCGCAGGAAGACCGGCGGCTTGCGCGCGTGGCCGACGCCGCCCGGCGTGCCGGTCGCGATCACGTCGCCCGGGTTGAGACGGACCATCGTCGAGACGTAGCGGACCAGGTGGACCGGGTCGAAGAGCAGGTCGCCGGTGTTGTCCGACTGCATCACCCGGCCGTCGACCTCGCAGCGGACGTCGAGCGCCGGCCGCGGGCCGGTCTCGTCCGCGGTGACCAGGAACGGGCCGATCGGGGTGGTGGAGTCCCAGTTCTTGCCCTGCAGCCACTCCCGGGTCCGGAACTGCCAGTCCCGGCAGGTGACGTCGTTGAGCACGGTGAACCCCGCGATCGCGGCGACCGCCTGCTCCTCGTCGGCCCGCCGCACCGGCCGGCCGATGACCACGGCGAGCTCGGCCTCCCAGTCGAACTGGTCGGTCTCCGCCGGACGCCGGATGTCGTCCGCGGCGCCGATCAGGGTGTCGGCGAACTTGGCGAAGAGCGTCGGGTACTCGGGCAGGTCGCGGCCCATCTCCTTGATGTGGTTCTGGTAGTTCAGCCCCACGCAGACGACCTTGCTCGGCCGCGGCACGACCGGGGCGAGGTCGGCGCCGGCGAGCGGGTGGCGCGGGCCGTCGGCCGCCGCGGCGCCCTCCAGGCCGCCGGGCGCGGCCAGCACCGCGCCGACGTCGGCCCGGCCCACCTCGACGAGCTCGTCGCCCTCGACGCGGACGGCGGCGGTGCGGTGGTCGTCCAGACGGACGGTGGCGAGCTTCATCGGCTGTTCTCCTCGGTGTGGCTGCGGTACAGGCCGAGCCTGGTGAAGATCGGGGCGTCGCTGAACTGGAACAGGTCGAGCGCGCCGGAGTCGGAGTCGGAGGCCGACGCCTCCGAGCGGATCGACAGCGGCTGCCAGGACGGCACGACGAACAGGTCGCCGCGGCTCACCCGCCACGACCGGTCGCCGACGGTGACCTGGCCGGACCCGTCGAAGACCTGGTAGACCGACGAGCCGGTCTCCCGGTACGGCGCGGTCTGCACGCCCGTCGTGATCCGGTGGAACTGCGCCCGGATCGTCGGCAGCACGTCGCCGGCGGTCGTCGGGTCGATGTAGCGGACCAGGGCGTGGCCGGGCTCGATCGGGCCCGCGTGCCCCTCCCGTTCCAGCGCGAGCTGGTCGGTCAGCGCGGCGTCGGTGTCGGTCCAGCGGTAGCAGAGCAACGGCGTGCCCTCGTGCCGGCGGAGCTGGGAGACCGGGGCCAGGCCGGGGTGCCCCCAGAGCCGCTCGGCGCGCGAACGGTCGGGGGTGGCGTGCTCCTCCTCGGTGAGGGTGTCCCGGCCGAAGTCGAAGAACTGCGCCTCGACGCCGTACTGGAACGGGATGTCGAGCCCGTCGATCCAGGCCATGGGCGTGTCGGCCGCGTTGTGGTGGGCGTGCCAGTGCAGGCCCGGCTGGGGGAGGAAGTCGCCGCGGCGCATCGGCACCGGGTCGCGCTCGACCACGGTCCACACGCCCTCGCCCTCGACGACGAAGCGGAAGGCGTTCTGGCTGTGCCGGTGCTCGGGGGCGTTCTCGCCCGGCATCAGGTACTGGATCGCGGCCCACAGGGTCGGCGTCGCGTACGGCTTGCCGCCCAGGCTGGGGTTGGCCAGCGCGATCGCCCGGCGCTCGCCGCCGCGGCCGACCGGGACCAGTTCGCCGGCGCGGCCGGCGAGGTCGAGCAGCGTGCCCCACTCCCACCGGTGCGGCTGCGCGCTGGAGCGCGGGTGCGGCGGCATCAGGTCGCCGATCTCCGTCCACAACGGGACGAGCAGCGCCTTCTCGAAGCCTCGGTAGAGGTCCTCCAACTCGGGGCTGATCGAGGGCTGGTCCGGCCGGTCCACGGCGGCGATCTTGACCGGCGAGCCGCCGGCGTTCACGTGGGGCATGGCCCCGACTATCCGCGCAGGCGGCCGGACTGGAAAAGAGGATTCTGCAGAGCGGAATTCCTGTGCCAGGATCGGTTCCATGGCCAAGCCCATGAAGACCCCGCCGGCCTACGCGCCCACCAGCGTCGACCATGCCCTGCGGCTCGCGCAGATCCTCCAGCTCGACGGGGTGATCACCGTCTCGGCCGCCGCCGAGCGGCTCGGCGTGGCCCGCTCCACGGCCCACCGGCTGCTGACCGCGCTGGTGTACCGCGATTTCGCGGTGCAGAACGACGACCGCAGCTACCGGGTGGGCCCGGTCCTCGCGCTGGCCGAGCGCGCGCAGTCCGACGTCGGCGCGCTGCGGGCGGCGGCGCTCGGCGAGATGCGGGCGCTGGTGGACCGGATCGACGAGACGGTGAACCTCAGCATCCGCACCGGGCGCAACGTGCGCTTCATCGCCTCGGTCGAGTGCGGGCAGGCCCTGCGGGTGGGCAGCCGTGAGGGCATGGTCTTCCCGGCCCACCAGGCCACCGGCGGCCTGGTGGCGCTGGCGGCCCTCTCCGACGAGGAGCTGGCGCAGCTCTACGCCCCCGGCGACCGGGGTGACCCGGCCGAGGAACTGCCCGACCTGGCGCGGCTGCGGCGCGACCTGCGGTCCGTGCGGCACAGCGGGGTCGCGCTCAACCTGGAGCGCACCGAGCGGGGCGTGGTCGCGGTGGGCTGCCCGGTGAAGGGCCGCGACGGCGCGACCGGCGCGGCGCTGTCGATCTCGATGCCCAGCGTCCGCTACTCCCCGAAGGAGATCAAACCCCTCGTCGCCGCGCTCACGGCCGCGGCCGACGCGATCAGCCGCGCCCTCTGAGCCACCGGTTGATCGGAGGAGGTCGCGCACTGTGAGCACCGGTTGATCGGAGGGGGCGCGCCCTCTGAGCACCGGTTCACCACCGGCTGGGCCGTCGCCTCACCGGAGGAGGTCGCGGCGGGTGAGCGTGCTGCCGAGCGCGGCCGCCGCCGCGCGCACCGCGGCCACGTGCCCCTCGGGCCGGAACCGGCCGGTGGGCCCGGCCACGCTGATCGCGGCGAGCGGCTCGTCGCCGCGCCCCAGCACCGGCGCGGCGACGCACACCAGCCCGACGGCCGACTCCTCCGCCTCGAACGCGACCCCGGTCTCCGTGACGCGCCGCAACTGGCCGCGCAGGATGCTCGGCACGACGACGGTGTGCGGCGTACGCCGTTCCAGCGGCCCGGTCAGCACCTCGCGCCGCAGGTCGGGGCCGGCGTAGGCGAGCAGCGCCTTGCCGATCGCGGTGCAGTGGAGCGGCATCCGGCCGCCGGTGCGCGAGGGCGCCCTGGCCTGGCGGTGGCCGCCGATCTTGGCGACGTAGACGACGTCGTGCCCCTCGCGCACGCCGAGGTGCACGGTCTCGTGGGTGCGTTCGTAGAGGTCCTGGAGGAACGGCATCGCCAGTTCGAGCAGGCTGCGTTCGAGCGAGGCGAGCATGCCGAGCTCGAACAGGCCGCGGCTGAGCCGGTAGCCGCCGTCGGCGCGGTCGAGCAGGCGGTTGGCGACCAGATCGCCCGACAGCCGGTGGACGGTCGCCTTGTGCAGGCCGGTACGCCGCACCAGCTCGGCGAGGCTGACGACCCGGTCGTCGGGCCGGAAGGCGCGCAGGATCGTCACCGCCTTGCCCAGCACGGTGTCGAGGTCGGCCCGATCGGTCACCGGCACAGCGTATCGCTGAACGAGACGATGTGCTGGTTGGGGCGGCATCCTGCCTGCACAGTGGGGGGATGAACGAAACCAACGGGCCCGCCGCCGCGAGCCCGTCCGACATCGCCGCCGCGGCCGGGCGGCTGGCCGCCGCCGCCGCGTCCGGCGTGCCGTGCGCCCCCGTGCGGGATCTGATCGGCCGCGACGACCTAGCCGCCGCGTACGCCGTCCAGGCCGCGCTGGCCGCCTCCCGGCTGGCCGCCGGCGCGCGGATCACCGGACGCAAGATCGGCCTGACGTCGGAGGCGGTGCAACGCCAGCTCGGCGTCGACCAGCCCGACCTGGGCATGCTGTTCGAGGACATGGCCTACGCCGACGGCGACGCGATCCCGGTCGGCCGGATCCTCCAGCCGCGGGCCGAGGCGGAGATCGCGTTCGTGCTCGGCGCCGACCTGGACGCCGGCCCGCTCGACGCCTCCCAGGTCCGGGCCGCGATCGAGTACGCCGTCGCCGCGCTGGAGATCTGCGGCAGCCGGATCGCCGGCTGGGACATCTCCTTCGGCGACACGGTCGCCGACAACGCCTCCGCGGGCGCCTACGTCCTCGGGACGGAACGCCGCACCCTCGGCGAGTTCGACCCGGTGGACGTCGCGATGTCGATGAGCATCGGCGGCCAGGAGGTCTCCACCGGCACCGGCGCGGCCTGCCTGGGCGACCCGATCGAGGCGGTCGTGTGGCTGGCCCGCATGGCCCGCGACCTCGGCGAGCCGCTCCGCGCGGGCCAGGTCGTCCTGTCCGGCGCGCTTGGCCCGATGCGGCCGGTCGCCGCCGGCGACATCGTCACCGCCACCCTGTCCGGCCTCGGCACGGTGACGGTCCGCTTCACCGAAGGAGCAGCAGCATGAGCAGGACGAAGGTCGCGATCATCGGCTCGGGCAACATCGGCACCGACCTGATGATCAAAGTGTTGCGCGGCTCGCGTGACCTGGAGATGGGCGCCATGGTCGGCATCGACCCCGCGTCCGACGGTCTGGCCCGCGCCGCCCGGATGGGCGTCCCGACGACGGCCGAGGGCGTGGACGGCCTGATCGCGCTGCCGGGCTTCGACGAGATCGGGATCGTCTTCGACGCCACCTCGGCCAAGGCGCACGAGGTGAACGCCGCCAAGCTGCTCCCGCTCGGCAAGCGGCTGATCGACCTGACCCCGGCGGCGATCGGCCCCTACGTCGTCCCCGCCGTCAACCTCGACGAGCATCTCGACGCGCCCGACGTGAACATGGTCACCTGCGGCGGCCAGGCCACGATCCCGATCGTCGCCGCCGTCAGCCGGGTGGCGCCGGTCGAGTACGCCGAGATCGTCGCGTCCATCGCCTCGAAGTCGGCCGGGCCGGGCACCCGCGCCAACATCGACGAGTTCACCGAGACCACCTCGGCCGCCATCGAGCAGATCGGCGGGGCGCGCCGCGGCAAGGCGATCATCATCCTCAACCCCGCCGACCCGCCGCTGATCATGCGGGACACCGTCCTGTGCCTCGTCGCGGCGCCGGACCCGGCCGTCCACGACGAGATCCGCCGGTCGGTCGAGAAGATGGTCGCCGACGTCGCCGCCTACGTCCCGGGCTACCGGCTCAAGCAGCAGGTGCAGATCACCGAGGTGCCCGCCGACCAGCCGGTGGAGACGCTGCTGGCCGCCGGCGCGGCGCGGCCCACCCACCAGGTGTCGGTGTTCCTCGAGGTCGAGGGCGCCGCGCACTACCTCCCGGCCTACGCCGGCAACCTCGACATCATGACCTCCGCCGGCCTGCGGGTCGCGGAACGCATCGCCGCACGGAAGGCGGGCCTTCGATGACCACCCCGATCTTCGTCCAGGACGTCACCCTGCGCGACGGCATGCACGCCGTCCGCCACCGCATCGGCCTGGAGGACGTCAAGCGCATCGTCACGGCGCTGGACCGGGCCGGCGTCGACGCGATCGAGGTCGCGCACGGCGACGGCCTGGCCGGCGGGTCGCTCAACTACGGTCCCGGCTCGCACACGGACTGGGCGTGGATCGAGGCGGCCGCGTCGGTGCTGGAGAACGCCCGCCTGACCACGCTGCTGCTGCCCGGCGTCGGCACCGTCCACGAGCTGAAGCGCGCCTACGACCTGGGCGTGCGGTCCGTCCGGGTCGCCACGCACTGCACCGAGGCCGACATCTCCGCCCAGCACATCGCCGCGGCCCGCGAGATCGGCATGGACGTGTCCGGGTTCCTGATGCTCTCCCACATGGCCCCGCCCGAGGAGCTGGCCCGGCAGGCCAAGCTCATGGAGTCCTACGGCGCGCACTGCGTCTACGTCACCGACTCCGGCGGCCGGCTCACCATGAACGACGTGGCCGCGCGGGTCCGCGCGTACCGCGACGTGCTCGACGCCGGGACCGAGATCGGCATCCACGCCCACGAGAACCTCTCGCTGTCGGTCGCCAACTCCGTCGTCGCGGTGGAGAACGGCGTCTACCGGGTCGACGCGTCGCTGGCCGGTCACGGCGCGGGCGCGGGCAACTGCCCGCTGGAGGCGTTCGTCGCGGTCGCCGATCTGTCCGGCTTCGAGCATCGGTGCGACCTGTTCCAGCTCCAGGACGCCGCGGACGACATCGTCCGCCCGTTGCAGGACCGTCCGGTGCGGGTCGACCGGGAGACGCTCACCCTCGGGTACGCCGGCGTCTACTCGTCGTTCCTGCGGCACGCGGAGGCCGCCGCCGCGCGGTACGGCGTCGACGTGCGCGGCATCCTGATGGAGTGCGGCCGCCGCCGGCTGGTCGGCGGCCAGGAGGACATGATCGTCGACATCGCCCTCACGCTCGCCGCCGGGCGCGAGCAGCGGTCCGCCTGACCGTCAGCCGCCGGACGCGCCCCGGCGGCCGGCGATCAGCGACTCGCCGATCGCCACCAGGGCGTCGGCGAGCTGCTCCATGAACTCCGCGATCGGCTTGCCGTCCCCGGACTGGAGCGAGACGAAGGCGCCGTCGAATCCGGCCATGCCGAAGTGGGCGAGGGCGTCCGCGACCGCGTCCGCGGCCTCCGCGCCCTCGCCCTGGCCCGCGCCCTCGCCGGCGAACGACGAGCGGATCATGTGCCGCATGAGGTCGCGGCCCTCGGCGCGGACGTCGATGACGGTCCGCATCGCCTCCGGGGCCTCGGCGGCCTCGTTGCTCATCACCAGCACCAGCAGCAGGCGGAGGAACTCCTCGCGGTGCACGAAGACCTCGCCGGTGCGGCGCAGGTACCAGCCCAGGCGTTCGCGGGGGGTGCCGCCCGCCGGCGGGTCGCGGTGGGCCTCGCGCATGGCCTCGAAGAAGCCCCGCGCCCCCTGGGCCATGACGGCCGACAGCAGCCCCGCCTTCGACTCGAAATGGTGGTAGAAGGCGCTCTTGGGCAGGCCCGTCTCCTTCACGAGCGTCGAGATCGACGTCCCGGCGTAGCCGCGCACGGACATCACCCGGGCGGCCGCGTCGAGGATCTCCTGCCGGGACCGGCGGCCGCGGCTGTTTCCGGTGTGCGCCTCCCGTGCCGACTTCTCCACCAGCCGAATTCTAGGGACTCCGCGACAGCGGCTCGTCCGGCGGTCCGGACGCGGTCTCAGTAATCGGTTCGTGAACAGGTCCTGACACGTCGCCGCAGGTCGTTGTTAGTCTCCTCACAATTGGACCGAACGTGTGGTCCAAAAGTGCCGCATCGGATCACCGGCGGCCGAGAACGGAGTCAGCGCATGACCGGCAGCTACGACGCGGACGTCGCGATCGTCGGGTACGGCCCGACCGGCGTGATCGCCGCGCTCACCCTCGCCAGGTACGGCGTGTCCGCCGTCGCCCTGGAACGGGACACGGACATCTACCCCCGGGCCCGGGCCGTGACCGTCAACGACTGGACGATGCGGATCTTCCATGACCTGGGCATCGACGAGCGGATCGAGAAGAAGATTCCCCAGCGGGCCCTGCGCTGGGCCACCTACGGTGGCCAGGAGATCATGCGGATCGAGCACCCGCCCTCGACGCTGGGCCGCAAGGCGCGCTTCTACAACATCCACCAGCCGACCATGGAGGCCGAGCTGCGCGCGGCCGCGCAGGACCACGGCGACCGCATCACCGTCCACTACGGCGCCGACGTCACGGGGATCGCCCAGGACGCCGACGGCGTCACCGTCACCTCCACGGACACCGCGACCGGTCAGGCGCGCACCACCCGCGCCCGGTACGCGATCGCCGCCGACGGCGGCGCCAGCACGATCCGCGGCGAGGTGGGCTGCCGCCTGCTGGGCGACACCAACGACGTCACCTGGGTGGTCATCGACTGCCGCGTCAAGCGCTGGTGGCCCGACCGGGACTTCCTGACGTTCTGGTCGGACAAGGAGCGGCCGGTCGTCGACATCGCGCTCTCCGCCGGCAACCACCGGTGGGAGATCCCGCTCAAGCCGGCGGAGTCACCCGCGGACTACCCGACCAGCGCCGAGGTCTGGCCGCTGCTGAAGGCGCTGGGCGTCACCGAGCAGGACGTCGAGATCCACCGGCACGCCTTCTACAAGCACCACGTCCGGATGTGCGACACCTGGCGCCAGGGCCGGGTGTTCCTGGCCGGGGACGCGGCCCACCTGATGCCGCCGTGGGCCGGCGCCGGGATGCAGTCCGGCATGCGCGACGCCCACAACCTGGGCTGGAAGCTGGCCCGCGTGATCAGGGGCGAGCTGCCCGAGAGCTGGCTGGACACCTACGAGGCCGAAGGGCGTCCCAACACCGCCTTCTACACCGGCCTCGCGGTCCAGCTCGGACGGGTCATCAAGCAGGAGCTGTCCGAGGAGGAGCAGGCGGCGATGAACGCCGTCCCGCAGGACACGGTCACCCCGTACGAGCCGCCGCTCTCCGCGCCGCCCGTCCTGGAAGGCGGCTGGATCAGGGGGCCGCTGGGCGACGCCAGCGTCGTCGGCCGGATGGTCCCGCAGCCGGTCGCCGGCGACGCCACGGGCCGGATGGCCCGCCTGGACGACCTGCTCGGCGACGGCTTCGTGCTGCTCGGCGACGACGTCGACCCGGCGACCCTGCTGACGGCGGAGGAGCGGGCCGGCTGGGACGCGCTCGGCGCCCGCTACCTCGCCGTACGGCCGAAGACCGCCTACACGCAGGGGCCGGAGGAGCTGGTCGACCTCGACGAGATCCTGCTGCCCTGGCTGCGCAGGTACGGCGTCCGCGCCGTGGCCGTCCGTCCCGACAAGTTCGTCGCCGCGGCCGACGTCAGCGGCCTGGCCGTGCCCGCCTGAACCTGTCACCCGAGAGGAGAAGAGAGATGTCCGGAGTCAAGGAGCTCGGTTACGTCGTCTACGAGGTCAGCGACCTCGCCGACTGGGAGCACTTCGCCGTCGAGCTGCTGGGGATGCGCTTCGGCGAGAAGAACGACGGCGGCTTCACCCTTGCGCACCGACGAGAAGGCCCACCGCTGGATCGTCACCGGCGGCCCCGCCGACGACCTGGTGGCCACCGGCTACGAGGTCTCCGACGCCGCCGCGCTGGACGCCCTGGTGGACAAGGTCCGCGCGGCCGGCGTCGAGGTCACCCAGGGCGACGACGCCCTCGCCGCCGCCCGCAAGGTGGAGCGCGTCTTCGTCACCGCCGACCCCATGGGCAACCGGGTCGAGCTGGTCACCGGCCTGGCCGACGCCGCCACGCCGTTCGAGTCGCCGAAGCTGCTCGGCGGGTTCGTGACGGGCGCCGGCGGCGCGGGCCACCAGGTGTTGCTGGCCCACGGCGTCTCCCGGGAGGAGTACCTGCACTTCTACATCGACCTGCTCGGCTTCAAGGTCAGCGACGTCATCGTCGAGGAGCTGGCCCCGGGCGTGGTCGCCGACCTGATCTTCCTGCACTGCAACGGCCGCCACCACACCGTGGCCTTCGGCGACCTGCCCTCGCCGAAGAAGACCCACCACTTCATGGTCGAGGTGACCGACATCCGCGACGTCGGCCTGGCCTACGACCGGTGCATGGACGCCAGGCAGCCGTTCGAGATGACGCTCGGCATGCATCCGAACGACCACATGTTCAGCTTCTACGTCCACACCCCCTCCGGCTTCAGCGTGGAGTACGGCTGGGGCGGACTGATCATCGACGACGCGACGTGGGAGGTGAGGACGCTCGACAAGCTGCACAGCTGGGGCCACCGCCCCCGGGCGTCGTCGCCGGGCTGCTGGCCGCCGCGCCCGCGCCGAACGGGGAGGACCACTGATGGCACTCGACGCCAAGGACATCGCGCGCACCGTCCGGACCAAGGACTGGAAGCTGCGTTACTACGAGGCGGGCTCCGGCCATCCGGTCGTGCTGCTGCACGGCAGCGGGCCGGGCGCCACGGGATGGAGCAACTTCGCCGGCAACATCGAGGCGCTGGCCGGGCACTTCCACGTCTACGCCGTCGACATGCCCGGCTGGGGCGAGTCCGACCCGGCGACCGTCGACCGGCTCGACCACGTGGAGGCGGCGATCCAGTTCCTGGACGCCCTCGGCATCGAGCGGGCCGCGTTCGTCGGCAACTCGATGGGCGGGCAGACCTCGCTGCGGCTGGCCACCGAGCACCCCGGCCGGATCTCGCACCTGATCACCATGGGGCCGCCGGTCGGCCGGATCCCCACGCTGTTCGGCGCCGGCGACGGCCCGTCCGGACGCCGCCCTCGCCCGCCCCGACCACCTGCGCAACTACGTGGACGGCCTGCCGAAGGGCGCCCCGCTCCCCAAGTGGGTCAAGCCGGAGCTGCTGCCGAAGATCCAGGTGCCGACCCTGCTCATCCACGGCCGCGACGATCGCGTCGTGTCGTTCGAGACCTCCCTGTACCTGCTGGCCAACATCCCGGACAGCCGGCTGGTGCTGCTCAACCGCTGCGGGCACTGGGCGATGATCGAGCACGCCGACGAGTTCAACCGGCTGGTCGCCGACTTCATCGCGAACAACTGACCCCGGGGGCGCGGGCGGCTGCCTGCCCGCGCCCGGGACCGCCGATCGCCCGGCCGATCGGGTCGATGGCCGGCACGACAGCGATCTCCGGCCCAGCGAGCCGGACAGCGGGCCCAGAGATCCTGACACGCCGTCGCCACACCGTATGACTGCCGGCGTGCTCGGTACTGGCGGTGCCGGCCGTGGAGCGACGGCCTGCGCCTCTGCCTGCCCGTCACCGGGGGCGTTGGCCGTCCGGCGGACTCCAGCGGCCTCGTCCGTGTGACGATCACGTGCCCTTCGCCGGTGCTGCCTCCCGCCGGACAGACGGACGTGGTCCGGCGCGCGGGGCTTCCCTTCCGCCACGCGTCCGGCCCCGCCCGAGAACCCGAGACCTAGGACCATGGACGGACCGGAGGCCGCCTTCATGGGACCAGCGGCCGATGCCGTCCCCATGAGCGCCTGGCAACACTGATCACATGGCTTCCCCCTCTCTCACGAGTGTCGTCGGCGTACGCCCGTTCCTGGTCGGCATGTTCGTCGACGCGCTCGGCAACGGCCTGTACGTGCCCCTGACCCTGCTGTTCATCCACGAGGTGACCGGCCTGCCCATGACGACCGTCGGGCTCGGGGTCACCGTGGCGGCGGTCGTGGGGCTGGCGGCCAACCCGGTGGCCGGGACCCTCATCGACAGGTTCGACGCGCGCCGCGTGCTGATCGGCACGTACGTGCTGCGTGCGGCCGCCTTCGCCGCCTATCCCCTGGTGGACGGGTTCGTGGCCCTGCTCGTCGTCGCCGCCCTGATCGCGGCCGGCGACCGCGCCTACCATCCCGCCTCCGGCGGCCACGTCTCCGCACTGGCGGAGGGCGCGCTCAGGGACCGGCTGTACACCCTGATCGCCACGGCAAGGAACGTCGCCTTCGGCCTGGGCGGCCTGCTGTCGGCGGGCGTGGTCTCCCTCGCCGGCACCACCGGGTTCGCGGTCGTCGCCCTGATGAACGCGGCCAGCTTCACCCTGGCGGCCGCATGCCTGATGCTCCCGGGACGGCGCGCGCCCGCTCCGCCGCCCCGGAATCCGGGCGGTTACCGGCAGGTGTTCGCCGACCGGCCGTTCCTCACCCTGGTGGCGGCCGAGCAGGCGTACACCTTGATCCACCTCATCCTCCCCGTCGCCCTGCCGGTGTACGCGGTCACGGTGCTCGGCGTCCCGCCGGCCCTGCTGGGCGTCCTCTACGCGATCAACACGGTCCTCGTGGCGGCGGGTCAGCTCCCGGTCCGGAGGTGGCAGCGGCACGCCCGGCGTACGCACGCCATGGCCCTGAGCGGCCTGATCTTGATGGCGGCATGTGCCGCCTACGCCGCGACCGCGCTGCTGCCCGCCGGACTCCCGCGCGTCGGCGGGCTGCTCGTCGCCACGCTCGTCCTCACCTTCGGCGAGCTCATGCACACCGTGCCCAGCTGGGCCCTCGCGGCGGCCAGCGCACCACCGGCCCTGCGGGGCCGCTACCTGGCGATCTACCAGCAGACCTGGGCGCTCGCGGCGGTCCTCGCACCCGCCGGCTTCTCGGCCCTGCTCGACACGGCCCCGCCGCTGCTGTGGCTGACGCTGGCAGCCCTGGTGGGTCCGGCCGCACTCGCGCTGCTCCGCCTGACCCGCCGCCTGCCGCCCGCCGCCGTGGCCCCACCGCAAGCCTGAGCCGCCCCTGGCCAAGCCCGCACTCGCCGGGGCCTGGCCGATCCCGTCCCTGTGCCGATCGCCGTCAGGCTGTGCGTACGCCGCGCCGACCTGCGCGGACCGCTGGCGGCGGCGCTGTGGAGCTTGGCCGATCGCCGTGAGCTCATGGGGACGCCGCACGGTGGGCGGTGGCCAGTTCGGCGAAGGCGACGGCCGCCGGGAGCGGGTCCGCGGGCAAGGCGAGGAGGACCGTCCGCTCGGTGGCGGGCTCCAGCGGGATCGCGTGCACGCCGCTGAGGTGGGCGGGCAGCGACAGTTCGGGGACGATGCTCAGCCCGAGCCCTTCGGCGACCATGGCCAGGATGCTGTTGGTGTCACGCACCCGGTAATGACACTTCAGGCTCGCAGCCGCCGCCCGCGCGATCGCCGTGATCAGCGGCTCGCACCCGCCCGTGGACATGATGAACGGGTGCCGCGCCAGCTCCGCCACCGGCAACGAAGGGCGGACGCTCAGCTCGTGGCCGCTGGGCAGGACGGCCAGCATGCGGTCGGCGGCGAGCGGCCGCGCCACCGACCCGGCGGGCAGCGGGACCTGCCCGGCCGCGGCCGACACGGTGGCGATGTCGGCTGCCCCGGTCTCCAGCCACTCCAGGACCTCGTGGTCCGAGCCCTCCAACACCGCGAGCCGCACCCGCGGATGCGCTTCGGCGAACCGGCGCAGCAGGGGCGGCATCAGCCGGGCGTTGGCGCTCGGGATGACGCCGACGCGTAGGCTGCCCCGCTCCTGCCCGCGGATCGCGGCCACCTCCTGTTCCAGCGCCTCCGCCTGGGTGAGGATGAGCGTCGCGCGGCGGCACACGGCCCGCCCCGCCGCGGTCAGGCGCACTCCCTGGCTGCCTCGTACCAGCAGCGCCACCCCGAGCTCGCTCTCCAGCGCGCGCAACGCGTGGCTGACGGCGGACTGGGTGGTGGCCAGTTCCTCCGCGGCCCTGGTCATGTTGCCGGTCCGCGCGACCGCCTGCAGGATCCTGAGCTGGGTGAACGTCATGACGCCGCACGCAGCAGACCGGCCACCAAGGGGTGTGGCTCCTCGGGACGCGAGCGGGCCTGCGGCACGAACAGCGTGGCCACGTAGTACGGATGCCCGGGGATCTCCAGCACCCGGGCCTCCCCGCCGCCGTCCACGCCGGTGACCAGGAAGCCGCCGTCGTGCAGGATCGCCTGCCGGTCGGGGGCGAGGCCGAAATTGCAGTAGTACTCCTCCTCGACCTCGGTCCGCCCGTACAACGCGGCCACCCGGGAACCGGAAGCCAGAGTCACGGGCATGGTCCTGCCCGCCAGCGAGCAGGTCAGCTCCGACACGAACAAGGTCGAGGCGTACGGGTCGTACTCGGCGTGCTGGGCGTCCTCATGGCCGAGCACGTGGCGTGCGTACTCGATGACCATGTGCTGGCAGCCGCCGCACGTTCCCAGCGTGGGGACGCCGTGCTCGCGGCCGTGCCGGAGCGCGGCCAGAGCGCCGGACAGACTGCGGTACGGGCTGCCGGGCGCACACCACAACACGTCGGCGGCCTTGACCTCGGCCAGGTCGGACTCGAGCGGTTCGGTGGCGAGCCAGCGGACGTCCACCCCGACGCCGAGGTGCGCGGCGGCGTGGCGGAGGGCGTCGTCGGTGGCCAGGTGCGGAGGAAACGCCGGATCGCGGTCGCCGATGACCGCGACGCGCAGTGATCGGTCCATGGCCCTCACTATGCGACGGCCCCGCCCTGAGCACCAATGCCGAACCACGCCCCCGCCATGAGCGATCACTCATGCCCACAACGCGATGGGGCAGATCGCTGACGCGTGGCGAGATCCGAGGGCTCGTAGCTGTGTCCGGTCCGCATCTTGTATGCGGTGACGGCCTCGCGTGCCGCCATCAGGCTGCCGGTTTCCCACGAGTTCCGGCATTCGGCGCTCATGGGAGACGGGCGGGGGAAGCAGCTCCGGCCGCAAGTCCATCCCTGGCATTCTCCGAGCAATTGTCGGATTCTGTGGATTGCGGGTGGCTCACAGGGCTTGAAACCATTGATCGAGGACTGCGAAATCATCGTCGGCGAGTCCCAT
The DNA here is from genome assembly GCF_040674635.1 of Nonomuraea sp. NPDC049758. Classification (NCBI taxonomy): domain Bacteria; kingdom Bacillati; phylum Actinomycetota; class Actinomycetes; order Streptosporangiales; family Streptosporangiaceae; genus Nonomuraea; species Nonomuraea sp. NPDC049758. The sequence goes on from NZ_JBFAMZ010000032.1 coordinate 43,246, forward strand.
GTGGGACTCCACGTGGTGGAGGAGAGCCCGGCCGCCATGGTGCGCGGAGACCCACTCCCTGTCGGCGTCGGTGATCTCGTCGTCGATCCACGCGAACGGGCGTCCGCCCGCCCAGTTCACCAGGGTCCGGGTCTTCCAGCAGAGCCCGAACCATCGGTCCGCACGTTCGTGCTGCTCGGTTGCCTCCGGCCATCTCACGACGGCCAGCGGCGGCAAGCCGATTCGGGGTGCCATCTCGGCATTTGCCTCCTCTTCCCAAGTTGTCGCCCAGACGAGTTCGCAGGGCAACGCTGCCAGCCGACTCCCGAGCCGCGCCAGGCGCGAGTCCGGCGTAGCACCCTGTGGTACGCGTTGCGGGTTCTCACCGAAGGGGAGAAGGGGCCCGTCGACGTCGAGGAAGAGCAGCGGGCGTTCGGTATGCCCGGTCATGCTGCGCTGACCTCGTCATGTTCCATGAGTACGTCGCGTTCGAAGCGGACCAGATAGAGGTCAGCCAGCTTCGGCGGGGCCGAGATGACGGGTGTCACCGAGGCTGACGACCGTGCGGTTGTGGAAGAAGTCGTCTTCGCGCAGCATGGTGATGCTGCCCGATGGCACCCGGAAACTGGCATAGCCGACCGCGTTGATCGGCATTTTGATCCAGGACGTCACGACGCATGTCAAGGAACCACCATGAGTCACGATGATCTGGTGTTCGCAGGGACGCTCCAAGATCTCGTCCATGGCCGCGTAGATGCGCTGCGCCAACGCCGCCTTGGTCTCGGCGCCCGCCACGCCCTCGTCGTGCTCCAACCGTTCCCCGACCGCCGGCGGCGGGATGAATCGTTGGTCCAGCCACTCCTGTGGCCTTCCCCCTGCCTCTCCGTAGGACTTCTCCCGAAGTCTGCGGTCCAGGATGGGTTTCACGCCGAACAGCTCGGCGACCTTCTCGGCGGTTTGCTTGGTGCGCTGGAGATCCGAGGAGAACAGCTCCACGTCGGCGCCATGAGGGATCTGGGCTCGCAGCGCCTGGGCGATGGAGCCTGCCGCGCGGAGGCCGGCCGGCGTCAGCCGCGAATCATGCCAGCCGCCGACGACCCTCTCGACGTGGTGCGTCGCCTCCGGATGGGTGACGGCGTAGATGGTGCGCATGCGTAACGTCTTCCTGTCGGGGCTCTTGAATGATCTTAAGAGTCCGAGGCCGCATCCTGACGGTTGTCGCCGCAGGATGTGGAACGGCTCATCCCGATGCCCGGGCCGGCGGCGGGAGGCTGCGGCCGTGGTCGGGGGAGTGTGGTGCCGCTCGTCAGGACCCGCCGCCGCCTCCGCCGTCGCCCGCGCCGCCGCCTCCACTGTCCCAGCCGCCGCTCCAGCCGCCGCCTCCTCCGTCCCAGGTGCCGGTTCCGCTGTCGTCCGGGGTCCAGCCGACGGAGCCGCACTGGTCGTTTGAGGTGCTGGGGGCGGCCGGGTAGAGGTGGCCGTCCGGGATCGAACGTTTGCTGAGCTCGGCTGACAGGTGCGGGTCGCCGAGGTGGCTCAGTCCGTACAGTGCGAGCGGCACGGCCACGGCGTCGGTCTCGGCCCCGTACGGGTGTGCCAGGCGGGCCTTCTCCAACTGGTGGCGCCCCGCGCGGCCGAGCCGGACCGGCCGGTTCCTGACGTACAGGGTCCGGATCTTCCTGGCCGCCAGCCAGCTCGCGCCGAACCCGAACAGGGCGGCCACGCTCAGCGGCGGCGACTGCGCGACGATCATGTAGATCACGTCGGCCCCGGCGGCGACGGCCGCGACCGTGGGGATCAGCTTCAGGACGTCGCGGCAGACCCGGAAGCCGGGCACGCTCCGGGAGTCGACGAGCAGGCCCAGGTCGGCGAGCCGGCGGCTGATCCCGGCGACCTCCTCGCTGTCCGCCAGGCGGCGCTTGACCTGGACGACCGGCAGGCTCCTGCGCTCGGCGAGGATCGCGACAAGCCGCTCCTCCACGGGGTATCCCGCCGTCACGGCCGTGGAGACGCGATGGATCTTCCCGCCTCGGGAGACGCGGATCTCCCCTTCCCTGGCCAGCAGCCCGATCGCGGTGTCCGCCACCCGTACGGGACCGCCCGCGAGATAGGCGAGCTCGTAGTGGCCGAGGTCGACCTCGCGCAGCCCGCCGAGCCGCAGGCGAGCGCGGACGTGCGCCATCTCGGCGGCGACGACCGTGCCGACGGTGACCGCCCCGAGGAGCACCGCCAACCCTGCGAGGATCACATCCATGCCCACCTCCCGTGTTGTTGATCAACGTGTGAGGCGGGCACGAAGGTTCCGGCGAGCGCCGCATCCGGCCACCCCGGGCCCAGGAGCCGCCCGGGGACCGTTCATGGCGAGGCCGGCCGGGCCCGTCCAGGCGCCGGCCGGCCATGTGGGCCGCGGGTCAGGGGTTGTCGTAACCGATCCACTGGATGTACCAGCCGAACTGCTGGGCGGTGCCCGGGGACAGCGCCGACGCGTCACGCCACTGCACGTAGACGCGGAACTTGGTGGCGGTGGCGTCGTAGACGGCGCTGGGGCCGACCAGGTTCCACTGGTTGCCGCCGGTGCTGCTGATGGACGTGACGTAGACCGGGCGCCCGGAGAAGTGCGCGGAGCTGGTGTCGACGTCGATGTAGATGCCGTTGGAGCCGTAAGCCTGCCAGCCCTGTCCTGGGGCGGTCTGACCGGAGGCGATGCGGGCGGTGGGCATGGGGGGATCCTTCCGTCCGAGGAGTTTGTCACGCTCAGTATTCGATCCACCACAAAGAGTGTCGAGATCAGGAATGCTTGGCCTCGCGGGCACAGGAATCGAGCCGGAAAGGGGTCTGGTCGCGTGCCGGGACCCGTGCGCTCCTACTGCCGTCCGGCCTCCCGCCAGTACGCCGGCTCCTCGTGAGCCGCCAGGGTTCCGAGGTGGTCGATGGCGAGGTCACTCAGGCAGGTGGCGAGGCGGCGGCGTCGTCGGCCTGCTGTTCTGGTGGATCACTCACCGTTGGGCCGGGCGTCCCGCCCCGGATCGGGGGGCAGGAGGTCGAGCGCGCGGGCCCTTCGTAGCGCCGTGACCCGGTCGTGCACGCCGAGCTTGCGGTACAGGTTCTCCTTGTGCTTGTTCACCGTCGCCTCCTTGATGCTGAGCCGGCGGCCGATGGCGTACGCGGTCAGCCCTTCGCTCAGCGACATCAGGACCGCCATCTCGCGCAGGGTGATCCCGTGCTCGGCCGGGTCCGCGAGCGCGGGCAGGCGGAAGACGGCCTTCTCGTGCGCTTCGACCGTGTCGAGGAGCGAACGCGCGAGAGCGGCGTACTCCAGGTCCCGGTCGCTGTAGCCGGTGCCGTCGCGGCTCATGATGACGCCGCGGATCTGTCCCGGACGGGCGTCCAGGGGCAGGGCGAGCTGGCGGTCGATGCCGATCGCCGCCCGGCCTGCGTGATAGGCCTCGCTCTTCCACCAGTCGCCGTCGGCGACGTCGTCCATGGCCAGAGGGGTGCGGTCGCCGGTCCGGGCGTAGTGGCGGAGCAGCGGGTGCGCGCGCATGTGGGAGTGGATGAGGGCGTCCAGCGGCGCCTGGTGCAGCCAGTCGGGCGAGCCGGTCAGCGCGTGCCCGGTGCCCGCCGTCCAGTCCAGGTCGATGAGCACCGCCAGGTCTCCCGGCAGGTCCTTCGCCAGCCGTTCCATCAGCAGCGGCCAGACGCGTACGGGCTTACTCGTCGTGAGGATGTCCATCGCCAGGTCGTGAATGCGTCGGCCATCGTCCCTGAACAATGACGTCATGGGCGCATTGTGCACGAACGGCTACCATCCGGCACAGCGAATCGGAAGTACGCACTTCTTCGTATTCATCGGCCCGGCCGACCGGCGGGACAGTGGGGGTGTCGGTCTCCGTCGGCGGATGTGCGGGCGCGACTGGAGTACGGCAGTTTTTCGTCTTATCGTTACCAGGTGATGACGTTCAGTATCACTCTGGCTCCAGGCTGTGCGACCCAGAAGGAGTGACAGATGCCGTTCGACGACTACCAGCGGGAGAGCTCGCGGCGGATCGACCACCAGCGGGAGATGGTCCGGCGCTCCATGGACGAGTCGTCGCGCCGGCGCAACCGCGACGACTGGCGGGCCCGCCGTGACGGCGGCGGCGACGAGCTGAGCCTGGGGACGCAGATCATCATCGCCGTCATCGCCCTGGCCGTCTTCTTCCTCGTGGTGTACCCGGAACTGCCCCACCACTGAGACGTCCGGCTCGGACCCGAGAGCGGAGGGTGGACGCATGTCGGCACAGGACGACGAGGGCTTCGACCGGGCGCTGGCCCTGTACCGGGCGGGACGGACCGCCGAGGCCCGGGACGTGCTCCTGGAGGTGGTCGCCGAGTTCCCCGGCGATCGGGTCTGCCGGTACTCGCTCGGCGTGTGCCTGAACGAGCTGGGCGAGTGGCGCGAGGCGGAGCGGCACCTGGGGGCGGTGGTGGCGGCCGAGCCCGCGCACCACCTGGCGGCCTACGAGCTCGGCGTGGCGCTCCAGGAGCAGGGCAGGCCCGCCGAGGCCGCGGTCGCCTTCCGCCAGTCGCTGGCGGGGGACGTGGTGAAGGACGTGCACACCCGCCTGGCGGCCTGCCGGACGGCCGACGGCCCCGCCACGGGCCACCCGCCGCACCAGCCCACAACCCCGGACCCGCCGCCTGCCGGGCCGTTGCCCCCGGTGGCCGCCGCCGTGCCGCGTCAGGTCGTGGTCCCGGACGACTCCGAGCACGCCGCCGCCCTGGAGTACACCCGGACCGTCGCAGCGGGGGTCACGCCGTACCGGAGCATGGCCGACGACCTGGACGAACGGGCCGTCTACGACATCGGCCAGGAAGTGTGGTCCACCAGGACGCAGACCCGGCATCTCGCGCTCACCCCGCTCGTGGCCACGGCGCTGGCGCTGTCCGTCTTGGTGCTGCGGGTGCCGCTGCTGGTCGTGGCGCTCGGGCTGTACGCCGTGGCGGCCTGGGTCGCCGCCGTCGTCTCCGCCAGGGTGACGTCGTACGTCTTCCACCAGCGCCGCGTCGACGTGGCACAGGGCGTCAGGGACCGGAGCAAGCAGGTGATCCTGTACGCCTCGATCACCCAGGTCCGGTACGTCCGCACCCTGTCCTCCTACCTGACGAACACCGCCTCGCTGGAGCTGACCTACATGCTCGGGACGGAGAAGGAGTCGATCGTCCTGGCCGGGCTCGGCGGGCCGGGCCAGGTCGACAAGCTCTACCAGGAACTGCAGGGACCGGTCGTGCGCGAGCGCCGCGCCATGAAGAAGATCCTCTTCTAGGGGGTGGCGGATGCGCTTCTTCGCCCGCGCCAACCTGGTGATCGCCGTGCTGATCGCGGCGGCGCTGGTCGCCCCCCGGATCGGGCTCGACGGGCCGGCCGTTCCCCGGCTCGCCCTGCCCAGGCTGCCGTTCCTGGAGGCCGACGAGCCGATCAGGAAGAACGCGTCCGGGCCGCCGCCGTGGACGATCCACGGGTACGGCTGGCGGTTCACGGTGGAGCGGACCGCTCGGACGGTCAGCAGGTGGATGGGGAGGACCAGGCCGTCGATCGTCGTCACCGCGTACGTGACCCGGGAGGAGCGGCAGTTCGCCTCTCGGATGATCTACCGCATCAGCGACCGGGCGAGCGGCAGCGAGCTCGCGTCGGTGCCGTTCCAGGGCGGCGGGGACGGCGACCCGCCGCTCGGTCAGCGCAGCAAGCTCGTGTTCACGGTGTGGGACACCTCGCCCAGGGCGTCCCGCCTCACCGTCACCCTGCACGATTTCCATTGGCCGGACGGGCGTGACCTGGTCCTCGGCGAGGTCCGGGTCCCGGCGTCCTGAGCGGGCCGGGAGGCCGAGATGATCGTCGACGTGGTGCGTGCCGCGATCTCCGTGATGCAGGTCGTCCAGGCGGTCCCGCCCCGGCCGCCGGGTTCGGGCCTGCGCAGGAAGCTGATCGCCGCGCTCGTGGAGCAGGCCGGCGAACTGCGGCCGGAGCCCGCCGAGCAGCCGCTGGCCGAGGCGTTCGCGACCTGGATCGAGCTGGCGGCCAGGCGGGAGGCCGATCCCGCGGCGGTCGGGCCCCGGCCGTACGCGCACGCGGCGGCCATCCTGGCCGCCGAGCTGGACCTCGCGCTGGCGGCCGGGACGCCGCAGCCCGAGCCGGGCGACACCGTCGCCCGGGCCGGCCTGTTCACCCGGTCATGACGGACCTCCTGCCGCAGGCCCTGCGGGACGCCCTGCACCAGGCCGCGGACGTGCTGCGCGGCGTCGACGACGCGGCCCGCAGGGCCGACGACGCCCTCCAGCACGTGGTCAACGTCTTCACGGTGCCCAGCTTCCTGATGAACACCGACTTCGACAGGCTCGGCGGCAGCGCACACGGCCTGGGCTCCTCCGGCCCGTTCGCCTTCCCGCCGCTGAACCAGGCGATCAGCGGCTACGGCCTGTTCGCCGGCGCGCGCGACACCTGGAACGGCGGCGTGAAGCTCGGCACGGGGCTGGGCAACGACAACGGCGAGCAGGTGCTCGACGGAGCCGCGACCGCCGCGACCGGGCTCGCCGGGGCCTACTCCGCCACGCTGGGGCTGCTGGACGTCACCACCCCGGCCGGCGCGCTGGTCGGCGCCGCGCTGGCGGGCTACGGCCTGGGCACCACGGCGATCAAGGGCATCGAGGCGGCCACCGGCCACGACGTCGCCCACGACCTCGGCGACCTCCTCTTCCGGGCGGTCCACGGGAGCGCCGAGGAGGCCGCGTTCACCCTGCCCTCCGACGTCGCGCCGCCGCTGCATGCGCTGCCCGACCTGGCCGGGCCCGTCACGGAACACCGTCATCAACCCGCGGCTCCGCTGACGCCGCACGGGATCGTCGAGTTCCAGGGCGGATGGTGGTACGAACCGGGCAGCGCCTGGCACGCGATCTCCTCCACCCCGGTCCCCGGCGCGATCACGCACACCGAGGGCGGCTACCGGGACGCCGCCGGCGCCTGGCATCACGTGTCGGCGAGCGACCCGCCCGGCACCGCGGGGTCGGGCTGGCGCGGCCCGGAGGGCGCCTGGCATCCCATCGGCCCGGACGGCCACACGATCGCGGGCGCCCAGAGCGTCGTCAACCTGGACTGGACGCAGGACGCCGCCGGTTCGTGGCACCCCGTCCCGCCCGCCGCGCCGCCCACCGGGCCGATCTCGCCCGACGCCGGTGGCGGCACGCCGGGGGTCGAACTGAACGCGGCCTGGTTCCTGGGGCACGACGGCGCCTGGCATCCGCTCCCCGTGCACGACGGGACCGCCGGCGACGGCGGCCAGACCGGGACGACGGAGCTGGTCTCGGCCGCCTACCAGTCGCCCGACGGCGGCTGGCACCCGCTGCCCGGCTCCCAGCCCGAGACCGCGGCCGCGGCGTCCGGTGACACCGCCCATTCCCACGGCGGTCCGGACGCGGCGCAGCAGGCCGGAGCGACTCAGCAGCACGACGACCCGGTGCAGGCCGCCGCCGTCCAGCCGGACGGGGGCGTCCCGGCGACCGGCGAACCGGCGGCGCAGGGCGGCGACGGCGGCTCCGAGTCGGCGGCCGGGCACATGTCGGGCTTCTGACCGACGCCCGCACGCCGCACGCCGGGGTTTCAGGCGGGCGGGGTGTAGCCGCGTGCCGGGCTTCAGGCGGGCGGGGTGTAGCCGCGGGAGCGGACGAAGTCCCCGGTGAGTTCGGTGAAGGCGCGGGCGGCGGCGCTGCGGTAGCCGCCCTCGCGGTGCAGCAGGGTGACGGTGCGGCTGGGCAGCGGCGGGTCGAGAGGGACGGGCGTGAGGTGCGGGTGGCCGTGGGCGATGGCGTCGGGCAGGACGGTGGCCAGCGGGGTGCGGTGCACGATCTCGGTGAGTGCCTGGATGGAGTTGGCCTCGACCGCGATGCGGGGGGCGGCCCGGTGGCGGGCGAAGTAGGCGTCGATGTGGCCCCGGGTGGCGAAGTCGCCGCTGAGCAGGGCGAGCCGTTCGCCCTTGAGCGCGCGCACCGGTAGGGGGACGGCCAGCGTCCGGGCGTGCGGGGTGCCGGTGACGAGGCTGAGGGTCTCGGTGAACAGCGCGGTGGGAGTGACACCGGGCAGGTGGGGGCCGGCGAAGGCGATGCCGAGGTCGAGGTCGTCGGCGAGCAGGGCCGCTTCCATGCGGTCCTGGGGCATCTCGGTCAGGGTGAGGTCGACGGCCGGGTGACGCACGTGCAGCTCGGCGGTGAGCGGGCCGACCAGGTAGGCCGTGAAGGTGGGGGTGACGCCCAGCCGCAGGTGGCCGCGGGAGAGGTCCTGGACGTCATGCACGGCGCGTTCGGCGGCGGCCAGGTCGCGAAGCGCGCGCCGGGCGTGGTCGGTGTAGACGGCCCCGGCGTCGGTGAGCCGTACCGCGCGGCCGGTGCGGTCCAGCAGTTGCACGCCCAGGGTCCGCTCCAGCTGCCTGATCTGCTGGGAGAGCGTGGGCTGCGAGATGTGCAGCTCCTCGGCGGCGCGGGTGAAGTTGCCGTGTTCGGCCACGGCGAGCAGGTAGCGCACGTGACGCAGTTCGAGAGCGGCCATGGACAAACTATAGATGAGAGCAATGGCTCTCAGGCGGAACGCCTCTTGGACACTATAGGACCAGGTCATGCATGCTGGATGTCAGCAGCCCACAAGGGCCGGCCACCGCCGAAGGGAGTGACCATGCAGGACCTCGCCGAGGGCGTCGCCCGTTTCCAGCGGGACGTCTTCCCGGCCAAGGCGGAGCTCTTCGCCCGTCTGGCCACCCATCACACACCGCACACGCTGTTCATCGGCTGCTCCGACGCCCGCGTCGTCCCCGAGCTGATCACCGGCACCGAGCCGGGTGACCTGTTCGTCATCCGCACCGCCGGCAACCTGGTGCCCGCCTACCGTCCCGAAGCCGACGGGGTGGCCGCGAGCATCGAGTACGCGGTCACCGCACTGGGCGTGCGGGACGTCGTCGTCTGCGGCCACTCGGCGTGCGGCGCGATGACCGCCTTCGCCGAGGGGCACGACCTCAGCGGCGCCCCGACCGTCGCCGCCTGGCTGCGGCACGCGGACGCCGCCCGGGCCCGCACCGCCGCCCACGGTGACGTGCCGGCCCTGGTGCGGCAGAACGTGCTCGCCCAGCTGGCCAACCTGGCCACCCACCCGTCGGTCGCCCGCGCGCTGGCGGCGGGGAAGGTCACCCTGCACGGCTGGGTCTACGACATCCCGACCGGCCGCGTCGAGGAGCTGACCGCCGCCGGCGCCGCGCTCACGGCCTGACCCGGCTCCGGGGTTCCCGCGCGCGACCGCCTGCGGGGAGCCCGCACCCATCCCGACATCACCCGAAGAGAAGGACGTACCGACAAATGGTGCACGCACAGTTCGACCCCACCGCCCGCCAGGCCCTGGCCGCCACCGCCGTCGAGGCCAAGATCCGGAAGGACCTGTCCTGGCAGCAGATCGCCGACGCCGCCGGCCTGTCGGTGGCCTTCACCACCGCCGCCGTCCTCGGCCAGCACCCGCTGCCGGAGAGCTCCGCCCGGGCCGTGGCCGAGCTGCTGGACCTCGGCGAGGACGCGGCGACGCTGCTGCAGACCATCCCGATCCGCGGCTCGATGCCGGACCGGATCCCGACCGACCCGACCATGTACCGCTTCTACGAGATGCTCCAGGTCTACGGGACGACCCTCAAAGCCCTGATCCACGAGCAGTTCGGCGACGGCATCATCTCCGCGATCAACTTCCGGCTCGACGTGAAGAAGGTCGCCGACCCCGAGGGCGGCGAGCGCGCCGTCATCACCCTGGACGGCAAGTACCTGCCGACCAAGCCCTTCTGACCAAGCCCTTCTGACCGAGCCCTTCTGACCGAGCCCGAGCCCGGGCCCGATCCCGGGCCCGGTTCCCGTCCCTCGCGGAGCCGCCCCGACGGCGGCCCGCCCGGCCACTTCCGGAGGACTTCATGGACTTCGTCCAGCGCACCATCGACCTCGCCCGCCAGAACGTCGCCGAGGGCGGCCGCCCGTTCGCGACCGTCATCGTCAGGGACGGCGAGCTCCTGGCCGAGAGCGCCAACAAGGTCGCCCAGACCGGCGACCCGACCGCCCACGCGGAGATCCTCGCCATCCGCGAGGCCTGCACCAGGCTCGGCACCGAGCACCTGACCGACGCCACCATCTACGTGCTGGCCCACCCCTGCCCGATGTGCCTGGGCGCGCTGTACTACTGCTCCCCGGCCGAGGTCGTCTTCCTCACCACCCGCGACGCCTACGAGCCCCACTACGTGGACGACCGCAAGTACTTCGAGCTGGGCACCTTCTACGACGAGTTCGCCAAGCCCTGGCAGCGGCGCCGGCTGCCGATGCGCCACGAGCCGCGCGCGGACGCCGTCGAGGTGTACCGGTTCTGGCAGGAGCGCAACGGCGGCGAACGCCGCGTCGCGGGCGCACCCACCACCGCGTAGGGCGCCGGAGCGGACCTCAGCCCGGCCAGCGGGGCCTCAGCCCGGCTCGCCGCTCCCGCCGAGCGAGAGCGGGCCGAGGTCGGCGGCGGTCCTGGCCAGCGCGCGGACGGCGGGGCCGTCGGCGGTGGACGACCAGACCAGGGCGAACCGGAGAGCCGGGGCGTCGTGGAGCGGCACGAAGACGACGCCGGGCGGCCGGTTGTAGCGGGCGGCGATCTCGCCCAGCGGATGGACGCACTGCCCGGCGGCGACCAGCGCGAGGATCTCGTGGAACGTCCGCGCGACGGGCCCGCGCGGGATGCGGCGGCCCAGCGGCGTGCGGGTCGGGACCATGGACGCCACCCAGTACTCCGGAGCGGCCGGGCCCAGGTCGACGACGTGCTCGTCGGCCAGGTCCTCCAGCGACGCGCCGCCCCGCCCGGCGAGCGGATGCCCGGCCGACACCGCCAGCACCCGGCCGGTGACGAGCACGGTGGGGCCGACGGTGAGATCGGGTTCGGCCACCGGCAACCACAACACGTGCGCGTCGGCGTCCCCGGCGCGCAGGGCGGCGAACGGGTCGCCGCCGGTGACCTCGCTGAACCGGACCTCGGCGCCGGGATGGCGGGCGCGGAAGGCGTCGACGAGCGGGCGCAGCTCGTAGCCGGCGTGGCCGAACACGCCCAGGCGCAGCGTGCGTCCCGCGCCCACGCCCGCGGCCTCGGCCCGGGCCAGCCCCTCCTGGAGCAGGTCGTATGCCTGCCGCAGATCCTCGCGCAGGCGGCGGCCGACCGGCGTCAGGGCCACGCGCCGGCTGGTGCGGTCGAACAGCGCCACCCCGAGGCGCCGTTCCTGCCTGCTGATGGCCTGGCTGACGCGCGCCTGCGAGACGCGCAGCCGTCCGGCGGTACGGCCGAAGTGCAGTTCCTCGGCGAGCGTCAGGAAGATCTCGATGTCCCTCAGCTCCACGGATAACCCCCATGTTATGGATCGCCCCACGAACCCTACCTTGTTCGCCCTCCGACCTGCCTCGATGCTGGACGCACCACCTGAGCGAGGAGGAGATCCACATGACCGACATGCAAGCCGTAGCCGACCGCGTCGAGATCGAGGCGCTGCGCGGCGAGCTCACCGACGCGGTGATGACCCGCGACTACGACCGCGTCGAATCCCTGTTCACGCCCGGCGGCGTCATGCGATGGCCGCACATCGGCAAGGAGTTCGCCGGCCGGGAGGCGATTCGCGCCGGGATCGAGTGGGGGCAGGGCCTCTGGGAGTTCTTCGTGCAGAACGTCCATCCGGGCGTCATCCGGATCGACGGCGACACCGCGACCGGCCGGGCCTACATCCACGAGTTCGGGCGGATGCGCGACGGCGGCTCCCACGCGAACCACGCCCTCTACCACGACCGCTACGAGCGCACCGGCGACGGCTGGAAGTTCGCCGAACGCGTCTACGAGGTCAGGTACCTCGACGCCAGCCCGCTGCCGGGCTCGGCCCCCGCCGGCGACCAGGAGCGCCCGGCATGACGACCAGCCTTCGCGCCCTGACCGGCGACTACGTCCTCGACCAGGCCCGCACCCGGATCGGCTTCGTCGCCCGGCACACCGTCGGCCCCGCCGTACGCGGGCGGTTCGACCGGTTCGCGGGAACCGGCCACCTGGACGGCGACGACCCGTCCAGGTCGCGCATCGAGCTCACCGTCCAGGCGGGCAGCGTCCAGACCCGCAACCCGCAGCGCGACCGGTACCTGCGGGGCAAGTACCTCAAGGACGCCGACCACCCGGTGATCACCTTCACCTCGAACCGGGTGGAGCCGACCGGCGAGACGGCCTTCCGGGTCACCGGCGACCTGAGCATCCGCGGCGTGAGCCACCCGATCACCCTGGAGCTGGAGCTGACCGGCGACGGGGACGGCCTGCGGCTGCGGCTCAAGGACGGCGTCACGATCGACCGCACCGACTGGGGCGTGAAGTGGAACGCCGCCGCCGGGCTCGTCGCCAGGAAGGTGGCGCTGGAGCTCGACCTCGCCGCGGTCCGGCGGCCCTAGCGGCACGGACGCACCGGCCGCCCGATCATCCGCCGAGCTGCTGGGCCAGGCCGACGACGATGCCCTCGGGGCCGCGGACGTAGCACAGCAGGTAGCTGTCCTCGAACCGCTCCAGCGTGCCGACGAGCTCGGCGCCGTGCCGGCGCAGGCGGGCGATGACGTCCTCGACGTCGTCGACGGCGAACATGACCCGGCGGATGCCCAGCGTGTTCGCCGGCGGGTCCGCCGGCTCGGGACGGATCGGCTTCGGCGTGTGGAACATGGCCAGCTCGATCCCGCCGGCGGCGCCCGGGATCCGCAACATCGCGACCTCCTGCCGGACGTCGTCGAGCCCGATGACCCGCTCCGCCCAGCGCCCCTCGATCGGTCCCCTCCCCTCCAGCTCCATGCCGAGTTCGAGGAAGAACGCGATCACCGCGTCAAGGTCTTCGACGACGATGAGCACGTTGTCCATCCGCTGGATCGCCACGCCGGGCCTCCTTCGTCAAACGCGGCCGCTCGCCGGCCGCCGATGTTCCCAGGACGGAGCCGGCGCCGCGTTCTCGACACGCCGCCGGCGCAATGCCGGTCCCACCTTGCCCCGCGGGCGGGCCGCCCACCAGATGCGGATGTCATCAGGCGGGCCATGAATCGTCCAGGCCCGCCGGTCAGGCGCTCGCCAGTGGGCCGAAGAACGCCCGCACGTCCGGCACCAGCAGGTCCGGCACCTCCAGCGCCAGGCACGCGCCGCCGCGGTCGAGCTCGGTCCGGCGCCGGACGTCGGCGTCCCGCTCGGCGAAGCGGCGGATCGTCACGTCGTCCTTGGCCGGCAGCACGGCCGTGGGGACGGTCACCCGCGCCTTGGGGGCGTAGGCGCCCGGGTCGTGGCCGAGCTCGTAGCAGAGGTTGGCGACCGACCCCGCGGTCGCGGTGAACCACATGAGGCTCACGCCGGTCAGCACCCGGTCGCGGGAGAAGGCGTCCTCGGGCAGCTCGGCGCGGGAGTCGGTCCAGGCGGCGCTGCTCGTCGGCGGTGAACTCGCCCTCGTCCGGCGAGGGGAAGGCGACCCAGGCGTTGACGTGCACGCCGACCACCCGCTCGGGCGCCTGGCGGGCCAGCTCCAGGGCGAGGTCGGCGCCTCCGCCGCCGCCCTGCGCGCCGTACCGGTCGTAGCCGAGCCGGGACATCAGCTCGGCGAAGGCCGCCGCCGGCCCCTCCGGCGGGCTTCGGGTGATCGGCGGTCTTGACCGGCGTCCCCGCACGGGGAAAGATCCAGGACTCGTGACCGAACACACGCTGCGCCCGGTCGGGCGCGTCGAGTCGACACTGACCGATCGCACGGCGGCGCCCCGGCAACCCGACGAGGGAGCCCCCGACGCCTGGCTGGTCTTCGACGACCGGTACGCCCCCGCTCTCGACGGCCTGACCCCGGGCACCGACGTCCTGCTGCTCACCTGGCTCGACCGGGCCGACCGCGACACCCTCGCCGTCCACCCGCGCGGCGACGCCGCCCGGCCGCTCACCGGCGTCTTCGCCACCCGCGCACCCGACCGGCCCAACCCGATCGGCCTGCACACCGTGCACATCCTGGCCGTCGAGGGCCGGCGGGTGCACGTCCGCAACCTGGAGGCGCTCGACGCGACCCCGATCCTCGACGTCAAGCCCCTGCTCACGCCCGACCGCTGACCACGGCCGCCGTCCTGCGCTAGCCCTGGTCGTCGGCGGTCGTCCGGCGGGACAGGGGGTGGCCGGGGCGGACCAGGCCGGCGTCGTACGACACCACCACCACCTGCGCCCGGCTGCTCAGCCCCAGCTTGGCCATCAGCCGGTTGAGATGCGTCTTGACCGTGCCCTCGCTCACCGACAGCCGCTCGGCGATCTCCTTGTTCGACAGCGCGTGCCCGACCAGCCGCAGCACCTCCGTCTCGCGGCCGGTGAGCCGGTCGAGGGAGGGGGAGGGGAGCGGGACGGGCGGCTCGGTGAACGCCTCGATCAGCCGCCTGGTCGCGGCCGGGGCCAGCAGGATGTCGCCCGCCGCGACCGTGTGGATGGCGGCGATCAGGCGTTCGGGCGGGGTGTCCTTGAGCAGGAACCCGCCGGCGCCCAGGCGCAGCGCGTTGTAGACGTACTCGTCGAGGTCGAACGTGGTCAGGATGAGCACCTTGGGCGGCGGGTCGTGGGCGGCGGCCAGGATGCGCTCGGTCGCGGTCAGGCCGTTGATGCCGGGCATCCTGATGTCCATGAGGATCACGTCGGGCCGCAGCGTGGCGGCCAGGCGCACGGCCTCCTCACCGTCGGCGGCCTCGCCCACGACCTCCAGGCCCGCGGCGCGCAGGAGCGCGGCCAGACCCGCACGGATGAGCACCTGGTCGTCGACGACGAGGACTTTGATCTCGCACCTGCTTCACGGTCGTCACGGCGGCCGATCGTCGGCACCGGGCACGGGGAGCGGGAAGGTCGCCAGGACCTCGAACCCGCCTCCGGGCAGCGGCCCGGCGGTGATCGACCCCTGGTAGAGCCTGACACGTTCAGTCATGCCGATCAACCCGTGACCGCCGGACGGCCCGTCCTCCGCCTGGACGGCGGCGCCGTCGTTGCTGACGCGTAACGTCAGCGTGGCCGGACCGTAGCCGATGTGGATCTCGACCCGGCCGGGGTCGGCGTGCTTGAGCACGTTCGTCAGCGACTCCTGGACGATGCGGTAGGCGCACAGGTCGAGGCCGGACGGCAGCGGCCGGGCTCGGCCCTCGACGACGAGCTCGGTGGCGACGCCCGCCCCGCGCATGCGCTCGACCAGCGGATCGAGGGCCAGCAGGCCCGGCGCGGTGGCGTAGAGGCCCTCGTCGTCGTCGTGGGCCTCGATGCGCAGGATCGACAGCAGCCGGCGCATCTCGGTCAGCGCCTCGTGGCTGGTGTCGGCGATGACGCCCAGCGTGGCGTGGGCGGTGGCCGGGTCGCTCAGCGCCACGTAGCGCCCCAGCCCGGCCTGTACGGAGATGACCGACATGTGGTGGGCGACGACGTCGTGCAACTCGCGGGCGATGCGCACCCGTTCGCGGGTGACCGCCCGCCGGGCGGCGGCGCCCTGCTCCGCGCGCAGCTGCGCGGCGAGGTCGGCGAGCTGCCCGGTGCGCTCCGACAGCAGCCGCACGCTGGTGCCCGCGCCCACCCCGCAGGCCGCCACGATGCAGGACTGCGCGGCGGCCGACCACAGCGCGACGCCGGGCTGCTGCGCCGAGGCGTAGGTCCACTCGAAGACGATCAGCACCGCACCGGCCGCGCACCACGCCCACGACCGGTGGGCGGCGACGGAGTAGAGCGCCACCAGCGGTCCGATGCTGTTGAGCCCGAGGTGGTAGCCCAGCACGTGGTAGACCAGCGAGGCGCCCACCGACACCAGCAGCACCGCCACCGGCGTCACCCTGCGCAGCGCCAGCGGCGCGTTGACCAGCACGGTCAAGGTCACCGACAGGGCGTCGCCCGGCCGGCCCCGGCCCGGCTCGAACATCTCCCACAGCCAGGTGCCGACGACGAGCGTCAGGGCCACGGCGCCGTCGAGCAGCAGCGGGTGGACCGCGAACACCCGCCGGACGATGGACGGGGCGGTGAAGGGCACCCGTCACGCTAACCCCGGCACCGCCTCCGGCGCATCAACCCGAGGGTGGACATCGACTGCCGCGGAAGTTGCAGGCCCCCGCGTCCCGCCCGGGACTGATTTCCGCATCACCCTCACGAGTGACGAGACCGGGCCGGGCAGCGGCCACGATGGAGCGATGTCGCGAACCTCTCGTCACGAGGAGACAGCCGATGGGGAACGGTGCGGAGGGCTCGGACAGCGGGGCTCCGACGGCGGGACCGGTGCGGCGGGCGTGCGGTTCCGGGTGCTCGGGCCGTTCGAGATCCTCGGCGCCCGCGGCCCGGTCAGCCCCGGGGGGCCGCGGCAGCGCGCCCTGCTCGCCCGGCTGGTGGCCGCCGCCGGGACGGTCGTCTCCACCGACACGCTGATCGAGGACCTGTACCAGGGCAGGCCGCCGGCGACCGCGGTGGGCTCCGTCCACGTCTACGTGTCGAACCTGCGCCGGGTGCTGGAGCCATCACGCGCGCCGCGCACGCCGCCCCGGCTGCTGGTGGCCCGCCGGCCCGGCTATCTCCTGGCCACCACGGACGTCGACGCGCTGCGCTTCGGCAAGCTGGTCACCGACGCCGAGCTGCGGCCGCCCGCGGAGGCGCTGCCGCTGCTGGAGGAGGCCCTCGGGCTCTGGCGCGGCGTCCCCTACGGCGAGTTCGCCGACGAGCTGTGGGCCGCCGCGGAGGTGAACCGCCTGGGCGAGCTGCGCATGAACGCGATCGAGTCCCGGGCCCAGGCGCTGCTGGACGCCGGCCGCCCGCAGCCGGTGATCCACGAGCTGGAGTCCGAGACGGCGGAGCACCCGCTGCGCGAGCGGCTGTGGTGGTTGCGCGCGCTGGCTCTCTACCGGTCCGGGCGGCAGGCCGACGCGCTGGCCACGTTACGCAGGGCGCGGCAGGTCATCGCCGACCAGCTCGGCCTCGATCCCGGGCCCGAGCTGCGGGAACTGGAGAAGGACATCCTCCGGCAGGCGCGGTCGATCACCCCGCCGCCCGAGCCGGGGCCCGTGCGGCTGTCCCTCGTCCGTGCCGAGGCCGCTCCGGCCGCCGTGGCGGGCGGCGGTGAGGAGGCCGCCGCGCAGGCCGATCAGGCCCGCCGTGCGGCGCGGGGACGGCTGATCGGCCGCGAGCGCGGGCTGGCGGAGCTGACGGCGCTGCCCGGCGCGGCGCACCACAACGGCGTCGTGGTCGCCGCGGTCAGCGGCGAGCCCGGCATCGGCAAGACCCGCCTGCTGCAGGCGTTCCGCGACGACTGCGTGGACCTGGGACATCTGGTGCTGTGGGGCCGCTGCCGCGGAGGGGAGGGCGTGCCGCCGCTGTGGCCGTGGCTCCAGGTGCTGCGCGCGCTGGCCGGGACCGTGCCGCCCGCCGAGCGCCAGGCGCTGAGCGGGCTGCTGGACGACGACTGGCCCACCGGCGCGCCCGCCTCGCCGCACCGCAACCGGGCCGTCGCCCGGTGGCTCGTCGAGGCCGCGCGCGCCCGCCCCCTGGTGATCGTCCTGGACGACCTGCACTGGGCGGACTCCGCCACGCTCGAACTGCTCAGGGACGTCGCCGTGCTGTCCGAGGCGTACCCGGGCGAGCGCCCGCTGCTGCTCGTCACCGCCTTCCGCGACGCGGCCCACGACGACCGGACGGCCACCCCCGCCGCTTCCTTCAAGCTCTCGGTGGACGAGGTCCTCTACCAGCTCGCCCGCTACGACCTCGTGCGCATCCGGCTGAGCGGCCTCGACGCCGCCGACGTCGGGACGCTCGCCCGGGAGCTGGGCGTCCCGGTGGACGGCTCGACGGCCCAGCTGCTGACCCGGCGTACCGGCGGCAACCCGTTCTTCGTCCGCGAGAGCGTCCGGCTGATGGCGCAGGGCCAGGGCCTGGAGGTCGTGCCCGACGCGGTGTCCGACCTGATCCGCCGGCGGCTGGCCATGCTCGGGCCGCGGGCGACGGAGATACTCCAGCTGGCCGCCCTGATCGGCCGCAGCTTCGATCCCGGCCTGGTCGTCGAGGTGTTCCGGGCCTGCGCGTCGTGGCCGGAGCAGACCTACGAGCTGCTCGACTGGGCCGCCCAGGCCGGGCTGGTCACCAGCGGCGACGGGGTCATGACGTTCGTCCACGACCTGGTCAGGGAGACGCTGATCGCCGGCGTCCCGCCGCTGCGCAGGGGCGTGATCCACCGGGAGGTGATGCGGGCCCTGTCGGCCAGGCCGAGCACCGACGTGACCGTCATCGCCCACCACGCCGTGGAGGCCGGGCCGCTGGCGTACCGGGAGACGGCGCACTGGGCCCGCGCGGCGGCCGGGCAGGCGAGCCGGCGCATGGCGCACGAGGAGGCCGCCGCCTGGTGGGGACGGGCCGTCGCCGCGCACGGCGCCTGCGACGGCGACCCCGCCCAGCACGTGGAACTCCTGCTGCACCAGGTGCGCGCCCTGCTGGACGCCGGAGACGCGATGGGCGCGCGCGACCTGCGGGCCCAGGCCCTGCGCGTGGCCCAGCGCGCCGAAGCCGGCCCCGCCCTGACCACACGCGCGCTCACCGCACTGGACGCGCCGGCCATCTGGACGCTGCGCAACCCGTACGAACCGGTGGAACTGCGGCTGGTCGAGCAGTTCGAGGCCACGCTGAGCGCGCTGCCCGAGACCGACGGCGTCGAGCGGACGCTGCTGCTCGGCGGCCTGGCGCAGGAACTGTACAACGGCAGCGACGACGACCTGCGATGCCTGTCGCTGTCGGCCGAGGCCGTCGCGATGGCCCGCCGGATCGCGGACCCGCACCTGCTCATGCGGGCGCTGAACGCGCGCGCGCTGTCCGTGCCGCAGGCGACCCACATCGACGAGCTCATGGAGATCGCCGACGAGCTGCACGGCCTGGCCGCGCGGACCCGGACGCCGGGCTTCGAGCTGCTCGCCCACATGATGGACACCCACTACCGGCTGGAGATGCACGACCTGGCTGGGGCCGACCTGGCGGCCGCCCGCTGCGAGGCGCTGCTCGACGACCTGCAACTGCCGTGGCCGCGGTTCCAGCACACCATGTGGCGGGCCAACCGGCTCACCCTGGCCGGCCGGTTCGCCGAGGCCGACGCGCTGTACGGCGAGGCCGAACGGCAGGCCAAGCGGATCGGCATGTGGTACGCGGGCGCCGTGGCGGTGAACGGCCGCCTCATGCTGCACTACCAGCGCGGCGCGATGGCCGAGGCGGGCCCGCTCATCGACCTGATCAGCGGCATCCACCCCACCGTGGAGCACGACGCCCGGGTGCTGGAGCTGTGCGCCCAGGGACGCCGGAGCCAGGCCGTGGCCCTGGCCGGGCAGGGGTGGCCCGCTCCGCCGATGGACTGGTCGTGGCTGACCATGACCTGCCTGCAGGGCGCGGCCCAGGCCGCCGCGGGCGACGTGGCGGCCTGCTGGACGACGTACGAGAAGCTGCTGCCCTACGCCGGGCGGATCTCCGGAGGGTCGGCGGTGGCCTGCATCGGGCCGGTCGACCACTTCCTGGCCGTGCTGGAGACCGCGCTGGACGCCGGCACCGACGCCGCCGGGGCCTGACGGGCCACCGGTCTACCGTGTCCCGTCGTCGTGCCAGCGGCCGACCAGGTCGGCGTACAGGGGGGACCGGCCGATCAGTTCCCGGTGGGTGCCGGTGAGCACGGTGGTCCCGTCCATCAGGAGGACCTGGCGTGCCCTGGCGGCCGAGCTGATGCGGTGCGCGATCACGACCAGGGTGCCGGGCCGGGCCGCCAGCGCCGACTCCGCGCGCAGCTCGGCGGCCGGATCGAGGTGGCAGCCCGCCTCGTCCAGGATGAGGACGCCGGCGGGGGAGGCGTGCACGCGGGCCAGGGCGACGAGCTGCCGCTCCCCGGCCGACAGCGCGGACGGCTCGTCGATCTCCCCGTCGAGGCCGCCCAGCCGCTCGACGAGCGGTCCGGCGCCGACCGCGGCCACGGAGGCGCGCAGGCGCTCGTCGTCCGGGCTCTCGCCGAGCGGCCACAGGTAGGCCAGGTTCTCCCGGACCGTCCCGGCGAAGACGTACGCCTCCTGCGGCACCAGCGCGATCCGGCTGCGCACCGACGCGCCGGGGATCGAGTCCAGGGGCCGCCCGCCGAGCCGCACCCGGCCGCCGGGGGCCGGAGCAGCCCGGTCATCAGCAGGGCCAGCGTGGACTTGCCGACGCCGCTGGGCCCGACCACCGCGAGATGCCCGCCTTCGCGCCAGCCGGTCCCGCAGCCGACGGGGATGGTCGCGTCCCGCTCGCCGTGGACGACCAGCAGCGGGCCGCGCAGCCGGTCGGCCAGCCGGATCAGGTCGCGCTGCCCGAGGTCGTCGTTGATCTCCGCGCAGCCGCCGAGCCGGTCGAGCATGTTGCGGACCAGCGGCGGCCCGTCGGCGTGGAGCTCCCGCCCGGACAGGAACGGCGCGACGACGGCGGCGCCGGACCACAGGCCCGGTTCCGCGGCGGAGGCGAGCAGGGCGAGGTGGGCGCCGTAGCTCACGCCGTACAACACGGGCGGGGTGGCGCCGGGTCCGCGGGCGGCCGTCAGGGCGCGGCCGAGGTGCAGGACGTCGGCCAGATCCGGTCCGCCCCAGGCGCCGCGGATCGCGTCGCGGTGGGCGGCCCCGTACCCGGTGCTGCCGCGCTGGTTGGGCGCGACCACGGCGACGCCTTCGTCGGCCAGCCGCTGGAACAGCGGGTCGTGGCCGAGCCGCCAGGCCGACTCGGGGCCTCCGTGCAGGGCCAGCACCACCCGCCCGGCGGCGACGGGGTCGCCGTAGACGACGGCTTCGACGGGTCCGGCCGGTCCGTCGAAGCGGCGCGCGGCGGCGTCCGCCCGGCCGGTCCCGCCGCCGTCCGGCCCGGGGACCGTCACCACGTGCGGGGGCAGGCAGGGCCAGCAGGCTGCCGGACGTGTCGAGCCAGACGCCCCCGGCCAGCGGCCCCGGCACACCGGCCACGAGCTCGGGCGGCTCGGCCCGGCCGGACAGCCGCCACACGGCCGTGCCGCCCGCCGGAGTCGTGCGGAAGGCCAGCGCGGCGGTTCCCGCGCCCCGGCCCGCCACCAGCCTGAGCCCGCCACCCGTGACGGCGGCCAGGTCGTGCGCCGACCAGCCCGTGCCGTCCCGGTCCGGGACGACGAGGAGCAGCCGGTGCGTCCCCCCGCTTCCGGCGCGGCTCAGCAGGACGGCGCCGTCGTCCGTCGGGACCGCGGTGCTCGCGGCGCTGCCACGACGTCGGCAGGGTCAGTGCGAGGTCGGTGCCCGCCGTGCGCAGCGCGTCGTCGCCGAGGGCGCGGCCGGCCTCGTACAGCCCCCAGGCGATGCCGGCCCGGCCGAAGTGGAGCCCGGGCGAGGGCCTGGCCTCACTGCCCAGCCGCCGGAGCGTCCAGGCCGCGGCGTGACGCAACGCGGCGACGACGTCGCCCCGCCCGACCTCCCCGGTGCCCAGGACCGGGGTGTCCAGATCCGCGGTGTCCAGGTCGGAGGTGTCCAGGTCGGAGGTGTTCAGGACCGACGCGAGCAGGGCGAGCACCCCGGCCGAGCCGTACTGCACGGCGCAGGGGTCGGCGGTCTCACCGAACCCGGAGACCGGCCACAGGCGCCGCGCGCCGGGATCGCGGTCCATCCGCCGGAGCGTGTGCGCGACCCCGTCGCGGAGCAGACGCTCCTGACCGGCGACGGACAGACGGCGGGCGCCCCCCGTGGCCGTCGCGGGCCGGGGCTGGGGGTTCGGGGCGGAGGCCGGCAGTGGCTCCAGGTCGTCGAGGAAGGTGCCGATGCGCCGCAGGTCCCAGCGTCGGGCCGGGTTCTCGCGCATCAGGCCGAGGAGCATCGGCCGCAGCGCCGAGGCCACGGCGTCGCCCTCGGTCGCGACCTCGACCAGCCCGCGCACCCGGGTGTCCCACGAGCGGCCCGCGGACGGGTCGTCGGAGCCGAGCAGCGGCCGGCACGCCGTGGCCAGGTGCAGGACCGTCGCGCCCAGGGCGTACAGGTCCGCCTCGGGCCCGGCGGCCGGCCCGTACATCGGCCCGCGCACCTGCTCGGGCGGCGCGTACCCGGCGGTGAAGGCCTTGGTGACGGGCGTGCCGGGGACGGCGGCCATCTCCAGGTCGACCAGCCGGCAGGAGCCGTCCGGGCCGGCGATGACGTTGTTCGGCGTCAGGTCCCGCAGCACGAAGCCCCGCTCGTGCACGGCGGCGACCAGGCCGGTCAGCGCGCGCACCGCGGTCAGCGCCACGTGCGGCCAGCCGTCCGGGTCGGCGGCCCTCGCCTGCTCCGCCCAGGCGGTCAGCACGGCGCCGTCGAGGTGTTCCTGCGCGAGGAACACGTTGTCCCCCTGCGTGAACAGGGCGACCTTGCGGCTCGTGACGCCGAGCGGCCCGAACAGGTCCAGCATGTCGGCCTCGTGGCGGAGCCGGTCGCGTTCGTCCTGGCCCTGCAGGGTGGCGCTGATGTGCGGGCGGGCCTGCTTGATCACGACCTGGGCGCCGGAGAGCCGGTCCTCCGCCAGGAACACCCCGCCCTTGGCGCCGTGGCGGATCGCCTGCCGCACCACGAACCGGCCGTCCAGCTCGACGGCCTCCGGCGCGGCGGTCCGCACCGGGGCCCGGCCGGACTCGAACGGGCAGGCGGCCCATTCCGGCGGCGAGTACCAGGCGTTGCGCCGGTCCACCAGGCAGGCGCCGTCGGGGTCGGTCAGCGGCGAGCTGTAGACGCCGTCGTTGTCGAGCACGCTGCGGGCGGAGAACACGCCGTAGCGGTAGTGGACCAGGCTGCCGGGCCGGTAGGCCCGGTCGGACAGGACGGGCGGGCCCGGCAGGCCGTACGTGGCCCGGTGCAGGTCCTCGGCGATGGCCGTCGCCGCCTCGTCGTCCGGGGGATAGACGTGATGAACTTGCCGGCCGATCCCCGGTGGACGTTCCTGGACAGCAGGCCGGTCAGGTCGGCGAACGTGGCCGCGAACTTGAACGGGCACCGATGCCGCACCAGCACCTCGGCCGCCCGCGCCAGCACGACGGGGGCCGACAGCGGCGTCGCCGACACGTGCAGCTTCCATCCCTGGTCCCGCGTCCCGGCCTCCCGGGGAGCCACGTACGTCCACGGAGGGCGGTGGCGGACTTCCCACCCGTCCCCGGCGGACCGTCGCAGGGCGGCCCGCACGAGGTCCTCCAGCACATGGAGATCCGCGCTCGCCCGCTCGTCCGTGCCTGTCGTGCTCATGCTCACGCCACAACCTCATGCCTGATCGGATTCGGGACGTTCCCGCCAACGGCCGCGCGGCGGCGGCCGAGCAGGCCGCCGCCGTCAGGTTGATCAGTAGAAGAGGCTGAGCGCGAAGCGCGAGCCGGACACCTCGCACCGGAAATCCTGGACGATCCCCCCGCTGGTGACGGCGCTGAAACCGGCCCGCACGCACTGGTCGCGGTACTGGTAGTACCCGGCGAGGTGCCACGACCCCGACACGGCCGACGCGGACACGGCGGACGCAGGCATGGCCGAGCCGGTCACGGCGCCGAAAGCGAGCCCACCCGCGACGAGGGCGGCCGCGGTCAGACGTCGAATGCTCATGTTTCCTCTTCTCCTCAGGGAACGGCGTTCTGCCGTCAAGATGTGCCAGGAGACTTGGGAAACACTTGTGGGCCGTCCTTAAGGCTGCGGCGGCCTCCTTAACGCTGCCTTCAGGGCGTGCCTCGTCTGGTGCGCAGGCCGTCGAGGATGAGCGCGAGGTAGCGGCGCCACGGGTGCGCGGCGCCGGAGGACGGCAGGTCCATCACCGAGTCGATCATCGAGACGATGGGCGGCCCTTACCGAATCTACAATGTAAAGGCGGTCTCGAGGATTCGCTCACGCGAATCCCGTCCAGCAAAACCAAGCACCGACAAACCTAGGCGTCGCCGAAGCCCGCTTCTATGCTCCGTTCGTGGCGGACATCAGCTACTTCGACGCGTGGGGGTTGTGGCTGCACGGCAGGTCCACGCTGGGCAGCGATCTGCTCGGTCTGCCGATGATCTGGTGGGGCCGCTTCGGCAAGATCCTCTCGTTCGTGTCCGGTGCGGCGGTCGTCGTCGACCTGGTGGGGCCGGAGAGGCTGAGCCGCTATGGCGCGTGGTTGTCCCGGTTCATGGCGAGAAGGCCCAGCGGGGGGCCGTTCATCGCCGGTCTTGCGACGGGGGCGGGCGTCGCGGCTGTCGTCGCGCCGCTCGACGTGCCCTGGTTCCTGGGGCTGCTGCTCGGGTCGATGCTCGGTGGGGCCGCGGGCCTGCTCGCGGTCAGGGCCGGCCGGACGTTGCAGGATCCGGAGCTTCCGATGACGTTGAAGTGGGTGTCGTTGGGGCTGTTCTTCGTCGGCTTCCATTTCGACCTGCTCGCCTCGTAGCCCTGCTGGTCGGCCAGAAGGCCAACCAGGCGTCCTTCTCAGGGCGGAGGTCGTCGGTGGGGAATCAGGGTTTCCGTAGGGGATTACTCCGACGCCGTGCCGCCCTCTCGTGCCGGATCTTGATACGGCGGAGGCCGAGAGCCGGACTCCGCCGTATCGGAGGAGTGACGTGAGGGGAAGACGTACCAGCGCGGCCGTCGTGGCGTGCTTGACCGTGTCGTTGACGGCGACGCCCGCCATGACCGCCACGGCGTCGGCGGAGGCGGGCCCGAGTTTGCAGGCGATGCTGGACAAGGTCGTCGCAGGCGGTGCGGTGGCCGCGATCGCGGAGGTTCGCGACGGGGACAGGACCTGGCGAGCCGCCAGTGGCAAGGCGACGATGAACAGTGCCCGGCCGGCCCCGGTGGACGGGCGCTTCCGGGCCGGGAGCGTGACCAAGTCGTTCACGGCGAGCGTGGTGCTTCAACTGGTGGGGGAGGGAAGGCTGCACCTGTCCGACAGTGTGGAGCGGTGGCTGCCGGGGCTCGTGGACGGGGGCGCCGACATCACGATCAGGCACCTCCTCCAGCACACCAGCGGCCTGCCCGAGTACTCGACGGGCATGATGGACGAGGCGGGCATCCCCAAGGAGCGTTACCGCACCTGGTCGGCACGCGAACTGGTGGAGAGAGCGGAGAAGCTCCCGCGCGACTTCCCGCCCGGGTCCGCGTACAGGTACTCCAACACCAACTACATCGTGCTCGGCCTGCTGATCGAGAGGGTCACCGGCAGGCCGTACGTGACGGAGATCAGGGAGCGGATCCTGCGGCCGCTCGGGCTGCGGCACACCCGCGTGCCGGGAGCCTCGCCGGAGGTGCACGGCCCGCACGCCCATGCATATGTGCCGGTCACCAGGGGTGGCACGGTCGTCCCTGTTGACGTCACACGGTTCAATCCCACGATGGCCGGGGCGGCGGGGGAGATCATCTCCACCACCGGGGACGTCAACCGGTTCTACCGCGCCCTGTTCCAGGGCAAGCTGCTCCGCCCTGATCTGCTGAAGGAGATGAAGGATCCCGGCACGACCGAGGGGTACGGGCTGGGGCTTGAGCTGGCGCCTCTTCCCTGCGGCACGGCGTTCGGCCATGGCGGCGGTGCTCCGGGCTACCTCACGGTGGCGTTCAGCTCAGCCGACGGTTCGCGACAGGTCACGTTGTCGATCACGCCGTTCTCCGGCGACCCTCATCAGGCGGCCATGACCTTGCTGACCTCTGCGCTGTGCCCTTAAGGGGCCTCGGTCGGGATGGCCGAATGCGGCGTCGGCGACTTCGTGGTGTCGGGGGTGCGGCGTCGTGCGGCGAGCACGGAGTCGAGCAGGCCGGGGAAGAGGGTGTCGAGGTCCTCCCGGCGCAGCCGGACCAGCCGGGCGCGGCCCTGCACCGTCGTCCATGTCACGCCGGCCTCGCGCAGCACCCGGTAGTGGTGCGACAGCGTGGTCTGGTGCACGTCGATGTCGGCGCCGATGGCGTTGCAGTGGTCCTCGCCCATCCGGTCGAGCCGCTGGACGAGGTCGAGGCGCACGGGGTCGGCCAGGGCGCGCAGCACCTCCACCAGCCGGATGGCCTCGATGGCCGGTTGTGACACCTCACGCATGGTCGCCCCCTGTGTTTCGCACGCCTGTCACGGTACCAATGGATGGATATATGGACAAGTATCCATGCATTCCCTAGGGTTCACCTCGATACGTCCGAGGTCCCTATGGAAGGTGGCACCGTCCGGTGTTGCGACGACTTCTCCCTCTGGCCCTGGCGACCTTCGCCGTGGGCACCGACAGCTACGTGATCGCGGGCCTGCTCCCGGCCATCGCCGCCGACCTGCGGGTCTCCACCCCCGCCGCCGGGCAGTTGGTGACGGTGTTCGCCCTGGTGATGGCCCTGTCGGCGCCGATCATGGGCGCGCTCACCGGTGGGCTGGACAGGCGGACGGCGCTGCTGATCGCGTTGGGCGTCTTCGTGGCCGGCAACGCCGTCACCGCCCTGGGCACCGGTTACGAGGTGGTGATGATCGCCCGCGTCGTCACCGCGGTGGGCGCCGGGATGATCAACTCCGCTGCGTCCAGCACCGCGGGGGCGATCGCGCCCGCGGAACGCCGGGGCAGGGCTCTGGCGTTCGTGCTGGGCGGGCTGACGGCGGCGACGGCGTTGGGCCTTCCGCTCGGCACGCTGATCGGCCGGGCCGACTGGCACGTCACGCTGTGGGCGGTCGCCGGGGTCGGCCTGGTCGCGGCCCTGGGGATCGCCGCCGGGCTGCCCGAGATGCGGCTGCCCGCCGCCTCGCTGGGGGAGCGGCTGCGTCCGCTGAAGGAGGGCCGGGTCGTGGCGCTGCTGGCCGTCACCACGCTGGTCTTCCTCGGCGCCTACACCCTCTACACCTACATCGGGCCGGCCCTGCGGGAGGCGACGGGCGGCTCCGAACCGCTGTTCGCCGCCGTCCTGCTGGCCTGGGGGGTCGGGGTCCTGGCCGGGAACCTCGTCGCCGGACGGCTGGTCGACCGGTACGACCCCGCGCACGTGCTGACCGGGCCCCTCGTCGTCGCCGTCGTCGCCCTGGCCCTCACGCCGGTGGCGACCGGCACGTTCGTGTCGACCCTGGCGTGGGCCGCGGTCTGGGGCGTGGCCCTGGGCGTCGTCGTCGTGCCCCAGCAGCATCGGCTCATCGCGCTCGGCCCGGCCGCGGCGCCGGTCCTGCTCGGCCTCAACTCCTCGGCCCTCTACATCGGGATGGCTCTCGGCGGGGGGCTGGGCGGGCTGGCCCAGGAGTGGTTCGCCGTCGTGCCCGCCGCGTTGGGGCTGCCGGCCGCCGGCGTCACGGCCGTGGCGCTGGTCTGCCACCTGACGACCGCCCGCCGCCGTACGCCTGCCGCGCCCCGGCCCTTCTGAGTGCGGGTGGTCAGCTCGACCCGGTGGCTCCGGGGAGGAACGCGGCGGCGGCGCTGGACAGGAGCGGCCCGAGGATCACCAGGCCCGTCTGCAGGTCGGTCATGAGGTTGGGGTCGACCTCCAGGATCTGCTCCAGTTTCGCGCGTTCCTCGGCCCGGGCGACCACCGTCGCGGCGTCGTCCGCGTCTCCGAGGGGGAGCAGGCCGTCGCAGAGACGGGTGGCGGCCTCCCGCAGCGCGGCGCGGGCCGGCACGTAGGCCAGGGCCACCAGCAGCGACCCGTTGCCGCCGAAGATCAGGACGGCCCCCTGGGGCGACGGTGCGGGGGAGGCGCCGAGAGCGAGCGTCGCCAGCGCGACCAGCAGGCCGACGGCGCCCAGCAGCCGCCGCAGCAGCCGCCGGAAGCTGATCAGGGTGGCCACCCGCGTGCCCGGGCCGCCCTCCAGTGTCCCGGCCGACCGGCGGATGGCCGACATCGTCGCCGCGGCCGGAAGGGCGCCCAGGCAGGCGATCGCCGACAGTGCCCAGCCCCGCCAGCCGGCGAGCGGATCGGGGGACAGGGCCAGGGCGAGCGAGACCAGGAGCAGGGCCACCAGCAGCAGGGCGCCGAGCGGCCGGAGCACCTCGCGGACGCTGGCGGGACGCAGGGCCGTCAGCTCTCTCCAGCGCTGGACGCCGTAGGCGAGGACGGCGCCCGAGGCGGCGGTCAGCGCGAGGGCGAGGGCCGTCCACATCTCCCACCGGGGAGCCGTCCGGTAGGCGGAGGTGAGCACGATGGCCAGGCCGAGCGCGAGCGCCGTCACGACGGCGACGGGTCGGAGCACGGGTTCCCCCTCACCGCGGGGTCGGAGCCGGACGGCGATCGTGTCAGATGCCCCGGCCGGTGTCCATCCTCATCCCTCGATGCGCCCGAGCCAGGCGTCCTGGGCGTCGGCCAGCTTGTCTGCCAGCGGTAACGGGACGAAGCGGCACGCGAACACCATGCCGGCGTCCGTGCCGTCGCCGTGGACCCGGTGGTGCCAGGCGTCGGCGCTGCCGGGGGCGGCGGTGAGGTGGAAGAACGTCGTGTGCCGGGGCCGGCCGTTGTCCTCGCGAGGTCTGTGGTCGACCGCGATGGGCCCGACGACGGTGACCTCGGTCAGGCCGGTCTCCTCCGCGACCTCCCGCAGGACGGCCTGTTCCAGGCTCTCGTCCGGCAGGACTCCGCCCGCCGGCACTTGTGTGCCGGCTTCGGGCACGTCGGCGTGGTCGAAGACGAGGAGTTCCGGGGTGGTCCGGTGACGGATGACGTAGGCGGCGACGCGGATTCTCGGCTCGGGCATCCGTTCATGATCGCAGAGGCCGAGCCGGGAGATCCGGGTGGTCTACGAGACGTACAGCAGCCAGTAGGGGGGCTTGGCGTAGATGCTGTTCAGGCGGCAGGAAGTGGTCTTCCCCGCGGCGGTGTACGGGGCGGCGGCCCGCGCGCAGGCGTCCGACGTGGGGTAGACGCCGACCAGGACGGGGGTGGTGGAGGTCTGCGCCGTGGCCGCCTGGGCGGCGGCGGGGAAGGCGAGGGTGGCCAGGACAAGTCCGACGCCGGCCGCGGCGCGGCGGAGTGTGTTCGTGTTGATAACCATGGGTGGAACGGTAGAAGCCGTCCCCTTTCGCGGTCGTCAAAGCGATCCTTGATTCCCCGTCCCCCTTGGGGATGATTTCCGCGGCCGGGACGTCGTCCTCCTGTAAGGGGGAGTGTGGTCGAATCGCTCCCATGACGATCGAGTACCTTCCCGTCTCCGGTGACGGCCGGCTGTGGGCCGAGCGGGCCGGCGACGGACCTCCCATGGTCCTGCTGCACGGCTCCGTGCACGACAGCCGCCTCTGGGACGGCGTCTTCCCCGAACTCGCGCGCCACCGCACCGTGATCCGGTACGACGCACGGGGCCTGGGCCGTTCGACGCCGCCGACGGCGCCGTTCCGCTACGAGGACGACCTGCTCGCGGTCCTCGACCACTTCGGCCTGGAGCGTGCCGCGCTGGTGGGGCTGAGCATGGGCGGCGAGGTCGCGCTCGACTTCACCTTGGAGCACCCGGAACGGGTGCGCTCCTTGACCCTGGTCGCGGCGTCGGCCGGTGGCCACGACTGGCCGCGCTCTCCGGAGCTGGACGCCTACGCGGCGGCCGACCGCGGGGACGACCCCGGCCGCCTGGCCGGGATGGAGCTCACGATCTGGGCCTCGCTGGGCGACCGGGCGCCGGGATACGCGGCGATCCGTGACATGGTCACCGGGAACGCCGGGCTGCGGGTGGCCGCCGAGAAGGGCCATGTCCGGTTCGCGGAGGTGGGGGCCGTGGAGCTCCTCCACCGGGTCGCGGTGCCCACGACCGTGGTGGTCGGCGACCACGACCATCCGGAGATCGGCGTGATCGCCCGCCGGCTCGCCGCGGGCGTTCCCGGCGCGCGCCTGGAGATCGTGGCCGCGGCCGACCACTACCTGCCGTTGCGCGCGCCGGAACGGCTCCTGGCCGTCCTGCTCGCCGATTGAAAGGCGGGCAGACGGCGGCGCGGTCGTCGGGCATAGGGTGATCGGCATGGCATTGCGGCTGGTTCAGGTGAACTTCAAGGCTCGGGACGACGCGGCGCTCGGCCGGTTCTGGGCGGACGCGCTCGGCTGGGGTGTCTCCAGCGAGGGCCCCGGCGTGACCAACGTCGAACCTGTGGGCTTCGCCTGGCCCGATCCCGGCGCCGTCCGCGTCGACGTCGTCACCGTCCCCGACCCCGAGACGGTGAGGTACCGCGTGCACCTCGATCTCGCCACCACCTCCGAGGCCCATCAGGCGGAGCTGGTCGCCCGCCTGGAGGAGCTCGGCGCGAAGCCCGCCGACGTGGGTCAGGGCGACGTGCCGTGGGTCGTGATGGCCGATCCGGAGGGCAACGTGTTCTGCGTGCTGGAGCCCCGGGAGATCTACCGGGACGCCGGGCCGATCGCCGCGGTGGTGGTCGACTGTTGCGACCCGCGGGCCATGGCCCGGTTCTGGGGCGAGGCGGCGGGCTGGACCGTGCACGAGGCCGGCGACGATCACGCGCGGCTGCGTGCGCCCGAGGGTGTCGGGCCCTACCTGGAGTTCCTGCGCACGACGCCCGGCCCGAAGACCGTGTGGAACCGGGTGCACCTCGACCTGCTGCCGCACCGCGGCGCCGATCAGGCGGTGGAGGTGGCCCGGCTGGCGGAGCTCGGCGCGAAGCCCGCCGACGTGGGTCAGGGCGACGTGCCGTGGGTCGTGATGGCCGATCCGGAGGGCAACGTGTTCTGCGTCCTGGGCGCCCCGCGCTGACCCGGGACGCGCTCAGCGGGTTACGGTGGTCTCCCGTCCCATCCGCGCTAGCTTGTCGGGATTGCGCACGTGGTAGGCGCCGGTGACGTAGCCGTTCTCCACGCGCACCGCCACCACTCCGTCGATCTCGCCGTCGATCCGCACGAGCAGCCCGGGGCCGCCGTTGATCTGCACCAGCTCGACCGATCTGTCCGCGTCGTGCTTCCACCAGCCGGCGGCCAGCAGGCGAGCCACGTTGTCGATGCCCACGACGGGCCGCAGCAGGGCGTGCCGGAGGCCGCCGCCGTCGCTCAGGGCGACGATGTCCGGCGCGAGGACGTCGAGCAGGCTCTGCAGCTCGCCGGTCTCGACCGCCCGCTGGAAGGCCAGGAGCGCGGCCCGGGTCTCGGCCGGGGAGGTGCTGCCGCGCGGCCGGCGGGCGGCGACGTGCGCCCGCGCCCGGTAGGCGATCTGGCGGACCGCTGACGGGCTCCTGCCGACGGCTTCGGCGATCTCGTCGTAGTCCAGCTCGAACACCTCGCGCAGCACGAACACCGCCCGCTCGGCCGGTTGCAGCGTCTCCAGGACCAGCAGCATCGCCATGGAGACGCTCTCGGCCAGCTCGACGTCCTCGGCCACGTCGGGGGTGGTCAGCAGCGGCTCGGGCAGCCATGGCCCGACGTAGGACTCCTTGCGCCGGCCCAGCGCGCGCAGCCGGTCGAGCGCCTGCCGGGTGACGATCCGCACCAGGTAGGCGCGCTCCTCCCGGACGGCGGCGAGGTCGACGTCCGCCCATCGCAGCCAGGTCTCCTGCAGGACGTCCTCGGCGTCGGCTGCCGAGCCGAGCATCTCGTAGGCGACGGTGAACAGCAGGTTGCGGTGGGCGACGAACGCCTGGGTGGCGGAGCCGGGCGGCCCGGCGTGTTCGTCGTGATCGGTCATGTCCCGCTCCTGCCTGTCCGTTCTCCGCACTGCCACACGCACAAGACGCCGTCGTGCGCCGTCGCGTAACACGTCCGGCCGGTGGCCTACGTCACAGGGCCGCCGGTGTTACGGGGGCCGGGGCGGCGGCGTCTCGTGGTCGTGGGGGCCGGGGGGGCGGGGGCGGGCCGCGGGCCGGGGGAACGGGGGCGAGGGCGGGGGGGGGGTATTGAGGACTAGAGGGGCGACCACCACCCCCCCCGGGGGC
>NZ_JBFAMZ010000033.1:0-71107 GCF_040674635.1 Nonomuraea sp. NPDC049758
TCGCGCTGGCCACCGCCGCCGGCGTCGCCGTGGAGAACGCCCGCCTGTACGAGGAGTCGCGCCGGCGCGAGACCTGGCTGCAGGCGTCCTCGGAGATCACCACCAGTCTGCTGTCCGGCGCCGGCTCCCGCGAGGTGCTCACCACCATGGCGGCGCGGGCCCGCCAGATGACCGACGCCGACCTGGTCCAGGTGCTGCTGCCCGACCCCTCGGGCGGCACGCTGACCGTTGACGTGGCCGAGGGCGAGGGCGCCGACGAGCTGCTGGGGATGGCGTTCGACGTCTCGGCGACCCTGGCGGGGGAGGTGTTCACGCACGCCGAGCCCAGGTCCGAACGCGACCTGCCGGGCGCGCCCTACCCCGACTCGCCGCTGCGGCGGCTGGGCTACGGCCCCGGCCTTATGGTGCCGCTGGGCGCCGCCCCCCGCGTGCGCGGCGTGCTCATGCTGGCCAAGCGCGGCGGGCGGCTGCCGTTCAGCGGGGCCGACCAGCAGATGCTGGAGTCGTTCGCGGGGCAGGCGGCGATCGCGCTGGAGCTGGCCGAGGCCCGCCGCGACGCCGAACGGCTCGGCCTGCTGGAGGACCGCGACCGCATCGCCAAGGACCTGCACGACGTCGTCATCCAGCGGCTGTTCGCCACGGCCATGACGCTGATGAGCACCGTCCGGCTGGTCGAGCGGCCGGAGGCGGGCAAACGGCTCCAGCACGCCATCGACGAGCTGGACGAGACCATCCGCCAGATCCGCTCGTCCATCTTCGCCCTCCAGGCCCCCCGGGAGGACGCCGCGCCGAGCCTGCGCACGAAGATCGTCGACCTGGTGGAGGGGGCGGGCGCGCACCTGGGGTTCATGCCCGGCCTGCGCATGGAGGGCCAGATCGACACCCTGGTGCCCGACCAGGTGGCCGGGCACCTGCTCGCCGTCCTGCGCGAGGCGCTGTCCAACGTGGTGCGCCACTCCCACGCCACCCGGGCCGAGGTCTCCATCGAGGTCGCCGGCGGCCGGCTCACCCTCCTCGTCGGCGACAACGGCGTCGGAGTGGGCGACGGCGGGCGGCGCAGCGGCCTGCGCAACATCGAGGAACGGGCCGCCGACCTCGGCGGGGCCGCCGAGCTGGAGACGCCGGAGGAGGGCGGCACCCGCCTGCGCTGGCACGTCCCGCTGTGACGGCCGCCCCGGCCCCTCGCGCGTCCTAAGTCCCGGGAGGTCGGGACCTTCGTCCATACCCCGCGTCATGCCCGCTGAGCTGTGATGGGACGGCAAAGCCAGGTGATCGCGGCCATCCAGGCCGCCCCACCTCCGCATGAACCACGTGAGGAAGACATGACGAACGCACCGGCCACCACCCCCGGCCGCAGCCCGGCGTTGATGCTCACCCTGGCGACCCTGGGCTTCGCGGTGAACTTCTGGGCCTGGGCCCTGCTCAGTCCGCTCGGGCCGCGTTTCAAGGAGCTGCTCGGGCTGTCGGCCGGGCAGCAGGCGCTGCTGGTGGCCGTCCCGGTGATCGTGGGGTCGCTGGGCCGCATCCCGGTCGGCGCGCTCACCGACAGGTTCGGCGGGCGGGTGATGTTTCCGCTGGTCTCGGCGGCCACCATCGTCCCCGTCCTGTTCATCGGCCTGTTCGGGCAGACGTCCATGGTCTCGCTGCTGATCGGCGGGTTCTTCCTCGGCGTCGGCGGCACCGTGTTCGCCGTCGGGGTGCCGTTCGTCAACGCCTGGTTCCCGCCGAACCGGCGCGGCCTGGCCGTCGGGATCTTCGGCGCCGGGATGGGCGGCACCGCGATCAGCGCGCTGACCACCGTCCCGCTGGTCCGCGCCGGCGGCGCCGCGGTGCCGTTCCTCATCACCGCCGTCGTGCTGGCCGCGTACGCGGTCGTGGCGTGGCTGGTGCTGCGCGACGCGCCCGGCCGTGCCGTCGTCACCCAGCCGCTCGGTGCCCGCATGGCCGCCGCGCTCAGGCTGCCGATCACCTGGCAGGCGTGCGTGCTGTACGCGGTCGCCTTCGGCGGTTACGTCGCCTTCTCGGTCTACCTGCCCGCCTACCTGCAGACCGGCTACGGGCTGGAGCAGGCCGACGCCGCCAACCGGATGGCGGGGTTCGTCGTGCTGGCCGTGCTGGCCCGGCCGATCGGCGGCTGGCTGTCGGACCGCGTCGGCCCGGTGCCCGTGCTGACCGGCGTGTTCGTCGTCACCGCCGGCACGGCGGCCGTGCAGGCGCTCACCCCCGGCCTCATGCCGGTCGGCACGATCGCGTTCCTGACCATGGCCGCCGCGCTCGGCGCCGGCAGCGGCGCCACGTTCGCGCTGGTCGCGCAGGTCGCCCCGGCCGACAAGGTCGGCACGGTCACCGGCCTGGTCGGCGCCGCCGGCGGGCTCGGCGGGTTCGTCCCGCCGCTGGTGATGGGCTTCCTGTACGGCCGGCTCGGCTCGTACGGCCTCGGCCTGGCCCTGCTGGCGGTCACCGCCGTGGTGACGCTGGCCCTGACGGTGACCGCGGTCCGCGCGCTGGCCGCCCGCCGCGTGGCCGGCCCGGCCGGCTCGCGCTGACCGCCACCCACACAAAGGCGCTGACCACACTCCACGAAAAGGCGGGGCCCGGCCGTCCGGCCGGGCCCCGCGCATTTGGCGGTACGTCAGTCGGCGATCCGGCGGCCGGACAGCTGCTCGGCGTCGACCACGATGTAGTGGTCGCGGCTGCCCGGAGCCCACGGGGACAGGGGCAGCGCGGCGAGCCGGGCCGTCTCGGCCGGGTCGGTCACCGCCCGCGCGTGCCCGACCGCCGTCACCGACCAGCCGGTGCGCATCGCGGGATCGAACTCGTCGGCCTCGAACGCCACCACGGCGTGCCGGGTGGCCGCGGCCAGCTTCGACCCGATCGAGGTGCGGATGACGACGCGCTCGCCGTCGAGGCAGAAGTTGACCGGCTGCACGGCCGGCAGGGCGCGATCGGTGAAGACGATCCGCCCGATCGGCGTGGACGACAGCAGGCGCAGGCACTCCTCACGGGAGAGCACCTGGAGCCCGGACGAGTCGAGTTGCATGCTTCTCAGCCTCCCACCAGGCACGTTCCCGGTGTCAGAGGCGAAAGTCCCGACGCGGGGGCGCTCAGTCGCGACGATCGGCCCGCAACCGCGCCGACAGCGCGGCGGCCTGCGTCCGGCGCTGCATGTTGAGCTTGGCCAGCAGGTTGGACACGTAGTTCTTGACCGTCTTCTCGGCCAGGAACATGCGCTCGCCGATCTGCCGGTTGGTCAGCCCCTCGCCGATCAGGTCGAGGATGTTCCGCTCCTGCTCCGACAGCGCCGCCAGCGGGTCCTGCCGGGCGGCCTGGTCGCGCAGCCGCTGCAACATCGCGGCGGTGGTCTGCGGGTCGAGCAGCGACTGCCCGGAGGCCACCGTGCGCACCGCGCCGACCAGGTCGGAGCCGTGGATCTGCTTGAGCACGTAGCCCGAGGCGCCGGCCATCACCGCGTCGAACAGGGCGTCGTCGTCGGCGAACGAGGTCAGCATGAGGCAGGCCAGCCCGGGCAGCTTCGAGCGCACCTCCCGGCACACGTCGACGCCGTTGCCGTCGGGCAGGCGCACGTCGAGGACCGCGACGTCGGGCTTCAGCGCCGGGATGCGGGCGATCGCCGACTCGGCCGTCCCGGCCTCGCCGATCACCTCGATGTCGTCCTCGGAGCCCAGCAGGGCGGCCACGCCACGCCGCACGACCTCGTGATCGTCGAGAAGGAACACACGAATCATGCCTCCGACGCTACCGCCTCCCGTCACCCGGAAGTAGGGACCAAGGTCCCGGGCGCCGGTCGTGGGCCCATCGGCCGGTACGAAGGGACTTTGGTCCCTGCCGGGAGCGCCTGCCCGCCCACCAGCCTGGATCCATGACCGTTGTGGCAGGGGAAGAGTTGTGAGCGACATAGACGCGATCCCGGGCATGGGGCCGTTGCTGGCGGCCAGGAAGTTCTTCACCAGGGCGGAGGTGTCGGCCGACGGCCGCACCCTGCACCAGATCGATCCCGGCGCCTGGGACCGCTTCTACCGGGACCGGTGGGCGCACGACAAGGTGGTGCGCTCGACGCACGGCGTGAACTGCACGGGCTCGTGCTCCTGGCAGGTGTTCGTCAAGGACGGCCTGATCACGTGGGAGCACCAGGCCACCGACTACCCGTCGGTCGGCCCGGAGTCGCCCGAGTACGAGCCGCGCGGCTGTCCCCGTGGCGCGTCCTTCTCCTGGTACACCTACTCTCCCTCGCGGGTGCGCTACCCGTACGTGCGCGGGGTGCTGCTGGAGATGTGGCGTGAGGCCAAGGCCAGGCTGGGCGACCCCGTGCTGGCGTGGGCGGAGCTGACCGGCGACCCGGAGCGTGCGCGGGCCTACAAGCGGGCCCGCGGCAAGGGCGGGTTCGTCCGGTCGAGCTGGGACGAGGTCCTGGAGCTCATGGCCGCCGCCCACGTGCACACCATCAAGGATCACGGCCCCGACCGGGTGGTGGGCTTCTCGCCGATCCCGGCGATGTCGATGGCCTCGTTCGCGGCCGGCACCCGCTTCCTGTCGATGATCGGCGGCACGCTGCTGTCGTTCTACGACTGGTACGCCGACCTGCCGATCGCCTCGCCGCAGGTGTGGGGCGACCAGACCGACGTGCCCGAGGCGGCCGACTGGTGGAACTCCCGCTACCTGATCATGTGGGGCTCCAACATCCCGGTCACCCGCACCCCGGACGCCCACTTCATGACCGAGGCCCGCTACCAGGGCACCAAGGTCGTCGCGGTCAGCCCGGACTACGCCGACAACGTCAAGTTCGCCGACGACTGGCTCGCGCCGCACCCCGGCACCGACGGCGCCCTGGCCATGGCGATGGGCCACGTGACGCTGACCGAGTTCTTCCGCGACCGCCAGGTGCCCTACTTCACCGACTACGTGCGCAAGTACACCGACCTGCCGTTCCTGGTGACGCTGGAGCCGCGCGGCGACGCGTACGTGCCGCGCCGCTTCCTGACCGCCGCCGACCTGGGCCAGGACAGCGAGAACGCCGAGTTCAAGACCGTCTTCCTGGACGAGACGACCGGCGCGGCGCAGGTGCCGAACGGCTCGCTCGGCCACCGCTGGGGCCAGGAGGGAGAGGGCCGCTGGAACCTCGACCTGGACGGCGCCGTCCCCGCGCTGACCCTGCTCGGCCGGTCCGGGCGCGCGGTCGAGGTGGACCTGCCGCGCTTCGACGAGGGCCCCACCGAGGGCGGCTCGGTCATGCGCCGCGGCGTCCCGGTCACCGAGATGGCCGGCAAGCTCGTCACGACGGTGTTCGACCTGCTCATGGCCCAGTACGGCGTGGCCCGCGACCTGCCCGGCGAATGGCCGGCGAGCTACGAGGACGCCACGCAGCCCTACACCCCGGCCTGGGCGGAGGAGATCACCTCGGTGCCGGCCGCCACGATCGCCAGGATCGCCCGCGAGTTCGCCCGCAACGCCGAGCGCACCCAGGGCCGGTCGATGATCGCGATGGGCGCCGGCACCAACCACTGGTTCCACTCCGACCAGATCTACCGCTCGTTCCTGACGCTGGTGCTGCTGACCGGCTGCCAGGGCGTCAACGGCGGCGGCTGGGCGCACTACGTGGGCCAGGAGAAGGTCCGCCCGGTCACCGGCTTCCAGCACCTGGCCTTCGGCTTCGACTGGCAGCGCCCGACCCGGCACATGGCCGGCACCGCGTTCTGGTACCTGGCCACCGACCAGTGGCGCTACGAGAGCTTCGGGGCCGGCGAGCTGGCCAGCCCGCTGGGCGAGGGCAGGTTCGCGGGCCGCTCGTTCGCCGACTGCAACGCCCAGGCGGCCCGGCTGGGCTGGCTGCCCTCGCACCCGACGTTCGACCGCAACCCGCTCAAGCTCGCCGACGAGGCCGCCGCGCGCGGCGTCCCGGTGGCCGAGCACGTGGTGGACGAGCTGAAGGCCGGGCGGCTGCGCTTCGCCGCCGAGGACCCGGGCGACCCGGCCAACTTCCCGCGGGTGCTGACCGTGTGGCGGGCCAACCTGCTCGGCTCGTCCGGCAAGGGCAACGAGTACTTCCTGCGCCACCTGCTCGGCGCCGACGCCGAGGCGCGCAACGAGGAGACGCCCGAGGGGCTGCGCCCGGCCGAGGTGACCTGGCGGGAGAACGCCGCCGAGGGCAAGCTCGACCTGCTGACGACGATCGACTTCCGGATGACGTCCACGGCGCTGTTCTCCGACGTCGTCCTGCCCGCCGCCACCTGGTACGAGAAGCACGACCTGTCCAGCACCGACATGCACCCGTTCGTGCACGCCTTCAACCCGGCCATCGCCCCGCCCTGGCAGACCAGGTCCGACCACGACGCCTTCCTCGGGCTGGCCGACGCCTTCTCCAAGCTGGCCGCCCGCCACCTGGGCCGGCGCACCGACGTGCTGGCCGTCCCGCTCACCCACGACACCCCGGACGAGCTGGCCCAGCCGGGCGGCCGGGTGCGCGACTGGAAGCACGGCGAGTGCGAGCCCGTCCCCGGCCGGACGATGCCCAAGATCGTCACGGTCGAGCGCGACTACGGCGCCGTCGCCGAGCGCGTCCGCGGGATCGGGCCGCTCTTCGCCGACCTGGGCCTGACCACCAAGGGGATCACCTACCGGGTGGGCCCCGAGCTGGACTACCTGCGCGAGCAGAACGGCGAGACCCCCGAGGGCCACATCTCCCTCGGCACCGCCGACCGGATGTGCGAGGCCATCCTCGCGCTGTCCGGCACCACCAACGGCCGCCTGGCCACCCAGGGCTTCGAGACCATGGAGAAGCGCACCGGGACCAGGCTCGCCGACCTGGCCGCCGAGCACGAGGGCAAGCGCATCACGTTCGCCGACACGCGGTCGAGGCCGCAGCCGGTGATCACCTCGCCCGAGTGGTCGGGCTCGGAGACCGGCGGGCGCCGCTACTCCGCCTTCGTCATCAACGTCGAACGCGACAAACCATGGCACACCCTGACCGGCCGGCAGCAGTTCTTCCTCGACCACGACTGGATCATCGAGCTGGGCGAGCAGCTTCCCGCCTACCGGCCGCCGCTCGACCTGCGCCGCCACCACGGCGACCAGCGCGACGGGCAGGCTGATGGGCAGGGCGCCGAGGTCACCGTCCGGTACCTGACGCCGCACTCGAAGTGGTCGATCCACTCGGAGTACCAGGACAACGCGTACATGCTGGCCCTGTCGCGGGGCGGGCCGACGATCTGGATGAGCGTCGAGGACGCCGCCTCGATCGGGGCCGCCGACAACGACTGGATCGAGGCGTACAACCGCAACGGCGTGGTCGTGGCCAGGGCGGTCGTCTCCCACCGGATGCCGGCCGGGACCGTGTACATGTACCACGCCAAGGACCGCAACGTGAACGTCCCGCTCACCGAGCGGTCGGGCCGGCGCGGCGGCGTGCACAACTCCCTCACCCGGCTGCTGCTCAAGCCCAGCCACCTGATCGGCGGGTACGCGCAGTTCACCTACGCCTTCAACTACTACGGGCCGACCGGCAACCAGCGTGACGAGATCACGGTGATCCGCCGCCGCGGCCAGGAGGTGACCTACTGATGCGCGTCATGGCACAGGTCGCCATGGTGATGAACCTGGACAAGTGCATCGGCTGCCACACCTGTTCCGTCACCTGCAAGCAGACCTGGACGAACCGGGACGGCGTCGAGTACGTCTGGTTCAACAACGTCGAGACCAAGCCCGGCGTCGGCTACCCCAAGCGGTACGAGGACCAGGAACGCTGGCACGGCGGCTGGCAGCTCGACCAGCGCGGCCGGCTCAAGCTGCGCGCGGGCGGCCGGGTCAAGCGGCTGCTCAGCCTGTTCTCCAACCCCGACCTGCCGGACCTGGACGACTACTACGAGCCGGCCACCTACGACTACGACACCCTGCTCAACGCCCCCGCCGGACCGCACGTGCCGGTCATCCGTCCCAAGTCGGCCATCACCGGCAAGGACATGAACATCACGTGGGGCGCCAACTGGGAGGACGACCTCGGCGGCGCCCCCGAGCACGCCCACGGCGACCCCAACCTGGCGGCCATGGCCGAGAAGGTGCGCATGGAGTTCGACCAGACCTTCATGTTCCACCTGCCGCGCATCTGCGAGCACTGCCTCAACCCGGCGTGCGTGGCCGCCTGCCCCTCCGGCGCGATGTACAAGCGGGAGGAGGACGGCATCGTCCTGGTGGACCAGGACCGCTGCCGCGGCTGGCGCATGTGCGTCTCCTCGTGCCCGTACAAGAAGGTGTACGTCAACCACAAGACCGGCAAGGCCGAGAAGTGCACGTTCTGCTTCCCCCGCATCGAGGCGGGACAGCCGACCGTGTGCGCCGAGACCTGCGTGGGCCGGCTGCGCTACATCGGCCTCGTCCTGTACGACGCCGACGCCGTGCTCGCCGCCGCCCGCGTGCCCGACCCGCGCGACCTGCTGGAGGCTCAGCGCAAGGTCTTCCTCGACCCCGACGACCCGCAGGTGGCCGCCGCCGCGCGCGCCTGCGGGATCAGCGAGGACTGGATCGAGGCCGCGCGGCGCTCGCCGATCTACCGGCTGGCCATGCGCTACCGGGTGGCGCTGCCGCTGCACCCGGAGTACCGCACGCTGCCGATGGTCTGGTACATCCCGCCGCTGTCGCCGGTCCTCGACGCCGTGACCGGGGCCGGCGCGGACGCCGACGACCCCGACAACGTCTTCCACGCCATCACCGACCTGCGCATCCCGCTGGAGTACCTGGCCGGGCTGTTCAGCGCCGGGGACACCGAGGTGGTGGCCGGGGTGCTGATGAAGCTGTCGGCGATGCGCGGCTACATGCGGGCCCGCACCCTCGACGGCACCGTGGCCGGGGACCTGCTGGAGTCGGCCGGGATGACGGCGCGGGACATGGAGGAGATGTACCGCCTGCTGGCCGTCGCCAAGTACGAGGAGCGCTACGTGGTGCCCGCCGCCCACCGCGAGGACGCCGCCGCGTTGTCGGCCCAGGCCGCCGGGTGCAGCCTGGACGGCGACGGCGGCCCCGGGATGAGCGAGTTCCACCCGACCGGCGTGACCGGCCGCCGCAGCGACGGACGCCTGGGCCTGAAGCTGTTCACCGGCAAGGGGCCGGCGTCATGAGACTGCTGCCCGCCCCCGACACCGTCGTCGAACGGCCGCAGGACCGCGCCGCGCTGCTCCGGCTGGTCTCGCTGCTGCTGCAGTACCCGGACGCCGGGCTGCTGGCCGCCCGTCCCGAACTGCGCACGGCCGTCGCCGCGCTGCCCGACGGGCATCCGCGCCAGGCGCTGGAGCAGTTCCTGTGGTGGTTCGGCGATCGGCAGCCGATGCCGCTGGCCCGCCACTACGTCGAGACCTTCGACCTGCGCCGCAGGTCCAGCCTCTACCTCACCTACTACCTGCACGGCGACACCCGCCGCCGGGGCATGGCCCTGCTGACGCTCAAGCAGCGCTACCGTGTGGCCGGGCTCACCCCGCCCGAGGGCGAGCTGCCCGACTTCCTGCCGGTGGTGTGCGAGTTCGCCGCGCTGGCCGGGCCGGACGTGGGGGAGGCGCCGCTGCGTCAGCACCGCAAGGGGCTGGAGCTCATCCGCACCGCCCTGCACGAGGCCGGCTCGCCGTACGCGCTCGTGCTGGACGCCCTGTGCGCGGTGCTGCCCGGCATGTCGGAGGCCGAGCGGGCCGCGGTGGCCGACCTCGCCCTGGCCGGCCCGCCCGCCGAGGAGGTCGGCCTGGCCCCGTACGGGCCGCCGCTGAACGAGAGTGAGGTACGGCCGTGAGCGTCGTGCTCTGGGCGATCGTCCCCTATGTCGCCTTGACGATCTTCGTCGCCGGGCACGTCTGGCGCTGGCGGGTGGACCAGTTCGGCTGGACCACCCGGACCACGCAGGTGCTGGAGAGCAGGCTGCTGCGGCTCGGCTCGCCGCTGTTCCACCTGGGCGCGTTCGCGGCCATCGGCGGTCACGTGCTCGGCCTGCTCGTCCCCAAGAGCTGGACCGAGGCCGTCGGCGTGGACGAGCACCTCTACCACCTGGTGTCGGTCAGCGCCGGGACCGTGGCCGGGGTCATGGTCGTCGCGGGCCTGACGCTGCTGCTGGCCCGGCGCCTGGCCAGCCCGCGGGTGCGGCGCACCACGACCCGCGCCGACAAGGTGCTGTTCACCGTGCTGGCCGTGGTGATCGTGCTCGGCATGGCCGCGACCGTGGGCAGCAACCTGCTCGGCGGCGGTTACGACTACCGGGCCACGATCGCCGTCTGGTTCCGGGGCGTGCTGACCTTCCGTCCCGACCCGCGGCTGATGGCCGACGTGCCGCTGCTGTTCCAGCTGCACGCGATGTCGGCCTGGCTGCTGGCGGCGATCTGGCCGTTCACCCGGCTGGTGCACGTGTGGTCGGCGCCGGTGGCGTACCTGTGGCGGCCCTACGTCGTCTACCGGCGACGTGTGCCCGTCCGGCCCCGCTGACCGGCGCCCGCCGAGGGGAGGGGCACGCGGATGAGCGTCGCCAGGGTGGCGGTGGCGCTGCTGGCCGCCGCCGGCGCGGCGCTGGTGGCGGCCGGCCCGGTCACGGCCGCCCAGGAGAGCACGGAACGCGTCGAGATCCGGCTGGACCGGCGCGGACAGCTGATCAGGCCGGTCGGTGACGTCCCGTGCGCGGACGGCGCGGCGTCGTGCGCGTCGGTCCTTCCGGGGACGACGGCGGCCCGGCCGCGGACCTGAGGGCGCGAGAAGCCCGGGAAGGAGAGGTGTGATGGGCGGTCAGATCGTGGTGGCGGTGGACGGATCCGCGCCCGCGACCGCGGCGGTGGAATGGTCGGCGGCCGATGCCGCGCGGCGCGGGCTGGACCTGCGCATCGTGCACGTGCGCCGGCCCGGCGGGACGGACGACCCCGCCCGCGCGCTGGAGGCCGCCGCCCTGGCCGGGCAGGCCGAGCGGGTCGGTGTGACGACGGAGGTGATCGCCGGGAACGTCGTGGACACCCTGGTCGCGGAGTCGCTCGCGGCCGACAGCCTGGTGCTGGGCGCGCGCGGGCTCGGCGGGTTCACCGGCATGCTGGCCGGATCGGTGAGCGTCGCCGTGGCCGGGCACGCCGCCGGCCCGGTCGTCGTCGCCCGGACACCGCCGCAGGGGCGGCACGACCGGGTGGTGGTGGGCTTCGACGGCTCCGGGCACGCGCGCACGGCCATGGAGTACGCCGTCGAGCAGGCCAGGGCGCGCCGGGCGCGGCTGCACGTGGTCTCGGCCTGGCAGATCCCGGTCTCCTCGCCGTACGCCGCCGCCTACGGCAGCCTCATCGAGGTCATGCAGGACGCCGACCGCCAGGCGCACGGGCACGTCGTCCCGTGGCGGCAGGCCAACCCCGACCTGGTCATCACCGAGGAACAGCCGTGCGAGCACCCGGTCTCCGCCCTGGTCCGGGCCGCCGGGACGGCCGACCTGGTGGTGGTGGGCTCGCGCGGGCTCGGCGGCTTCGCCTCGGCCGTGCTGGGCTCGGTCGGCCACGGGGTGCTGCATCACGCGGCCTGCCCGGTGGCGGTCGTCCGGCCCCGCTTCTAGCTCCCGGCCCGGCCCTCACATGGAGTGGATGCGGCGGCCGGTGACGTGGTGGGGGACGATCCGGATGTGCAGCCGCCGGTCGCCGCCCGCCCACGGGGTGACGTCCGACCCGGCCTGCTCGTCGGGGGTCACGTGGTGGGCGGGCCCCTGAACGAGCACGCTCCACCCCTGCCGCCGGGCCTCGTCGATCCGGTCCACCTCGAAGCCCACCATGACCTCGACGCCCTCCAGGCCGGTCCGCAGATCCTGGTCGAGCGGGCCGCCCGCGGCGGTGCGGAAGACGATGGCGCCGTCGTGCACGCGGAAGTTGACGGGCAGCACCGTCGGCCCGTGCGA
The DNA here is from genome assembly GCF_040674635.1 of Nonomuraea sp. NPDC049758. Classification (NCBI taxonomy): domain Bacteria; kingdom Bacillati; phylum Actinomycetota; class Actinomycetes; order Streptosporangiales; family Streptosporangiaceae; genus Nonomuraea; species Nonomuraea sp. NPDC049758. Next base: position 11,897 of record NZ_JBFAMZ010000033.1, read on the forward strand.
GCCGTTGAACGCGATCCGGCCGATGCCGCCGGGCGCGATCAGGCGCAGGCACTCCTCGCGGTCGAGGACCTCCAGGACGGGCTCGGCCATCGCGGGCCCGACGCCCGGCGGACGGTCGCGCCCGCCGCCCAGCAGGTCCTGGCCGGTGGTCCCGAGCGCGTCGGCCAGGCGGTTCAGGGTTCCCCGGTCCGGGATGTCCACGTGCTCCTCCATGTACCGGAGGTAGCCGGCGGACATCTCCGCCCGCTCCGCCACCTGCTCGACGGTGAGCCCCAGCCGCTGCCGGTGGTACTGGATGCGGTGGCCGAAGTCGCCGGTCGCTGTCACTGTCTCCTCCTGCCTCTGCGTCCCCATGCGGGGTGACGCTGTCCAGGCACTCCGTACCCCGGACAGGGTCCTTCGCCCCTTCATGGGACCAACGTCCCTCGGCCCCGGGACGCACGGCCCTACGGCGCGGCGGCCGGGAGGAGGAGCCTGGCCTGCATGGATGTCCTGGATCTCTCCCGGTGGCAGTTCGGCATCACGACCGTCTACCACTTCCTCTTCGTGCCGCTCACGATCGGCCTGTCGATCATCGTGGCCGGTCTGCAGACGGCGTGGCACCGGACGAAGAAGCCGGAGTACCTGCGGCTGACCCGGTTCTGGGGCCGGCTGTTCCTGATCAACTTCGCCATGGGCGTGGTGACGGGCATCGTGCAGGAGTTCCAGTTCGGGATGAACTGGAGTGACTACTCCCGCTTCGTCGGCGACGTGTTCGGGGCGCCCCTGGCCATGGAAGGGCTGATGGCCTTCTTCCTGGAGTCCACCTTCCTCGGCCTGTGGATCTTCGGCTGGGACCGGCTCTCGCCCCGGCTGCACCTGGCCACGATCTGGCTGGCCGCCATCGGCACCAACATCTCGGCCTACTTCATCCTGGCGGCCAACTCCTGGATGCAGCACCCCGTCGGCTACCGGATCAACAACGGCCGCGCCGAGCTGACCGACATCTGGGCCGTCCTGACCAACTCGACCACGCTGGTCACTTTCCCGCACGTCCTGTTCGGCGCGTTCCTGACCGCGGCCGCGTTCGTGCTGGGCGTCAGCGCCTGGTTCCTGCTGCGCAAGCGGGACGTCTCCCTCTTCCGCACCTCGGCCCGGCTGGCGCTGGCCGTCAGCCTGGTCTCGGCGGTCGGGGTGTCGTTCTCCGGCCACTGGCAGGCCCAGATCATGACCGAGCAGCAGCCGATGAAGATGGCCGCCGCCGAGGCCCTGTGGGAGGACGAGACCTCCGCCGGCTTCTCCCTGTTCGCCATCGGCGACGTCGAGAACGGCCGCAACCACGTCAACCTGCAGATCCCCTACGGCCTGAGCCTGCTGTCCACCAACACCCTGGACGGCGAGGTCGAGGGCATCAACGACATCCAGGCCCGCTACCAGGCCCTGTACGGCCCCGGCGACTACCGGCCGATCGTCGGCCTGGCCTACTGGTCCTTCCGGCTGATGATCGGGTTCGGCATGCTGTCGGCGCTGCTCGCCCTGGCCGGGCTCTGGCTGACCAGGCGCGGCCGGCTGCCCGCGGGCCGCTGGGCCTACCGGCTGGCCATCGCCGGGATCGGCCTGCCGTTCCTGGCCAACAGCATGGGCTGGATCTTCACCGAGATGGGCCGCCAGCCGTGGACCGTCTTCGGGCTGATGCGCACCGCCTACGCCGTCTCGCCGACGGCGGACGTCCCCTCGGTGGCCATCACGCTGGTCGGCTTCACGCTGGCCTACGCCGTGCTCGCGATCATCGAGATCCGGCTGCTGGTCAAGTTCATCCGGATCGGGCCGAACGAGCAGGACGAGCCCGAGACCGCCGTCCCCGCGCTGAGCTACTGAGGAAATCATGGAAAACGTCTGGTTCGTCCTGATCGCCGTGCTGTGGACCGGCTACTTCCTGCTGGAGGGCTTCGACTTCGGCGTCGGCATCCTGATGCCCGTCCTGAGCCGCGAGGAGGCCGACCGGCGGGCCGTCCTGAAGACGATCGGCCCGGTGTGGGACGGCAACGAGGTGTGGCTGCTGGTGGCCGGCGGCGCGACCTTCGCCGCCTTCCCCGAGTGGTACGCCACCCTGTTCAGCGGCTTCTACCTGCCGCTGTTCCTCATCCTGCTGGCGCTCATCGCCCGCGGCGTGGCCCTGGAGTACCGCAGCAAGAGCGACAGCACGCGCGGCTGGGACCGGGCGCTGTTCTGGGGCTCGCTCGTCCCGGCCTTCCTGTGGGGGGTGGCGTTCGCCAACATCGTGCGCGGTGTGCCGCTGAACGCCGAGCACGAGTACACCGGCACGCTGCTGACCCTGCTCAACCCGTTCGCGCTGCTCGGCGGCCTGGCCACGCTGCTGCTGTTCACCCTGCACGGCGCGGTCTTCCTGGCCCTGCGCACCACCGGCGACCTGCGCCTGGCCGCCGGCCGGATGGCCAAGAGCATCTCCCCGGCGGCGTTCCTGGTCGTGATGGCGTTCCTGCTGCTCTCGGACGGCGGCGGCGGCGCGCTGCGGTGGGCCGCCGTGGCGCTGGTCGCCCTCGGCCTGGCCGGCGCGGTGGCCGCGACCGTGCGCGGCCGCGACGGCTGGGCCTTCACCGCCAGCGCGGTCGCCGTGGTCGCCCTGGTGGCGGCGATCTTCACCGGCCTGTTCCCGAACGTCATGCCCGCCCTGGACCCGGCCAACAGCCTCACCGTGACCAACGCGGCCTCCAGCCCGTACACGCTGACGGTGATGACCTGGGTCGCGGCCGTCTTCACGCCTCTGGTGCTGGCCTACCAGGCGTGGACGTACTGGGTGTTCCGCCGCCGCCTCACCGGCGCCGCCCGAACCTGACGGCCATCGCGATCGGCGGCGGCGGCGCCGTCACCGCCGGGCGGCGTCCACCGCGCTCAGCACGGCGGTGGACATGGCCTGGTGGCCCGAGGCGTTCGGGTGCAGGCCCGCCGAGTCCACGCCCTCCATCGGCTCCATCCACCGCACGCCGAGGGGCTTGCACAGGTCGTGGCCCACCGAGCCGGTGTAGGTGTCGACGAATCGGGCGCCGCCCGCCGCGGCGCGCTCGGCGAGCATGGTGTTGAGGCGCTTCTCCACGTCCCGCAGCCAGGGGGCGTCGCCCTTGGCGATGGGGACGGTCGCATAGCAGTTGCTCCCGTCGTCCGGCATGATGACCGGATAGCCGACGACGAGGACGTCCGCGCCGGGGGAGCGCCGCCTGATCTCCTGGAGCACGGCGTCGATCCTGTCGCCGGTGGCGGCGACGCGCCCGGCGAGCTGGTCGATGCCGGCCAGGGTGTAGCCGGCCTTGCACGGCGAGCCGCCGGGATTGAGCTTGCCGAGGATGACGCAGCGGCCGATGATGCTGCTGACGTTGATGTCGTTGCCGCCGACCCCCAGGGTGACCAGGTCCGTCTCCGGGCGGAGCGCGTCCAGCTGGGGCGGGGCCGCGCCCTGCGCGCCGGTCATGTTCGCCGTGGTCGCGCCGGCGCAGCTGACGTCCGTGAAGGCGGCGACGGTCCGCGCGGCCGCGGTCAGGGTCGGGTAGTTGCGGTCGGAACGGCCGCAGTCGGCGTCCGTCTGATTCGGGATTCCCGGGCCCGCGGTGTAGGAGTCGCCGAGGGCCACATAGTGGCCGACGGCGGTGTCGCGGGCGGAGGCGTGCGCGGCCGGCGTCGCGAGGAGCGAAGAGAGGGCCGCCGTGACGGCCGCCGCTGAGAGTGTCAGGGACTTCTTCCCGAACATGGGCACCTTCTCTGGAGGGGGGTGAGGGCAGGGGCCGGCGCGGCGGCGGAGGTGAACACCGCGCACGCAGGGCGAACCCGCGGCGCGCAGCCATTTCCTACCAGGTGGTTAGTTTTGCTCGGGCGCGGGCGTCCCGTCAAGATCCCGGTCGCCTCCGGTACGCGTACGAGCGTGGTGATCATCGGCCGGGCGCGGCGCGTAGGGTGGTGACCTGAAGCGGATACGATCCGTTCGCAGGCGACGCCGGGAAGGGCGGGTGATGGTCCGGTGGCGCAGAGGGCGACCGTCTACGACGTCGCTGAGCGGGCAGGCGTCTCCATCGCGACGGTCTCGCACACCTTCCGGCAGCCGGAGCGGGTTCGCCCGGCGACGCGCGAGCTGGTCCTGCAGGCCGCGCGGGCCCTCGGCTACGTGCCGAGCGGCAGCGCGCGCGGGCTCGCGAAGGGCCGCTCCCAGGCGCTCGGCCTGTACGCCTTCGACATGTTCCTGCCCGCCGACCTCGGCGCCCAGGATCTCGACGCCATGGTGGCCCGGGAGCTCGACGGCCTCGGCGACGTGCGGCGATTCCCGCTCTACGTCGACGAGATCCAGCGCGGGTTCGAGCTGGAGGCGCAGCGGCTGGGCCGCCCGGTGATGCTCGGGTCCGGGGCCAGCCGCGACTCGCTGGGCAGCTTCGACCTGGCCGGCAGCGTCGACGGCCTGGCGATCTTCCCGGGCGGCGCGGCGCGCGACCTGCTGGAGCACGTGGGCCGCGGCGTGCCCGTGGTGATCTTCAGCAGCCCGCCCATGCACGACCCCCTGCACCACATCACGGTGGCCAACGAGAGCGCCGTGCGCGAGCTCGTCGATCACCTGGTCGAGCGGCACGGCCGCCGGTCTCCCGCGTTCCTCGGCGAGCCGGCCGCGCCCGACATCGCCGCCCGGTTCGCCGGGTTCCAGGCGGCGCTGGCCGCGCACGGGCTGCCGGTCCCCGAGGAACCGTTCGACACCACCGCGCTGGCCCAGGACAGCCTGCGCTCCTTGCGCGCCGCCATCGCGGCCGGCGACGTGCCGGACGCCCTGGTCTGCGCCACCGACCAGCTCGCGCTCACCGTGCTGGACCTGCTGGCCCGGCACGGCATCCGGGTGCCGGACGACGTCGCGATCACCGGCTTCGACGGGATCGTCGCCGGGCGGCTCTCGAACCCGACGCTGACCACGGTCCGCCAGCCGTTCGCCTCGATGGGGCGGCTCGCGGTGCGCATCCTGACCGACACCGCGGCTGGGGTGTCCCACCCCAGGTCGTACGTGCTGCCGACGCGCATGGTGCTCGGCCGCAGCTGCGGCTGCTCCTGACGGAATTTGGTCTCAATTGCGCATTGGGGCTGGATTTCTGGCGAGTTAAGCGCATAAATTCTCAGCCGTTCGGGGGAGGCAACACAGGCCGACAGGAAGGAACTGGCCGTGCGACACAGATCAACAGTGGCGGCCCTGGCCGCGATCGCCGTTGCGGCGGCGCTCACCGCGTGCGGCCGGGCCGACGAGGGCGCCGGACGGGCCCAGCCGTCCTCCAGCGTCGCGGCCAAGGCCGCCGGCGCGATCACGATGTGGGCGATGGGCAACGAGGGCGAGCTCCTGCCCGAGTTCGTGAAGAAGTTCGAGGCCGCCAACCCGGGGGTCAAGGTCGACGTGACCGCCATCCCGTGGGACTCGGCCTACCAGAAGTTCCAGACCGCCATCGCCGCCGGGAACGTTCCAGACCTGGCCATGATGCCCGGCCTGCCGGTGTTCAAGGACGCCTTCGCGCCCGTGCCCGCGGCCATCGGCACGGCGGGCATGTACCCGGGAGCCGTCTCGACGGGAACGATCGGCGGCCGGCTGCTGGAGGTGCCGTGGTACGTCGACGTCCGAGCGCTCTACTACCGGACGGACCTCGCCCGCAAGGCCGGCTGGGACAAGCCCCCCGCCACCTGGGACGAGCTGCGCCGGATGGCGGCCGACCTGCAGCGCAAGGCCGGTGCGAAATGGGGCATCCGGCTGCCCGCGGGCACGACCGGATCGTTCCTGTCCTCGCTCTGGATGCCGTGGTCCAACGGCGCGGAGCTGATGAACGCCGACCAGTCCTCGTGGACCCTCGACACGCCCGAGTTCGCCTCGGCGTACGAGTACCTGGCGTCGTACTTCAAGCAGCGCATCGCCGATCCGAACGCCGACACGGCGCCCGCCGCCGCGGTGAAGGACTTCCTGACGGGCACGACGCCGATGCTCGTCGCCGGCCCCTTCCTGCGCGGCGCCATCTCCCAGGCCGGCGGGGACGCGTTCGCGGGCAAGTACGCGACCGCGCCGCTTCCGGCGGGGAAGAGCTCGACCTCGTTCGTCGGCGGCGCGAACCTCGTGGTCTTCAAGGCCGCCAAGAACCCCGATTCCGCCTGGAAGCTCGTCCAGTGGCTCAGCGAGCCGCAGACCCAGGCGGCCTGGTACAAGGTCAGCGGCGACCTGCCGGCGACCCAGAGCGCGTGGCAGGATCCGGCGCTGCTCGCCGACCCGACGCTCGCCGCGTTCGCCGAGCAGCTCAAGACGGCCAAGGCGCCGCCGCAGCTCGTCGCCTTCGACAAGGTCGGCGCGGCGGGCGACTCCGCGATCGAGCAGATCATCAAGGGCGGCCGCCCGGTGGCGGACACGCTGCGCAAGCTCCAGCAGCAGGCCGACGGCATCGGGGTGTCCTGAGCGGTGTCGAACCCCATGTCGCCCACCGCCCCCGGACGGGCGCGCGCCTCCCGTGACGTGCGCGCCCGCCGGGCCGGGGGAGCCAACTCCGAACGCCGGCGCCGCCAGACGACGGTCGCCTGGCTGTTCGCCGCGCCGTTCGTCGTCGTCTTCGCGGTGTTCATGGTCCTGCCGATCGCCGGTTCGATCGGCTTCTCCTTCACGGACCTGACCGCGCGGGACATCCAGTCGCCCTTCAACGTGAACTTCGTGGGCCTCCAGCAGTACGCGGACGTCCTCACGGATCCGGAGTTCCAGAACGCCGCCGGGGTGACGGCGCTGTTCGTCCTCGTCGGCATCCCCGCCACGGTGGCGCTCGGGCTGGGGCTGGCGCTGGCGCTCAACTCGGGCGTCCGCCGGCTCAGGCCGGTCTACCGCGTCGCCTTCTACGCGCCGGTGGTCACGAGCGTCGTCGCGGTCTCGGTCATCTGGCGTCACATCCTCGCCCGCGACGGGCTGCTCAACATGGTCCTCGCCCTGGTCGGCGTCGAGGGGCCGGACTGGCTGAACAGCACCACCTGGGCCCTGCCCTCGTTGATCCTGATGGCCGTCTGGCGCAACACCGGGACCCTCATGGTGATCTTCCTGGCCGGGCTGCAGGCCGTCCCGGCCGACGTCGCGGAGGCGGCGGCGATGGACGGCGCCGGGCCCTGGCGCCGCCTGCGCAGCATCACGTTGCCGCTGCTGCGCCCCACGATCCTGCTGGGCTGCGTGCTCATCTCGGTCGGCTACCTGCAGTTCTTCGAGGAGGCGTTCGTGATGACGCAGGGCGGGCCGCTCGGCTCCACGCTGTCCATGACGTACTACACGTTCAACGCCTTCGGTTTCGGCGACTTCGCCAAGGCGTCCGCGGCGAGCTACATCATGTTCGTCGTCATCGCGGCGGTCGGCGTCCTGCAGTTCCGCCTGCTCAGGAGGGCCACATGACCCAGCAGGGACGCCTGACGGCGCGCTCGCTCAGCTATGTGGTGCTGACCGCCGGCGTGGTGGTGTGGCTCGCGCCGTTCGCCTGGATGGTGCTGGGCGCGTTCAAGACGCAGGACGAGATCTTCGCCGACCCCCCGACGTGGTGGCCGCACTCGCCGACCGGCGGGAACTTCGCCCGCTGGCTCACCGAGCTGCACTTCGGCACCTTCTTCGGCAACAGCCTCGTCGTCGCCGTGCTCACCGTGCTCGGCAACCTGCTGTTCTGCTCGATGGTCGGCTACGCGCTGGCCAAGATGGACTTCGCCGGGAAACGCGCCCTGCTCGGCGTCGTGCTGGTGACCATCATGGTGCCCGGCGTGGTGACCTTCGTCCCGCTCTTCGTGATCGTCGCGAAGATGGGCATCCTCGACACGTACGGGGCCCTGGTGCTGCCGTTCCTCACGCAGCCCGTGGGCGTCTTCCTGATGCGCCAGTTCATGCTGGACATCCCCGACTCGCTGCTGGAGGCCGCGCGCATCGACGGCGCCTCCGAGACGAGGATCTTCACCCGGGTCGTGCTGCCGTTGTGCGGCCCCGCGCTGGCCACCCTCGGCATCCTCACCTTCCTCGGCTCGTGGAACAACTTCCTGTGGCCGCTCGTGGCGAGCCAGACCGAGTCGATGTACACGCTGCCGGTCGCGCTCTCGCTCTACTCCACCGGCCAGTACGCGACCGACTACGGCACGCTGCTCGCCGGGGCCGTGCTGATCATCACGCCGATCCTCGCGCTCTTCGTGTCCCTGCAGCGCTACTTCGTGCAGGGCATCGCCACCATGGGCCTCAAATGACCACACCTCCGACACCCAAGACAGGATCGAACATGACGACTTCGCAGCCGCCGGCATTTCCGGACGGTTTCCTGTGGGGCGCGTCGACGGCGGCCCACCAGGTGGAGGGGAACAACGTCGGCAGCGACTTCTGGCAGGCGGAGCACGACGGGAGCCGGGGCCTGCCCGAACGCTCGGGGGACGCCTGCGACAGCTTCCACCGGTGGCCCGAGGACCTGGACATCGCGCGCGACCTCGGTCTCAACGCCTACCGGTTCAGCGTCGAATGGGCCCGCGTGGTCCCCGCCCCCGGTCACCCGTCGGCGGCCATGCTGGACCACTACCGCCGGATCATCGAAGGCTGCGGGCAGCGCGGGCTGACCCCGGTCGTCACGCTCCACCACTTCACCAGCCCCGCATGGCTGAGCGCCGGAGGCGGCTGGACCTCCGGGGAGGCGGTCGCGCACTTCGCCGACTACGTCCGCGCGGTGCTGCCGATCCTCGACGGCGTGCCGTGGGTCTGCACGATCAACGAGCCCAACATGGTCGCCCTGGTGGCCGCGCGCCGCAGGCACGGCGGCGGCGAACCCGTCCCCTCCTTCGTCCCGCCGGACCCCGGCGTGACCGCCGCGCTGGCCCGTGCGCACGAGGAGGCCCGCGACCTGCTCGCCTCCGTGCCCGGACTGCGCTCGGGGTGGACGGTGGCCAACCAGAACGTGCAGGACCACGGCGCCGGACCCGACCGCACCGCCGAGCTGTCGTACCTGGTCGACGACCAGTACATCGACCTGGCGAAGGACGACGACTTCATCGGCGTGCAGGCCTACAGCCGCCTGCGCGCGGGCGGGGACGGCGTCATCGCCCCCGGCCCGGACGACAGGCGCACGATGATGGACTGGGAGTACTACCCCCTCGCGCTGGAGGACGCGGTCCGGCACACCGCCGCCCGGCTCGGCGGATCGACACCGCTGCTGGTGACCGAGAACGGCATCGCGACCGCCGACGACGACGAACGCATCGCGTACACGACGGAGGCCGTGACGGGCCTGGCCCGCGCCATGGCCGACGGCATCGACGTGCGCGGTTACCTGCACTGGTCACTCCTGGACAACTACGAGTGGGGATCGTGGACGCCCACCTTCGGCCTCGTCGCGGTCGACCGGACCACGTTCCGGCGCACGGTCAAAGCCAGCGCCCGCTGGTTCGGACGGCTCGTCCAGGACCCGGCGGCCGTCCTGGGCGGAAAGGCCGCGTCGTGACGGAAACCCTGGAGGTGACCCCGGACGCACGGCCTGGCGGGGCTGCTGGGAGGCCGGCGATGAGGGCCGCGCTGGTGCCGTGGCCGCACGCGGTCGCGCTCGACCCCGCGACGACGACCGTCCTGCACCCCGGCCGCGTCGGGATCCGGGCGGACGATCGTCTGCGCGACGCCCGCGCGTGGCTCGAAGGCGAGCTCGCCCGGCTCCCCGCGACCCCCTCGGCGGGTCAGCCGTCCCCGTCGCGCGTCGTCCTGCTGATCGGCGAGGCGCCCGGCGACGTGCCGCCGGCCGGCGGGATCGCGCCGGAACAGCTCCCCCCGGACGAGCGGCACACCGTGACGATCGCCCCGGGGGAGATCACGATCACCGGCCCGACCCCGCACGCGGTCCTGCGGGGCGCCGCGACGCTGGTGCAGCTGGCGGAATCGGCGGCGGGCCGGCTGCCGGTCGGGCGCATCGCCGACGGGCCCGCCCTGGCGTGGCGGGGCCTGATGCTCGACGCCGTCCGGCATCCCTTCCGCCCGGACGAGATCCGCCGCGTCATCGACCTGTGACGCGGTACAAGCTGAACGTGCTGCACCTGCACCTCACCGACTCCGGCGGCTGGCGGCTGCAGTCGGCAGCCCGTCCCGCGCTGGACGCGACCTCGCCCGGCGAGCTGATCACGCGGCGCGAGCTGGCGGAGCTGACGGCGTACGCCGCGGCGCGCGGGGTGACGATCGTGCCCGAGATCGACCTCCCCGGGCACGCCCACGCCGCGATCCGCGCCTACCCGGAGCTCGCCGGCGACGGGACCGCCGCCCGTCTGGGCTACGTGGATCCGGCCGTGCCCGGGGCCGAGTCCTTCATCGCGGAGACCGTCGCCGAGTTCGCGCAGGCGTCCCGTGCCCGGTTCGTGCACGTCGGGGGTGATGAGCCGTTCGGGATGCCCGTCACGGCGTACACGCGCGCGGTCGGCGTGGCCGTCCGCGCGGCGCACGACGCCGGCAGCCGGGTCGTGGCCTGGCAGGAGACGGTACGCGCCGGGGCGCTGGGTGACGGCGACCTCGTGCAGCTGTGGATCGGCGCGGAGACGAGCATCGACGCCGACGCCAAGAAGGCCGAGCTGCCGGAGTCCGCGCACCCCTTCGTCGACCAGATGGTGGCGTTGTTCGCCCTCGCGCCGTCCGACGGGCCCGCCGCGGCGGCGGCCGGGCTGCCGGTGCTGCTGTCCTCCAGCGACGTGCTGTACTACGACCGCCCGTACGCCGAGCCCGCCGCGGACGCCGAGGGGGAGGCGCGCCGGGCCCGGCTCGGGTTCCGCGACTATCCGGCCAAGACCCTCCGGCAGATGTTCGACTGGACCCCGCGGTCCCTGGTGCCGGGGCTCGACGTCCGCGTCGCCGGGGTGGAGGCCGCGATCTGGTCGGAGACGATCACGTCCTTCGACGACCTGGCGTTCCTGCTGCTGCCCCGTCTTCCGGCCGCGGCCGAACGATCCTGGACGCGCGAGCCGGTGACCTGGGAGGACCACCGGGCACGCCTGCGACCGCACGCCGCCACGTGGCAGGCGACGGGATGGGGAGCGGCGTACCGGCCCGCGGCGGAGCCGTGACCCCGCCGCGGCCCCGGGGCTCGTAGCGGTCCCGGGGCTGGTCGTGGTCCCGGGCTCGCCGCGGCCCCGGAGGTCGTCGTCGTCAGGCTCGCACGGGTGACCCGCCGAGCTCGGTCACCGTCAGGGCGCGCAGCAGGTACGGGTGCAGGCCCTCGGCCCGCGGCCGGGGCAGGCCGGCGGCGATCGCGGCCTCGGTGAGCGCGGCCCGCGTCCAGGCCAGGTCGACCGGCCGGCCCGCCTCGCCGGTGAGCAGCGGGTGGTCGGCGGGCCGGTCGCCGCACAGGCGGCGCAGCGGGCGGCGCAGGTAGGGGGCGAGCGGGAAGGCGACGATGTCGCCCCGCCCGTCGTGCAGGGTGATCAGCACGGGGTCGCCGGCGCCCGCCAGGTGCACGTCGCACGGGGTCAGCCGGGCCAGCGCGTCGACGGACGCGCCGGTGGACTCCAGCAGCCCGACGGCCACGGCCTCGGCTAAGCGCCCCTCCTCGGCCAGCAGGGCGACCCCGCCGCGCAGCAGCCGCCGCTCGGCCGGGGTGGGCGGGTGAGCGGCCGGCGCCGGGAGAGCCGGCCCGTGCCGTCCGGCGAAGGCGTAGAACGAGGCCAGCACGGCCCGCCTGCGGATCACCGTCGCGCGCGCCAGCGGCCGGCCGGACGGCGCCAGACCGGCGGTGAGCGCGGCCAGGCAGTAGGCGTCGACCTGCGATCCGGCCCCCAGCACGTCGCCGCCGGGATCCTGCCCGCGCAGCCACCGCAGGTAGGAGGCCAGCACCCGCAGCCGCGTCCGCCGCAGGGCCGGGGAGGGCCGCTCGCGCAGCCAGGCCGCCGCCACGCCGGCCGCCGCCGGGCCCAGCCCCTCGACGACGTCGACGTCGGCCGCGGGGACCTCGCCCCCGTCGCCGGGACCGCGCCGCGGACGCAGCCCCTCGATGCGGGAGACGAGGCCGCGGGCCTCCTGACCGGTGAGCGCGCCCCGGGACGCGACGGTGTCCTCGGCCATGCTCAGCACACGACCGGTACGACGACGGGATCGGCGGCAGGGTCGGCGGCGGCCCGTGCCGGAGCACAACAGGACGAAAGGGAGGCGTGGAGGACGTCACTGCTCGCGCCCAACGGACCCATCATGATCTCGATCGTCTCATGGAACTGCGCCCGCGGGCTCCATCCGGCCGGGCCGCCGGGGCCGCGGGACCCCGGGGCGCGGCCGTCGGCCGAGGTCAGGGTTCGATCAGGCCGGCGCGGATGGCGTAGCGGGTCAGGTCGAGCCGGTCGTTGAGGCCGAGTTTGGCCAGGATGTTGCTGCGGTGGCGGTCGACGGTCTTGGGGCTGATGACCAGGGTGTCGGCGATGGCCTTGGTGGAGTGGCCCTCGGCGATGAGCTTGACGATCTCCTCCTCGCGGGCGGTCAGCAGGCTGTCGGGCAGCGGGTCGCCGTGCCGGTGGCGGTGGAGGTAGTCGCGGATCAGCGCGGTGACCGCCCCCGGGTAGAGGAACGGCTCGCCGCGCATCGCCGCCCGGCACGCCTCGATGAGGTCGCGGTCGGCCACCGACTTCAGCACGTAGCCGCAGGCCCCGGCCTTCAGCGCGGCGAAGAAGTACTGCTCGTTGTCGTACATCGACAACATCAGCAGGCGGATGCCGGGCCGGCGGCGGGAGATCTCCCGCGCGGCCTGCAGGCCGGTCATGCGCGGCATGGCGATGTCCAGGACGACCAGGTCGATGTCGTGGGTGCGGACGGCCTCCACCGCCTCGGCCCCGTCGGCCGCCTCGGCGACCACGGTCAGGTCGGGCTCGGCGTCGAGGATCAGGCGGACGCCCTGGCGGACGAGCGCGTGGTCGTCGGCGAGCAGGATGCGGGTCATCGGGCGTTCTCCTTGGCCGCGCCGGGGACGGTGAGGACGATCTCGGTGCCGCCGCCGGGCGGCGAGTGCACGCTCAGGCGGGCCCCGATGAGCAGGGCGCGCTCGTGCATGCCGCGGATGCCGGCGCCCGGCTCGCCGATGCCGCCCCGGCCGTCGTCGGTGACGCGCAGGACCAGGTCGCCGTCGTCGGACGTCAGCGTGAGCGTCGCCCTGGTGGCCTGGGCGTGGCGGGCGACGTTGGTCAGGCTCTCCTGGGCGATGCGGTAGAGCACCAGCTCGACCTCGGAGCTGAGCGGCGGCAGCCCTGCGGCCAGTCTACGCGTGACCTCGACCGTGCCGGTCTGCGACAGGTCGGTGGCCAGCGCGGTGAGGGCGCTGGTCAGCCCGAGGTCCTCCAGGACGCCGGGGCGCAGCCGGTGGGCGACCTGGCGCACCTCGTCCAGGCTGGTCCTGATCGCCTCTTGGGCGTGGCCGAGCTCGTCGGCCAGCTCCGCGGGCGCCCGGTCGCGCACCCGCTTGAGCGCCAGGAGCGCGACGGTGAGGCTCTGGCCGATCTCGTCGTGCAGCTCGCGGGCGATGCGGCCGCGTTCGGCCTCCTGGGCGGCCAGGGCCTGGGCGCTGGCCACGCTTCGCTCCTCCTCCAGCCGGTCGAGCATCTGGTTGAAGGTGTCGGTGACGCTGCGCAGGTCCCGGTTGCCGGCGGGCAGCCGGTCGTGGGTGTGCAGCAGGTCCACCCGCCGCATGAGGGCGGTCAGGGAGGTCAGCGGGGCCAGGCTGGCCCGCACCAGGAACGCGTTCGCCGCCAGGATCAGCGCCAGGCCGATGAGCAGCACCGGGACCTCGGTCAGCAGCACCGGTGAGGAGACCGTCGCGGGTGACAGCGCCAGCACGAACGTGCCCGCGGCGAAGACCAGCGCGTTGATGACGAACAGGCGGCGGAACAACGCCTGGGCCGGGGTGCGGCCAGGCGGCTCCGGCGCGGTGGCGACGGCGTCTCTCATGCCTTCAGCCTGGGCGTTCGCCGCCCGCGCTGTCCACTGACCCGGCCCGAATACGGTCGCGCCCCCACCCGATATGGGGGCCGGACCCGATGGGCGCCGCCCCCCGCGCGGTGATGGCATGGTCTCCCCGGAAAACAGGGACGGACCGTAAGGAGGTGGGCGATGCGTGGCACGGACCTTCTCCGAGCCGCGGCGGCAGGACCGCTTCTCCTCCTGCCCGCCCGCGGGTCGCGGTCCGTCCCCCGGGGCCATCTGACGCGCGGGCCGCGCCGGGGGCCGGCCGCCGTCCCGTGGCCGGGGCAGAGCGCCTGAGCCGTCCCGGCCGCCTTTGTGACCTTCGCCCATGCCCCCGCTGGAGGCTCCCCATCAAGATCCGCCATACGACCGTGCCCCGAACCGGGGCGAACCGTCGTCTTCCCACCACTTCGACCACCGTGGACGGTGCCATGCGAGCACAGGACATCGCCGTCACCCTGCCGACCGTGACGGCCCGCGACTCCGTGGGACGCGCCGTGCGCCTGATGGTGGTCAACCGGCTGCCCGGACTCATCGTGGTGGACGAGCGGGGCAGGCCGGCGACCGTGCTGCCGGGCACGCAGGTGCTGCGGCTGGCCATCCCCGGCACGTACCAGGAGGACCAGGCCCTGGCCCGCACCCTCGACGAGAGCGACGCCGAGCTGTTCTGGCAGGAGCTCGCGCACCTGACGGTCGGCGACTGCCTGCCCAGGCCGCCCGCGCGGCCCGTCACCGTGCCGCCGGACGCGACCCTGCTGGAGGTGGCGGCGCTGATGGCCCGCACGCGCAGCCCGCTGGTCGCCGTCCTCGGCCCGGACGCCACCCTCACGGGGGCGATCACGCTGGAACGCCTGCTGACCAGCCTGGCCATCACGAGCCTTCCGGACTGATCCGCATGAGCGCGATCCTGGCCCTATCCATCTTCGTGGTGGCGTTCTTCTTCATCGCCACCGAGAAGGCCGACAAGGTCAAGGTCGTCCTGGTGGCGGCCGGCCTGATGACCGTGCTGGGGCTGACACCGGGGGAGGAGGTGTTCTCCTCAGGGCACGCGGGCATCGACTGGAACGTCATCTTCCTGCTGCTCGGCATGATGATCATCGTGGGGGTGATCAAGCAGACCGGGCTGTTCGACTACCTGGCGATCTGGGCGGCCAAACGCTCGCGGGGGCGGCCGTACCGGCTGATGGCGATGCTGATGGCCATCACCGCCGTGGCCTCGCCGTTCCTGGACAACGTCACGACGATCATGCTGGTCGCGCCGGTGACGGTGATGGTGTGCGGGCGGCTGCGCATCCCGGCGCAGCCGTACCTGATCGCCGAGGTGCTGGCCTCCAATATCGGCGGGGCGGCGACGCTGATCGGCGACCCGCCGAACATCATCATCGGCAGCCGGGCGGGGCTGACGTTCAACGACTTCCTCGTCCACATGGCGCCCGCGGTCGTGGTGATCTTCGGGGTGTTCGTGCTGCTCACCTACCCCCTGTTCCGCCGGTCGTTCCACTACAATGCCGAGCACGTCGCCAAGGTGATGGCGCTGCAGGAGCGGCGGGCCATCACCGACCCGGCGCTGCTGGCGCGGTCGATGACGGTGCTGGCCGGGGTGGTGACGGCGTTCGCGCTGCACTCCGTGCTGCACCTGGCGCCCTCGATCATCGCCCTGGTCGGCGCGGGGGTCATGCTGCTGGTCTGCCGGGTCGAGCTCGGGGACGTGCTGCGCGAGGTCGAATGGCCCACGCTGGTGTTCTTCGCCGGGCTGTTCGTCATGGTCGCGGGTCTGGTGCACACCGGCATGATGGAGACCATCGGCCGCGCCACCATCGACCTGTTCGGCGACAACTACTTCGCCGCGGCCACCTCGCTGCTGTTCGGCTCCAGCGTGCTGGGGGCGTTCTTCGACAACATCCCGTACGTGGCGACGATGGCGCCGGTGGTGGAGGAACTGGCCGCCGCCGCACCGGACGCGTCCACCGGGCAGGCGCTGTGGTGGGCCTTCGCCTTCGGCGCCGACTTCGGCGGCAACGGCACCGCGGTCGCCGCCAGCGCCAACGTCGTGGCCCTCGGGATCGCCGCCCGCACCGGGAACCCGATCTCCTTCTGGCAGTTCACCCGGTACGGCATCGTCGTCACCCTGGGCAGCACGGCCCTGGCCTGGGTGTACGTCTGGCTGCGTTACTTCTGACCCGGGCCGCCCGGGTCAGGGGCGCAGCCGGTGGAACAGCTCGACCCGGGCCCGGTGGTAGTCGAGGTCCTCCTCGTCGTGCGGCACGCCCGCCGCGGCGGCCTTGCGGAAGTAGGCGTGCTCCCTGCGCAGCTTGTGCCGGACGAGCTGGGCGAGCGACTCGTCGTCGAGGGGGGCCGCCGTGCCGCCCTCCTCGTGGTAGGCGGCCACGAACTCCTTGCTGGGGCCGGTCAGGTCGTCGCCCCACTCCAGCGCGGCGGCGGCCAGCTCCAGCTCGGGGGCGCCGACGAAGGTCTCGTCCCAGTCGAGGACGGCGACGATGCGGCCGTCCCTGGCCAGGGTGTTGCCGGTGTAGTAGTCGCCGTGCAGCGGGTGGCGTACGGGATGCCCGGCGTGGAAGGCCGCCAGCCAGCGGTCCAGGACGGGGTCGTGCAGGTCGGCGGCGTCCGGGGGCGGGTCGCCGTACAGACCGGACTCCTGGAAGGCGGGCACGGGACGCGGGCCGGGACGCAGACCGGCCAGCGCGCGGTGCAGCCTGGCCAGCAGCCGCGCGCCCGCCTCCCGCTGCGCCGGGACGTCGGAGTCGGGCCACTCGCCCTCGACGTAGGGCCAGCAGGAGATCGGCCGCCCCGCCACGACGACCACCGTCGCGCCGCCCCCGGTGGCCAGCGGGGCGACGGCCTCGGGGAGCGTGGTGGCGGCGTGCCGGGCGACGGCGTGGCACCACTCCGACTCGGCCACCCCGCGCGCGGCCGGGCCCACCCGGACGACGTGGTCCCCGAGACGGTAGGCGGCCGACTCCTCCCCGCCGTGCAGCCGCTCGCCCTCTCCTTCGGCGCCCCAGGCCCGGGAGACGGCGGCACGGATCTCGGGGGTGAGGGGCGTCTTTGCGTAGATCACCTTGTCAGGTTATGGGGCTCAGGTCATGAGCTGGGACGGCTTGGGGAGTGTTCTGCCAAGGTCGGGCGACACGTGGCGCAAATTCGGCGCTCTCCGCCGGAGGGCGCTTAACCTGCACTAACAGGATCATCATCCGCTTGTCACCCCGCGGTCAGGGCCGCCGGTGCCGAGCCCGCTCCGAATTCGGGACGCTCATGATCGTGCAGTCACATGAAATCGCCCAAAGCACACATCCGCCCCATATCCGCCCGTCCCGGCGCCGGGGCACCCACACGCCACCTGGCGCCGCGCGCCGCGGCCCGCAGCCGGCCGACGCCGTCGCGCCCGGCCTGCGGCGAGCCGTTGCCGTCGTGCCCGGCTCGTCCGCCGTGGGCCTGCCGCCCGCCGTCGTCTCGCGCTGCCGTTAGCGCCGCTCGGGCCGGCCCGCCGATCACCGTCTGGGAGTCCCGCGTGTCCCATCCGACTCCACCCGCAGTGCCGACTGCGGCGCCGTCCGTGATGCCGTCCGTGATGCCGTCCGCTGTGCGGTCCGTCGTGCCGTCCGCCGGGGCGGGGCGGGGGCGTGCGACGTGGCGGCACGTCGCCGGCCCCGGCCGGCGCGTGGAGATCAACCCGTGGCTGGCGCGGGCGCCGTGCTCGGTGCGCGCGTGCCTGCCGGAGGAGGCCGTCGCCGCCGGGCGGACGCGCCGCGCGGCCCGGCTGTGCGGCGCCCTGCTGGTGCTGCTGGCCGCGCTGCCCGCCTTCCTCGTCATGGGGGCCGCGCCGAGGCTCTGGCGGGCCAGGACCGCGCAGGCGGCGGCCCGGCTGCTGCTGCGCGCGCTCGGCGTCCGGGTCGAGGTCGCCGGTCCGGCGGACCTCGCGGGGACGGCGGCCGGGGTGCTCGTCGTGGCCAACCACGTCTCGCTGCTCGACCCGCTGGTCATGCTGGCCGCGCTGCCCTGCCGCCTGCTGGCCAAGCGGGAGGTGCGCCGGTGGCCGCTCATCGGGACGCTCGGCGCGGCCTGCGGGGCGCTGTTCATCGACAGGGAACGCCTGTCCACGCTGCCCGCCGCGGTGGGCCTGATCCGCGACGCCCTGCTGGCCGGGGAGACGGTCGCCGTCTTCCCCGAGGGCACCACGTCCTGCGGGCGCGAGGTCGGCACGTTCCGGCCCGCGGTCTTCCAGGCGGCGATCGACGCGGGGGCGGCGGTGTGCCCGGCCGTCCTGCGCTACTACGAGGGACCGCGCCCGTCGAGCCGGGGGAGCTGGGTGGGCGAGGACTCGGTGACCGGGTCCGTCGTCCGGGTGGCCGGGACGCGGCGGCTGCGGGCCGAGGTGCGGCTCACCCCGCTCCTGCCGCCGCCCGCGCCCGCCCGCGGGCCGCTCGGACGGGCCGCCCTGGCCCGCGCCGCCGAGGAACGCGTACGCGCCGGCCTCGACCGACCGCACAAGCCAACCGCACAGGACTGACCACACAGGCCCGCGCCGCGGAGGAGCGCGTGCGCGGCGGCCTCGACCGTTACTCGACGTAAGGATTCACCGATGTGGGGCAATTCGCCGCCGTCCGGCCGTGGGCGGAGGTGGCCGCGACGGGTCGTGCTCTGGGGCGCGGCCGTCACGTTCGCCGTCTCGCTCGTGGCCGGCCTGGACGTGCACGACCGGCTCGTGCTGGGCGACATCGTGCCGCTCGGATCGCAGTCCCTGCGCGCGGACGACATCCTCCAGGACGCCTTCCACGCGGGCAACGCCGACCTGGTCCTGATCGCCCGCGCCGCACACCCGGTCGACGACCCCGAGATCGACGCCGCCGGGACGCGGCTCACCGAACGCGTCTCGGCCGATCCCGGCGTGTGGCGGGTCACCTCGTACTGGCGTGGCCACGAGCCCAGGCTGCGCAGCGGCGACGGGCGCGCGGCGGTCGTCCTGGCCCACCTGAGCGGCGACAACGCCGCCCGCAACGCCGCCGCTCGGCGGATCATGGACTCCCTGCACGGCCGCTACGGCCCCCTGTCGCTGACCGCCACGGGCGAGGCCCAGGTACGCGTCGAGGCGCAGGACCGCAGCGAGACCGACCTGCGCACCGCCGAGCTGATCGCCGCGCCGCTGACCCTGGCCATCCTGTGCGTGGTGTTCGGCAGCCTGGTCGCCGCCCTGCTGCCGGTGCTGATCGGCGCGCTGGCGGTGATCGCCACCATGGCCGTGCTGCGGCTGCTCACCGAGGTCATGGAGATCTCGGTGTTCGCGCTGAGCATCTCCAGCGCGCTCGGCTTCGCCCTGGCCGTCGACTTCAGCCTGTTCATCGTCACCCGCTTCCGCGAGCAGCTCGCCCAGGGCCAGGACGCCGTCCAGGCCGTCTCCGTCACCATGCGCACCACCGGCCGGGCCATGGCCTGCTCGGCGGCCACCGTGGCGCTGTCCATGTCGGCGCTGCTGCTGTTCCCGTTCACCATCCTGCGCTCGCTGGCCGTCGGCGGGATGACGATCAGCCTGACGGCGGCCGCGGCCAGCCTCGTGGTGCTCCCGGCCGTGCTCACCCTGCTCGGCGACCGGGTCAACCGGCTTCCCGTGCCCGGCCCGTGGAACGCCGCGCGCCGGTCCGCGCCGCCGGTGGAGGACGGGCCCTGGTACCGCCTGGCGGTCGCCGTCATGCGCCGCCCGCTGGCGGTGGCCGTGCCCACCACCGCGCTGCTGCTGGCCATGGGCGCGCCGTTCCTGGGCGCCCGCTTCGGCACGCTGGACGACCGCATCCTGCCGCCCGACGCGCCCGCCGCCCGCGCGGCGCAGGCGCTGCGCGCGGAGTTCGGCGGGCAGCAGGTCGTCGGCGGCACCATGATCGTGCTGCCGGACCTGCGGATGACCGGGCAGAGCTCCGCCGGCCCGCTGGACGGCTACGCCAGGCGCCTGGCCGCCACCGACGGCGTGCTCCGGGTGGACACGGCCGGCGGCTCCTACAGCCGGGCCGCCACCGTGCCGGGGCCGGGCCGCCGGTTCACCGGCGAGGCGGGCACCTGGCTGCTCGTCACCACCGCGCACGAGCCGTACTCGGTGGCCAACAGCGAGCTCGTCCGGCGCCTGCGCGCGATCCCGGCCCCGGGCCAGGCGCTGTTCGCCGGGCCGGGCGCCGAGCTCGACGACATCAGGCAGAGCATCGCCGGCACGCTGCCCACGGCCCTGGCGCTGATCGCGCTGGCCACCCTGGCCATGGTGACGCTGCTGACCCGCAGCGTCGTGCTGGCCGTCAAGGCCCTGGTGATGAACGTGCTCAGCCTCACCGCCACCTTCGGCGCCCTGGTCCACGTCTTCCAGGACGGCCACCTGCGCGGGCTGGTCGGCGACTTCACCGCCACCGGCAGCATCGACGCCCTCATGCCCACGCTGATCTTCTGCGTCGCCTTCGGCCTGTCCATGGACTACGAGATCTTCCTGCTGTCCCGGATCACCGAGGAGTACCGCGACCGCGGCGACACCGCCACCGCGGTCGCCACCGGGCTGCAGCACACCGGGCGGCTGTTCACCTCGGCCGCCGTCATCTTCGCCGTCGTCATGGCCGCCGTGGCGACCTCCGGCCTGGCCGTGCTCAAGATGATCGGGGTGGGCATCGCGGTGGCCGTCCTGGTCGACTGCACGCTGATCCGCACGCTCCTCGTGCCCGCCGTGATGCGCCTGGCCGGGCCCGTCAACTGGTGGTCGCCCCGGCTGCTGCGCGGCAGGCGGGGGAGCGGCGGCGGCTCTCCCGGCGACCCGCCGCGCGTCCCCGTCGGCGCGGCCGCGGGCGGCCCGGACGGGACGGAGCCCGCGGCGCCGGCGAGCACACCCGCGAGCACGCCGTGACGACCGTCCGCGATCAGGACCACCGCCACGAGCGGCCGCCGTCCGGGCCGGGGCTGTCGCCGTGCACGCCGGACGCGTGCGTCCGGCCGCCGGTCGCCGCCGCCGGGCCGGTGCGCCGGGCCGCCCGCCTCCTCGGCTGCGCGCTGGCCCTGGGAGCCGCCCTCACGCTGTCGGCGATGCCCGCCCGCCGCGCCGGCGCCCTGCGCGCACGCCTCGCGCGCAGGGCCATGGGCCTGATCGTGCGCGCGCTCGGCATCACGGTGCGGATCCCCGGCGGTGTCCCCGCCCTGGACGGCCACGGCACCCTGCTGGTGAGCAACCACATCTCGTGGGCCGACCCGCTGATCATGGCGGCCCTCACGCCGGCCCGCCAGCTCGCCAAACGGGACATCGGACGGTGGCCGCTGATCCGGTCGCTGGCCGCGGCCCACCGCACCCTGTTCATCGACAAGGACCGGTCGGCCGGGCTGCCCGCCGCGATCACGGCCGTCGCCGCCGCGCTGCGCGACGGGGACGCGGTGCTGGCCTACCCCGAGGGCACCACCTGGTGCGGGCAGGCCATGGGAGCCTTCCACCCGGCCCTGTTCCAGGCCGCCGTCGAGGCGGGCGCGACCGTCCGGCCGGTGGCGCTGCGCTACCGCGAAGCCGGCGCGCCCTCCACCCGCGCCGCCTGGATCGGCGTGGAGTCCCTGCCGGTCTCGCTGCTGCGCGTGGTCGCGACCCGGAACCTGGTGGCCGAGGTGACGTTCCTGCCCCCCGTGCGCCTCGAGCTCACCGGACGGCCGCGCGCGGACCGGGCGGCGCTGGCCGCGCTGACCGAGTCGCGGGTCAGGGACGCTCTGGGCCCGGCTTGATGGACATTTGAGGTGTCATACCCGGACCCG
This sequence comes from Nonomuraea sp. NPDC049758, assembly GCF_040674635.1. NCBI lineage: Bacteria > Bacillati > Actinomycetota > Actinomycetes > Streptosporangiales > Streptosporangiaceae > Nonomuraea > Nonomuraea sp. NPDC049758. Next base: position 33,615 of record NZ_JBFAMZ010000033.1, read on the forward strand.
CCCACACTCCTGGAGCACACTCGGACACGCCCCCCATCCGCCGAGAGAACGGACGGCACCATGACCGACGACCAGATAACAGACGTGCTCCGCGGCCACTGCGCGCGGGTCCTGGGCGTCAGCCCGGCCCAGATCGGCCCGCACACCGACCTGCGCGAGGAACTGGACGCCGACAGCCTGGACTTCGCCGAGCTGCACGCCGTGGTCGAGGACGAATGGGGCACCTTCGCCGACGACCGGCTCCAGCGGGTGCGGACGGTCGCCGACATGGCCGCCGTCATCCGCCGCCACCTGACGGCGGTGGGCGGCTGATGCGACCCCGGGTCGCGGTGACCGGGCTCGGCCTGCGCACGCCCGCCGGCTCCGGTCCCAAGGAGCTGTGGAACGCGCTGCTCGGCGGGCGCTCGACGGCACGGGCCATCACGTCCTTCGACACGTCCGCGCTCGCGGTGCGGTTCGCCTGCCAGGTGCCGGAGCTGGACGTCTCGGCGTACCTGACCGACCGGCAGGCCCGGCGGCTGGACCGGGCGTCGCTGCTGGCGGTGTGCGCGGCGGGTGACGCCCTGGCCGACGCCGGTCATCCGCGGGTGGCGCCCGAGCGGCGGGCCGTGGTGGCGGGCAGCTCGTTCTGCGGCACCGAGACCTACGAGTCGGCGCTGCTCGACACGCCCGGTCCGGCCGCGCTGCGGCTGTCGCCGATCTTCATCCCGAAGATCATGCCCAACGCCGGCGCCGCCGCCATCGGCATGCGGTACGAGATCCGCGGGCCGAGCATGTCCGTGGTCACCGCCTGCGCCTCCGGCGCGCACGCCATCGGCGAGGGCGTCCGGCTGATCCGCGACGGCTCGGCCGACCTGGTCGTGGCCGGGGCCGGGGACGCCAACGTCACCCCCGGCATGCTGCACGGCTTCAGCCGATGCCGGGCCCTGTCGGTCCGCAACGACGACCCCGAGGCCGCCTGCCGCCCCTTCGAGGCCGACCGCGACGGGTTCGTGCTGGCCGAGGGGGCCGCGTTCCTCGTCCTGGAACGCCTCGACGACGCCGTGCGCCGCGGGGCGCGCGTCCACGCCGAGGTGTCCGGCTACGGCCGCACCAGCGACGCCCACGACCTGACGGCCCCCGCGCCCGGCGGCGAGGGCGCCCGGCGGTGCATGGACGCCGCGCTCGCCGACGCGGGCCTGGCGCCCGAGGACATCGTGCACGTCAACGCCCACGGCACCGGGACCGAGCTGAACGACCTGGCCGAGGCGCAGGCGATCGGCCGCGTCTTCGGGCCGGCCGCCGTGCCGGTGAGCTCGACCAAGGGGGTGACCGGGCACGCCCTCGGCGCGTCCGGGGCGATCGAGGCCGTGGCCTGCGTGCTGGCGATGGCGGAGTGCACCGCCCCGCCGACCGCCAACCTGGACCGGCTCGACCCGCGCTGCGACATCGACGCGGCGCCCGTGCCGCGCCCGATCGCGAGGGGGCCGGTGATGTCGAACTCGTTCGGCTTCGGCGGCCACAACGCCACGCTGGTCTTCTCGCCGGCGCGCTGACCGCTCCCGCCGGACGGTCAGCCGCGCCGGGAGACGAACACGCAGAACGGGTGCCCGGCCGGGTCGGCGTAGACCCGCAGGGGTTCCTCGTCGTCGTCGATCCGGTCCAGCAGCAGCCGGCCGCCCAGGCGCAGAACGCGTTCGTGCTGCTCCAGCAGGCTCTCGACCGACGGCACGGTCAGGTCGAGGTGGAGCTGCTGGGGCACCCCGGGCTCCGGCCAGGTCGCCTCCGGAAGCGTCTCGACCTGCTGGAAGGCGAGCTGCGGCGCGCCGTCCCTGGTTCGCAGCACGAGCCAGTCGCGGCCGCGCTCGTCGTCGGCGCCCGGCTGCGGCGGCTCGTCGCCGGGCCGGTAGACCAGGTCCAGCAGGGACCGGTAGAACTCCGCCAGCGCCCTGGCGTCGGTGCAGTCGAGCACCACCTGACACAGCCTGATCCCGCCGTCCGTACCGGCCATGCGCGCCTCCCGTGATCGTCTTGTGTCCGTCATGCTCTCTGCACGGCGGCAGGGCAGGTCAAACGCGGCGGCCTCACCAGGTGACCGGCAGGGACGCCAGGCCGTAGATCGTGGCGCGCGGGCGCAGCGGCACCTCCTCGGCGGGCACGGCCAGCCGCAGCCCGGGGAAGCGGCGCAGCAGCGCGGGGAAGGCCAGCCGCATCTCCAGGCGGGCGAGCTGCTGTCCCAGGCACTGGTGGATGCCGTGGCCGAAGCCGAGCTGCGGGCCGGCCTCACGGGTGACGTCGAAGCGGTGGGGGTCGGGGAAACGGGCCGGGTCGCGGTTGACGGCCGGCAGGGAGAGCGTCACGGTCTCCCCGGCCCTGATCGTCCGCCCGGCGAGCGGCACGTCGGCCCGCGCGACCCGGATCGGGCCGATGTGCACGATGCTGAGGTAGCGCATCAGCTCCTCGACGGCGGTCGCCGCCACGCCCGGGTCGGTGCGCACCAGCTCCGCCTGCTCCGGACGGCTCAGCAGCAGGAACGCGCCGAGGGCCAGCATGTTCGCGGTGGTCTCGTGGCCGGCGGTGAGCAGCAGGGTGGCCACCCCGGTCAGCTCCTCGTGGTTCAGCTCGCCGCCGGAGACCAGCTCGCCGAGCAGGTCCTGGGCGGGCTCGGCCCGCTTGCGGGTGACCAGCTCGGACAGGTAGCCCATCAGCTCGGCGCCCGCCGCGCCGCGTTCCTCGGCGGAGTTGTCCAGGTTCACCGCGCGCGCGGTGGTGTCCTGGAAGCGCGCGCGCTCGTCGTACGGCACGCCGAGCAGCTCGCAGATCACCAGCGACGGGATCGGCAGTGCGAACGCGCCGACCAGGTCGGCGGGCGCTCCGGCCCCGGCCATCTCGTCGAGGCGGCCGTCGACGATCTCCTGGATCCTGGGCTCCAGGAGCCGCATCCTGCGCATGCTGAAGCGGCCGGTGAGCAGCCGCCGATAGCGGGAGTGCTCGGGATCGTCCATGGCGATGAAGAAGCCCGGCGGGATCACCAGGTCGGCCAGGCCCTCGGGCGGCGCCAGCTCCTTGATCGGCGGCGCGGCGCCCTGGGAGGTGTTGCTGAAGCGCGGGTCGTCGAGCACCGCGCGGGCCTCGGCGTGGCCGGTGACCAGCCAGCCGGGGCGGCCGTCGGCGTAGATCATGCGGTGCAGCGGGCCGTGCAGCCGGGCGAGCTCGGCGGGCGGCTCGAACGGGTCCACACGGTCGAGCGGCAGGCTCTGAAGGATGTCCATGCCCCCAGAAAACCGCAGAGACTGCGAATTTGCAACCTATGCATAAAAGCAGGGCATGCAGTAGGGTGGCGCCGTGGAAGGTCATCGCGAACGCAAGAAGGCCCGCACCCGCCGCGCGCTGCTGGAGGCGGCCGTCCGGCTGTTCGCCGAGCGGGGGTACGAGCAGACCACCGTCGCCGACATCGCCGCGGCGGCCGACGTCGCGCCCCGCACCTTCTTTGCCTACTTCGCGAGCAAGGAGGACGTGCTCTTCCTGCAGGCGGGCGAGCGCGAGCGGGTGATGCTGGAGGCGATCGCCGGGCGGCGGCCGGGAGAGCCGCTGGGGGAGCTGCTGAGCCGGATGTTCGAGGCCATGGTGCGCAGCCTGGCCGAGGACGACGAGCTCGGCTTCGCGCTGTCGCCGCTGCGGGCGCGGCTGATGGTCGCCGAGCCCGCGCTGCGCGCCCGCGGCCTGACGCTCATGATGGAGACCCAGCCCCGGCTGGCCAGGGCGCTGTGCGAGGTCTATCCGGGGCTCGACCCGGTGTCGGCGGGGGCGGCGGTCGGCAGCTTCATGGGCGCGCTGGCCGTGGCCGGCATGGTCGCCCAGGAGCAGGGCGGCTCAGAGGACGACGTCCTGGCCGCCGGGCGGCGCGGGATCGAGGTCGCGATCAACGGCCTGTCGAGCCTCGACCGGCCTTAGTCGGCGCGGGGCCGCGCGGCGTCGCGTCCGCAAGCCGCTCCCGGCGGGCGCGCGCCCGCCGGCCGCTCGTCACGGCTCCAGGGCCTGGCGGGCGCGCAGGGCGCGGAGTTTGTGGCGGTTGCCGCAGCGTTCCATCGCGCACCAGCGGCGGGCGCCGGGGCGCGAGGTGTCGACGAACACCAGCGGGCAGTTGTCGCTCGCGCACTCGCGGATGCGTTCGGCGAGCGGCCCGGACAACAGTTCGATCATCTCCCGCGCCATGGCGGACAGCGCCTGGGAGGCCCGCACCGGTGACGCCCATCCGGCGGTGACGCCGTCGGCGGCGAGTTCGGGGACCAGCGGCGCGGCCGTCGCGGCCCGGTTGATGACCGTGATCGCCCCGGCGGGCAGGGGGCGGCGCGCCGCCTGGGCGTGCGCCGCGTCCCAGATCGCCTGGCGCAGGGCCTTGGCGTCGGCGAGCTCGCGGGCGGTCACGGGGGCCGTCATGACCGCCGTCAGCGGTGGCTGGGCCAGCCATTCGGCCAGGTCGGCGGGCTCGTGCAGGGTCTCGAAGATCGCATATTGACCCTCGCCGCCGGTGTGGGCGAAGTCGAGGCAGAGGGCGCCGGCGTCGAACCGGAACGACCCGCCCTTGGGATCGTGCAGCACCCGTCCGGTTGCGTTCACTCGCATGACACCACTATAACTGGTGTCGCAACGAAACCTCTTTAACCGGTTTCAGAACGTGAGGAGAAAGAACATGGGCGTACGGCACATCAACCCCGAGGGGCTGCACCGCAGCCCGGCCTTCAGCCAGGCCGTCGTGGTCGAGCAGCCGGCCAAGACGATCTACATCGGCGGCCAGAACGGCGTCGGCCCCGACGGCAAGGTCGTCGGCCCCACGGTGGGGGAGCAGGCCAGGCAGGTGTTCCGCAACCTCAGGACGATCCTGGAGAGCGAGGGCGCGAGCCTGGCGAACGTCGTGCACTGGCGCATCGCCGTGCTGGACGGCCACACGTTCGACGAGGGAGTGGCCGCCTTCCAGGAGGTGTGGAACCGGGCCGACCCGCCGCCCGCCATCACGGTGCACGTCGTGGCCGGCCTGAACCCGGGATGCCTCGTCGAGGTCGACGCCGTCGCCGTCGTGTGACCCCGCGGGCACCCTCGACGAGATCTCCGATCATGACGAACACCGCGGACGCGCCACCGGCCGGGCGGAGCGCCGCCCGGCCGCCCGGCCCCCTCTGGCCGATCGTCGCCCTGGTCTGCCTGGCGCAGTTCATGATGGTCCTCGACGTGTCGATCGTGAACGTCGCGCTGCCCGCCATGGAGTCCGACCTCCGCCTGGGCGCCGAGGGGCTGCAATGGGTGGTCAACGGCTACCTGCTCACCTTCGCCGGGTTCCTGCTGCTGGGCGGCCGGGCGGCCGACCTCTACGGCCGCAGGCGCACCTTCGTCGCGGGCCTGGCCGTGTTCGCGGCCGCCGGCCTGGCCGGCGGGCTCGCCACCACGCCGGAGCTGCTGATCGCCGCGCGGGCGTGCCAGGGGCTCGGCGCGGCCGTGGTCGCCCCGGCCACGCTGACCATCCTCACCACCACGATCCCCGCCGGGCCGGCGCGGGCCAGGGCCGTCGCCACCTGGGGCGCGGTCGGGGCGGCCGGCGGGGCGGCGGGATCGCTGGCCGGCGGGCTGCTCACCGACCACCTGTCCTGGCGCTGGATCCTGCTGATCAACGCGCCGATCGGGGCGGTCGCGGTCATCGCCGCGCTGCGCCTGCTCGCCGAGAGCCGCGACGCCGGCGCCCGCGGGCTCGACCTGACCGGCGCGATCACGGTGACGGCCGGGCTGTCGGCGCTGGAGCTGGGCGTGCTGCAGATCCCCGCGCACGGCTGGGGTTCGGCGCGCGCGCTGGTCCCGATGGGCGTGGGGGTGCTGGCGCTGGCCGTGTTCGTCCTGGTGCAGGCCCGGTTCGCGCGGGCGCCGCTGATGCCGCTGCGGATCTTCCGGGCCCGCTCGGTGTCCGGCGCGCTCCTCGTGCAGTTCCTGCTGGGGGCCGCGGGCTTCGCGCTCTGGTACTTCCTGTCGCTCCACATGCAGCAGGTACTGCGCTACAGCGCGCTCCAGGCGGGCCTGGCGTTCCTGCCGCACACCCTGGCCGTCGTCGTCGCCGCCAAGGCCACGCCGTGGCTGGCCGGCCGGGTCGGGCTGCGTCCGCTGCTGGCCACGGGCGCGCTGGTCTCGGCGGTGGGGTTCGCCTGGCAGGCCGTCGTCACGCCGGAGAGCGGCCTGCTCGCCGGGATCGTGCTGCCGGGCGTGCTCGTCACCGGCGGGCTGGGGCTCACCTCGGCCCCGATCGCGATGACCGCCACGGCCGGCGCCGCCCCCGGCGAGGCGGGGCTGGTCTCCGGCATCCTCAACTCCTCCCGCCAGGTCGGCGGCTCCCTCGGGCTGGCCGCGCTGACCACCCTGGCCGCGGCCCCCACCGGCGCGCCGACGTCCGGGTACGCCCTGGCGTTCTGGGCGTGCGCCGGCCTCGTGGCCGCCGGGGCGGTGGCCGTGCTCGCTCTGCCCAAGGCTTCGAAGGACCGTCCCTGACGGGGGATCGCGTCCGATAGTGGACATCGTTCCCGGGTGGCGCGCAGCGGGTCGCGGGGCAGGGAAGAGATGCCGCCGTTCCTTCGGAGGAGAGGGAATCTCGTGATCACGCTGGTGCGACGGCTCGCCGTCATCTCGGCCCTCGCCCTCGCCGGGGCGTCCCTGCCCGCCTCGTCCGCGCACGCGATGGGCTCGTGGGTCTGCTCCGGCGGCTCCCGCACCTACCTGGGCAGCGTCGTGGGCTACCACATCCTGGGTTCCGGCTGCACCGGGGAGGGTTCGGGAGCCGGGTCGATCACCATCCCGTCCGGCACCTACGGCTGCGCGGTCGTCAACCCGACACCCCAGCTGGGCATCGTCAGCGGCCTGAACTGCTGAACGGTGCCGGGCACGTCAGCGCGACCGGTCGAGCAGCCACCGCTCGACCGCCGCGCTCATCCGCCCGCCCGCCTCCAGCGCCGCCGCCTTGGCGGCGGCCGGGTCGGTGTGCGCGGCCTGGCCGAGGATGACGCCGAGCACCAGATGGCCCCGTACGCGCGAGGCCCACATCAGGTTGCCGCCCGCGGCCGTGCCCGAGCCGGTCTTGATGCCGATGACGCCGTGCCTGTTCAGCAGCGTGTTGGTGTTGTGCAGCCGCCGGGCGTCCCCCGGGACGGACGTGTCGGTCTGCGCCACCACCGCCCGCAGCACCGGGTCGCCCATCGCCGCCCTGGCCAGCCTGAGCTGGTCGGCGGCGGTGCTGACGGTGGTGTCCTCGTTGCCGCTGGCCCCCGTGTACGTGGTGTCCGCCATGCCCAGTCGTCGTGCGGCGGCGTTCATCCGGGCCACGAAGCGCTCCTGGGAGCCGGCGTCCCAGCGGGCCAGGAGCCGGGCCACGTTGTTGCCCGAAGGCACCATCATCAGCTCCAGCAGCCGCCGCAGCCGTACCGTCCGGCCCTGGACGAGCGGGACGGTCGACTCCAGCCGCGACAACGACTCCTCGGCCGCCGTGCGGTCCACGGTGATCGGCGGGCCGTCGTCGCCGGGCCGCAGCGGATGGCGGCGCAGGATCACGTAGGCGGTCATCACCTTCGTCACGCTGGCGATCGGCACCGGCCGCGGGTCGCCGCTGACGCCCAGGCTGCCCACGTCGGCCACCTCGACCGCCGCCTGCCCCTCCCGCGGCCACGGCAGGGACGCGTCCCCGGTGACCGGGGGAGCCCCGGCACAGCCCGACAGAACGCCCGCCAGCAGCAGAAACATCAAGGAACGTCGCATACCGGCCAGGTTGCGCGACCGCCGTGTCCGTACGGCCGTGGCCGCGCATCCGTCCGCGCTCAGCCGTGTATCAGCCCGGCATCAACCCGCCGGGAGGCGGAGGACGGCGACCGCGCCGCCGTCCGGGGCGTTGGCCAGGGTCAGCTCGGCGCCGATGACCCGGGCCTGGCCCAGCGCGATCGTCAGCCCCAGGCCGTGCCCGCGGCCCCGTTCGGCGGCGCCCGTGCGGAACCGGCGCGGCCCCTCGGCCAGCAGCTCCGGCGGGAACCCCGGCCCCCGGTCGCGCACCTCGATCACGTGGTCGCCGACCGCGATCTCCACCGGCGCCGCGCCGTGCCGATGGGCGTTGAGCACGAGGTTGGCCAGGATCCGGTCGAGCCGCCGCGGATCGGTCTCGGCCACCGGGTCCCCGTCGGCCAGCACCCGCGCCTCGACCCCCACCCGGGACGCCGACTCCGCGGCCAGCCCGGCCAGCAGCACGCGCACCCGCTCGGCGACCTCGGCCCCGGCGTCCAGCCGGGACACCTCCAGCAGGTCCTCCACCAGCGTCCGCAGCACCCGCACCCGGTCCCGCACCAGGTCGGTGACCTCGCCCTCGTCCAGCAGCTCGACCACGGCGACCAGGCCCATCAGCGGGGTGCGCAGGTCGTGCGCGACGTCGGCGGTGAACCGCTGCTCGGCCAGCAGCCGGTGCTGCAGGCTCGCCGCCATCGAGTCCACGGCGGCGGAGATGCGGGCGATCTCGTCCCGGCCGCGGGCGTCCGTCCGGGCCGCCAGGTCGCCCCCGGCGATCCTGCGGGCGGTGTGCGCGACCCGCCGCAGCCGCCGGTTGGGCAGCTCGGCCGCCAGCACCGACAGCGGCACCACCCCGGCCAGGGCGAGCAGCCCGGCCTTGGCCATGTTCCGGTCGAGCGCCTGGAGGCCGAGCACTTCGGAGCCCATCGCGATCTGCACGCTCGTCACCTCGCCGCCGTCGCCGTACGGCTGGACCGCCCACATCCACGGCTCGTCCCGGTGGTCGAGCCCGTACCAGACCACCCGCCGGCCGGGCCGCAGCCGGTCGGCCAGGGCGTCGGGGAGCTCGGCGACGGGCACCACGTCCTCGGTGGTCCCGGCGGCCAGCGACTCCTCCAGGGCCACCTCGGCCCGGGCCTGGCCGATGTCGAGCGCCCGCTGCCAGGTCGCCCGGTGCACCAGCAGCCCCACCACGGCGGCGACGACGGTCGCGGCGAGCGTGACGAGTGCGGCGATCTTCCAGCGCAGCGAGGCCGGATTCACGTGACGGCCAGCTTGTAGCCGAACCCGCGCACGGTCTCGACGCGCTCGGTGCCGATCTTCCTGCGCAGCCGCTGCACGCACAGGTCGACCACGCGGCTGTCGCCGTCCCATCCGTAGTCCCACACGTTGCGCAGCAGCGTCGCCCGTTCCAGCACGATGCCGGGATGGGCGGCGAACTCCAGCAGCAGCCGCAGCTCGGTCGGCGACAGCTCGACGCGCCGGCCGGCCCGGCGCACCTCCAGCGCGCCGGTGTCCACGCTCAGGTCCCCGAACTCCAGCACGGCCGCCCCTGCCTCGGCCCCGGCGGCCGGCGTCCGCGCGAAGGTGGCCCGGCGCAGCAGCGACCGGATCCTGGCCACCAGCACCGGCAGGTCCACCGGCTTGACCACGTAGTCGTCGGCGCCGCCCTCCAGCCCGGCCACGATGTCCAGCCCGTCGCCGCGGGCCGACATCATCAGGATCGGCACCTGGCTGGTCTCCCTGATGCTGCGGCACACGCTGATGCCGTCGAGGCCGGGCAGCATCACGTCCAGCAGCAGCAGGTCGTGATCGCCGGTACGGGCGGCCTCCAGCCCGTCGAGCCCGTCGGCCGCCGTGGTCACCCGGTAGCCGTACCGTTCCAGGGCCATGCCCAGCGACGTGCGGATCACGGTGTCGTCCTCGACGAGCAGCAGGGATGTCATGAAATCGCACCATACCTAGCGAAGTGCATTGACTGGTTCCATCCGGGCGGCGCGCAGAGCCGGATACAGGCCCGCCAGCAGCCCGACGACGGCCCCGGCCACCGGCGCCAGGACGGCCGGCCCGACGTCCAGGACGGGCGTCCACTGCTTGACCGCGCAGACCCCGACGATCACCAGAATCCCCGCGGACGCGCCCAGCACGCCGCCGATCAACCCGGTCAGCGTGGACTCCAGCAGGAACTGCGCCGCGATGTGGCGGCGCGCCGCGCCCAGCGCCCGGCGCAGCCCGATCTCGGCGACGCGTTCCATGACGGTCACCAGTGTGACGTTGGCGATGCCGACCGCGCCGACGACCAGCGAGACCAGCCCGAGGATCAGGAACAGGGCGTTGACGTCGCCCTCCACCGCGTCGCGGGCCCTGGTGGGGCTGGGCGGCGAGATGACCTGGAGCAGGGCCTCGTTGCCGGGGCTGAGCGCCGTCGGCGCCTGCCGGGCGATCAGCTCGGCGGCCCCGAGCGCGGTGTCGACCAGGACGCGGGTCACGCTGCCCAGGCCGTAGGGCCGGCCGGCCGTCGGCGGCAGGATGACCGCGCTCGCCAGGCTCCTCTCCCGCCGGAGATCCCCGAGCACCCCGATCACGGTGTACGCCCGGGTGCCGATGAACACGGCCGGAGCCCGGTCCAGCCCGGTGATGCCGAGCAGCCGGGCCGCCTGCTGGCCCAGCACGACGACCCGGTCACCCCGGGCGACGTGCCCGGCGTCGAAGTAGCGGCCCTCGATCATCCTGCCCTTGACCGCCGCGGGCAGGCCGGGGCTGCTGGAGACCACGGTCAGCGTCTGGTCGGTGACGCGGGCCGGGTCCACGACGTCGTTGGAGCGGACGACGAGGTTGGCGCTGCGGTCGGACTCGGCGAGCGCGGCGGCCGCGACCACCCCGCGCAGCCGGGTCACCCGGCTCACGTCGGCCCATCCGACCAGCGGGAACGGGTACGCCGGGACCTCGACCGTGACGGAGGTGGCGGTCAGCTCGTCGAAGCGGCCGACGACCTGGTTGCCGGCCGTCGCGGCGACGCCCAGGGTCACCACGAGCGTGGTGATGCCGAGCACGGTGCCCAGCGTGGTCAGGGCCGAGCGCACCGGGCGGGCCAGCAGGCCCGCCACGGCCTCGGTCAGCAGGTCGCGCGGGTGCACGTCTACTCCTCCGTGAGGACGCCGTCGGTGATGCGGACCCGGCGTCCGGCCCGGTCGCTCACCTCGGTCTCGTGGGTGATGACGACGATGGTCATCCCTTGGGCGCGCAGCTCGTCGAACAGGTCGAGCACCGCGCCGGTGTTCCTGCTGTCGAGGTTGCCGGTGGGCTCGTCGCACAGCAGCAGCGACGGCTCGCCCAGCAGGGCGCGGGCGATGGCGGCGCGCTGCCGCTCGCCGCCGGACAGCCTGCCGGGCAGGAAGTCCACCCGGTGCGACAGGCGCACCCGGTCGAGGGCGCGCACGGCGCGGTCCCGCCGTCCGGCGCGCGGGGCGGTGCCGTAGACCTCGGCCAGCATGACGTTCTCCAGGACGCTCCGGTGCGGCAGCAGGTGGAAGGACTGGAAGACGAAGCCGATCCGGCCGCCGCGGACGGCGGTGCGCGCCCCTTCCCTCAGCGTGGTGGTCTCGATGCCGTCGAGCCGGTAGCTGCCGCGGGTCGGCCGGTCGAGCAGGCCGAGGGTGTTGAGCAGGGTGGACTTCCCCGACCCCGACGGGCCGACGACCGCCACGTAGTCCGCCCGCTCGACCCGCAGGTCGACCGACGACAGCGCGCGGACGGGCGGGTCGCCGGGGAACTCCTTGGTCAGCTCGCGGAGGTGGATGACCGGCTCAGCCACTGTTGACCACCACCCGATCGCCCGGCTGGAGGTCGCCGGTCACCTCCACGGCTCCGTCGGCGGACAGGCCGGTGCGCACCTGCACCTCCTCGGTCCGGCCGGGCGCGGTCTCCACCCGCACCCTGGCCCGGCCGTCCGCCGCCGTGACGACCGCCGCCACGGGGACCACGAGCACCTCCCCGCCGGTGGCGCCGATGGTCACGCGGACCGTGACAGGCTGCCCGGCGAGCGCGCGCAGCCCCTTCGCGGAGGCGGGCGTGACCGTCACCGGGACGGCGCCCTTCGCGTCACGTCCGGCGACGGCGGTCACCGTGCCGGGGACGGTCGTGCCGGAGTCGGTCTCGATGCTCGCCGCCAGCCCCGGCTTCACGCGTTCGGCCTCGGCCGCGTCCACCGAGCCGGACACCACGAAGCCGGCGCCGGTGACCGTGGCGACCGCCTTGTCCACCGGCTCGCCCGCCTTGACGGCCGGCTTGTGCAGGCGGACGGGCAGACTGGGCAGGAAGACGATCTCGCCGGGCGGCACGGTGGTGCCGTAGGTGCGGGAGAACTCGGCCAGCAACGCCCGCGCCGCGGCCAGGTCGCTGCGCGCGTTGGCCACCTTCAGCCTGGCGGGGGAGAGCTGCCTGGCCTGCCGCAGGGCCTGCTCGGCGAGGGCCACCGCCTCCCGCGCCGCCCGTACGGCCTTCTCCAGCCCGGCCAGCCGCTTCGCCCGCGCGGTTCCGGCCGCCGCCCGCGCGCGTTCCAGCGCCGACCGGGCGGCGGCCAGGTCCGCGCGGGCGTTGGCGACCCGCAGTTCGAGCAGGCGGGTGTCGGCGGGCGGCCCCGCCGCGGGGGCGGAGCCGGGCGCCGCGGTCGGCGCCGTGGTGGGCCCGGTGGTCGGCGCTGTGGTCGGCGCTGTGGTCGGCGTCGCCCTGGCCTGGGCGAGCTCCTGCTCGGCCGCCAGCAGCCGCTCCTCGGCCGCCCGCACGGCGCTCTCGGCGGCCTCGACGCCGGCCTCGTCCTCGGCCGTGCGGTCCTGGGCCCGCGCGCTCTTCAGCGCCTGGTCGGCCTCCTTCAGGTCGCGGCGGGCGCCGGTCACCCTGAGCTTCAGCGGGAGCACGTCCATGCCCTGGTCGAGGGCCTTGCTCTCGGTCGCCAGCACCTCCCGCGCGGTCCGCACGGACCGCGCCAGCTCGTCGCGCCGCTGCCGCAGCTCCAGGGTGGGCTGCTGGGCCTCGTAGCCGCGCCGGGCGTAGAAGCGCGACACCGCCGCGACGGTCGCCCCGTCGAACACGCCGGTCACCGGCACGCGGTGCCCGAGCCGGCGCAGCGCCTTCTGCAACTGCCGGACGTCGTCCCCCTCGGCGCCGGGGACGATGCCGCGGTGCATCGGCACCCTGCCCGCGAAGACGAACACCGGTCGCCCGTTCACCTCCATGAGCACCGCGCCCTCCACGAGCTGCCCCCGCCGGGGAGCACGGGTGGCCCGCTGGACGGCCTCGCCGCCGCCGACCACACCGGCCAGCGACACCGGACGGGCGGAGCCGTACTCCAGCGTGCCGCTGACGACGACGGTGGCGACCAGCCTGCGCCGCTCGACCTCGACGGTGACCAGCGACGGCACGGGCGGCCTGCGCGCCGCCGCCTCGTCGGCCGGGGAGCGCAGCCGGGTGCCCACCCCCCAGCCGGTCCCGGCGACCGCCAGGACCACGACCAGCACGAGCAGCAACTTGCCGCGAGGGGTGCGCATCACTGCTCTTGGAACCCGTACTTCACCCGCGCCTGGTTGGTGAGCCGCCGTTGCAGCGGGACGAAGGCCGCGTAGAAGTCCTTGCCGCACTCCAGGTCGACCAGCGCCGACCTGATCTCCTTGGCCAGGTACGGCCGGGCCGCGGCGGCCGTGACCTCGCCCGCCTTGCCGAGCCGGTCGGCCTGCTCGCCCCACAGCATCGACCCCCGCGCGCTCAGCGCCAGCGGCCGACCAGAGATCACCCGCTCGCCCTTGGACTTCAGGCACTCCGCGAACGGCCCGGCCAGCTCCACCAGCTTCGGATCGCCGTCGAGCGCCTTGTCGATGTTCTCGATCTCGGTGCTCATCTGGTCCTGGTAGTCGGCGAGCGAGGTGACCTTCAGGCCGTTGACCTGGCGCAGGGCGCTGACCCGGCACTCGTTCATGGTCTTCTGGTAGGCGTCCCGCCGGGGGCCGGAGAGCCCGTCCAGCGTGGCCTGGTTGGGGTCGGGGGCCCGGGTCTCGGTAGGCTTGGGGTAGACGATCGCGGAGAAGACGCCGAAGCCGTTCTTGCTCCGCTCGGCCTTCATCGCGTCGTAGTCGGCCGGGTCGGCGTCGGGCGGCGCCGGCCGGCTGACCGAGGGCGTGTAGGCGAAGCCCTTCTGCTTCATGCAGGTGGCGATGACGGTCTCCCGCTCGCGGAGCTTGTCCGCCCCGGCCTCGCCCCCGCCGGACGCCGGAGCGGCCTGTCCCGCCGGAGCCCCTCCGCAGCCGGTCAGCACCGCCAGACCGAGCAGACCGCACACCAGCACACGCATCGAGGGCTCCTTCACCGTGGGGACGCGCCGCGCTCCGCGACGCCTCGGCCACTCTTGAGCCCTTTTCCGTCCGCCCGGCCTTGGCCGGGTATCACCAGGCGCTCGGCCGTGTATCGGCCGTGTATCAGCGCCCGTAGCTCGTCACCAACCCCCACGGAAACGGAGAAGAACCGTGCCGAATCACGTTCTCACCGGCACCCCCGGCGCCGGGAAGACGGCCGTCCTGCGGCTGCTGGAGGTTCACGGGTTCAGCGTCGTCGAGGAGGCGGCGACGGACGTCATCGCCCTCGGCCAGGCGCTCGGCCGCGCGGAGCCCTGGCGCGAGCCCGCCTTCGTCGAGGAGGTGGTCAGGCTCCAGCGGCGGCGCCTGGAGGCCGCGCCCGCGGGCGCCGAGGCCGCCGTCTTCTTCGACCGCTCGCCGGTCTGCACGCTGGCGCTGAGCCGCTTCCTTGGGTTTCCCGCCTCGCGCCTGCTGGCCCGCGAGGTCGAGCGGGTGGTGAACCGGGGGACGTACGACGGGAAGGTGTTCTTCGTCCGCAACCAGGGGTTCGTCCGCGCCACCTCCGCCAGGCGGATCGGCTACGAGGAAGCGCTGGACTTCGAGCGCCTGCACGAGCGGACCTACCGCGACCTCGGGTTCGAGCTCGTCGAGGTGCCCGCCGGGCCGCTGGCCGACCGCGTCGCGCTGGTCGAGCGCGCGGTCAGCCCACCCGGCCGCTCTTGACGAGCGCCCAGCACAGCGAGGCGAACGCGCCGGTGGTGGTGATCGTCCGGACGAGGTTGTAACCGGCCCACTTGGCCTCGTCGAACGCGCGGCGCACCGCGGCCAGGTCGGCGATCCGGTCCGGGTCGCCGGCCGCCTTGATGGCGTCGTTGAGCGGCACGTTCACGGCCACCGTGAGCACGAAGGCGACCAGGTAGAGCACCAGCGCGACGATGATCCAGGGGAGCACCGCGCGCACGTTCTGGCCGAGGTGCAGCGCCGCCGCCAGGCCCGTGAAGGCCAGCGCGCCGACGAAGCTGAGCATGAACCAGGGGTTGAGGATCGCCCGGTCGACGGCCTGGAACGCCCCGACGAACGTGCGGTCGTCGGTCGCGCCCAGACCGCGCATGATGGTGTGCGAGTAGAGCCCGAAGACGCCCGCCGCGAGCCCGGTCGCCATGGTCGCCGCGATCAGCACGACGGTGCGCAGAACCGACATCAGTGTGTCCCCTTGTTCGTTCCCGCGCCCGACGTCCCGGACGCGCGAGGACAAGTCAACGCGACACCGGGGGAGCGCGGCCATGGCCGAGACTCTCCCGGCCATACGCCAGACTCCAGGGGCTCCGGGGTCAGGGCGCGGGCGGGTTCCGGCGCGCGGTGACCAGCGCGAAGGACAGGTATTCCCCCTGGTCGGCTTCGAGCATGGCGATCGTCGCCGTCTCCTGCCTGGCGCGGGCCCACAGCAGCCAGTCGTGCCAGCCGCCGTCCTGCAGGCGCGCGGACGTCACCGTGACCAGCTCGGTGATCTCCCACTGGAAGCGCCACCACGCGGCGGTGTGCCAGGCGATGGCCTCCCAGCCGACCAGCGCCTTGACGTGGGCGGGGATGTGCCCGAGGTCGCGGACCTCGCGGGTCATGCCGGGCGTGGCGACGCCGAGCTGCCCGCCGGGCCGCAGGAAGCGGACCAGGTAGGGCAGGTAGGAGTCGGCCGTCCCGAAGTACTCGAAGGCGTCCACGCTGACGATGGCGTCGAAGGACTCCTGCTCGAACGGCAGCGCGTGCGCCTCGGCCCGTACGGCCCGGACGCGGTCCGCGACGCCCGCCGCGGCGAAGACGGCCGCGGCCTTCTCGGGCGCGACCCACAGGTCGGCGGCCACCACCTCCACCCCGAACTCGCGGGCCAGGAAGACCGAGGTCGCGCCCAGGCCCGAGCCCAGGTCGAGCACCCGCATGCCGGGCCGCAGGTCGAGGTCGCGGGCCAGGTCCTCCAGCAGCCACAGCGGATGGGGGCCCATGTCCAGCCCGAGCACCCATTCCGGGTCGTATTTGGAGGAAAGCGGATAGACGTCGGGGCGCACGAGGTCCTGGATCGCTGACACAGCGGGCCATCCCACCACGAAGGCCCCGCCCGATCAACCGGTTATCCGCCGCCGGGGCCGGGGCCCGCGAGTCCGATCCGGGTCACCGGGTGAGGTGCGCCAGCAGGGCTCCGGCGGCCGGGTTCGTGGGAACGGGCGCCCGGCCGGCCAGCACGACCGTCCTGGCCGGATCGGGCTGGCGGATGCGCACGGTCGGCAACCCCTCCTGCTCGGCCACCCGCCGGGGGACGATCGCCACCCCGATCCCGGCGCGCACCAGGTCGACCAGCAGCCGGATCTGGGTGACCTCGCAGGTGATCTGCCGGTGCAGCCCGCACCCGGCGGCCAGCCGGCGCACCGCCGTCTCCAGCCCGGTGCCGGCCTTGAAGTCCACGAACGGCTCCTCCGCCAGCTCCGACAGCAGGGCCCGCTCCGCGCCGGCCAGCCGGTGGTCGGGCGAGGTCATCAGCACCAGCTCCTCCTCCCAGGAGTCGAACACGGCCAGCCCCGGCGGCAGCTCGGCGCCGTCGAGCGCCAGGTAGGCCAGGTCGAGCTCGCGGGCGAGCAGCGCGTCGAGCAGCCCCGCCACCGGCGCGTCGCGGACCGAGATCTGGATGCCGGGCCGCAGGCGGTGGAAGGCGGCCAGCTCGGCCGGCAGGTCGACGCTGGTGAGGGTCTGGATGGTGCCGATCGCCACCCGGCCGGTGGCCAGCCCGGCCACCGCGGACACGGCCTCGCCGGCCGCCGCGGCGTCGGCCAGCAGCGCCCGCGCGGCCGGCAGGAACGCGTGCCCGGCCGGGGTGAGGACCGGCCGCCGCCCGGTGCGCTCGAACAGGTCGGCGCCGAGCTCGCGTTCGAGCTTGCGGATGGACGTGCTGAGCGCCGACTGCACGATCAGCTCCGCCCGCGCGGCGGCGGTGAAGCTGCCGTGGGTGGTGACGGCGACGAAATGGCGGAGCTGGCGCAGTTCCATCCATCTACGATATCGATGGCTGCCAGCGAGACGATGTGTTGGATCGATCAGTGCGGGCCAGGACATCCTGGTCCGCATGGAACGACACGTACCCGCCCTGTGGTCGGCCGCCTACTGCTCCCGCCGTCCCGCCCCGGTCCGGCTCGCCGGGCGGGGGCTGCTGAAGCTCCTCGACTTCGTCCGGGCGCTCGCCCTGGCCGACCACCGCACGTTCGTCTCGCACTGAGCGGGGCTCAGCCCGCGTTCTCCCGGTGCCGCAGGAGCAGCAGCGCGATGTCGTCGGTGTGCGGGGCGTGGTCCAGCAGCGTCCCGGCGACCTGCTGGAGCTGCTCGCGCGGGGCGCTGGTCAGGTACGCCGCCAGCGTCCCGATGGCCTCGTCCAGGTCCACGCCCGGCGCCTCGACCAGCCCGTCGGTGTAGAGGGCCAGGACGGCGCCCGGCGGGAACGGCACCTCCACCGTGGCGTACTCGGCGTCGGCGTCGATGCCGAGCAGCAGGCCCGCCGGGATGTCGATGATCTCGGCCGGCATGTTGGGCGGGCGCAGCAGCGGCAGCGGATGACCGGCGTTGGCCGCCCGCAGCGTGCGCAGGCGCAGGTCGAAGTAGATGAGCAGGCAGCTGGTGAACAGGTCGGTGTCCAGGTCCATGAGCAGCCGGTTGGTGTGCTGGAGCACGTCCCCGGGGCTGGCCCCGACGGCGGCGTGGGCGTGGATGGCGGTGCGCACCTGGCCCATGAGCGCCGCGGCCGTCATGTTGTGCCCCTGGACGTCCCCGATGACGGCGGCGGCGGTGGTCTCGTTGAGCCGGATCAGGTCGTAGAAGTCGCCGCCGATGCCCACGCCGCGGGTCGCGGGCACGTACCGGGCGGCCACCTCCAGGCCCGGCATGTCGGGCAGGCTGCCGGGCAGCAGCGAGGTCTGCAGGCTGTGGGCCAGCCGGTCCTTGGTGTCGTAGAGCAGCGCGCGGTCCAGGGCCTGGCCCATCAGCCCGGCCAGCGTGGTCAGCGTCGCGCACTGCTCGGCGGTGAACGGCCGCGGGTGGTCGAAGGCCAGCAGGCAGACGCCGAAGGTGTCGTCGGAGACGGTCAGCGGCAGGAAGGCCCAGGCGGCCATCCCGTCGTCCTGGGCGGTGTCGGGGAAGGCCCGGCTCAGCTCGGCCCGGTCGGCGTAGAAGGCGGGCTCGCCCGTGCGGACGACCTGCTCGGCAGGGCTGGGCGTGGCCAGCGTCTGGCCGTCGAACCGTTCCAGCACCTCGGGGACGTAGCCGTGGGAGCCGACGATCCGCATCCGGCCGCTCTCCGCCCTCATGATCGCCATGGCCTGGGCCTTGAACACCGGCATGACGTGCTCGGCGATGAGATCGACGACCTCCCGGACGTTCAGCGCCCGGGTCATCGCCGAGGCCATGTGCAGGAAGTTGTAGAAGACGTCGGCCCGCGGCAGCCCCGAATTGTCCGGCATGAAGGCGCGCGCGGGCCGCTGCGCGGACAGGTCGGCCCCCGAGGGGGTGATGCGCAGGCTCAGGCCCGTCGGGTCCGGGTGCAGGACGAACTCCAGCTCGTGGCCGTCCGGCCGGCGGGCCGAGCAGGAGGCGACCTGCTGGCCGACCACCGCCGCCCGGCAGCGGTCCTGGAAGGCCGGGTCCTTCAGCCACGTCGCCGTCTCCCACAGCGGCGTGCCCAGCAACTCCGAGACGGTGGTGCCGAGCAGTCCGGCGGCGGCGGGGCTGGCGAAGGTGACGACGCCGTCCAGGTCGAGCGCGACGGAGCCGTCCCGCAGCCGGTCCAGATAGCCGGCCGCGGCCACGGCCTCGTACGGGTCGGGCATCGGCGGCGGCACCGGGGTCAGCACCCGCGGCTCGCCCCCAGGACGCAGCGGACATCCGCTGTCGGCGGCCTGCTCCAGGACGGCCGCCAGGCGCTCGCTCGTGGCGGCGATGACCTCCTGCTCCCGCCCGCTCAGCTCGGCCGGCCGCCCCTCCGGCCAGAGCAGGATCCACGAGCCCCACATGCGGGAGTCGCTGTGCAGGGGCGCGGCGGCCGAGGCGAAGGCGTACGGGAAGGCCAGGGCCGTGCCCGGGAAGCGGCGGGCCAGCTCCTGCGCGGTCGGCACCCACACCAGCCGCCCCTGGCGCACGGCGGCGGCCACGGGCGCACCGCCGTCCAGCCTGACGGTGGTCCACGGCTTGACGAGCTGCGTGGGCAGCCCGATCTCCGCCTCCATCACCAGGACCTGCGGGGAACCCGTCAGGAGGTACACCGCGCCGATGTGCGCGCCGGTGTCACGGGCGGCCTGGGCGAGCTGCTCGTCCAGCGCCGAGGTGTACGGCCGGGTCCCCTCGTCGGCGTGGCCGCCCACGGACTACCTCGTTCCGTCCTGCGCTGACGTCGGCGCCGCGTCCCGTTGATCGCCCATAGGACAACTGTAGATATCCGTATTGGGGGTGATGCTCACCGTTGCCGGATTCTGGCGAAGAGGAGGGACGAATATGAGCATTGCGGCGGGCGGTCGACTGGTGGGGCCAATTGGCCGGAACGTGACAAAGCGGCGGGGTTCTCGGCCAGTTGATCGCTGTCTACACTCCGGTTCGGACGCCAACCCACCCCGTCCACGGGGAGGGGAGGCGGTCCAGCTCGTCACCCACCGGGGAGGGTCATCGATCTCTCCGGCATGCGCGCGTGGGGGTGACATGACGTCCTCGGCCGGTCCGGCGGGTTCGTGCAGCTCCTCGGCCAGGAGGTCTTTGTGTTGTCCCGTTCGTTCTCATCCCGTTTACGCCGGTTGACATCGTTAGCCGTCGGGCTCGGTGTCGTGCTGACCATGAGCCCGGCCGTGGCGCGGGCCACGCCGGCCCCGCCCGGAAAATGGCGGTCGGTGCCGCTCACCGGCGCCGAGGTGGTCGAGGGCGCCAAGTCTCCCACCGGCAAGCTCGCCAAGAGCGACGCGGCGCTGCTGAAGGTGACCTCGCCCGCGGCGGTCAACGTCATGGTCAAGCTGGACTACGACTCGCTGGCCGCCTACCAGGGCGGGCTGGCCGGGCTGCCGGCCACCAGCCCCGCCGTCACCGGCAAGGCCCTCGACACCAGGAGCGCCGAGGCCAGGAAGTACGGCACCCACATCCAGGACGTCGAGAACGCCTTCCTCGGCGAGCTGGCCAAGAAGGTCCCCGGAGCCGTCGTCGGCCAGCGCGTCAGGACCGTCTACGGCGGCATCGCCCTGCGCGTCCCGGGCAACAAGGTGGCCGACGTGCTGCGGCTGCCCGGCGCGGTCGCCGTCCAGGAGGACAGGCCGCAGCAGCTGCTGACCGACTCCAGCCCCGAGTTCATCGGCGCCGACGCCATCTACGGCAAGCTCGGCGGCAGCTCCTCCGCGGGCAAGGGCGTGATCGTCGGCGTGCTCGACACCGGCGCCTGGCCCGAGCACCCGTCCTTCGCCGCCGCCCCCGGCCTGCCCGCCCCCGGGCCCACCAAGGACGGCACGCCGCGCGTGTGCAACTTCGGCGACAACCCGCTGACCCCCGCCAGCGACCCGTTCACCTGCAACAACAAGCTGATCGGCGGGCAGCCGTTCATGGAGACCTACAACGCCGTCTACGGCGGCGAGGTCTACGGCGACAGCGCCCGCGACTCCAACGGGCACGGCACCCACACCGCCAGCACCTCCGCGGGCGGCCCGGTCGCCGACGCGAACCCGCTGGGCATCAGCCGCGGCCCGATCCACGGCATCGCCCCGGCCGCCGAGGTGTCGGTCTACAAGGTGTGCGGCGCGCAGGGCTGCTTCCCCTCCGACTCGGCGCAGGCCGTGGCGCGGGCCGTCCTGGACGGCGTCCGCGTGATCAACTTCTCGGTCTCCGGCGGCAGCGACCCCTACAGCGACCCGGTCGAGCTGGCCTTCCTCGACGCCTACGCGGCCGGCGTGCTGGTCTCGGCCTCGGCCGGCAACTCCGGCCCCGGCGCCGGCACCACCGACCACCGCGGCCCCTGGGTGACCACGGTGGCCGCCTCCTCGCAGTCCCGGACGTTCCAGTCCACGGTCACGCTGTCCGGCGGCGGCGCCACGGCGACGATCAAGGGCGCGTCCATCACCGCGGGCCTGGCCTCGCCGCTGCCCGTCGTCCTGGCCTCGGCGCCGCCGTACTCGCGCGCCGCGTGCGACGTCCCGGCCCCTCCCGGGCTGTTCACCGGGAAGATCGTCGCCTGTGAGCGCACCCCCAACCGCGTGCTGAAGAGCTTCAACGTCAGGCAGGGCGGCGCGGCCGGGATGATCCTCTACAACGCCTTCCCGTTCGACGTCTTCACCGACGCCCACTGGCTGCCGTCCGTGCACGTGGACAAGCCCGAGGCCGACACCCTGCTGGCCTTCCTGGCCGCCCACCCCGGCGCCACCGCCTCCTTCACGCAGGGCGTCAAGTCCACCTGGCAGGGCGACGCGATGGCGCACTTCTCCTCGCGCGGCCCCGGCGGCGACTTCCTCAAGCCGGACGTCACCGCGCCCGGCCAGCACATCATGGCGGGCATGACGCCGACCCCCGAGTCGCCGCTGGAAGGCCCGCCCGGCAACCTCTACCAGGTCATCTCCGGCACCTCGATGTCCGCGCCGCACGTCACCGGCTCGGCGGCGCTGGTCTTCGCCCTGCACCCCACCTGGACGCCCGGCCAGGTCAAGTCGGCCCTGGAGACCACGGCGAAGACCGCGGTCACCAAGCAGGACAGGACCACCCAGGCCGACCCGTTCGACATGGGCGGCGGGCGCATCGACCTGACCAAGGCCGGTGACCCCGGACTGACCCTGGACCAGGACGCCGCCGGCTTCGTCGCCTCCGCCGCCGACCCGCTCAACCGGATCGACCTCAACCTGCCCTCGGTGAACGCGCCCACCATGCCCGGCGTCATCACCGCCAAGCGCACCGTCACCAACACCACCGGCTCGTCGCTCACCTTCACCGCCTCCGGCACGACCGTGAGCGGAGCCGCCGTCGCCGTGCTGCCGCCGCTGTTCACCGTCGCGCCCGGCAAGAGCGCCAAGCTGAGCATCGTCGTCACCGCGCCGGAACTGCCCGAGGGCCAGTACTTCGGCCAGGTCAACCTCAAGCAGGTCGGCGGCTCGCGCGCGCTGCACCTGCCGGTGGCGTTCTACCGCAAGCAGGGCGCGGTGCCGGTCGAGCAGACCTGCGCCCCGGACGCCATCGCCAGGAACACCGGCGAGTCCACCTGCACCGTCACCGTGCGCAACACCACCTATGAGGACGCCGAGGTGACCGCGCTCAGCACCCTGGACGCCCGCCTGCGCCTCAACGGCGTCACGGGCGCGACCAAGGTCGGCACCCAGGTCGCCACCACCAAGGCGACGCTGGCCGCCACCCAGCCCGCCCGGCCGGCGATCGCGCCCGGCGCCGGACCGGCCGGCTACATCCCGCTGGACGCCTTCGGCGTCACGCCCACCCCGATCGGCGACGAGCAGGCGCTCAACTTCACCGTGCCCGCCTTCCAGTTCGCCGGACGCAGCTACACCCGGCTCGGCGTCACCTCCGACGGCTACAGCGTCGCGGGCGGGGCCACCGGCGACGACGTCTCACCGACGCCGCAGACGCTGCCCGACCCGGCCCGGCCCAACGGCGTGCTCGCCCCGTACTGGACCGACCTGGACGGCACCGCCGCGCCGGGCGTCCTGGCCACGATCCTGACCGACGGGGTCAACGACTGGCTGGTGGTGGAGTGGCGGCTGAACCTCTACGGCACCACCGACCTGAAGGTCTTCCAGCAGTGGATCGGGCTCAACGGCGTGGAGGACGTCAGCTACGCCTACGACCCGGGCAACCTGCCCGGCTCGCCGCCCGCCGGTTACGGCCTGACGGTCGGCGCCGAGAACGCCGAGGGCACCGCCGGCGCCCAGATCTCCGGGCCGCCCACCCAGGATCTGGTCGTCACCAGCACGCCGGGGGCGCCCGGCGGCAGCCTGACGTACTCGATGAAGGTCAAGGGGTTCAGCGCGGGGGTCGGCAAGATCACGACCGCCACCTCGACCCCGCAGGTCAAGGGCATCACCGTCGAGGTGGACAAGATCACCGTCCAGTGACCCGCCGGTGACCGCGGGCGGCGGACCCGCCCGCGGTCACCGCGGCACGGCTTCCGGCCGAGGCGCAGGCCGGCGCCAAGTGCGGCGCAGGTCGTTCCCAGGTCCCCGCCAAGGGCGTTCGCCGAGCATGGGAGCTGTCACCCGGACCACTCTGACAGGAGACGGACATGCCGGCTTCCACCACCGCTGTCCCCGCCGGACGGGCGCTCGGCCCGGTGCTGCTCGGCGGGGTCGGCGTCCTGCTCGCCATGGACGTGATCGGCGCCCTCATGGCGGTCGCCGCCGGGCTCAACCCGACGTTCCTGGACGCCCTCGGCCCCCAGGCGCGGCTGTCGGCGCCGCTGCCGATGATGGCCGCGCAGGTCGTGCTGGCCGTGGGGGCGACCCGGAGCCGCCGTGGCGTCGCGGTCCCGGCCGCCGCCCTGCTGGCGGTCGCCGGGGTGCTGGCCTTCGTGTCGGGGTTCTACGACGGCGGTTACGCCGCCGAGCTCACGGCCGGGCAGCGGGTCTACCAGATCGCCCTGGTCTCGGCGCACCTCGCGGTGGCCGTCGTGGCGGCGCTCAGGCTGGCCGGACTGCTCCGCCGGCCCTCGCGCTCCTGACGTCGGCCTAGTGGGCGGCCTCGTACTTCTCGACCACCGAGGCGGCGATGCGGCCGCGCTCGCTGACGGGCAGGCCGTTGGCCTTGGCCCACTGCCGGATCTCCGAAGACTTCTCCCGGCTCAACGCGCGGCTGCCGGTGACGGCCGCCCGGCGCCCGCGCGCACCGCGATCCACGCGAACAGGACGGGCCTTCACGATGAAGGGCGCCAGTGCTTTCCGCAGCGCGTCCGCCTTCTCCTCATGAAGGTCAATCTCGTAGCTGCTGCCATCGAGTGCAAAGACGACGGTCTCATGAGCCTCCCCACCGTCTACATCGTCGATGAGAATCTCTTGAATCTGCTTAGCCATGGTGGCACTCCATGCTCGATACGGTTGTTGCGTACTGTAGCGCCCTTCAGTAGCGTGCGGGCAACTTAGCTCGGCCCGGCGCCGGTGAACGCGGAGAACTCGCCGGGCACACCGCCTGTCAAACGCATTTCAAACGCGGCCGGAACCGCGCGTGCCCGGGGTGTCACGGCGGCCGCCTTGCGTATCTCACCTGGGAATGCCCGGGTCATCTTCCAGGTCGCGGGGCGGGCGGGCGGTCGCGGCGGACACGGGGACGCCCGGCGCGCGCACGCGGACGGGGCAGCCGCGGGAAGGCGGCGGCCGTGGCGGTGCGCATCTTATCGAAGACGAATTCAAAGGTGTGCTTCAATGTGTCCGCACCGCCCCCGCGTGCGCGCCGCCGTCGCTTCCCGGCTTCGGCACACGGTTTTCCGGCGTCCCGCGAGCTGTGCGCCGGCGGGGCCCTATGGCGTCAACTCCGGGCGGCTCGCAGAACTGCAAGTAGCGAATGGGACGGGCCCGGCCGCCTTCTGTCCCTTTATTTCCGGCCGATTTATCGGCGGCGGGACAGGCCGGGGCGCGTGACAATGGGCCCATGCGCTACCTGGATACGGCGGACCCGCTGGCGGTGTCGGCGGCGGCGGCCGTGCGGCTCGGCGACCTCGACGGCGTACGGCGTCTGCTGGCCGGGCATCCCGGGCTGGCCCGCGTCCGGCTGGGCGAGGCGGGCGGGGTGTCCCGGACCCTCCTGCACGTCCTCACCGACTGGCCGGGTCACGTGCCGGGCGGTCCCGCCCTGGTGCGGGAGCTGGTGGCGGCCGGGGCCGAGGTGGACGCCCGCTTCGCCGGCCCGCACGCCGAGACGCCGCTGATGTGGGCCGCGAGCTGCGACGACGTCCCCGTGCTCGACGCCCTGCTGGACGCCGGGGCCGACGTCGAGGCCACCGGCGCGGTGATCGGCGGCGGCACGGCGCTGTCGGACGCGTGCGCCTTCGCCCAGTGGGACGCCGCCCGCCGCCTCGTCGAGCGAGGCGCGTCCGCGCGGTTGTGGGAGGCCGCGGCCCTCGGGCTCATGGACCGGGTCGCGGCGGCGTTCGAGGCCGGGACGCCGTCGCCGGCGGAGGTGACGGAGGGGTTGTGGGCGGCCTGCCACGGCGGGCAGCAGCAGGCCGCGGCGTTCCTCCTGGAGCGCGGCGGCGACCTCGGCTGGGTGGGCTACGACGAGCTGACCCCGCTGGACGCCGCCCGCCGCGCCGGCGCCGACGACCTGGCGTCCTGGCTCACGGCCCGCGGCGCCCGCCCAGCCCCCCGGCACCCCGCCCACTGACCCCCGCACAAGCCCTCGCGCCCCGCCGGCCGGTCCTCGCTCAGGCCCCCGTGCCGCGCGCGGTCTCGGTGGCGCGGGTGAGGAGGGCGCGGCGTTCCTGGTCGCTGTGGGCGACGGCGGCGGCCCGCCGGAACAGCGCCGCCGCGCGGGCCGGGTCGCCGTCGCGGGCGGTGAGGTCGGCCTCGGCGGCGATGGCCAGCGGATGGCCGTCGAGCTCGGCGCGGGAGCGCTCCAGCAGCGCGAGCCCGGCCCGCGGCCCGTGGGCGTACCCGTGCGCGACGGCCCGGTTCAGCTCCACCACGGGCGTGGGGTGGAGCAGGGCCAGCTCGTCGTAGCAGCGGGCGATCCGCGACCAGTCCGTGCCGGGCAGCGAGGACGCCGTGGCGTGGCAGGCGGCGATGCGGGCCTGGAGCCCGTACGGGCCGCCGCCCTCGACGGCGGCCAGCAGGGCGAGCCCCTCGCCGATCGCGGCCCGGTCCCAGCGGGAGCGGTCCTGCCGGTCGAGGGGCACCAGGTCGCCGGCGGCGTCGCGGCGGGCGTCGCGGCGGGAGTGCTGCAGGAGGAACAGCGCCAGCAGCGCCGTCACCTCCTCCTGCTCCGGCATGAGCCGCCGCAGCAGCCGCGCCAGCCGGATCGCCTCCTCGGCGAACGCGGGCTCGCCGCCGGCGTCGTACCCCTGCGTGAACAGCAGATACAGGACGGCCAGCACCCCGGGCAGCCGCTCGGCCAGCGCCGCCCCCTGCGGCACCCGGTACGGGATGCCCGCCTCGGCGATCTTCCGCTTCGCCCTGGTCAGCCGCCGGGTCATCGCCGACTCGGTGACCAGGAAGGCACGGGCGAGGTCGGCCGTGGGCACGCCGCAGATCGTCCGCAGCGTCAGCGCCACCCGCGACTCCAGCGCCAGCGCCGGATGGCAGCACGTGAAGACGAGCCGCAGCCGGTCGTCCACGACCTCCTCCTCCCGCCCGTCCCCGGGCCCGTCCTGGACGGTCAGGGCCAGCGCCGCCACCTCGGCCAGCTTGCGGCGCTCGATCGAGACGCGGCGCAGCGCGTCGATCGCGCGGTTGCGCGCCACCGTCATGAGCCAGCCGCCCGGGTTGGACGGCACGCCCTCCTCCGGCCACCGCCGCACGGCCAGCGCCAGCGCCTCCTGGGCGCAGTCCTCGGCGAGGGTCCAGTCGCCGGTGACCCGGATGAGGGCGGCGACGATCCGCGGGTACGCCTCCGCCGCCGCCTCCTCCAGGTGCCGTCTCACTGCTCGAAGTCGGCGAACGGCCGCAGCTCCAGCCGTCCGTGCCTGGCCATCGGGTGGGTGCGGGCGACCTCGACCGCCTCGTCGAGGTCGGCGCATTCGAGCAGGTCGAAGCCCACGATCACCTCTTTGGTCTCGGCGAACGGCCCGTCGGACAGGACCAGCTCGCCGCGGCGCACCCGCACGGTGGTCGCGGCCGACTCCGGCGCCAGCACCGCGCCGCGCACCCGCCGCCCGCGGGCGTCGTTCTCGGCCACCCACGCCTCGACGTCGGGCAGGTTCTCCTGGTCGGTGTCGGGCTCGGTGTCGGTGCAGACGAACATCATGTACTTCATCTCGTGCTCCTCGGTTGGACGGCGTCTCACCATGGTGACGAACGGCACCGACGGAACCGGACGTCGTCCGCCGAGAATTCTTTCGCGGAGAGAGAAGGGTCAGGCCGGCACGGCGCGGCGCGCGTCCAGGCGGCCGGCCCCGCGACGGGGCCGCAGGTCGAGGGTCAGCAGCGAGCCGAGCCCGGTCTGCTCCAGGACGACCTCGTCGCAGAGCTGCTGGATGACCCACAGGCCGTACCCGTGGGAGGCGGTCGGGTCGAGGCGGGCCGAGGCCAGGTGCTCGTGGGTGAGCCGGCCGGCGACGTCGAGGATCTCGACGACCACGCCGTCGGCGCCGCCGCGGGAGGTCACCATGCCCGTCCGGCCGCCGTGGTCCAGCACGTTGGTGACCGCCTCGTTGACCGCCACCACCAGGTCCTCCAACCGGTCGGCGGGCAGCCCGCAGTGGCGGCCGTGGACGCGGATCAGGTCCCTGATGAGGGCAAGGTCAGTGCTGATGGGGCACTGGAGCTCGAACTGAAGGGTCATGATCGTCTCGCGTGGCGGGGTCGGATGGGGTGGCGGGCCAGTCTCCAGCTTTCCCGTCGGCGGCCACTCAAACGTGTACCGCCGCCGTTCGCAAGTCTGCGGCATGAGGGGCGCAGGACCGGGTAGCGCCATAAGTGCAGAAACTTCCGGCACGCCCACGGTCCCGAGACGAACCCGGAGGCTGACGAATGCGGCATGGCGACGGCGACCAGAGCACGGGCATCGACCATCGCAAGGGGAGCGGCCAGATCACGGGAAGCGGCGGGCTGGGCAGGGCCGCGCTGTGGCCGGCCTCGGTGCTGACCGCGGCGGTGACCGCCGACCTGCTGCGGCGCCGGTTCGCGCCGGCCCGGCTGCGGCTGGCGGAGGCCGCGAGCGGGCTGCTCGAACGTACGGGCGTGCGCCCCGCCAGGCCGCGCCTCACCGACCGGGAGCGGCTGGACCGCCAGTTGCTGACCTGGCGCCAGGCCCACCCGGAGACCTCGTGGCCCACCGGCCGCATGGGCCCGGCCGGGGCCGGCACCGGCGGCGCCTGACCCGGGCTCCCTCCGGAGCCTGCACGGCCGTGCCCGCCGTCCAGACCCAGTGGGGCACCGGGTACGTCATCCAGCCACTGACCGTCACCAACACCGGCACCTCGACGATCACCGGCTGGACGGTCACCTTCACGCTGCCGCCCGGCCACACGATCACCGGCTCGTGGAACGGCGCCGTCACGGTCAGCGGGCGCACGGTGACCATCAGGAACGCCGCGCACAACGGCACCCTCGCCCCCGGAGCCGCCACCACCAGCCTCGGCTTCCCGGCGACCCGCCCGGACGGCGACACCGCGCTCCCGTCCGGGTACGCCTGCGCCTGACGGCCGCCGCGCGCCTACGCCTGGCCCGCGTGCAGGTGCGAGCGCTCGCCGTCGTGGTCGAAGATGGTGAGCAGCTCCACGGGCCCGTCGTGGGCGCCGACGGCGTGCGGGGTCATGGTCGAGAACTCGGCCGCGTCGCCCGCCGGCACCAGCACGGTCCGCTCGCCCAGCAGCAGGCGGGCCGTCCCGGACAGGACGGTGAACCACTCGCGCCCGGGGTGCACCTGCGGTTCGAGCGGCCGGTCGGGGGTGATGCGCATCTTGGCCACCGTGACGCCGTGCAGCGAACGTTCCCGGGACAGCAGCCACACGGTCATCCCCGGGTGGTCGCAGGGCAGCGGCCGGATCACCACGTCGTCGTCCTCGGTGGACTCGACGAGCTGGTCGAGCGTCGTGCCGAGGGCCCGCGCGATGGGGACGAGCTGGTCGAGGGCGATCCGGCGGTGGCCGGTCTCGATGCGGCTCAGGTTGGACGGGCTCAGCCGGCACCGCGCGGCCAGGGCGTCGAGCGACCAGCCCCGGGCCAGCCGCAGGCCGCGGATGCGCCGCCGGACCACGGCGTCCAGGTCGACTTCTTGCGTCATAGGCAAGAGTGTATGCCGCACACGCAGGAGCCCCCTACGGTGAAGGCATGGAAGGACATCACCACCACGAACCTCACCACGGCGACGAATCAGCCCTGGCGGACCTGCTCGACCTGGACGCCGAAGTGCTCGGGCCGTTCCTGGACGAGCTGACCGCCTGGGTCGGCGAGCAGGCCGGCCGCACCCCGCGCACGGTCGCCGACCTGGGCGCCGGCACCGGAACCGGCACGCTCGCCCTGGCCCGGCGGTTCCCCGCCGCCGACATCGTCGCGGTCGACCGCTCGCCGCTCATGCTCGACCGCCTGCGCGCGGCGGCGCGCGGCCAAGGGCTGGGGGAGCGGGTGCGCCTGCTCCAGGCCGACCTGGACGCGGCCCTGCCGCCGCTCGGCACGCCGGACCTGGTGTGGGCGGCGGCGTCGCTGCACCACGTCGAGGACCCGGCGCGGCTGCTCCGCGAGGTGCACGCCGCGCTGCCCCCCGGCGGGCTGCTGGCGGTCGTCGAGATGGACGGCATGCCGCGCCTGCTGGCCGACGAGGCCGGGGCGGCGCTGGAGGCGCGCTGCCGGGAGGCGCTGGCGGGCAGCGGCCCGGACCCGTATCCGGACTGGGGGCCGGTCCTGGCGGCGGCCGGGTTCGAGGTGGCCGCGCGGCGCGACTTCCCGATCGAGGTGCGTCCGGCGCCGCCGGGGGCCGTCCGCTACGCGCGGGCGGTGCTGGGCGGCTACCGGTCGCGGCTCGCCGGGCACCTGGCCGCCGACGACCTGGCCGCCCTCGACCGGCTGCTCTCCGCCGACTCGCCGGAGTCCCTCCGCCACCGCGAGCTCGCCGTGCGCGGCACCCGGACCGCCTGGGCGGCCCGCCGTCCCTGACGCTGGGGGAGCCCGGGTGTTGCCGGCGGGACCGATACGTTGGGATGCGTGACGACTGCTCCCTTTGGCACCCCCCAGGTCGTTCGTCCGGAGGCGTCCAGGCTCGCCTGGCTGGACGCCCTGCGCGGCATCGGCGCGCTCGCCGTCGTCGGCGAGCACCTGACCACCTGGGCCATGCCCTGGCTGCGCCCGACCTTCTTCAACCTGGGCGTGTACGGCGTCCTGGTGTTCTTCCTGGTCAGCGGCTACATCATCCCGTCGTCACTGGAACGGCACGGCGATGTGCGGGCCTTCTGGATCGGCCGCGCCTTCCGCCTCTACCCGCTCTACCTCGCCGTCATCGCCGTGGT
Organism: Nonomuraea sp. NPDC049758; assembly: GCF_040674635.1. Taxonomy (NCBI): domain Bacteria; kingdom Bacillati; phylum Actinomycetota; class Actinomycetes; order Streptosporangiales; family Streptosporangiaceae; genus Nonomuraea; species Nonomuraea sp. NPDC049758. The sequence continues at coordinate 63,879 of NZ_JBFAMZ010000033.1, forward strand.
CCTGGCCCTGTCCTGGTGGATCCCGGTACGCGCCGAGGTGCCCAGGGACGCCTCCTCCGCCGCGGCGCACGCCACGATGCTGCTGGACGTCGTCGGCGTCGCCGGGGTGATGAACACGATGTGGACGCTCTCCTACGAGATGGTCTTCTACCTGATGGTCACCGCCCTGTTCGTGACCGGCGTCCGGGACCGGCGCGGCCTGGTCGCCGTCGCGTTCGCGGTGACCGCGGTCGTGGCGGGCCTCGCGCTGAGCGCGGCGCCGCTGACCGGCGGCTGGCTGTCGTGGGTGTCGTTCGCGGTGTTCGCCGCCGGGCTGGCCGGCGTCGTCTCCGGCCGGCTGCGCACCGTGGCGGCGTGCGCGCTCGGCGTCATGGCCCTGGCGCTGCTGCTGCTGAGCAGCCGCGTCCCGTGGTTCGGCGCGGCGATCCTCGCGGTCATGTTCACCGGCACGGCGATCCGCCGGTGGGAGAGCGGCCAGGGCTCCCTGTGGCCGGTGGCCCTGGCCGCCTCGCTGGTGACGATCGCCCCTGTCTGGGCGCTCAGCGCCGGGTGGTGGTGGGTGCAGCCGGACGTGTGGGGCACGACCGTCGTCCTGGCCGGGCTCACGTTCGCGGCCGGTCTGGCCTGGCGGGCCCGCCGGGTGCCCGCCGCGCTCACCTGGCTCGGGCTGATGAGCTACTCCCTCTATCTGGTGCACCTGCCGGTGCTGCTCGTGGTGATGGAGGTGGCGGGGGAGATGCGCTGGTCGCCGCTGCCCCTGCAGATCGGCGTCAGCGTGCTCTTCCTGGCTCTCGTGCTGCCGGGCAGCCGGCTGACCTACCGTTTCCTCGAACGCCCGATGCAGCGGCTCGGCCGCCGCCTGACGGCCTCCTAGGGGCTCCTACCGGCGCGGGTCGAGCACGAGCTTGCCGGTCGTACGCCGTTCCCTGAGCTCCGCGTGCACCTGCCGCACCTCCGACATCGGACGGTCCCCGCCCACGACCACCCGCAGCTCGCCCGCGATCACCCGCGCCGCCATCTCCGCGTACGCCCCGGCCAGGACGGCGGGCCGCTGGAAGGCGTTGAGCAGCCAGAAGCCGCTGACGGTCGCCGAGCGGGGCTGGAGCGCGCGCGGCGAGACCGGCTGCGGCTCCACCCCGCCCGCCATCCCGTAGAAGGCGAGCCGGCCGAACGGCGCCAGCGCCGCCAGGCTCTGGTTGGTGACCCGGCCGCCGGTCATCTCCAGGACCACGTCCACGGGCTCGCCGCCGTTGGCCGCGCGCAGCGCCGCGGTGAGGTCGTCGGCGGCCGGATCGACGGCGGCGTCCGCGCCCAGTGACAGGGCGAGCTCCCGCTTGGCGGGCGTGCTCGCGGTGGCGATCACCCGGCCCGCGCCGGCCGCCTTGGCGAGCTGCACCGCCAGCGAGCCGACGCCGCCCGCCGCCGCGTGCACGACCACGCTCTCCCCGGCCTGGACCCGGCCGGTGTGGCGGACCAGCCACCACGCGGTCAGCCCCTGGGCCAGCAGGGCCACCGCGGCGACGTCGTCGAGCTCCTCGGGCACCGGGAAGGCGGACGCCTCCGGGATCGCGGCCCTCTCGGCGTAGCCGCCGCGCTCCAGCATGGCGGCCAGGCGGCGGCCGTCGGCGGTCCTGCCGACGACCTCGCCGCCCGGGACGACCGGCAGCGTGGTCGCGGCCAGGTAGGCGTTCTCGCGCATCAGCGTGTCGGCGAAGTTCACGCCGCAGCGCGAGACGTCCACGACGACCTGGCCGGGGCCGGGCCGCGGCTCGTCCACCTCCCGCACCCGCACGACCTCGGGACCGCCGAACTCGGTGATCTGCACGGCTCGCATGGCAACTCCAATGGAATCCAGTTTCAAATGGTACTGAGTACCATAAGGGACGCCGTCCATAAGCGCTAGACTGTGCCGGTGACCGAGTCCTCCCTGCGCGCCCGCAAGCGACGGCGAGCCCGCGACGAGATCATCGAGGCCGCCTACCGGCTCTTCGCCGAGCGCGGCTACGACGAGGTGACGGTCGCCGACATCGCCGAGCGCGCCGAGGTGGGCCGCACCACGTTCTTCCGCTACTTCGGCGACAAGCAGGAGGTCGTCTTCGCGGGGGAGCACGACTGGCTCGACGGCCTGGCCGCCCACCACCGCGAGCTGCGCGGCGACCGCCCGCCCGGCCTGCCCGAGGCGCTCGCCCAGGTGCGCGAGCTGACCCTCGCCCTGTGCGCCAGGGCCACCCTCGACCCCGGCCGCTACGTCCTGCGCGAACGGCTGATCGCCGACCATCCCGAGCTCGGCGACCGCACGGCGCGCAAGCAGCGCCGCTTCGCCGAGACCATGACCGAGATCCTGCGCGAGCACGGCGCCACCCCCGAGACGGCGGCCCTGGCCCCGCAGCTCGCGCTGGCCTGCTACACCGCCGGCCGCGCCGTCGCCGGCGACGACCCGGCGGCGCTGGCCCCGAGCGTGGCCGCGGCCTTCGACCGGCTCGGCCTCCTCCCGCCCGCCGCCTGACCCGGCCCCTTCGCGCCCGGCTCAGCGCACGTGCACGCCGATCAGGCAGGTGTCGTCGTCGGTGTCGGAGTTGCAGTGGGTGAGCAGGTCGTCGAGCCGGTGGTCGAGGGTCGTGGCGGTCCGCGAGGCGACGGCCAGCAGCCGGTCCTGGGCGTGGCGCAGGTTGTGGTCGCGCCGCTCGATCAGGCCGTCGGTGTAGAGCAGCAGCGTGTCGTCGGCCTCCAGCTGCAGCCGGCCCTCCTCGTAGACGGCGTCGGCGAACGCGCCGAGCAGCGGCCCCTTCACCATCGGCAGCTCCGTGCCCTGGGCGCCGCGCAGCAGGATCGGCGGCAGGTGCCCGGCCCTGGCCCAGCGCAGGACGCGGGTGGCGGGGTCGTACAGGCCGCAGATCGCGGTCGCCGTCATGCGGTCGGCCAGGTGGCGGGCGACCAGGTTGAGCCAGCTCAGCAGCCGGGCGGGGCCCGCGCCGGTGGCGGCCAGGCCGCGCAGCGCGTTGCGCAGCACCACCATGCCCGTGGCGGCCTCGACGCCGTGCCCGGCCACGTCGCCCACCGACAGCAGGATGCACTCCGACGGCAGCACGACCGCGTCGTACCAGTCGCCGCCGACCAGGTCCTCCTTCTGCGCCGGACGGTAGCGGACCGAGATGCGCAGCCCGAAGGAGTCCATGCGGCCGTGCGAGGGCGGCATGATGGCGTGCTGGAGCTGGAGGGCCAGGCGGTTGCGGGCGGCGGACTGCCGTTCGGTGTGGGCCAGCCGGTCGCGGGTCACGGCCAGCGCGACCTCCGTCCAGTGCTGGGGCGAGACGTCCTGGTAGGCCCCCCGCAGCCCGGCCAGCCGGCCGTCGGGGGCGAACACCGGCTCGGCCACCACGCGCAGATGGCGGGCCACCCCGTCGGGCCGTTCGAGCCGGAACGCCGTCGCGGCCGGCCGCCGGTGATGCAGCACCGTGCGCAGGAAGAGGCCCACGGCCACCTCGTCGTCGCGGTGCACGTGGTCGCGCAGGCGCTCCAGCGGGACCGGCCGGGCGTCCGGCGGCAGGCCGTACAGGGAGAACATCTGGGCGTTCCACATGATCTCACCGGTGAGCGCGTTCTCCTCGAAGCCGCCGATCCGGCCCAGACGCTGGGCGTGCTCCAGCAGGCGGGCCTGGTCGTCGTGGTCGCGCCGGACGAGCAGCACGCTCCCGCCGTGGCGGGTGATGCTCACCTCGGCCGTGGAGGCCGCGGTGAAGGGCATGTCGGCGGCGCGGAACGGCTCGCCGGTGGCGTGCACGTGCTCGATCCTGGCCAGCAGCTCCCCGGCCGCGAACGGGTACGCCTCCAGCAGCAGCCCGCCCGCCCGCACCGCCGACGACCCGTTGGCGTGGTGGACGCGGAAGTCGGCGATGTGCCCCTGCGGGTCGAGGTGCGGCACCAGGACGAGCGCCGGGTCGGACATGGAGTCGGCCAGGGCGGCCAGCTCGGCCAGGGCGGCGCCGGCGCGCGCGGGCGGCCCGGGGGAGTTCAGGGTCAGGGCGCACAGGTCGGCCAGCGCCTCGATCTGCCGTTCCATCCTGGGCGTGGGCTCGGGACAGTCGCCCGGCCAGCAGATCTCCAGGACGCCGAGCACCCGTCCGCCCAGCCGGGCCAACGCGGTGACGCGGCCGCCGGTCAGCTGGTGGCGGCCGATCGAGGGCGGCCCCTGCGTGGTGTGCCACAGCGTGCGGCGTTCGATCAGGGTGCTGGTGGCCGGCGTGACCAGGCCCGGCGGGACCTGCCGCCAGAGCCCGGCCTCCTCCGCGCTGAAGCCCGCGTGCCCGGCCAGCGTCAGCGACGTGTCCGGCCCCGCCGCCCACATTGCGACCGCCGTCGCGCCGATCGGCAGCAGGGCCGTCTCCAGCACGGCGTGCGCCGCCGCCTGCACGTCCGTGGCGCCGAGCGCGGCGCTCTCGGCCGTGCGCAGCCGCACCGCGGCCGCCGCGTGCCCGGCGGACGGCTCCGGACCGCCGTCGAGCCCGGCGGCGCCGGTCAGGGACGCGTCGGCGATGGGGTCGTCGGCGGCCCGGTTGACGACGTCGGCCGCCAGCTCGGCCAGCGGCCGCCCGGTCCGGGCCGCGAGCGTGGCGAGCTGGTCGGCGGCCTGCGCCGGGGCGCAGCGCAGGCGTTCGACCAGGATGCCCTTCGCCAGCTCGACCAGCGCGCGGTCGTCGGCGGCGCGGCGGACCTCGTGCAGCTCGGCGCGCAGGCGCTCGACGGTCGCGGCCAGCCTGGCCAGGCCCGTCTCCTCGGCTGAACTCCCCATGGCGCGACTCCTCACCGGGTCAGGCCGGATCCATCCAGTGCTGGATGCGTTCGATCAGCTGGTCGGCGTCGACCGGTTTGGTCACGTGGTCGCTGGCCCCGGCCGCCAGCGACTTCTCCTGGTCGCCCGGCATGGCCTTGGCCGTGACCGCGATGATCGGCAGGTCGGCGTAGCCGGGCATGCCGCGGATCGTCTCGATCGCCGTGTAGCCATCCATCTCGGGCATCATCACGTCCATCAGGATCAGGTCCGTCTCCGGGTGGGCCGTGAGCGTGTCGATGCCCTTGCGGCCGTTCTCGGCGTGCAGCACGTCGATGCCGTGGATCTCCAGCATGCTGGTCAGCGCGAACAGGTTGCGGGCGTCGTCGTCCACGACCAGGACCGTGCGCCCGGACAGCGTGTCGTCGATCTCCCGGCCCGACGCCGTCCCCACCGTCCGGGTCCTGGCCAGCGGCAGCACGTCGCCGGGCTGGTCGGCGGTCAGGTGCAGGGCGATGCGCTCGCGCAGCTCGTCGAGGCTGGACAGCAGCTCCAGCGGCCGGTCGCCGATGCGCGCCTCCCGCGACGGGCCGGAGCGCCAGTTGTCGTAGGCCAGCACCGGCACGCCGCGCAGCCCCGGGCCGCCGTCCATGGCCTCCAGCAGGCCGTAGGCGGCCCGGTCGGGCAGGTCGAGGTCGAGCACGACGCAGTGGCACGGCTCGGCGGCCAGCAGACCCGCCGCCTCCTCCGCGTCCCTCGCCTCGACCACCTGGACGGTCCCGCCGAGCGGGTCGGGCGACCCGGCCAGGCCGCTCACCACGCTCTCGGTCACCAGCGACAGCAGCCCGTGCGGGCGCTCCTCGATCACCAGCAGCCGCCGCGGCTGACCGGCCGCCGGCAGCGCGTGCCCTTCGGCGCCGGGCTGGGCGACCGGCAGGTACAGGGTGAACACGCTGCCCTGGCCCGGCGTGCTGCGGACGGTGATCGCGCCGCCGAGCAGGTAGGCGATCTCGCGGCTGATGGACAGGCCGAGGCCGGTGCCGCCGTACTTGCGGCTGGTGGTGCCGTCGGCCTGCTGGAACGCCCCGAAGATCACTTCGAGTTGCTGCTCGGGGATGCCGATGCCGGTGTCCATGACGCGCAGGGCGATGGCGGGGGCGTGCGGGCGCACCGCGGCGGGCAGCTCGCCGTGCGCGGCCGGTTCGATGCGCAGCTCGACGCCGCCGGTCTCGGTGAACTTGACCGCGTTCGACAGCAGGTTGCGCAGCACCTGGCGCAGCCGCGAGTCGTCGGTGAGCAGGTCGGCGGGCACGCCCGGCCCGGTGGTGATCCGGAAGTCGAGGCTCTTCTGCGACGTCATCGGCCGGAACGTGGCCTCGACGTAGTCCAGGAGCTGCCGCAACGGCACCCATTCGGGGTTGATGTCCATCTTGCCCGCCTCGACCTTGGACAGGTCGAGGATGTCGTTGATCAGCTGGAGCAGGTCCGAGCCCGCGGAATGGATGATCCCGGCGTACTCCACCTGCTTGGGCGTCAGGTTGCGCGTGTGGTTCTGGGCCAGCAGCTGGGCCAGGATGAGCAGCGAGTTGAGCGGGGTGCGCAGCTCGTGGCTCATGTTCGCCAGGAACTCGCTCTTGTACGTCGAGGCCAGCGTGAGCTGGTGGGCGCGGTCCTCCAGCTCCTGCCTGGCCTGCTCGATCTCCAGGTTCTTGGTCTCGATGTCCTGGTTCTGGCGGGCCAGCAGCGTGGCCTTCTCCTCCAGCTCGGCGTTGGAGCGCTGCAGCTCCTCCTGCTGCTGCTGCAACTCCTCCGACCGGGCCTGCAGCTCGACGGCCAGCCGCTGCGACTCCTTGAGCAGCTCGTCGGTGCGGGCGTTGGCCACGATCGTGTTGAGGTTGACCCCGATCGTCTCCATGAGCTGGTCGAGGAAGGCCCGGTGGACCGGCGTGAACGCCTGCACCGAGGCCAGCTCGATCACGCCGAGCACCTGCTCCTCGACCACGATCGGCAGCACGATGACCGAGCTCGGATCGGTCCTGCCGAGCCCCGAGGAGATCGTGATGTAACCGGGCGGGACGTCGGCCATCGTGATCGTCCTGCGGCTGCGGGCGGCCTGGCCGACCAGCGCCTCGCCGAGCCGGAACCGGGTCGGCCTGCCGGGGTCGGCCGGGTAGCCGTAGGCGCTGATGAGCTGGAGCTCGTTCTCCTCGGCCGAGAAGAAGGCGCCGTACTGGGCGCCGACCAGCGGGGCCAGCTCGTTCATCACCAGCTCGGCCACGGCCGCCAGGTCACGGTGACCCTGCATGAGACCGGACATGCGGGCCAGGTTGGACTTGAGCCAGTCCTTCTCCTCGTTGGCGCTGGTCGTCTCGCGCAGCGACTTGACCATCGAGTTGATGTTGTCCTTCAGGTCGGCCAGCTCGCCCTCGGCGTCGACCGTGATCGAGCGGGTCAGGTCGCC
>NZ_JBFAMZ010000034.1:0-64761 GCF_040674635.1 Nonomuraea sp. NPDC049758
CCACCTGCCCGACCGAGCGGTCACCGCGCCGGCACAGCTCGACGATCTCGGCTTTGAACTCCGGCGTGAACGAGCGGCGAGGACGCGGCTTCTTCTTCCCCATGCTCTCCATCATGGACATCCTTCCGGGGACGAGCCCCTGATCTCAGATGTCCGTCAAACCGGATCAAGCCCAGTGTTTCGGAAGTACGGCGAGGCGTTGCACTGGAACCATCCGGGCACGGTGCTCGGAGACGATCAATACGGGGTTTGGGTGGCCGTGCCCGGAGGGACGGTTGCCCGCAAGGGGGATGGGCCGGCCATCACCTGGGACAACCACGCGATCATGCTGTTCCCGCGGGATGCCTGGTGGACGGCATCGTTCAATGCGGCACCGCATCGCACTGAGGTCTATGTGGATGTCACCACGGTTCCCGAGTGGCGAGATGGCGAAGTCACTATGTTCGATCTCGATCTCGACGTGATCAGGAAGCGGGATGGGCGGCTCATTCTCGACGATGAGGACGAGTTCGCCGAGCATCAGGTGGTGCTGGGGTATCCGCCGGAGTTGATCGCCGGGGCGGAGGCGAGCGCGCGGTGGCTGATGGACGCGGTCGGGGCTCGTAGAGGGCCGTTCGGGGGAGCGCACGTGAAGTGGCTTGCGATGATGGAATGAGCGCCGTCGGTCCGGATGGTGGGTGGAGTGGGCGGCAGGCTCGGGCCTGCGCCGGCGGCTGACACGGCGGGGTGTGTTGGGGTGTCGGGTGGGTGGCTGGCGTTGGTCAGGTGGGTGACCTTGGGTTCCGGACGGTGATGGGGGGCTGGGGGGCATCTGGGCTGTGATGTGAATCTTGCGCTCGTTGAGGTGCGGCGGATTGCCTGTGTCATGGCCGGTTGTTGGAGAGCGGCTGTTTGCGGCTTCCTTTGCTCACGCTGATAGGTGAGTGGTTGCCCGCCTGTGGCTGCGCCGAGGTGGGCAAACGATGATCGTGGCAGGGCGGTCTGCGACCTTCGCCAGGTGGCCGAGCACGCTTGGGGGGCGATCGCCGCTTGGGGCTTCGGCTTGCAGGGCGAGCCATCAACGAGCCATCAACGAGCCATCAACGAGCCGCCAGCGAGCTCGTGCGGGCTGTCTGGTGTGAGTCCGAGGGCTTGGAGATCGACGCGTGTCTGGTGCATCGCTGTTCTCTGCGATGGTGGCTCGTTTCGTGACGGAGGCATCGGTGGGTGAGGAGTGAGGCACCGTTGGGTTGGTGTCTGTCTCTCTGAGGGGGTGAGGTGCCGGGCCACGGGGCGGCGCCACTGATCAGGTGGTTCCGTGTTTCGGTGAGTTGTCGGCGGCTGCCCTGTTGGCGGTGAGGAGTGGGGCTCGCTGTGGGCTGCACCGTTGGTGGTCTCTTGGGAGCTCAGGGCCCGCTGTTGGCTTGGTTCGGAACGGTGATCGGTCAGTGGTTCGTGGTGGGGCTTCGGGGGCTGGTGCAGGCCGTTGGAGTGCGGCTACTTGAAGAGGCGGAGCGCGGTTGCGATGGCGGAGAGGCGATGGGGGGACGCCAGGCCTGCGTGGTAGAGGTGGAATTCTGAGGCGCCGGCATCGGCGTACATCTTCAGTTGTTCGGCCAGGGCGGCTGCGTCGGCGGGGCGGGGTGGGAGGGTCAGGACGTAGGCGCCTACTCGTTGGCCGGGTGTGCACAGGTTCGCCAGGGCTGTGAGGCGGGCGGCGTCGGTGCGGGTGTCGCCCCAGCAGTTGCCCACGAGGACGTTCAGGTTCGGGTCGCCCGAGGGGAGGGCGGCGAAGGCGCCGGTGGCCCACGGGTTCGGGTCGGCGTGCAGCGTGATGGGGATGTTCGGCGCTGTTCGCCGGGCGGCTGAGATGAGGCGGTGGCGGAGGGAGGCTGACAGTCTCACCCGGGTTGCTCTTACCTCGTTGGCGAGGGGGCCGAGGGCGAGGTCCATCGTGTCGATGGGGTGGCGGGGGGTGGGATGGCCGGTGGTGTCCGAGGTGGCGGGGGTGCGGACCGTGGTGCTCTGAAATGACGGAGCAGCGCCTTCGGTCGCTACGACCCGGGTGCCTGGCACGGGGTCCCGTGAGGCTCGGGGCGCCGAACCTCGTGCTTCTGGGGCTCTGTTCTCTGAGGTGAGGGTCCGTGAAGGTGGGGCCTCTGAGGTGAGGGTCCGTGAGGGTGGGGTCTCTGAGGCTTGGGCCCCCGAAGTGGTGGTCTCTGAGGCTTGGGCCCCTGAAGTGGGGGCCCCTGAAGTGGGGGCCCCTGAAGTGGGGGCCTCTGAGGGCGGGGTTTCTGAGGTTGGCCGACCGGAGGCTGGCGTCTCCGAGGCTGACGCCTCTGGGGCTGAGAGCCCGGGAGTTGGGGTCTCCGTGGCTGAGGGCCACGGGGGTGGGGTGCCTAAGAGCGGGGTGCTCAGGAGCGGGGTGCCGGGGCCTGGGGAGGGGGGACTCGGGGGGTGGGGGGCTCGGGAGACGGCCTGTGCGCTGCTTGGAGCTGTGGGCAGCGCGCCTTTCGTGCGTGTGGCCGCGGTGGTGTCGGTTGGGGACAAGGAGGCCGCGGTGGTGTCGGTTGGGGGAGGAGAGGTCGCGGTGGAGCTGGTTGAGGTGTCGGCAGCCGAAGGGGCGGTGGTCGGGATTTCGGAGGCAATGGCGGGGTTGGTTGAGGCGGGTGGGGGGTTGGTTGGGAGGGGGAGGGTGGCGGAGGGGGGCTTGGCGGTGTCGATGGTGGTGCGGACTTGTGCGGCGGTTTCCGGAGGGTATTGGGGGGCGCAGGTGGTGCAGAAGCACAACGAGAGGAGGGCGGCGTCGGTGGGGGTCCAGTCGGCCCCGGACGTCTTCTCGTGCACGCCCTGATGCCCGAACCCCATCGGCCCGCACGCCTCCAGGATCAGGCCGTCCGGCTCGGCGAGGGTGAGGATCTCCGTGACGAGGGTCTCGCAGTACGCCAGGACGTCCTCATGGGCGGGGCAGAGCGCGTACGGGTACGGGTCGCCGAAGGCGTTGCGCACGACCACCTCGGGGAACCGGGTTCCCAGGTAGGAGTTGTGCGTGAGGACGGCCCAGGCATGGACCTTCAGGCCGGCCTGCCGCAGGGCCGTCTGGGCCTGGAGGTAGGCGTCCGGCGGGGTCCAGGTGGGGGCGGCGGGGACCAGACGGGACCAGGCATGGGGGCGGATCGGCAGGTAGAAGGCGGGATGGGGGACGTCCAGGACGCGGTGTGCCGGGTGGTAAGGCGTGGCGGCGCGGGTGGAGTGGTAGCCGGCGGCCAGGGCGATCGTGTCGACGCCCAGCTCGGCCAGACGGGCGGGGGCGGCCGGGTCGCCGACGACGTCCCAGGGGTAGACGTAGGCGACGTTCACCAGCGCGGGATCTTCGCGGAGAAGGAAGGTTCGACGCGGCGCATGTAGGCCGTGTCGTCGCGGGCGCGGAGGCCGCAGGTCTCGTACTGCTCGTGCATGACCGCCAGCGCGTCGCGGTCCAGCTCGACGCCCAGGCCCGGGCCGGTGGGCACCGGCACGGATCCGTCGACGAAGCGCAGGCTGCCGGGGAGCACCACGTCCTGGCCGTCCTGCCAGGGGGTGTGGGTGTCGCAGGCGAAGGTCAGGTTCGGGGTGGCGGCGGCCAGGTGGGTCATCGCGGCCAGGCTGATGCCGAGGTGGGAGTTGGAGTGCATCGACAGGTCCAGGCCGAAGGTGCCGCAGAGGGTGGCGATGTGCGCGGATCGTACGAGGCCGCCCCAGTAGTGGTGGTCCAGCAGGAGCACGCCGATCGCACCGGCGGCGATGGCGGGCGGCAGGTGTTCGGGGGTGACGACGCACATGTTCGTGGCGAGCGGCATCGGGACGGCCCTGGCCACCTCGGCCATGCCCGCGATGCCCGGCGTGGGGTCCTCCAGGTACTGCAGGACGCCGTCGAGTTCGCGGCCGACGCGGATGGAGGTCTCGACGGTCCAGGCGGCGTTGGGGTCCAGGCGGAGGGGGACGCCGGGGAACGCCTCGTGCAGGGCGCGGATGCCGGCGATCTCCTGGTCGGGTGGCAGGACGCCGCCCTTCAGCTTGATCGAGGAGAAGCCGTGCTCCTTGATCAGGAGGCTGGCCTGCGCCACCAGGGCCGCCTCGTCGAGGGCCGGGCCGAAGCGGTCGGGGTCCGCGCCGGGGTGGCCCGCCCACTTGTAGAAGAGGTACGCGCTGTAGGGGACGGCGTCGCGGACGCGCCCGCCGAGCAGGTCCACGACGGGCACGCCGGCCGCTTTGCCGCGGATGTCCAGGCAGGCCACCTCGAAGGGGGAGAAGACCCGGTCGACGCTCTTCTCCTTGGTGGCGACGCCGGTCAGTCCGTGCAGGTCGGTGACGACGTCGCCGACGGTGGCCACGATGCGGGCGTACATCTCGTTGGTCGCGTGGATGTCGAGCCCGAGCAGGACCTGCGCGCACTCGCGGACCTTGGTGAGGTGGCCGAGGTCGCCGTAGGTCTCGCCCAGTCCGGAGATGCCCTCGTCCGTGACGATCTCGACGATGGTCCGCAGGGCCCACGGCTCGTGCACGCCGGCGGCGTTGAGGAGGGGCGGGTCCCGGAAGGCGACGGGGGTGACGTGGATCTGCCGGATAATCATTTCAGAACCGCCGTCCATATATGTGAACAATAGCCAGATTTGTGGACAGGTTGCCGCAACTGTAAGAATCGGGCCGAGACAGTGTCAAGACTCCGAAGGGCCACTCGATGATCTACGGATACGACCCCAGGACCGGTGAGACCGCGGGCAGCGGCCTGCCCGAGGCCGACAGCGCCGGGGTCGACTTGATCGTCTCCGCGGCGACGGCGGCCGGCGCCGCGTGGCGCGCCACCCCGGCGGACGAGCGGGCGGCGGCGCTGGAGGCCGTCGCCGACGCGCTCACCGCGCACGTGGACGAACTGTGGCAACTCGCCGACCGGGAGACCGCGCTCGGAGAGGCACGGCTGCGGGGCGAGGTGGCACGTACGGCCGGCCAGTTCCGGCTTTTCGCCCAGGTCGTCAGGGACGGCGGTTACCTGGAGGCCGTCATCGACCACGCGGACCCGGCGCTCACGCCGCCGCGGCCGGACGTGCGGCGGATGAACCATCCGCTGCCCGGGGTCGTCGCGGTGTTCGCGGCGAGCAACTTCCCGTTCGCGTTCTCGGTGGCCGGTGGGGACACCGCCTCGGCGCTGGCCGCGGGGTGTGCCGTGGTGGTCAAGGCGCATCCGGGGCATCCGCATACGTCCGAGCGGGTGGCGAAGATCGTACGGAACGCCCTGCCCTATCCGGACCTGCTCGGGCTGGTGCAGGGGATGCAGGCGGGCGCCGACCTGGTACGCCACCCGCGGGTGGTCGCGGCCGGGTTCACCGGGTCGGTGGCGGGCGGCAAGGCGATCCGGAAGCTGATCGACGAGCGGGAGACGCCCATCCCCTTCTACGGCGAGCTGGGCAGCGTCAATCCCGTGGTGGTGCTGCCGTCGGCGCCGGCGCAGGAGGTGGCGAGCGGGTTCGCGGCGTCGCTGACGCTGGGGGTCGGCCAGTTCTGCACGAACCCGGGGCTCGTGTTCGTGCCCGAGGACGACGAGTTGCGCAAGGCGCTGGTCGCGGCGGTGGAGGGCACGAGCGGCGGCCCCATGCTGGCCGAGCGGATCAGGGACGGGTATCTGGGCGGGCTCGGCCGGCTCGGCGAGCTGACCCTGCTGGCGGAGGGGAAGCCGGGGGAGGGGGCCTGGGCGGTGGCGCCCAAGGTGTTCACGACCGATCTGGAGTCGTTCGGCGAGCGGCTGCCGGGGATCGCGGAGGAGTGCTTCGGACCGGCGGCTGTTGTGGTGACTTATCGGGAAGTGTCGGAACTGAGGAGGGTGCTGGAGCGCCTGGAGGGGTCGCTCACGGCGACCGTTCACGGCGGTGATCCGGACGAGGCCGAGGCGATCGTCGAGGTGCTCGGCCGGAAGGCCGGGCGGCTGATCTGGAACGGATGGCCGACCGGGGTGGCGGTCTGCTGGGCGATGCACCACGGTGGGCCGTGGCCCGCGTCGACGTCGGCGTACACGTCGGTGGGGGCGACGGCGATCGGGCGGTGGGTGACGCCGGTCGCGTACCAGGACTGGCCGGAGGCGCTGCTCCCGGACGAGCTCAAGGACGCCAACCCCCTCGGGATCCCGCGCCGGGTGGACGGCCGCCCGCGGACGGCGTGACAGGCCGCCCACGGTCCGGGAGAGCGGGCCCACCAGGCGCTTCTCGAAGCCAACAGTGGGTCAGGGCGTGGCCAGTTCGAGGCCCCTTGCGGTGAGGTGGCGCAGGGTGGCCAGGTGGTCGGGGGCCGGGTCCGTCAGGGGCGCGCGGACGCCGCCGACGTCCAGCCCCCGCATCCGCACGCCTGCCTTGACCAGCGAGACCGCGTACCCCGGCACCAGGTCCCGCAGCTCCACCAGCGGCAGGTAGAACCCGGTGAGCAGCCGCCGCACGAGCAGGTCGTCCCCGCCGGTCACCGCCTGGTGGAAGGCCAGCGCGATCTCGGGCGCGAAGGCGAACACGGCGCTGGAGTACAGGCTCACCCCGAGCCCCCGGTAGGCGGGCACGGTCAACTCGGCGGTGGGCAGCCCGTTGAAGAACGTGAACTCCCCGGCGGGCGCGGCCGCCCGGACGGTCAGGATGATGCGCTGGAGCAGGTCGAGGTCGCCCAGCCCGTCCTTGAAGCCGATCACGTTCGGCAGGGCGGCGAGCTCGGCCACGGCGGCGGGGGAGAAACGCGCGTTCCCCCGCTGGTAGATGACGACCGGCAGGTCGGTGGCCGCCGCGACCTCCCGCACGTACCGCACCAGCCCCGCGGGAGGGGCGCTGACCAGGTACGGCGGCAGCAGCAGCAACCCGTCGGCGCCGCTGTCGGCGGCGGCCCGCGCGGTGGCCCTGGCGGTGGGCAGCGGGCCGCCCGCGCCGCCGAACACGGGCACGCGCCCGCCCGCAGCCGCCACCGACGTGGTCATGACCTTGGCGTAGTCGGCGAGGTCGAGGGCGTTGTACTCACCGGTGCCGCAGGCGGCGAACACTGCTCCCGCCCCGGCCGCGACCCCGGCGGAGACGTGCTCGGCCAGCACCGGCTCCGAGACGGCGCCGTCGCCGTCGAAGGGGGTCACGGGAAAGAAGAGAACACCATCCAGCCGCATCGGCAGTCCTTCCAACGAGGGGGTCTAGCGGATGCCCTCCCTGCGCAGAGTGGCAGCCAGCTTGCGGGTGTGCTTGATCACCGCTTCGGTGACGCGCTCGATCCCGGCGGGCGGCAGCGCGGCCGGCATCGAGCAGCTGATCGCGTCGGTGGCCGGGATGCGGTAGTCGACCGCCACGGCCACGCAGGCCACGCCGGGGGTGCCCTGCTCGCGTTCGAGGGCCCAGCCGCGGGTGCGGACCTGGTCGAGCTCGCCGGTCAGCTTGGTCAGGTCGGTGATGGTGTGCTCGGTCAGCGCCCGCAGCGGGTCGGGCAGCAGGGCCACGACCTCGTCGTCGGTGAGCTGGGCGAGCAGCACCTGGCCGAGCGCGGTGACGTGGGCGGGCAGCCGCCGGCCCACCCTGGGGATCACGTGACCGGCCTCGCGCGACTCGCGGGTGGCCAGGTAGAGGACGTGGGCCTCGTCTCTGCGGGCGAAGTGCACGGTCTGGCCGATCTCGTCGCGCAGGTCCTCCAGGGTCTCCTGGGCGAAGCGCAGGGCCGGGTCCTTGTCGAGGTAGGCGGTGCCGGTCAGCAGGGCGTGCGGCCCGATGCCGAACGCCGACCTGGTCGTGTCGGTCTCGACCCAGTTGAGCTCGACGAGGGTGCGCATGAGGGCATGGAGGCTGCTGCGCGGGAAGCCGGTGCGCCGCTGGAGCTCCGACAGCGTCATGGGGGCGGCGGACTCCGCCAGGGTCTCCAGGATGCGTACGGTCCGCTCGGCGGACTTGACCAGCTGTGGCTCCATACTCGTCCCATCTCGGCGGCGGCTTCAGGGTGTCAGGATATGGGATCCCGTCCAGATACATGGACATCAACCCTTGATCGCGCCACTTGTCAGGCCCCGCATGAACTGCCGCTGGAACGCCAGGAACGCGATGATCGACGGCAGCAGCGCCAGCAGCGAGGCCGCGAGCAGCACGCCGATGCCGACCTCCTCGTCGGAGCGGAGCGAGCGCAGGGCGATGGGCAGGGTCCAGGTGCTGGAGTCCGTCGAGACGATCAGCGGCAGCAGGTACTGGTCCCAGATCATGGTGAAGCCGAAGACGCCGATCACGCCGAGCGCCGGACGGCACAGCGGCACGATGATCGTCGCGAAGACGCGCAGCTCGCCCGCGCCGTCGATGCGGGCCGCCTCCTCCAGCTCGACCGGCACCTCCTTCATGAACTCCGTCATGACCAGGATCGAGAAGCCCCAGGCGCCGACGGGCAGGATCATCCCGGCGTACGTGCCGATCAGGTTGAGGTGCAGGACGGGCAGGTCGGCGAGGACGAGCGACAGCGGGATCGCGATGATCTCCTCGGGCAGCATCATCGTGGCCAGCATGAGCAGCATCACGACGGTCATGCCGCGGAACCGCTTGCGCGCCAGCGAGTACGCCGCGAACACGCTCACCAGCAGTTGCAGCAGCAGCCCGAACCCCACGACGACGAAGGAGTTGACCAGGTACAGGTAGACGTTCTTCTCCCCGGCCTGGACGAAGTTCTCCAGCGTGAGGTCATCCGGCCACAACGAGAAGGACGTCGGGTCGAGCGTCCTGCTGAACGCGCTGACCAGCAGCCCCACCAGCGGCCCGGTGAACACCAGGACCATCGCCGAGTAGAGCACGACCTTCCCGGCGGTGGCCGCCGGCCCCTTGCGCGCCTCCAGGCCCAGGGCGCTGTCGAACCTCATGTCGCCTGCCTCCTGCGCAGCGTCTGCACGACGAGGGTGAGCGCCAGCGTGGCCAGGAAGAGCACGATCCCGCCCGCGGCGGCCACCCCCAGCTCGTTCTTCTGGAAGCCGAGCTTGTAGATCAGCGTCATCAGCACCTCCGACGAGCCGTTGGGGCCGCCGTTGGTCAGGACGTAGACCTCGACGAACACCCGCAGCCCGCGGATGGCGGCCAGCGTGAACAGGATCCAGAACACCGGCCGCAACGCCGGCAACGTGATGTGCCGCAGCCGGTGCCGGGTGGCGGCGCCGTCGACGGCGGCGGCCTCGTACAGGCTGCGGTCCACGCCTACCAGGCCGGCCAGGAAGATCATCATGTCGTACGGCGTCCCGCGCCAGACGCTCATCATCATGATCGACCAGAGCGAGGAGTCCTCGCTGCCCAGCCACGGCTGCGGATCGACGCCTGCCCAGCCGATGACGACGTTGAGCAGGCCGGTGTCGCCCGGATGGAACATGATCCGCCACACCTCGGCGACCGCCGCCATCGTGGTGACGACCGGGAGGAAGGCCGCGGTCCTGACGAACCACAGGTAGCGGGCGGGCCCCTCGATGAGCAGCGCGAGCACGAGCCCGAGCAGGAGCGAGCCGACCGTGGTGCCGAGCGCCAGCACGAGACTGTGCCAGGCGGCCGAGACGAACGCGTCGTCCGCGATGATCGTGCGGTAGTTGCCGAGGCCGACCCATTCGTCGGAGGCGTACTGGACCTTGTTGAAGCTCTTCCACAGGCCGAGGGCCATCGGGATGAACTTGAAGTAGAGGAACAGCAGCAGGGCGGGCGCCAGGAACAGCCAGGCGACCAGCGTCCCGCGCCGCCGCGGCCGCCCGGCGCGGCGGCGCGGGGCGGCCGTCGTGGCCGGCGTCCCCGTGGCGGTCGCGGTCATGACGCTTTCTGGCTCTGCAGTTCCTGGTTGAGCCTGGCGGTCAGCTCGGCCATCCTGGCCTTGACGTCGGCGCCGCAGTCGGCCCACACGGTGTTGATGACGTCGGCCGAGTCCTGCCGGATGGGCGCCCAGTTGGGCACCGGCGGCGCGTAGACGGCGTGCTCGTAGGACTCCTGGAACACCTTCCAGCGCGGGTCCTGCCGTTCGGTGGCCAGGTCGACGCCCTTGTTCACGGGCAGGCGGACGATGGCGCCGTTGGCGTCCTTGTTCATGCCGATCCGCTGGCCTTCGGGGGAGATCGCGAACTCGGCGAACTTCTTCTGGGCGTCGGCCAGGTCCGAGCCGACCATGAGGTAAACGTTCTCGCCCTCGCCGAGGGTGCCGGGGCCGCCGGACGGGCCCTTGGGCACCGGCAGCACCTCGATCCTGTCTGTCCCGACGCTCTTGACGAACCGGGCCAGCACGTACGGCCCGACCAGGTAGATGCCGCCCTGCCCCTTCTCGAACACCTCGTGCGTGACGGTGGTGTCGTTGCTCACCGCGCCCGGATTGACCGTCTTGCTCTTGCAGAACTGGTCCTGGAGGAACTGGACGGCCTCGACGGTCCTGGGGTCGTCCGTCATCGCGGCGAACTTGCCGGGTCCGGTGGGCTTCACGAAGTCGCCGCCGTTGGCGTAGACGAGGGAGGAGGCGTACCAGGAGGCGTAGCCGCGTTTGGTGCCGGCCGGGATCACGAAGCCCGCGGTGTTCCGCTGCCCGTCGCCGTCCGGGTCCTTCTCGGTGAAGGCGCGGGCCAGCGCGGCCAGGTCGGCCCAGGTCGCCGGCGGTCGCATGCCGACCTTCTCCCGCCAGTCCTTGCGCACGATCAGGGCGAAGGCCTGTGCGGAGAAGGGCGCGCCGTAGAACTTGCCGTCGGAGCCGGTGGCCGCCTTCCAGGCCAGGTCCGAGAGCTGGTCGCCGCCGGCCAGCCGGCCCTTGTCGACCTCCTGCAGCCAGCCCTGCGCATGCATGTTGCCGAGTTGGGCGGTGTCGTTGATGACGATGTCGGGAAGCGCCTTCTGGGCGGCCTGCTGGTTGAGTTTCGTCTCGAAGTCGTCGAAGAGCGCGACGACTTTGGTCCTGACCCCGGCGGTCTTGGTGAAGGCGTCGGCGAGTTTCACCGCCGTCTTCGCGGAATCGGAGTCGGGCGGTTGCCTGATCCAGATCTCCAGCGTGTCGTTCCTGCTCGATCCCCCGGAACCGCAGCCCGTCAGCGTTGCGGCCAGGGCCGCGGCGAGCGCGGCCCTCAGCAAACGGCGTGACATCAGACCGCCTCCCGTTCACATACGTGGACACGTGTCGTGTGTATGAACTTGTTCCTGTGAAGGTAACTATCGCGGGGCAAGGCGGTCAATATTCAAGTATGTGAATTTGAATCAGAATTGTGTACAACGGTTGGCATGCGCATTCTGATGACCGGCGCCGCGGGAAAAGTCGGCACGCTGCTCCGTCCGCGGCTCGCCCGTCCAGGCCGTACGCTGCGGCTCTGCGACCTCCGGCCCGTCGAGCCGGGCCCGGGCGAGGAATGGGCGGGCGCCGACCTGGCCGACCGCGCGGCCATGGCCGAGGCCATGAAGGGCGTGGACGCCGTCCTCCACCTGGGCGGCCAGAGCCGCGAGCACCCGTGGGAGGACATCGTGCACGCCAACGTCAACGGCACCCAGGTCCTCATGGAGGCCGCCAGGAACGAGGGCGTGCGGCACCTGGCGCTCATGGGCAGCCACCACGCGGCCGGCTTCCACACCAGGCCGCGGGACGGCTCCGACCTGCCCGACTACGCCTTCCCGCGGCCCGACACCTTCTACGGCGTCAGCAAGGTCGTCATGGAGGCCCTGGGCAGCCTGTACCACGACCGGTTCGGCATGAACGTGACCGTGATCAGGCTCGGCACCTGCAACGAGGGCTCGGCCGACACCCGCGGCCTGGCCACCTGGATCTCGCCGGGCGATCTCGCCCGTCTGGTGGAGGCCGCGCTGGTCGCGCCCGGCTACCACGTCGTCTGGGGCGTCTCCGGCAACGCCCGCCGGTGGTGGTCGCTGGAGGAGGCCCGCCGCCTCGGCTACGAGCCCCGCGACGACTCCGAGCCCCAGGCCGCCGCCCTCGTCGCCGAACAGGGCGAACCCGACCTGTCGGACCCGGTGCACGACCGCGCCGGCGGGATGTTCACGCTCAACGAACTCGGCGGCTCCTGGTAGGCAAACGGTTGCAGAAACCTTGACGCCGGGACCGCCGAAGGTCAAGGCTTGGCTCTGGCAACCGTTTGCAAGGAGGACGGCCATGACGGTGACGATCAAAGACGTCGCCCGCGCCTGCGGCGTGCACGTGTCGACCGTCTCGCGCACGTTCTCGGCGCCGCACCTGGTCAATCCTGCCACGCGGAACCGGGTGCTGGCCGCCGCCGACGACCTCGGCTACCGGCCCAACAGGGCGGCCAGGGCGCTGACGACCGGCCGCACGTTCAACCTCGGCCTCATCGTCGCCGACATCGCCAACCCCTTCTTCCCGCCGCTGATCAAGGCCGCGCAGGCGCAGGCGCGGGGGCGCGACTACCACGTCTTCGTGGCCGACACCGACGAGGATCCGCGGGTCGAGGAGGAGCTGATCCGCACGTTCGCCAAGCAGGTGGACGGCGTGCTGCTGTGCAGCCCCCGGCTGTCCAACCGGATGATCGAACGCCTGGCGGAGGACGTGCCGTTCGTGCTGGTCAACCGGCGGATCAAGGGCATGCCCGCGGTGCTGATGGACGTCGGCAAGGGCGCCAGGCTCGCGCTGGAGCACCTGGCCGGGCTCGGCCACCGCAGGATCGCCCTGCTGTCCGGCCCGCCCGGCTCGTGGACCAGCAACGAGATGCAGGCCGCCGCGGCCGAGATGCCGGGCCTCGACCTGCTGTTCTTCGGCCCCAACCAGCCCACCGAGTCCGGCGGCCTGGCGGTGGCGCCGGAGGTGGCCGCCTGCGGGGCGACCGGCGTGCTGGCCTACAACGACCTCGTCGCGCTGGGCCTCATCGAAGGGCTCACCGCGATGGACGTCGAGGTGCCGGGCCGGATCAGCGTGATCGGGTTCGACGACATCCTGCCGGGGCGGCTCGGCCGGCCCAAGCTCACCACGGTGGCGATGCCCGCCGCGGTGGCCGGCCGGATGGCGGTCGATCTGCTGCTGCAGTCAGAGGGCGAGGGCGCGGTGATCAACCTGGACACCGACCTCATCGTCCGCGAGTCCACGGGAAGGGCCAACTCATGATCTTCGGAACGCTGCCGTCGGGGGAGACCGTCGAGCGCGTGGAGCTGTCGTCCGGACGGCTGCGCGCCGAGGTGCTGACCTACGGCGCCGTCCTGCGCTCGCTGGCGGTCTCCGGCCTCGACGTCGTGCTCGGCCTGGACACGCTGGAGGACTACCGCACCCGCAGCCGCTACTTCGGCGCCGTGGTCGGCCGCTACGGCAACCGCATCGCCGGCGGCCGCTTCACCCTCGACGGCCGCGAGCACCGCCTGCCGGTCAACAACGGCCCCAACAGCCTGCACGGCGGCACCGAGGGCTTCGACGGCAAGGTCTGGACGATCACCGCTCGCACCCCCGCCTCCGTCACCCTCGAACTGACCAGCCCCGACGGCGACCAGGGCTACCCCGGCACGCTCACCGCCGCGGTCACCTACACCCTGGAGGACGACGCCCTCCGCCTCGACTACACCGCCGAGACCGACGCGCCGACCGTGCTCAACCTCACCAACCACTCCTACTTCAACCTGACCGGCGGCGGCGACGTGCTCGGCCACCTGGTCAGGCTGGACGCCGCCCACTACCTCCCGGTGGACGACGGCAAGATCCCCACCGGGGAGCTCGCGCCGGTCAAGGGCACCCCCTTCGACTTCACCGAGCCGCACGCGGTGGGCGAGCGGATGGGCGGCGCCTACGACCACTGCTACGTGCTCGACGGCGACATCGAGGTCAGCGCGGGCGGCCTGACCATGCGGGTGACCACCACCGAGCCGGGCGTGCAGTTCTACACGGGCGGCATGCTCGACGGGGTGGCCACGCCGTACGGGCCCTTCGCCGGGTTGTGCCTGGAGACCCAGCACTTCCCCGACTCGCCGAACCAGCCGCACTTCCCCTCCACCGTGCTGCGGCCCGGCGAGCGCCACACCTCCTCGACCACCTACCGCTTCACGGCCTGACCCCGCGCAGCTCCGTCGCGGCCTTGATGACCAGCAGCGCCACGTCGTCGTGTGACGGCTCCTGGGCGAACGTCTCGACCGCGTGCCGCACGCGTTCGGCCACCGCGTGGGCGCTCAGTCCGCGGCAGGTGGACAGCAGCGCCGACAGGCCGTCGTCGTCGTCGAGCAGCCGGTCGCCGTCGCGCCGCTCGGTCACGCCGTCGGTGACGCACAGCAGCACCTCCTCCGGCGCCAGCTCGAACGTCTCGACGTAGAACCTGGCGCCGGCCTCGACGCCGAGCAGCAGTTGCGGCGCGGCCACCGTGTCGACCGCGCCGTCGGCGCGCAGCAGCAGCGGCGGCGGGTGCCCGGCGGACGCGATCGTGCACAGCGCGCCGCCCTGGGGCAGCGGGATCAGCTCCCCGCACAGCAGGCTCAGGAAACGGCCGTCGTCGCCCTCCTCCAGCAGGGCCTGGTTGAGCCGGTCGAGGATGTCGGCCACCGTGTAGTGCTCCTTGGCCAGCAACCGGACGGCGTGCCGGGCCAGGCCGGTCACCGCGGCCGCCTCGGGGCCGCTGCCGCACACGTCGCCGAGGGCGAAGCACCAGTGGTCGGAGACGGTGAACAGGTCGTAGAAGTCGCCGCCCACGTCGGCGCCCTCCTCGGCCGGCTCGTAGACGACCGCCGACTCCAGACCAGGCATGGGGGCCACGCGCATGGGCAGCAGGCTGCGCTGCAACACCCGGGAGGTGGTCGCCTGGCGGGCGTACAGCATGGCGGTGTGCAGGTTGAGCGCGACCAGCCGGCACAGGTCGGCCAGCAGGTCGGCCAGCTCCAGCGGCAGGGTCGGCTCGGCGCGGCCGATCACCAGCGCGCCGTGCGACCTGCCCTGCGTGAGCAGCGGGAACGACAACACCGTCTCGGGGCCGACCGGCCAGCTCACCTCGTTGAGCGCGGTGCGCGGGATCGCCGGCAGCGACCTGCGCAGGGTGGCGTTGTAGCGCTCCTCGCTGTGCCAGACGTGCGCGAGCCTGGTCATGCCCGCCAGGTCGGTCAGGTAGACCGCCGCCCACGTCGCGATCTTGGGCACGACGAGCTGCGCGGTCAGCGCGGCGATCAGCTCCTCGTCGTGCACCCCGGCCAGCAGCTCGCCCGCCTCGGCCAGGAACGACAGCCGGCCCCGGTGGGCGCGCTCGCGCTCGGCCAGCCGCTCGCGCTGCACCGGCACGGCCACCTGGTCGGCGATGTGCTGCAGGCTGACCGTGAGCTCCTGGTCGAAGCGGCCCGGCTGGGCCGCGGTCACCACGATGTAGCCGGTCACCTCGCCGCCCACGCTCATCGGCGCGCACGCCAGCGACCTGGCCCGCAGCTGCTGGGCCAGCTCGACGTCGCCGGCCAGCAGGTCGTCGATCATCGACGGCGTCCTGCCGTCGGGGCCGAACACGCCTGCGGCCAGCACGCCGACCAGCCCCGCCGTCGCGCCCGCGCCCGCCGCCACGCCGAACCGGTCGCCGCCCTCGGCGGCCAGCAGCACGTACGCCGCGTCACCGCCGCTGCTGGTCTGGACGATCCGCGCGATGGTGTCCAGCAGCTCCGCGAACGGCATGTCCCGGTCGAGCAGGTCCTTGATCCGCCGCCCGGCCTCTCTGCGCAGCGGCGCGGCCGGCGGCGTCAGCACGTAGCGGTGGTCGCCGGCCACCATCATCCAGATCGACCGCCGGTCCTCCGGCCCGCCGCGGCTGCGCACGTGGGAGACGTAGACGGGGATCAGCCGGCCGTCGCGGTGGCGCATGCGCGCCTCGCCCCGCCAGCGGCCCAGGGACAGGGTGCCGGTCAGGGACATGGCGTACGGGCCGTGGCCGCGCCAGGCCACCAGGTCGGCCAGCGGCCTGCCGACGGCCTGCTCGGACGTCCAGCCCAGCAGGTGCTCGGCCTCGGAGTTCCACGACTGCACGGTCCCGTCGCCGTCGGCGAGCAGCACCCCGACGTGCAGCCCCTCGATGGGCGCGGCCACGGTGGCGGGCGCCAGGCCCGGCGTGCCGACCATGACCTCCTGGTGGTCGGGCCCGTCGGTCAGCTCCATCCGGACCCACACCCGTTTGGCGGTCCTGGTGTAGGTGACGCCCCACGCGTCGGCCAGCATGGCGGCCAGCGCCAGCCCGCGCCCGGACGTGCGCGCGGGGTCGGTGGACATGGCCTCGGGGGTCGGGACCGTCCTGCCGGGCCGGTGGTCGTCGACCTCGATCTCCAGCCTGGCCGGGCTCGCCGCGACGTCGAGGCGGCAGGTCAGTTCGATGCCGGTGCCCGCGTGCAGCACGGCGTTGGTGACGAGCTCGCTGGTCAGCAGCACCGCGTCCTCCGTCAGGTGGCTGAGGCGCCACTCGCCGAGCACCTGGCGGATGAAGCGGCGCGCGTGCGCCGGGGCGTGCGGAGTGCCGTCGAAGGCTGTGCTCGACACTCTGGTCGTGTCCACTGTGCGTCCTAGAACATCACTCGTTGTGGCAGTTCGGTCACAGTCAGAGTGTCAGATGGGTGCCGTTGATACCTCCGGTTGTGAAGAAGGTGCTCCCGGCTGACGCACGTCCCGCAACAGGCCGGCCAACGGCGCCGCGGCGGCCGCCACGACCGCGCCCAGGAAGCGCCCGGCCTCGCGCTCGTCGGGCAGCACCTGCGTCACCATGCCGAGGTCCACCGCGTAGTACACGCCGTCGCCGCCGCGCAGGTCGGCGATGAGCCGGAGGCCGGCGACCAGCCGGGCGTCCTCGGGGGCGAGGGTGTGCGGCTGCGTCGAGCGGTAGAGCACGCCGGGACGCAGGGAGGTCGCGGTGGCGGCGTCCCGGAGGTTCGGGAGGGCCATGGGTCATATATGAGTGGGCGGTCTGCGGAAAGGCGGCCCGCATGTGGCCGGAGGATGAACCCTGCGGCACCTTTAAGGTGTTCACGTGCCACGACAAGCCCGCTACCGGGAGATCGCCCAAGTCCTCGGCAGGTCCATCGAGTCGGGCGAGCTGGCGCCGGGCGAGCGCCTGCCGACCGAGGACGCGCTGGCCGAGCGCTACGGGGTCCACCGGCTGACCGCCCGTCAGGCGATGGTGGAGCTGCGCAAGGCCGGCCTGGTCGAGACCCGGCAGGGGCTCGGGAGCTTCGTCAGGCGGGCGCCGCGCCGGATCGAGGTCTCCGTCGACCCCGAGACGCGCCGGTACCGCCCTTCGGACATCGCGGGCATGGCGGGCGTGTTCGGCGGCGGCGAGCGGGTCGTGGAGCGCGCGGAGACGGCGCATCCGGTGGCCGCCGGCCACCTGCGGCTGCCCGGCGGTGTCGTGCACGAGATCACCACCCTGCTCCGCAACGCCGAGCGGCCCTGCGTGCTCAGCCGCTACCGCCTGGCCCCCGAGCTGGCCGGGCTGCGCCTCGACGCCAGGGCGGGCGTGCTCGCCTCGCTGGAGGCCGGCGGGCACGCCTACCGCTACGCCTGGCACGCCATCTCGGCCGAGCCCGCCGACCTGCACGACCAGAGCATGCTGGAGATGGAGGCGGGCGAGGCGGTGCTGGTGCGGGAGGGGCTGCTCACGCACGACGGGCAGCCCCTGTGTCACGTCGAGCGGCGCTGCCGCGGCGACATGATCTCGTTCGTCACCCGATATGACTGAGCAGGACCTCGGTGTCCAGCTCGTAGACCGGCGGCGCGGCCGACAGCGGCACGAGCCGCACGTCCGTCCCCGCCAGGGCGCGGGCCAGCCGTTCCGGCTCGCGCAGGCCGATGCCGTCCATGAGGGGCAGCACGCTGGGGATCGGCGGGTGGTGCAGCCCGCGCGGAAGGCCGCGCGCTCGTCGTGGTTGCCCATGGCCGTCACGACGACCGCGCCGAGCGCCCGCGCGGCCTCCCCGGCCGCCTCCGCCGGCAGCCGGTACGCGGCCAGGTCCCCCGACAGGACGGCGGCGGCGACGTCCGTCCCTGAGGCCAGGACGGCGGCCGGCGCGGCCCGCAGGGCGCTCACCGGGCCGCCGAGCCGTGCAGCGGCCCCTCGGGCATGGCATGGACGTCGGCCAGATGGATCAGCGTCTACGTCATGACCGCGGACGATGCGCGACGCCACTGACCGTGATCAGCCATCTATATGAATACAGTAGGACATTTCGGGCGCACGGCGCGTCTCCGCGCGTGCGACGCCGTCTCCGACGTACCTTTGGCATCATGGCCACCCGTACGCCGAAAAGCGCATCGAAGGGGCCGGCGAAGCGGTCGACCTCGCCTCGATCGACCCCCGCGAAGCGGCCGGCCACGGCGGCGGGGCGACCGAGGGCGAAGGCCGCGAGCTCCGGTCGCAAGTCCTCCGTGACCCATCCCGACCCGATCAGCTGGGTCTTCACGATGATCGGCAAGCTGATCGTCGGGCTGTGGATGCTGCTCGCCAACGGCATCGGCAGCACCGCCCGGGCGCTCGGCAAGAACGCCCGCGAGCTCGACCCGGCGCACCGGCGCGACGGCGTGGGCCTGTCGGTGCTGGCCGGCGCGATCGTGCTGGCCTCGATGACCTGGCGCAACCCCGAGGGCACGGTCTCCGGCGTCGTGAACACCGTCGTGCACGCCGTGTTCGGCTCGCTGGCCTGGGCGCTGCCGCTGCTGTTCGGCCTGCTGGCCTGGCGCTACCTGCGCCACCCCGACCAGAACGCCGACACCGGCCGCATGGTCATCGGGTGGAGCGCGCTCATGGTCGGCGTGCTCGGCGTCATCCACGTGGCCAACGACACCCCCTACCCGGCGGGCCAGGGGCAGGGCATGGACAAGGTGTCGGCCGCCGGCGGCATGATCGGGTTCATCGTGTCGGCGCCGCCGATGAGCATCCTGCCGTCCTGGATCACGATCCCGCTGCTGCTGCTCCTGTCCGGGTTCGGCGTGCTGGTGATCACCGCCACGCCCGTCCACCGCATCCCCGAGCGGCTGTCGGAGCTGCGGCACATGTTGTTCGAGCGGCACGCCGAGCCGCTCGCGCCGCGCGAGCCCGCCAAGCGCCGGCCGCGGGCCAAGAAGGCGGAGGTCGAGGGGGCCGAGACGGTCAAGCCGTACGACACGCCGGTCATCGCCGAGAAGGACAAGCTGGCCGACCACTCGCCGGAGATCGTGCCGGGGCTCGTCGACGGGCCCACGGACGAGGAGCCGTCCGTGCCCGAGCGCAGGCCGGAGCCGCCGGAGCCCACGCCCGCGCCGCGCAAGGTCGAGCAGCTCGTGCTGTCGCCGCAGGCGGGGCCGTACAGCCTGCCCGACCTGCAGTTCCTCAAGCCGGGCACCGCGCCCAAGCCGCAGACCAAGGCCAACACGACCGTGGTCAACGCGCTGACCAGCGTGCTGGAGCAGTTCTCCATCGACGCGCAGGTGATCGGCTTCACCCGCGGCCCGACGGTCACCCGCTACGAGATCGAGCTGGGGCCGGCGGTCAAGGTGGAGAAGGTCACCGCCCTCACCAAGAACATCGCCTATGCCGTCAAGTCGGCCGACGTCCGGATCCTGTCCCCGATCCCCGGCAAGTCGGCGATCGGCGTCGAGATCCCCAACGCCGACAAGGACCTGGTCGCGCTCGGCGACGTGCTGCGCTCCCAGGTGGCCCAGGCCGACCACCACCCGATGATCGTGGGCCTGGGCAAGGACGTCGAGGGACGGACCATCGTCGCGAACCTCGCCAAGATGCCCCACCTGCTCATCGCGGGCGCGACCGGCGCCGGCAAGTCGGTCTGCGTCAACGGCCTCATCACCAGCATCCTCATGCGCTCCACCCCCGACGAGGTGCGCATGGTGCTGGTCGACCCCAAGCGCGTCGAGCTCAGCGTCTACGAGGGCATCCCGCACCTCATCACGCCCATCATCACCAACCCGAAGAAGGCCGCGGAGGCCCTGGAATGGGTCGTGGGCGAGATGGACCGCCGCTACGACGACCTGGCCGCCAGCGGGTTCCGGCACGTCGACGAGTTCAACAAGGCCGTGCGCGCGGGCAAGCTCGTGCCGCCGCCGGGCAGCGAGCGGGTCTACCAGCCCTACCCGTACCTGCTGGTGATCGTGGACGAGCTGGCCGACCTCATGATGGTGGCCCCGCGCGACGTCGAGGACTCGATCGTGCGCATCACGCAGCTCGCCCGCGCGGCCGGCATCCACCTGGTGATCGCCACCCAGCGGCCCTCGGTCGACGTCGTCACCGGCCTGATCAAGGCCAACGTGCCGTCCAGGCTGGCCTTCGCGGTGTCGTCGCTGACCGACTCGCGGGTCATCCTCGACCAGCCGGGCGCCGACAAGCTGGTCGGCCAGGGTGACGCGCTGTTCCTGCCGATGGGCGCGAGCAAGCCCATCCGGATCCAGAACGCGTACGTCTCGGAGAAGGAGATCGCCGAGATCGTCACGCACTGCAAGGAGCAGATGCAGGTCGAGTACCGCGACGACGTGGCCGCCGCGCCGGTCAAGCGGGAGATCGACGAGGAGATCGGCGACGACCTCGATCTGCTGATCCAGGCCGCCGAGCTGATCGTGACCACCCAGTTCGGCTCGACCTCGATGTTGCAGCGCAAGCTGCGCGTCGGCTTCGCCAAGGCCGGACGGCTGATGGACCTGCTGGAGAGCCGCAACGTGGTGGGCCCCAGCGAAGGCTCCAAGGCCCGAGAAGTGCTGGTGAAACCGGACGATCTGCCCGGCCTGCTGGCCGACCTGCGTGGCGAATGACCCCAATGCACGGGTCCACGGCGATAACTGATTGAATAT
The DNA here is from genome assembly GCF_040674635.1 of Nonomuraea sp. NPDC049758. Lineage (NCBI taxonomy): Bacteria > Bacillati > Actinomycetota > Actinomycetes > Streptosporangiales > Streptosporangiaceae > Nonomuraea > Nonomuraea sp. NPDC049758. Next base: position 20,713 of record NZ_JBFAMZ010000034.1, read on the forward strand.
GAACCACTACGCACTGTCGTGGTGGGGAGGCGTTCGCTGTGCAGGAACAGAGCATCGGGGCCATGCTGGCAGCGGCCAGGCAGGCGGCGGGAATGACGGTCGCGCAGGTCAGCGCGGCGACCCGGATCAGAGAAACGATCATCAACCGGATCGAGCAGGAAGACTACGAACAGTGCGGGGGCGGGTTCTATGCCCGCGGTCACGTCAAGGCCATAGCCAAGGTCGTCGGGCTCGATCCCGAGGCCACGGTCCACCTGTTCGACCAGCAACACGGCGGGGCGCCGCAGCCCGTCCGCGCCGCCGCCGTGTTCCAGGCCGACCGCACGCTCGCCCTGCGCGAACGCCGGGGGCCCAACTGGACGATGGCGCTCGGCGTGGCGCTGGCCGTCGTGGTGGTGTTCGGCACGGTGCGCGTGCTCGGCGGCGCGAGCGACCAGGTGCGCACCGCCGACGTGCACGCCATCACGCCCAAGCCCAGCGTGCCGCCGAACACGCCCATCACCGAGGGGCCCAGGGCCGCGGCGGGCAAGGGCAAAGCGGGCAAAGGCATGGTCACCCTGAAGATCGAGGCCAGGCGTACGTCGTACGTGAACGTGCGCGACGGTCAGGGCCGGATGCTCTTCGCCGGGATGTTGAAGGCCGGAGACAGCTCGACCTGGCGGGCCGCCGAGAAGGTCAGCCTGCTCCTCGGTGACGCCGGAGCGGTGTCCTTGCAGGTCAACGGCAAGAAGGTGGACAAACTCGGAGGCCGGGGCGAGATGGTGACCCGCTCGTTCGGCCTCGACGCGTCGCCTCCGAGGTAGTCCGGCGGGGAGGCCGTGCATCAGGTGGTGGCCAACTCCCGATACCGTAGTGTTCACCATGTCATCCCGCCGAACCGCATCGCTGATCACCCTGGGCTGCGCGCGCAACGAGGTCGACTCCGAGGAGCTGGCCGCGCGACTAGAGGCTGCCGGCTGGCAGCTGGGCGACGACGACCCCGACGTCGTCGTCGTCAACACGTGTGGCTTCATTGACTCGGCCAAGAAAGACTCCATCGACACGCTGCTCGCCGCCGCCGACTCCGGGGCGAAGGTGGTGGCCGCGGGTTGCATGGCCGAGCGCTACGGCAACGAGCTGGCCGAGGCACTGCCCGAGGCGAGCGCCGTCATCTCCTTCGACGACTACACCGAGATCGGCGGCCGGCTCGACGACGTGCTGGCCGGGCGTCCGCTCAAGCCGCACACGCCGCGCGACCGCCGCACCCTGCTGCCCATCTCGCCGGTCGAGCGCGGCAGCGCGCCCAAGACCGGCATCCCGGGCCACGGGGAGCTGCCCGACGGGCTCGCGCCCGCCAGCGGCCCGCGCGTGCTGCGCAAGCGCCTCGACGAGAGCCCGGTCGCCTCGCTCAAGCTGGCCTCCGGCTGCGACCGGCGCTGCACGTTCTGCGCCATCCCGGCCTTCCGCGGGGCCTACGTCTCGCGCAACCCCGACGAACTGCTCGCCGAGGCCGACTGGCTGGCTCATCGCGGCGTGCGCGAGCTCGTCCTGGTCTCGGAGAACTCCACCTCCTACGGCAAGGATCTGGGCGACCTGCGGGCGCTGGAGAAGCTGCTGCCGCAGCTCGCCGCCGTGCCGGGCATCGACCGGGTGCGGGTCAGCTACCTGCAGCCCGCCGAGCTGCGGCCGGGGCTGATCGACGTCATCACCGCCACCGAGGGCGTGGCCGACTACTTCGACCTGTCCTTCCAGCACGCCAGCGGCGGCGTCCTGCGCCGGATGCGCCGCTTCGGCGACCCCGAGCGGTTCCTCGGCCTCCTGGAGAGCGTGCGCAAGGGCGCTCCCGAGGCGGGCGTGCGCTCCAACTTCATCGTGGGCTTCCCGGGCGAGACCGAGGAGGAGTTCGGCGAGCTGGTCGGCTTCCTGGAGCAGGCCAGGCTCGACGTGATCGGCGTGTTCGGCTACTCCGACGAAGACGGCACGGAGGCGGCCGGCCTGCCGGGCAAGCTCGACCAGGAGGTCATCGACGAGCGTGTGCGCGTGCTCACCGAGCTGGCGGAGGAACTGACCGCCCAGCGCGCGGAGGAGCGCATCGGCACCGAGGTCGACGTGCTCATCGACGACGACCTGGGAGACGGCGGCTACGAGGGCCGGGCCGCCCACCAGGGCCCGGAGGTCGACGGCTCGGTGACGGTGCAGGGCATCGGCCTGGTCAAGGGACAGATCGTGCGCGCAGTCGTGGTCGACGCCGAGGGGGTTGACCTGATCGCGCGCATCAAGGCCAGTCCATGACCAGGGACGAGCGCCGCGTGGTGAGCCCGTGGAACATCGCCAACGTCCTCACGGTCCTCCGGTTGGCGCTCGTCCCCTTCTTCGTCGCATGCCTGTTCCTGCCCGGCACCGGCTGGCGGCTGGCCGCCCTGGGGGTGTTCGGGGTCGCCTCGATCACCGACCATCTCGACGGCGAGCTGGCCCGCCGCTACGGGCTGATCACCGATTTCGGCAAGATCGCCGACCCGATCGCCGACAAGGCGCTCACCGGGGCGGCGCTGGTGTGCCTGTCGATCCTCGACGAGCTGCCGTGGTGGGTCACGATCGTGATCCTGGGCCGCGAGCTGGGCATCACCCTGCTCCGGCTGGTTCTGTTGCGGCACGCGGTCATCCCGGCCAGCTACGGCGGCAAGGTCAAGACCGTGCTGCAGATCGCCGCGATCGTGCTCTACATCCTGCCGGGGGTGCCCGACCCGCTGCGATGGGTGGTGATGGGCGCGGCCCTCGTCGTGACCGTCGCGACGGGCGTCGACTATCTCGTACGGGCGGTCAAGCTGCGCCAGGTGGCCAGACGGGCGCGTGGGGAGTGATCTGAGCGATGGCGGACGTGGCCGAGGTTCTGGCCCTGCTGGTGCGGCAGGACGCCACCGTGGCGGTGGCCGAGTCACTGACCGGCGGGCTCATCGGGGCCGCGTTCACGTCGGTCTCGGGGGCGTCCAAGGCGTTCCGGGGCGGGGTGATCTCCTACGCCACCGATCTCAAGCACGATCTGCTGGGCGTGCCCGGGGAGCTGCTGAGCCGCGAGGGGGCCGTGCATCCCGAGGTGGCCGCGGCGATGGCCGAAGGGGTGGCCCGGGTGTGCGGGGCGGCATACGGGCTGGCCGTGACGGGTGTGGCCGGCCCCGAACCACAGGACGGAAAGCCCGTGGGCCTGGTGTACGCCGCGGTCCACGGCCCAGGCGGGGAGAACCTGGTGCGTGCGTTGAGCCTTGAGGGGTCGCGTGAACGTATCCGGGTAAGGACGGTGCACGAGGCAGTCGATCTCCTCGCAGGTGTGCTGAAGGCCAACAAAGGGGAACATTCCGGATGATTACCGTGTTACGTCCCGAGCGAACATGCGAAGCACGGTCTGACGCGGTGTCGGTGGATACGGGTACGGTGGAGCTGTGAGTGAGGTCCGTGAGCCAACTGCAAGCACCGAGCGCCCGGCAGGCGGGCCTGATGAGTCGCGCGACCAGGCACGAGCGGCAGACCCGGGGAGGCGACGCCCCATGATGACGGCGAGGAGTATGTACGAAGCCAAGAAGACCAATGTGCGGCACGATCCGATCGCGCGGGGCGTGGTGAAGACATCCACGCCGGGGAGGGAGCGACAGATGATTCTGCTGCGTCAGCTGCTCGGTGACGTGCTGAGGCGGTTGCGGGTGCGTCAGGGGCGCACGCTACGCGAGGTGTCCACGCTGGCGCGTGTCTCGCTCGGTTATCTTTCCGAGGTCGAGCGTGGCCAGAAGGAAGCCTCGTCCGAGCTGCTCGCGTCCATTTGCGGTGCCCTCGGTGTGCCGCTCTCGCAGGTGTTGCGTGAGGTTTCCGACCAGTTCGCGCTGGCGGAGCTCCAGGCTGCGCCTGTTCTGGCGGACATGCCCGAGCACGAGCGCCTGCCCCTTGCCGAGACGGTTCCCGGTTCGATCGGCGACACCGTGTTCCCCGAGGTCAAGGACATGGTGGCGGCCTAACGCGGCTGGCAGCCACCACACCACAGGATCAGCCTTTCCTGTGGCTGTGCCCCCATCTCCCCGCGGCTGATGCGCGTGCCGCATCGGCGACACGGTCTCCCTGCCCTGTCGTAGACCCAGGTCTGGTTCGCCGGGCGGCGATCACCTGTCGTCACCGTGCCGCCATGCACCTTGTTGGCCTCCAACAGCCGGTGGGCCAGCGTGACGAGCCCTTCGAGATCCTCGATCTCCCCGACCTTCCGCCACGGCCAGATCCCGCGCAGGAACAGGGTCTCGGCGCGATAGATCGTGCCGATCCCCGCCAGGTTGCGCTGATCGAGCAGCGCTTCGCCGATTGTCCTGTCCGGTGCCGCTCGTAGCCTTCGCACGGCCTCGCCCGGATCCCAGTCGGCGCCCAGCAGGTCCGGCCCCAGGTGCCCCACCAGGCGCTGCTCGTCGGCGGTCGTGACCAGGTCGACCATGCCGAGCTTGATCCCCACCGCCTGCCACTCCTCGTTGGCCAGGATCAGCCGCACCTGGTCGCCGCCGGCCGTGCGCCGGCCCGCGGGCATGACCCGCCAGCTTCCGTCCATGCGCAGGTGGGTGTGCACCGTCAGGCCGCCCTCGACCCGGGTCAGCAGATGTTTGCCCCTGGAGACGGTGGTGAGCACCGTACGGCCCCTCAGGTCCGCGGTGGCGTGCCGTGGGACGCGGAAGTCCGACCTGGTCAGCACGCGGCCGTCGAGCGCGCCGCGCAGGCGTGCCGCGGTGCGGTGGACGGCGTCTCCCTCGGGCATCCCTCCAGTCTAGGTACCCGCCTTCCGGCCGGGACGGCGGCCGTGGGCCCGAGGGCGCCCGCCGCCGGGCCCGGCCGGTGGTCGTCAGTCCCAGGCGGCGGGGTCGGCGGCGAGCTGGCGGACGCGCTCGGGAAGGCTGCCCGTGGCGACCTGTTCGAGCGTGACCTCCTCCAGGATGGCCCGCTCGGTGGCGCGCAACGCGATCCACACCTGCTGCAACGACTCGGCCGGACCCCGGTAGCCGACGTGTTCGGGACGCTCGCCCCGCACGTTGGCCAGCGGCCCGTCGACGGCCCTGATCACGTCGGCGAGCGAGATGTTCGCGGCGGGCCGGGCCAGCACGTAGCCGCCCTCGGGACCCCGCTGGCCGCGCACCAGGCCGGCGCGGCGCATCTGGAGCAGGATGTTCTCCAGGTATTTGGGAGGCATGTCCTGTTCCTTGGCGAGCTCACCCACGGTAGTCGGACCCGCGCCGGCTGCGGCGAGTTCAGCGGCGGCACGGAGGGCGTAGTCGACACGAGCGGAAAGGCGCATGTTCTCGATTATCCCTCCTGGTCAACACTGGTTAGGCGCAAGGTCGTCAGAACGGGCAGGTGATCCGAATACGGCAACCGCGGCGCCTGCGCAGAAATCGCGGTCAATCCCTTGGTGAGCAGCACGTGGTCGATGCGCTCCTTGGGGGCGTCGGCGGGCGAGGTCGGCGGGTCCCCGAACGCGGTCAGCGGGTCGCTCAGACCGGCCGCCTTCAGCACCTCCATGGCCGGATCGGTGGGCCGGGTGTTGAGGTCGCCCGCCAGGATCACCGGCCGCCTCACCTGCTCCCCGGCTCCGGCTGCGCGGTGCCCGGCCTCGTCGGCGTCCCGGCCGGCGGCCAGGGCGCGGGCGATGGCGGCGACCTCGGGCGCCTGGCCCTCGGGAGCCTGCAGATGGGTGTTGACGATGCCCACCTCCCTGCCGCCGACCTCCAGGACGACCGCCTGGGCCTGCGCCCCCGTCGGGTAGTCGTGGGCGTCCAGCGGGTGGGAGTGCACCTGCTTGACCGGGAGGTTGGTGAGCAGCGCGTCGCCCCACACCTGGTCGGCGGCGGGCGCGAAGTGGTAGCGCATGCCGAGGCGGCGGGCGATCCTGGCCAGGTCGTCGTGGCCGCCGTTGAGCAGCCAGCCGCGGTCCACCTCGCTGAGCAGCACGACGTCGGGCTTCTGTGCGGCGGCCCATGCCCCGATCCTGTCGAGCGACAGACGGCCGTCCAGGCCGTAGCCCATGCGGATGTTGTAGGCGATCAGGGTGAAGGTGTCGCCCTGCTTGGCCCGTACGGGCGGCGCGGACGGCGTCCCGAGCGTGACGAGCCCCACCAGCAGGACGGCGACCGCCAGCGGCAGCCATCCCCCCGGGGCGCGCTCCTGGACGGCGGACGAGCCCCCGGCGAGCGCCTTGACGACGGTGAGGACCGCCACCAGCACGGCCACCGCGATGAGGATCAGGCCGTTGGGGAAGCCGAGGTTCATGTCGTAGGCCGCGTAGTAGACGAACAGCCCGACGAAGAAGACCAGCCCGCCCCCGAGCACGGCCACCCCGGGACGCCGCCCGCCAGGACGGTCCGGCCGGACGGTCCCGGCGAGCAGGAAGGCGAGCCAGAGGATGAGCAGCGCGCCGGCCGACGTGAACGACTCGAACAGGAAGGTCACCGCGCAGAGCACCAGGAGGACCCCGGCGCCGAGGTCGAAGACGGGAGAGGACGGCGGCCTGACGGCCCGCACCCCGGCGGCCACCAGAACGAGGACGATCAGGCCGGTGCCCATGATGACCTGCCACAGAGCGGGCGGCCCGTCCTCGGGCTTGGCCCAGCCGGTGGCGGCGACGCCGGTCAGCAGCATCGCCGGGCCGAGCAGGAACCACGTCAGCGCGGGCGCGAGGTCCACCTCGGCGGCCGGCGGGCGGAGGAGGCTCAGGAAGGCGGCGCAGACGCAGAGCACCGCCGGCCACGGGACCAGGCCGTCGCGCCAGACCAGGTCCACGCCGTCCAGCAGCAGGTGGACGATCAGCGACAGGCTCAGTCCGCCCATGACGCCGACGGGGACCGCCCGGCGCGGGACGGTGTGGGCGCAGCCGTACAGGAAGACCAGGCCCGCGGTGACGCCGGCGGAGGCGACGTAGAGCTGGCTCACGCCCGCCTGCAGCAGGATCCTGGTGAGGACCAGCGCCGCGGCGCCGCCGAGCAGAGCGTGGCGCGGCTTGGCTAACAGCGCCAGGAAAGGCAGGATGAACCAGGCGGCGGCGTAGAGGCCCATCAGCTCCGGCGGCGTCTCGCCCGCCCGGCCGAACAGGGTGATCAACGACGGGAGGAAGACTCTCAACACGTCCAGCAGCAGCACGAGGCCCAGCGCGAGCATGATCGCCGGGCCGCGGGGGATTGTCATGAGGCATCCTCGTGTTCGGCTCCGATGATATGCAAGAGCTGGGACGCTAAACTTCCAACAACCTTTTCGAATTGACGGTGGGAATCAGCGTGGAGCGTCGTCCTGGTGTGCCCAGACTTCTCCGGGAGATCAACGATCGGGCCGCGCTGGAGCTGTTGCTGGCCACCGGCCCCATGACGAGGGGGCAGATCGGCGACCTGACCGGTCTGTCCAAGGTCACCGCCTCCCAGACGCTCGCGCGGCTGGAGGAGCGCGGCCTGGTCGAGGTGGTGGGCGCGCAGGCGGGTGGCAGGGGGCCGAACGCGGCGCTCTACTCGGTCATCCCCTCCAGCGCGTACGTGGCCGGTCTGGAGGTCGGGCCCGAGCTCATCTCCACCGCCGTCGCCGACATCCACGGCCGCACCATCGCCGAGGTCACCGTCGATCCCGGCGGCCACGACGACCCGGTGGCCGCCGTGCACGGCGCGATCGTCAAGGCGTGCCGCAGCGCGAAGGTCAGCCTGGCCAAGCTGCGCGGCGTGGTGATCGGCACCCCGGGCGTGGTCGATCCGCGCAGCGGCGACGTGCGCTTCTCCTTCGACCTGCCGGGCTGGCACGAGGGCATCCACGAGGCGCTCGCCGGCGACCTGCGGCGCGAGGTGACGATCGAGAACGACGTGAACCTGGCCGCCATCGCCGAGTACGCCGACGGCGCGGCCAAGGGCGTCGACGACTTCGTGCTGGTGTGGGCGAGCCGGGGCCTCGGCATGGCCGTCATGCTGGGCGGCAAGCTCCACCGGGGGCGTTCGGGCAGCGCGGGGGAGATCGGCTACCTGCCGGTGCCCGGCGTGCCGCTGCCGGAGGACATCCGCACCAAGCCGGGCCGGCTGCCGTCGCTGGCGGGCGGCCTGCAGTCGCTGGTGAGCGCCGAGGCGGTGGCCGAGCTGGCCCGCGGCTACGGTTTCACGGCCGAGAGCGCCGGCGAGTGCGTCGAGGTCGCGGTGGCGGCCGGGTCCCGCGGTGAGCCGATGCTCGACGAGATCGCCCACCGGCTGGCGCTGGGCGTGGCGGCGGTCTGCGTGATCCTCGACCCGGGGCTGGTCGTGCTGGCCGGGGAGGTGGGCCACGCCGGGGGATCCGCGCTGACCTCCAGGGTGGAGGAGGCCGTGGCGCGGATCTGCCCGGTGCGGCCGCAGGTGGTCACCACGGCGGTCGCCCACGCCAACCCGGTGCTGCGCGGCGCGGTGCTGGCCGCCCTGGACCAGGCGCGCGAAGAGCTCCTCACGCCCTGATCCGGCGGGCCTGGGCCGTTCGCCTCAGGCGGTGATCAGTTCCACGGCGGCCTGGGCGTTGGCCCTGGCCGCCCCGTACGTGGCGATGTAGGCGGCGCTGTCGGGCCGCCAGACGGGCAGGCCCATCTCGATCACCGTCGCGTCCTGGCGGGCCGCCACCAGGGCGGAGACCAGTTCCTGGCTCGCCTGGTAGCGGTGGGCGTCCTTCACCACGATGACCAGCGACCGGTTCGCGGCCTTGGTCAGCAGGGCGGGGACGTCGGCGGCCGCGGGCTCGACGCGGACGATCTCGGCGTCCGGCAGCCACGGGCCCACACCCCATGGCACGTTCCCCACGGCGATCGTGGGCGGGGTGTCCACCTCGATCACCAGGGGTTCCACCAGGGGTTCCGTCTCGCCGGTCAGCTGCACGGCGCGGCGGGCGGCGTGCAGGCCGACCCCGTTCTGCTCGGCCGCGATCACCTCGGGCGTGCCGAACCAGGCCCGCAGCGCCCCCACGCGGTCGGCCGCCTCCTCCAGCCTGGCGGCCGGCAGGCGGCCCTCGGTCACCGCGGCCACGATCTCCCCGATGACCCGCTGGACGTCGTCCTCGCCGGGGATCGGGCCGAGGCAGATCAGGTCCGCCCCGGCCGCGAGCGTGAGCACGGCGCCGTTGGCCAGGCCGACGCTCTTGGTGATCGCGTGCATGTCCAGCGCGTCCGTGATCACCACGCCGTCGTAGCCGAGCTCGCCCCTGAGGAGCCCGGTCAGCGCGGCGGGTGACAGGGTGGCCGGAGTGTCCCCGGTCACCACCGGAACCGCCACGTGGGCGGTCATCACGGTCTTGGCGCCGGCCTCGATGGCCGCCCGGAACGGCGCGAGCTCGCGGGCGCGCAGCACGTCCAGGCCGACGTCCACGACGGGCACGGCCAGGTGGGAGTCCACCCGGGTGGCGCCGTGGCCGGGGAAGTGCTTGACGCAGGCGGCCACGTTCACCGACTGCAGCCCGTTGACCGCCGCGACCGTGTGCCTGGCCACCAGCGCCGGGTCGGCGCCGAAGGACCTGGTCCCGATCACCGGGTTGTCGGCCTCGGTGTTGACGTCCGCGCTCGGCGCGAGGTCCAGGTTGATGCCGCACGCGGCCAGCTCGGACCCGATCGCCGCGTAGACCCGGCAGGTCAGGTCCACGTCGTCGACCGCCCCCAGCGCCGCGTTCCCCGGGTACGGGCTGCCGACGTGGTAGGCCAGCCTGGTGACGTCCCCGCCCTCCTCGTCGAGCGAGATGACGGGCTCGGCCGAGGCGTGCAACGTCGTGGTGAGCGACCTGACCTGGTCGGGACCGGCGACGTTGAACCCGAAGAGCGTCACGCCGCCCAGGCCGTTGTCCAGCTCACGCAGCACCCAGTCGGGCGCCGTGGTGCCCTGGAAGGCGACGAGCAGCGTGCCGGCCGCGAGGCGACGCAGCCCCCGATCACTCTGACTCATGGCTCCTCATCACTTGAATGACGGCACGATCGGGTACGGCCCGGACCAGCCGAGCCGTACGAGGATCAGTGCCTGTTACCCCTTCACGGCCCCGGCGGTGAGACCGGCGACCATGCGGCGTTGTACCAGCAGGAAGAAGACGACCACCGGAAGGGTCATCAGGGTGGAACCGGCCATGATCGCGCCCCAGTCGACGCCCTTCTGGCCGAAGAAGTACTGCAGGGCGACCGGCATCGTGTAGCCCTCGGAACCCGACATCAGGTAGAGGGCGAACACCAGATCGTTCCAGGCGGTGATGAACGAGAAGATGCTCGTGGCCACCAACCCCGGCGCGACCAGCGGGAACAGCACCTTCCAGAACGTGGTCAGGCGGCTCGCGCCGTCGATCCAGGCCGCCTCCTCCAGCGTCCGCGGCACCGCGGCCACGAACGTGCGCAACATCCAGATGCCGAACGGCAGCGTCAGCGCGACCTGGGTGATGATCAGCCCGATGAGCTGGTCACCGAGGCCGACCCGCTTGACCATCATGTACAGCGGGATGAGCAGGCCCTCGGCCGGCAACATCTGCACGATCAGCAGGATGACCAGGAACGTGCCACGCCCCTTGAAGCGGAAGCGCGCGATGGCCGTGGCCGACAGCAGCGCGAAGACCGAGCCGATGAGCACGGTGCCGAGCGCCACGATCGCGCTGTTGCGCATGTAGAGCCAGATGGAGTTGTTCGCCACGCCCTCGGTCAGCACCCGCGCGAAGTGGTCGAAGGTGAAGTGCGTCGGGAACGGGATGAACTCCGTCGTGAAGATCTGGTCGTTCTCCTTGAAGCCGGTGGAGACCATCCAGTAGACGGGGAAGACCGCGTAGAGGAAGACCAGCACACCGGCCGTGTTCAGGAGGATCTTCCCGAGCTTCTTGCGGGCCAGCGCGTTCACATCTCCTCCTGCTTCACGATCTGCCGGACGTACGCGACGGTGATGATGAGCAGGATGATCGTCAGCACGATGGAGATCGCCGCGCCCGTGCCCAGCTTCTGCGGGGGCTTGAACGCCTCCGCGACCGCGTACATCGACAGGTTGAAACCGTCGCGGTTGGTCGGGCCGTTCATCAGCACGTAGAGCTGGCTGAAGACCTTGAAGTCCCAGATGATCGACAGGATCGTCAGGACGGCGAAGACCGGCTTGAGCAGCGGCAGGGTGATCTTCCTGAACGTCCGCCACGCCCCCGAGCCGTCGACCTTGGCCGCCTCGTACAGCTCGGACGGGATGCCCTTGAGCCCCGCCAGCACCGAGACCGCGATGAACGGGAACCCGGCCCACACCACGCACACGATCAGCGCGACGTAGAGCGGGAAGGTGTCGTTGAGCCAGGGGGTGCCGGTCCAGTCCTGCTGTCCGGCGGGCGGCGCGGCCAGCCAGTCGGGCAGCAGGTTGAGCAGCCAGTTCACGATGCCGGACTCGGCGTCGAAGAGCGAGCGCCAGATGACGCCCTGCGCGACCGGCGGCACGGCCCAGGCGAACATGCACCCGATGACCACGAACAGGGACATCTTCTTGCCGAGCTTGTTCAGCAGCACGCCGACCGCGGTGCCCACGATCAACGTGAGGCTGACGGCGACGAAGGCGAACACCACGGTGTTGCGCAGAGCCGACCAGAAGATGTCGTTGGAGAGGACCTTCTCGAAGTTGTCCAGGCCCACCCATTCGGCCGGCTTGCTCCCCCTGATCTGCGCGAGCCCGACCTTCTGGAAGGCCATCACGCCCAGCTGGAACATCGGGTACAGCAGCAGTCCCGCGATGACCAGCAGACCGGGGATGAGCAGCACGTACGGGATGCTCCACGTGGGCATCCCGGTGGCCTTGACGGGCCCGCCGCCCTTCTTACGGCGGCGCCCCGGGGCGGGGGACGAGCCCCTGCCCCGGGTGACCGTAGTCGTGTTCGCCATCGTTACTGGTTCAGGATCTCTTCGAGTTCCTTGTTGGCGTCAGCGAGAGCCGTGGTGGTGTCCTTCTTGCCCTCGATGACGGCGCGCGCCGCGTTCTGCAGCACGGCCTTGGTGGCGTCGGCCTCGGCCCAGTTCGGGTCGGCCGGGAACGCCTTGGCCTTGGCGAAGGCCTGGGCGAACGGGCCCTGCGCCGGGTCCTCGTTCAGCGCCGCCAGGGTGTCGGGGTAGACCGGCAGCAGGCCGCCTTCCTTGGCGTAGCGGTCGGCCCAGGTCTTGCTGGTGGCGAGCTTGAGGTACTCCTTGCCGAGGTCGGCCTCCTTGGTGCCGCCCCACAGCGCGATGTCGTTGCCGCCGAAGAAGGACGGGGCCAGGCCGCCGGTCTTGGCGGGCAGCGGGAAGAAGCCGAGCTTGTCGCCCTTCAGCTTGCCCTTCGAGTCCTCCTCGATGCCGGGCAGGTCCCAGCCGGCGGTGAGGTACATCGCCACCTTGTTGTTGGCGAAGCGCTTGCGGATGTCGACGGTGTTCAGCGTCAGGTTCGCCTTGCTGGACAGGCCGCCGGTGACCAGACCGGTGTAGGTCTCGAAGCCCTTCTGGAAGCCGGGGTCGGTCAGCTTGCCGACCCACTTGTCGCCCTCCTTGACGGCGAACTCGCCGCCCTCGGACCAGGCGAACGCGGCCAGCAGGTGGTTGGCGTCGGAGCCGCCGTTGAAGGCGAAGCCGTCGACGCCGGCGCCCTTCTCCTTCTGGATCTTCTTGGCCGCGGCGACGAGCTCGTCCCAGGTCTTGGGAACCTCGATCTTCAGGTCGGCGAACCAGTCCTTGCGGTAGAGCACCGCGCGGGCGCCGGCGCCCCACGGGATGCCGTAGATCTCGCCGTCGACCGTCTCGTAGCCATAGAGGTTCTCGGGGATCTGGGCCCGGTCGCCCTCACGCGCGATGTCGGTGATGGGGGTGAGCGCGTCCTGGCTCTGCCACATCGGGACCTGGTCGTTGCCGATCTCGGTCACGTCCGGGCCGGTGCCGGTCGCGGCGGCGGCGAACTTGTCCGCCACCTGCGGCCACGGGATCCACTCAAGCTTGACGTCGGCGCCGGTCTGCTTCTTGAACTCGGCGTTGAGCTCTTCCATGTACTTGGCGGCGGCAGGGTTGCTGTCGCCCAGACGCCACACGCTGAGCGTCTTGCCCGCGAACTTCGGGCCACTGGAAGCGGGGGCGGCCGCGCTGGACGACGGCTTCGGCTCCTCGCTTGACCCACAGGCGGCCAGGCCCAGGGCCAGGGCGGCCGTGGTGACCGTAGTGGCTGTGATCTTCGCGATCCTCACAGGGTTCTCCCTTCCCGGGTGCTGGCCTACGGTCCGCACCAGGCTGATCGTCAAATGCCGAACGACGCTGTTAAACTAACAAGAAACTTTCTTAAAAGAAACGCTCGTTAGCCATTCGTGACGAGAGGGGTGCGGTAATGAGTCGAAGCCCGGGGATCCCCCGGTTGCTGCGCAGGTTGAACGACCGCTCGGCACTTGAACTCCTCCTCGCGGACGGTCCGCTGACCCGCGCCGAACTGGGGGAGCGAACGGGGCTATCCAAGGTAACCGCAGGTCAGCTGCTCGCTCGCCTCGAAGAACGGGGCCTGGTGGAGGTGGCGGGCGAGCGCGCCGGCGGCCGGGGCCCGCACGCCGCCCTGTACGCGGTGGTTCCGTCGAGCGCGTACGTCGCCGGGCTGGAGGTGCTGCCCGACAGCCTCACTGTCGGTGTGGCGGACATCACAGGTAAAATCGTTGTCGAAGTGACGGTCAACCCGTCCGACGCCCGCGATCCGGTGAAGGCGGTCCACTCGGCCGTCCAGCGGGCCTGCGCCACGGCCAGCGTCGAGCTGTCCCAGCTCCGCTCCTTCGTCATCGGCACCCGGGGCGTCGTCGATCCTCGCAGCGGCGACGTGCGCTGGTCCTACGACCTGCCCGACTGGCACGTCGGCGTGCTGGCCAGCCTGCGCCAGACCCTCGGCGGCTCGGTGACGATAGAGAACGACGTCAACCTGGTCGCCCTGGCCGAGAGCCGCTACGGCGCCGCCGTCGGCCACGACGACTTCGTGGTCATCTGGGCCGGCGTCGGCCAGGGCCTCGGCGTCATGCTCGGCGGCCGGCTGCACCGGGGGATCACCGGCGGCGCGGGCGAGATCGGCTGGCTGCCGGTGCCGGGGGAGCCGCTGCCGTCCGACGTCTCGCAGCCGCAGTCGGGCTCGTTCCAGCGCCTGGTGGGCCACGACGCCCTGCGCGGCCTGGCCGGCGAGCACGGCGTGATCGGCTACACCGTGCCCGACCTGGTCCGCAACGGCGACGAGGACTACCTGGACGAGGTGGCGGGCCGCCTGGCCGTGGGGGCGGCGGCCGTGGCCGTCGTGCTCGACCCCGGGCTGATCGTGCTCAGCGGCGACGTCGGCCGGGCCGGCGGCGAGCGGCTGGCGGCCAAGGTCGAGGAGGCCGTGGCCCGCGTGTGCCCGAGCCAGCCGACCGTGGTGACCACCAGGGTGACCGGCAACGCGGTGCTGCGCGGGGCCATGGTCGCGGCCCTGGAGCAGGCCCGGGAGCAGGTTTTCTCCGACACTGTGTGAGAATTTCTGCCCATGTGGCAGCTCGACACCGACGTAGTCCTCATCTCCGACCCGCGCGTCTCGGCGGTCCCCGTCCAGGAGTGCGGTGAGCCGCTGGCCGACGTGCGCGGGCGGCTGCGGGTCGACACGCGGCTGGCCGACGCCGACGGCGCGTACGCGCACCTGCGGGCAGGGCTGCTCGACCGGCTGGAGCGGGCCGAGAGCTCGCTGCCCGACGGCTTCCACCTGCTGATCGTCGAGGGATACCGGCCCATCGCCACCCAGCGGCGCATCTTCGAGGGGTACCGCGCGGAGCTCCTCACCACTTATCCCGATATGACGCCTGACGAGTCCTATATCGCGGCGAGTCGTTATGTGTCCCCTGTCGAGGTCGCCCCCCACACCGCCGGCGCCGCCGTCGACCTGACCCTGTGCGCCCCCGACGGCACCGAGTACGACATGGGCACCCAGGTCAACGACAACCCCGAGGAGAGCGGCGGCGCCTGCTACACGGCCGCCGCCGGCATCCCGGCGCAGGCCCGCGCCCACCGCAAGATCCTGGCCGCCGCCCTGGAGCCCGTGGGCCTGGTCAACTACCCGACCGAGTGGTGGCACTGGTCGTACGGCGACCGCTACTGGGCCATGTCCACCGGCGCCCCGGCCGCCCTGTACGGTCCTGCCCCCTTCTAGCCAGGTTTTCCCCCGGCAGCGGCACGGGCACAACCTGTGGCGGAGGCTCTTCGGACTCCCCCAGCGAGGTGTGCATGGTTCCGTTGATCGGGATCGAAGAGGAATACCTCGTCGTCGATCCCCGCACCCGCCACGTGTCCCCCCGGGCGGCCGAGGTCCTGGCCGCCGCGACGGACATGCTCGACGTGGCCCACGAGATCACCCGTTTCCAGGTGGAGGCCCGTACGCCGCCCTCCGCCGACCTCAGTGAGCTGGGCTCCCAGCTCCGGGCAGCACGGAAGGAGGTGTCCGAGGCGGCCCGGTCCTGCGGCCTGGCGGTCGTGGCCAGCGGCATCCCGGTGCTCGGCAACGTCATGCCGCCGCCGCTCACCGACGACCACCGCTATCAGCAGGGCAAGGAGCTCTACCGGGCGTTGCAGGACGAGATCAGCATCTGCGCGCTGCACGTGCACGTCGACGTACCGGACGAGGAGATCGCCGTCTACGTCGGCAACCATCTCAGACCCTGGCTGCCGACGCTGATCGCGCTGGCCGCCAACTCGCCGTTCTTCGTGGGCCGCGACACCGGCTACGCGTCCTGGCGGGTGATCAGCTGGGGGCGGTGGCCGGTGTCCGGGGCGCCGCCGTACTTCCCGACGTTCGGCGACTACGAACTGGCGCTGCGTGCGCTGTCGGAGTCGGGCGCGCTGATGGACCCCAAGACGGTCTTCTGGGACACCCGTCCGTCGCCGAGGCTGCCGACGGTCGAGATCAGGGTGGCCGACGTGCCGCTCGACGTGAGCGACAGCCTGACGATCATCGGCCTGATCCGGGCCCTGGTCGTGACCGCGTTGCGGGAGGTGGCGCGCGGCGACCGCGGGCTGCCGATCCCGTCGGAGGTGCTGCGGGCCGCCTACTGGCGGGCCGCCCGGGACGGCCTGGTCGGCGACAGCCTCGACGTGCGGCACGGAACGCTCGTGCCCGCCACGGTGATGGCCCGCCGGCTGTTCGGCCACGTGAGCGCCGCGCTGGCCGAGGCCGGCGACCTGACCTTCATCGAAGAGGGCCTGGAACGGCTGCTGAGCAAGGGCTCCGGGGCGGTGCGCCAGCGGCGCGTGCACGCCCGGGGCAACGACCTGACCGACGTGGTCGATGACCTGATCGAGGCCACCGTCGCCTGAACCGCCCGTTCAACGCAGCTTCACCGCAGCGCGAGCACCGCCGCCACGCCGAGGCCGAAGGTCACGACGACGCCGCGCAGCACGTTCGGCGGCATGAGCCGGGCCACGCGGGTGCCGAGGAAGCCACCCGCCAGGCTGGCCGGCGCCACCACCGCCACGGCCTGCCACTCCACCGGGCCGAACAGCGCGAACGCCACCACCGACACCGTACTGACGACCAGCGACAACGCGGCCCGTACGGCGTTGACCCGGTGCAGGTCGTCGTGCAGGAACATGCCGAGCACGGCCAGCAGCAGCACGCCCATCCCGCCGTTGAAGTAGGCGCCGTAGCAGCCGCCCAGGAACACCCCGGCGTACACCAGCCTGCTCGGAGGCTGCCCGGCCGCGCCGCCGAAGCGGTTCTTGAGCCATGGCTGGGCCAGCAGCGCGAGGCTGGCGAAGGTCACCAGCCACGGCACCAGCGAGTCGAACAGCCGGCCCGGCGTGAGCAGCAGCAGCGAACAGCCCGCCACGGAGCCCGCCACGGTGGCGGCCGACAGCGCCGTCACCCTGCGCCGCTGCCCGCGCAGCTCGGCCCGGTAGCCGACGACGCCGCCCAGGTAGCCGGGCCACAGGGCCACCGCGTTGGTCACCGACGCGGTGACGCCCGGGTAGCCGAACGCCACCAGCGCCGGGAAGGAGATCAGCGTGCCGCCCCCGGCCAACGCGTTGACCACCCCCGCCAGCAACCCGGCCCCCACCAGAAAAACCAGCTCCCCAACCGTCACCACCCCACCCCCAGCCGCGACGCGCGGTCGGCGGTGGTCCCCGCCTTGGGCCGGGACGCGTGCTCGGTGGTGGTCCCCGCGTTGGGTCGGGGCGTGCGGTCGGTGGTGGTTCTCGCGTTGGGTCGGGGCGTGCGGTCGGGGGGCGTCCTCGCGTTCAGGCGGGACGTGCGGTTGCTGGTCATCGGCCCGCCGCGTAGCCCTGGGCGCCGCGGGGGTTGGCGGCGGCCCGCAGGAAGGCGCCGTCGCGGGCCACCGCGCTCAGCCTGCCGAGCGACCACGGACCCTCGACCTCGACCTCGTGCCCGCGCCGCCGCAGCTCCGCCACCACCCCCGGGGCGAGCCGCTCCTCGACGTGCAACACCCCGGGACGCGAGCCACGCGGGAAGAACGAGCTGGGGAAGTGCGCGGAATGGAACATGGGCGCCTCGATCGCCTCCTGGAGGTTCAGCCGCCCGTGCACGACGGCCAGGAAGAAGTTGACACTCCACTGGTCCTGCTGATCGCCGCCCGGCGTGCCGAACGCCAGCCACGGCCTGCCGTCCCTGGTGGCGAACGACGGCGACAGCGTGGTGCGCGGGCGCGCGCCGGGCCGCAGCGACGCGGGCAGCCCCTCCTGCAGCCAGAACATCTGCGCCCTGGTGCCCAGGCAGAAACCCAGCTCGGGGATCGTGGGGGAGCTCTGCAACCAGCCGCCGCTGGGCGTGGCCGAGACCATGTTCCCGAACCGGTCCACGACGTCCACGTGACAGGTGTCGCCTCGTACCGCGCCGTCCGGCGTCACCGTCTGCTCACCGGCGCCGGTCAGAGTGCGCGGGCGGCCGGTCGGCGGCGCGTCGTGGCGGGCGACCGTCGGCTCGCCGATGCCCGGACGAACGGGCGCCGGAATCGCGGGGGAGACGGCCGCCGTGCCGGGCGGGAGGACCGGCAGCCGCGGCTCCCGGCCGCCGGGCGCGCCCGGCCGCAGTTCCAGGCTGGCCTCGGCCCCGATCAGCCGCCGCCGGTCTTCGTTGTACGCCGCGCTCAGCAGGTCGGCCATGGGGACGTCCGCGTCGCCGTACCAGGCTTCGCGGTCGGCGAAGGCGAGCTTGGCCGCCTCGGTGACCACGTGCACGTAGTCGGCGTCCAGGAAGCCGGTGGCGTCGAGGTCGAACCCGGACAGCAGGGCGAGCTGCTGCAGGAAGACCGGCCCCTGCCCCCAAGGTCCCGTCTTGTACACGGTGTGCCCGCGGTAGTCGAAGCTCACCGGCTCCTCGACCGTGGCGGACCAGCGGGCCAGGTCGTCCCCGGTGAGCAGGCCGCCGTGGACCTCGCCCGAGCTGTCCCGCCAGGCGGTGCCGGTGCTGAAACCGGCGACGGCCTCGGCGACGAAACCCTCGTACCAGGCATGCCGGGCGGCGGCGAGCTGACCTTCGCGGGTGGCCGAGGCGGCCTCGGCCTCGGCGACCAGCCTGCGGTAGGTCGCCGCGAGCACCGGGTTGGCCAGCCTCGAACCGGGCGCGGGCACCCGGCCGTCCGGCAGCCAGGTGGCCGCCGACGTGGGCCAGTCGTGCCTGAACAGCTCCTCGACCGTGCCGATCGTGGCGGCGATCCGGTCGAGCACCGGCACACCGCGCTCGGCGTAGTGGATCGCCGGGGCCAGCACCTCGGCCAGCGACCAGGTGCCCCAGCGCTCCAGCAGCAACATCCAGCCGCCGAACGCGCCCGGCACCGTCGCCGCCAGCAGACCCGTGCCGGGGACGACGTCCAGCCCCATCGCGGCGAAGCGCTCGACGGTCGCGGCGGCGGGGGCCACGCCCTGGCCGCACACCGCCGAGACCTTCTGCTCCTCCTCGCTCCACAGCAGGATCGGCACCTCGCCGCCGGGGCCGTTCAGGTGCGGTTCGGCGACCTGGAGCACGAACCCGGCCGTCACCGCCGCGTCGAAGGCGTTGCCGCCGCGCTCCAGTACGCCCATCCCGGCCGCCGAGGCCAGCCAGTGGGTGCTGGCGACCATGCCGAAGTCGCCCGTCAGCTCGGGTCTGGTGGTGAACAACGGTCTCTCCTCCGGGGGGGACGATTCAGGAGACTGTATACAATCTCCGCGCCTCACCCGTGCTGCGGGGTACCGGTTGCCGCCTGTCTAGTCGATCGGCTGGTTCGCCGTACGGGGCACGGCCGCGAGGAACGACCGGCGGGCGGCGGCGACGTGCGCGACCGCCCTGGCCTGGGCCTCGTCCTCGTCGCCCGCCGCGATGGCCTCGCACAGGCTCAGGTGTTCCGTCCAGGAGTGCGGCCCCCGGGCGGCGGCGGTCTGGCTGAAGACCCACTGCGCCCGCAGCACCATCGGCTTCATCATCAAATTGAGGTAGGAGTTGCCCGCCGCCTCGCCCACGGCCAGGTGGAAGGCGGTGTTGAGCTCGGCCACCTCAGCCGGTCGCCCGGCCGCCACGGCCTCCCCGGCCGCGTCGAGGATCCGGCGCAGCCGCGCGACGGCCTCGGGGCTGCGCTTGCGCGCCGCCAGCCGGGCGGCCAGGCCCTCGACCGCCATGCGCACGTCGAAGAGCTCCTCGCCCTCCTCGGCCGTCAGCCGCGCGACCCTCGCGCCGACCCGCGGGACGACCTCGACGAACCCCTCGGCGGCCAGCACCCGGATGGACTCGCGCACGGGGTTGCGCGACACGCCGAGCAGCGCAGCCAGCCGATCCTCGACCAGCCGCTCTCCCTGCGCCAGCTCACCGGACAGGATGCGACGACGCAGTTCCTCGGTGACCTCGCCCAGCAGCGTCGCACGCCCCGCGCCCCGCATCACATCAGCCATATGGCCGCCCATCGTATACAAATCCGCGGGCGGCCGATCGCCCGCCACCACCGACTGGTCAGGCGCGCAGGCGCAGCCCCCGGGGAGTCGGATGGAACCCGGCCGCCTCCAGGGCGGCCGCCAGCGGCGATTCCACGATGGACGCGCCGTCGGCCCGCTCCACCGTCAGCTTCCCGAGCGCCCCGTCGCGTACGGCCAAGGCCAGCGCGTCGACCGCCGGTTGCAGCCGGTCGTCGTCGGCGAACGACAGCAACGTCTTGCCGCCCCGCTCCACGTACAGGACGAGGTGACCGTCCACGAGCACGACCAGCGCGCCCGCCTTCCTGCCCGGCTTGTGCCCGACGTCGCCGGGACGTTGCGGCCAGGGCAGCGCGGCCCCGTACGGACTGGCCGGGTCGGCGGCGGCCAGCACCACCGCCCGCGGCCCGGACCCGCCCCGGCCGCCTTGACCGAGCATCCCGGCCTCGCCGCCCTGGCCGAACCCGCCGCCTCCGGGCCGCGAGCTCCGGCCGCCCTCTCCACCGCCGAACCCCCCGCCTGGGAGACCGAACCCCCCGCCCCCGGGCCGGCCGGTCTCCCAGGCGGGGACCTCGGGCGGCGAACCGAAGCCCTCGCCCGGCCCACCCCCGGTCGGTGCGACGCTCGGGGCCATGGCACGCATCCGGTCGACCGCACCCGCCAGCGCGAACTGCGCGCCCCCCAGCCCCTCGACGAAGTACCCCCGGCGGCACCGCCCGCTCTCCTCATAGGCGCGAAGCACCTGGTAGACAGGCGTGAACCCGCCGGGCAGCCGTTCGGAGGTCACCGCCCCGCGCGTCACCACGCCGTGCCGTTCGAGCAGCACCTCGGCCTGCGCGTGCGCCCGCTGCGTCGCGTCGTCGGCCGGACCGGGCAGCAGCCACCATCGCCCGGCCACGGTCGGCGGCCCGCTCCTCGACGGCAGCACGGCCCGGCGCCGCCGCGTCGTGGCGGGCCGGTGCGCGGGACGCCCGGTGCCCAGCGTGGCCCGCAGCGGCGCGAGCGTGTCGCCGGAGACCCGGCCCGACCACACCAGATCCCACAACGCCGAGACCAGCGTCGCGTCGTCGAGCGCCCCGCCTTGGGCCCCGAGCTGGTCGGAGATGCCCCGGAAGAACAGCGCGCCCCCGCCGCCCAGCAGGTCGAGCACGCGCTCGTGCAGCGGGGTCATCGTGATCTCGGCCGGGTCGGGCAGCAGCAGCGGCGCGGTGTCGGCGAAGTAGAGCGACACCCATCCGTCGCCGCCGGGCAACGACCCCTGCCCCACCCACATCACCTCGCCCGACGAGGTCAGCTCGTCGAGCAGCGCCGGATGGTAGCCGGGCACCCGCGAGGGCAGCACCAGCGTCTCCAGCGCGGACGCCGGCACCGCGGCCCCCTGGAGCTGCTCGACCGACCGCACCAGCGCGTCCATGGCCCGGGCCGCCCCGGCCCGCGAGCCGTCGGACGACGTGCCCGAACCGGTGATGCCGTGCCAGGCGGGCAGGAAGCGGGCGAGCGTCTCGGGCGCGACCGGCTCGACCTCCTTGCGCAGCCGGGCCAGCGACCTGCGGCGCAACATCCGCAGCACCCCGGCGTCACACCACTCCTCGCCCCGGCCGCCCGGCCGGAACTCGCCGTTCACCACGCGCCCCGACGCGGCCAGCCGCCGCAGCGCGTCGGTCACCACGGCCGCGCCGAGCCCGAACCTGGCGGCGGCGGTGCCGGCGTGGAAGGGCCCGCGGGTGCGGGCGTGCCGGGCCACCAGGTCGGCCAGCGGGTCGGGCACCGGCTCCAGGAACACGTGCGGCACCCCCACGGGCGGCGGCACGCCGAGCGCGTCGCGCAGCCGGGCGGCGTCCTCCACGGCCGCCCACTGCTCCTCGCCCGCGATGCGCACACGGATGGCCCGGCGCGCGCGTTCGAGCTCCGCCAGCCAGGACGGGTCGCCGCCGCGCACGCTCACGTCGGGCGTCAGCAGCGGCCCGTGCGAACGCAGCAGGTCGGCTAGGTCCTCGGCGTCGCGCAGCGGCCGGTCGAGCCGGGCCAGCTCGCGCTCGCTGCTCACGATCACGTCGGGGTCGAGCAACTCACGCAGATCGGCCTGGCCGAGCAGCTCGGCCAGCAGCGTGGTGTCCAGCGCCAGGGCCTGCGCGCGACGTTCGGCCAGCGGCGCGTCGCCCTCGTACATGAACGCGCCGACGTAGTGGAACAGCAGCGACGCGGCGAACGGCGAGGCCTGCGACGTCTCGACCTCCACCACCCGGATCCGCCGGGCCGCGATGTCGCGCATGAGCTGGACCAGCCCCGGTACGTCGAACACGTCCTGGAGGCACTCGCGCATCGTCTCCAGCACGATCGGGAACGAGGCGTACTGGGAGGCCACGCCCAGCAGATGGGCGGCCCGCTGGCGCTGCTGCCACAGCGGGCTGCGCCGGCCCGGCACGCGGCGCGGCAGCAGCAGCGCCCGCCCCGCGCACTCCCTGAACCGGGAGGCGAACATCGCCGACCCGCCCAGCTCCTCGGTGACGATCTGCTCGATCTCCTCGGCGTCGAACGCCGCCACGTCGGTGGGAGGCTCGGCCAGCGTGTCGGGGATGCGCAGCACGATGCCGTCGTCGGAGTGCACGGCCTGCACGTCGATGCCGTAACGCTCGCGCAGCCGCCGGTTGATCGCCAGCGCCCAGGGCGCGTGCACCCGCGCGCCGTAGGGGGAGTGGATCACCACCCGCCAGTCGCCCAGCTCGTCGTGGAAGCGCTCGACCAGCAGGGTACGGTCGTCGGGCACGTAGCCCGTGGCCTCGCGCTGCTCGTCGAGGTAGGCCAGCAGGTTGCTGGCGGCGAACTCGTCGAGCCCCGCCTCCCTGATGCGGTCGGTGGAACCCTGCTTGGCCTGCTCCCGCAGGAACTGCCCGATCGCCCGGCCCAGCTCGGCCGGACGCCCGGCCGTGTCGCCGTGCCAGAACGGCAGCTTCCCCGGCTGGCCGGGAGCGGGCGAGACCAGCACCCGGTCGGCCGTGATGTCCTCGATCCGCCACGACGTCGCGCCCAGCACGAACACGTCGCCCACCCGCGACTCGTAGACCATCTCCTCGTCGAGCTCGCCCACCCGGGACGCCTTCTCACCCACCAGGAACACGCCGAACAGGCCGCGGTCGGGGATCGTGCCGCCGTTGGTCACGGCCAGCCGCTGCGCGCCGGGCCGCCCCTGGAGGGCGCCGGTGACGCGGTCCCAGACGATACGCGGCCGCAGCTCGGCGAACTCCTCGCTCGGGTAGCGGCCGGCCAGCATGTCGAGTGTCGCCTCCAGCGCGCTGCGCGGCAGGGTGGCGTAGGGGGCGGCCCGCTTGACCACGGTCTCCAGCTCGTCGACGGTCCACTCGTCGAGCGCGGTCATGGCCACGATCTGCTGGGCCAGCACGTCGAGCGGGTTACGCGGATAGCGCAGCTCCTCGATCTGCCCGCCGCGCATGCGCTCGGCCACCACGGCCGTCTGGACGAGGTCGCCCCGGTACTTGGGGAAGATCACCCCTCGGGAGACCGCGCCCACCTGGTGGCCGGCCCGGCCGATGCGCTGCAGCCCGCTGGCCACGCTCGGCGGGGCCTCCACGCACGCCACCAGGTCGACCGCGCCCATGTCGATGCCCAGCTCCAGGCTGGAGGTGGCGACCACGGCGGGCAGCCGCCCCGACTTGAGCGCCTCCTCGATCTGGGCCCGCTCCTCCTTCGACACCGAGCCGTGGTGGGCCCGGACGATCTCGCTCACCACGCCCTTGCTCGCCCCCGCCTGCGCCATCGTCTCGGCGGGCATGCGCCTGGACGGCGGGGGTTCCTGGTCGTCCGGCGGCGTCTCCCAGATCGACAGGTCGATCGCCTCCGGCCCCTGCCGCCGCGTGTAGGCCAGCTCGTTGAGCCGGGTGCACAGCCGCTCGGCCAGCCGCCTGGAGTTGGCGAACACGATCGTCGAGCTGTGGGACTCGATCAGGTCGAACAGGCGGTCTTCCACATGGGGCCAGATCGACCGGCCGGACGACGGCTCGACCTGCTCGGGATCGGGCGCGCCCGCCACCTCCGTCATGTCCTCGACCGGGACGACGACCTCGATCTCGATGCGCTTGTCGGACGGCGGCTGCACCACCGTCGCCGGACGCGTGCCGCCGAGGAAGGCCGCCACCTCGCTCACCGGCCGCACGGTCGCCGACAGCCCCACCCGCTGGGCCGGACGCTCCAGCAGCGCGTCGAGCCGCTCCAGGCTGAGCGCCAGATGGGCGCCGCGCTTGGTGGCCGCGACCGCGTGCACCTCGTCGACGATCACCGTCTCGACGTCGCGCAGGGCGTCGCGCGCCTGACTGGTGAGCAGCAGGAACAGCGACTCGGGAGTGGTGATCAGGATGTCGGACGGCTTGGCGGCGAACCGCCTGCGCTCCTCGGCCGGGGTGTCGCCGGAGCGGATCGCCACCGAGATCTCCGGCACCGGCAGCCCGAGCCGGCGCGCCGTCTGCCTGAGCCCGGCCAGCGGCGCGCGCAGGTTGCGCTCGACGTCGACGGCCAGCGCCTTGAGCGGCGACACGTAGAGCACGCGCGTGCCCGGCTTGTGCCCCTTCGCCACACCTTCGCCCGGAGCCTGATCGGCCGCCCGCGCCGCGAGCCGGTCGAGCGACCACAGGAACGCCGCCAGCGTCTTGCCCGACCCCGTGGGGGCGACGACCAGCGTGTTGTCGCCGCGCGCGATCGACTCCCACGCGCCCTCCTGGGCCGCCGTGGGCGCCTGGAAGGCGCCGGCGAACCATTGCCTGGTCACCTGGGTGAAGTGGTCTAGCGAGCTCACCAGCACATACTGCCTCGCGCCACCGACAGAAAACGCATTCGAGCGGCGCCGGGTGATTGAGCGGGGGTCAAGGCGGACATACAGCGACCGTGACCATTGATTATGCCGCCGTCGAGACCCGACGCGCACAGTTGAGAAGCCAGTACGCCTTACCGCACCGGCCGTCGAGCAGCGCCCGTGGCCTGCATCACGTGGCCATGTTGTCGTCCGATGTGGAACGGACCATCAAGTTCTACCAGGAACTGCTGGAGTTCCCGCTGACGGAGATCATCGAGAACCGCGACTACAAGGGTTCGAGCCACTTCTTCTTCGACATCGGCAACGGCAACCTGCTCGCGTTCTTCGACTTCCCGGGGCTCGACCTCGGCCCGTACCAGGAGGTGCTCGGCGGGTTGCACCACGTGGCGATCTCCGTCGACCCCGCCACCTGGGAACGGCTGCGTGGCAAGCTGGAGATGGCCGGCGTGCCGCACCAGATCGAGAGCGGCGCCTCCATTTACTTCAAGGACCCCGACGGCGCCCGCCTGGAGCTGCTCGCCGACCATCTCGGTGAGATGTACGGTGCGCGAGTTCTGTGACGGTTCGTCCCGGCTCAGCGCCGTGACGCCCTGCGCGTACGCGGCCTGCCCGCACGCGGCTCCTGCCTGATTCCCGCGTGCCGCTCCGATCGCTGTCCCTTCTCCTTCTGGACGGCCTGCCGCATCGCGAGTGACAGCCGGCGGCGCCGCGTCCTGTTGGCCTTGGTCCTGGCGGTCTTCGGGGGTGAAGACTTGGGGGTCTTTGGCATGCGGATGTCTTACCCACACCTGACGCGATTCCATACTTGGTCCATGCGCCTGACCGAGTTCTGGAGACGGATGAACGTCCATTTCGGCGAGACCTATGCCGAGTCGTGGGCCCGCGACTACGTGATCGCCCCGCTGGGCGGCCGTACCGTCATCCAGGCGCTGGCCGACGGCGAGAGCGCCAAGACCGTGTGGCGGGCCGTGTGCCAGGTGGAGGACGTCTCGCCCGGGCTGCGCTGAAAACCCAGGTCGGGGACGTCCCATCCGGGCTACGTCGAGCCCAGCGTCCGGCGGAGTGCGTCCGCCGTGGCCTCCAGGTCGTCCGCGCTGCCCTGGCCGCCCGGCGACCACAACAACGTCCAGCCCCCGCTGGAGGGGGTGGCGAAGATGATCGTCTGGCGGCGCGTGCGCGGATGCCACACCCACAGCACCGGATCGTCGCCGCCGACCATGCGGCTGACCAGCCCCTGATGGGGCAGCAACTCGGCGAGCGCCTCCAGAAGGGTGCGTCGTTCCCCGGTGTAGCCACTCGCCACTTCGCCGCCTCCCAGCCAATCCCTTGCATGGGAGTCTCCCCAGCTCACGGCGTATGACAACACGTCGGCGGCAACCCGCGCGGGAGATCGCGAACGCCCTCGCCTCCCGCGCCCCGTGTGTCCCCCGGGCCCCGGTGCCCGCGCTCCCCGCGCCGGTGGGGAGAGCGTCCGTGACGTCTCCCCACGCGGCGACCCGCATCCTCCGGGACGGCTCAGGTCCGCGTTCTCCGGGACGGACCAGAGCCGTGTTCTTTGGGACGGGCCGGAGCCGCGTTTTCCTGGACGGGTCAGATGTCGCTCGTCCGCGAGGGACAGGCGTTCGTCGGACCCGGACCCAGGCAGCCGCCCGTGTGGGGGCACCCCATCACCTCCGCCCGCCGCGCCCGATCCCACGGCCGCGACCCCCCGGGCAGACCCCACGGCCAATCGGCCGGCAACCACCATGAACGCGAGCGACGTCCGAGCATCGGCCTCGCCCTCCTCTGAACACGTCGCATGCATCCCAGCAGCGTGTTCGTGATGTGATCGAACAGCCGTTCGGCTACGATGAACCTGCCGAACCCGGCCACGCCTTCCCCGACCGTCTCAGAAAATGTCGGTGGCAGGCCGTAGCTTTCACTCGACTGATCGGACCACGACCCTCCAGAGGGAGCTCCCATGGCTATCAACGACCGCGAGAAGGCCCTCGAGACCGCGCTCGCTCAGATCGAGCGGCAGTTCGGCAAGGGCTCCGTCATGCGACTGGGCGACGACGCCCGAGCCCCCATCGAGGTGATCCCCACCGGGTCGATCTCCCTTGACGTGGCCCTCGGCATCGGCGGCCTCCCGCGTGGGCGCATCGTCGAGATCTACGGCCCCGAGTCCTCGGGCAAGACCACGGTCGCCCTGCACGCGGTGGCCAACGCCCAGCGGGCCGGCGGCATCGCGGCGTTCATCGACGCCGAACACGCCCTTGACCCCGAATACGCCAAGAAGCTGGGCGTCGACACCGACGCCCTGCTGGTCTCCCAGCCCGACACCGGTGAGCAGGCGCTCGAGATCGCCGACATGCTGATCAGGTCCGGCGCGGTCGACATCATCGTCATCGACTCGGTGGCCGCCCTGGTGCCCAAGGCCGAGATCGAGGGCGAGATGGGCGACAGCCACGTCGGCCTCCAGGCCCGCCTCATGTCCCAGGCCCTGCGCAAGGTCGCCGGCGCGCTCAACAGCACCGGCACCACCGCGATCTTCATCAACCAGCTCCGCGAGAAGATCGGCGTCATGTTCGGCAGCCCCGAGACCACGACCGGTGGTAAGGCGCTCAAGTTCTACGCCTCCGTCCGCATGGACATCCGCCGCATCGAGACCCTGAAGGACGGCACGGAGGCGGTCGGCAACCGCACCCGGGTCAAGGTCGTCAAGAACAAGATGGCCCCGCCCTTCCGCGTCGCCGACTTCGACATCCTCTACGGCGTGGGCATCTCCCGCGAGGGCGGCCTCATCGACATGGGCGTCGAGCACGGCTTCGTCCGCAAGTCGGGCGCCTGGTACACCTACGAGGGCGACCAGTTGGGCCAGGGCAAGGAGAACGCGCGCAACTTCCTGAAGAACCACCCCGACATGGCCAACGAGATCGAGAAGAAGATCAAGGACAAGCTCGGGGTCGGTCCGAAGCTCGACACGCCCGCCGAGCCCGCCGCCGCCGTCCCGGCTCCCGCCGCCGCGCCCTCGGGCCGTGGCTCGAAGTCCACCCCCAAGCCGGGTGACGTCTGATCGGTCGGCGCATGAGTGACAGGGATCCGTCGCAGGCGCCCCGTTCCCAGGACTGGGGCGCATGGCCCGACCTCCCCGCCTCGGGGGAGCGCAGAAAGCGCGGACCCCGCGGCCCCCGGGCCACCCCCTCCGACCCAACGCCCACATCCACCACCCCCGAGCCGCCGACCTGGGCCACCCCGGCCGAGTCGGTGTCCGGGGCCACCACCCCGGAGCCGGTGACCCGGGCTACCGGCCGTCCGGCCTCGGGCAGGGGCTCACGCGGCGCCGACCTGGCCCGGTCGGCCGCGGACGGCTGGCCGTCGGTAGACGAATGGCACGAACAACGCGCCCGCCTCCGAGCCGCCGCCTCCGAGCCCCCCACCACCCCCGACGACGACCACTCGCCGACCGCCCACACCAGAGCAGATGACCCGGCTGCCCACGACGGACTGGCCGCCGCCGCTGATCCCGCTGGGGCCGCTGGCGTGGACGGCATGTCCGTCCATGATCAGGCGGACGATGCGGTCGTTCGCCACGAAGCGGACGACGTGGTGGTTCGCGACGATACGGACGACGTGGTGGTTCGCGACGATACGGACGACGTGGTGGTTCGCGACGATACGGACGACGTGGTCGTCTCTGCGCACGTGGACGATGAGGTCGTCCCTGCGCAGGTGGACAACGTGGTCGCCTCTGCGCACGTGGACGGCGAGGGTGTGTCGGGCTGGGGCACGGGCGGGCAGGCCGTTGTCGTGCCCCCGGCGTGGGGCCCCGGCCGGGAGATGGCCGCGCCGACCTTCCACTGGCCGGGCGACCCCCGCCCCCAGGCCGGCGAGAGAGATACGGGCTCAACTCGCGAAGCCGACGGGAGCCTGAGCAACAAGGCTGCGGTCGGGCTCAGTGAAGGAGCGCCCGTCGCCCCGGGCCATGAGGCTGACGTTGGGCCGCGCAGAAGGGCGGGCGTTGCGCCGGAAGGTGACGCCGGTGTTGGGCTGAGCGAAGGAACTGGCGTCACGCCGGGCAGTGAGGCCGATGTTGCGCTGAGCGGTGAAGCGGGTTTCGGGCTCAAGCCGCGCAGTGAGGTGTTCATGACGTGGCCGGGCGCTGAGCGTGGCGATCCGGCTGACCGGCCCACTCCCGCCCGGCTCCACTCGGCCGACCCCAGCGCTCAGAACGACGAAGCCGCCCCCGACGGCAGCCCGTCAGATCGTGGCCGAGCTGGTGGGCGGGGCAGTGGCCGGACCGGCGGACGGGCCAGCGGCCGGGCGTCCCGAGGGCGCTCGGACGAGGGCGCCGACGCGCCGATCTTCGTCTGGCCAGGCGAGCGTAAGACTCCTGCCGCCCCGGACACCGCTGCGAGCTTGCTTGCCGAAGACGCCCGCACCGAACCGGCCCGTAAGGGCAGTTCCGGAGGGCGTAAGAAGAAGGCCCAGATCGACGAGGGATTCGCCGGAAGCTCCCTGGACGAGCTGGGCGATCATGACGGTGAGGACGCTGCCGGGGATGCTGGGCGGCGTACGAGCAGGCGGAGGGCTCGGGACGGCGAGGGTTTCTCTGGGAGCCCTTCGGATGAGCTGAGTGGCCATGATGGCGAGGATGCTGCCGGCGTTGCTCCGCGGCGTACGAGCGCGCACGGAGATCAGGAGAATGAGGAAAGCTCCGGGGCGCGGTCGGCTGAGCTGAGTGGTCAGGATGACGATGGTGTCGCTGGGGAGCGCCTGCGGGAACGGGAAGATCCGTACGAGCCCGGCGGTGTTGGCGGAAGCCCGGAGAGTGAGGCTTCCTCCGAGGAGAAGCGCGGCGCCGATGAATGGCATTCTGAGGTGCTGGCCGGAAGCAGCTGGTTCGGCGATGAGCAGGACGCGGGTGGGAAGAAGCGTTCAGGCAAGGGGCGCCGGACAGGCGGCCGGAGCACTGGACGAGGGAGCGGCAGGGGGAGCGGACGCTTCGGAAGAGGCGCGACCGGCCGTGGCGACCCACCGTCCGACGGGTCGCCGTCTGACGGCCCAATGCACGACGGCCCAATGCACGACGGCCCAATGCACGACGGCCCAATGCACGACGGCCCAATGCACGACGGCCCAATGCGTGGCGGGCCACTGCGTGGCGGGTCATCGCGTGGCGGGCCGTTGCCTGATGGGCCGGACGTCGGCAGTTCCGCTGCGGCGGCGCCCGCGGCGGATCCGGAGTCCGTTGCGCGGGCCATCTGTCTTCGGCTGCTCACCATGGCTCCCAAGACGCGGGCGCAGCTCGCCGAGGCCCTTCGCAAGCGGGACGTACCGGATGAGGCTGCCGGAAAGGTGCTTGATCGGTTTGTCGAGCTCGGGCTGATCAATGACGAGGCGTTCGCGGAGGCATGGGTCGATTCCCGGCACCACGGTCGGGGCCTCGCGAAGCGTGCGCTTGCGGCCGAGTTGCGCCATCGAGGTGTGGACACCGAGACCGTGAAGGAAGCCGTGGAGCGCCTGGACTCCGACCAGGAGGCCGAGACGGCCCGACGGCTGGTGGACCGTAAGCTCGCCTCCACCCGATCCCTCGATTCGCAGACCCGTACGCGGCGTCTGGCCGGCATGCTCGCGCGCAAGGGGTATTCGTCGGGGCTGGCGTACCGGGTGATCCGGGAGGCTCTCGAACAGGAGGGCATCGACCTGGAGGACGACTTCTCCTGATCCCCAAGGTCCTCCACCTGACCCGCCACCAGGTCCGGAGCCCTCTCGCGCTCGGGGCTCGGGGGAGGGCCTGGAGGTCTCCTGCCCGATCAAGGGCTGGGGAGGGCCGAAAGGCTTGCGGGTCTGATCGTTGGATTCGGAGCTTCCCACGTGGATTGCGGGGGCGGGGTCAGGGGAGCTGGTTGGTCTGGTGGAGGTGGTCGAAGATGAGTTGGTCGACGGGGGATACGCGGTCGCGGTCGGCGTAGGTGAGCCAGGTGATCTCTTCGATCTCGTTGCCGGGTGTCGGGACTCCGTGGTGCTCGGCGGTGTAGCAGGTCATCCGTACGGTGACGCCGTCGGCGTGGCCGTGTGCCTGGGCGTGGAAGGTGCCCAGGTGGGTGGCGGTGGCCGGGATGATGGTGATGGAGAGTTCCTCGTCGATCTCGCGGATCAGGGTGTCGAGGTCGGTTTCGCCGGGCTCGCGTTTGCCGCCGGGGAGGTAGTAGGCGTTCTTGCCTCGTGAGCGGGTGCTGAGGATCTTGCTGTTGTCCAGGTGGATCCAGGCGATCTTGTCGATGAGGTTATTCACCGTGTGCTCCTGTTGGGGCGGGCGAGCCGGGCGTCGGGCGTTCGAAGAGTTTCTCGCGGGCGACGGGGGACGTAGGGCTGGGGGTGCCCGTCGGAGGCCTACGGTTTCATGGCCGATGGATCGCTGGATGCGGATTGTGGGCTTTGTCTGGGCTATGGGGGTTGGAGAGGTGCGGGTGGGGGACAAATGGGGGTGATCGTGGGTTATGTGGTTGATTGGGGAGATGCGGGCCCGTAAGACACGCTTGAGGACGCGTTTGCTTGCTCGTGACCTGTTCGACGCATAACCTCGACGGCAGTGAGGAGTTACTCCGCGCAGCGCGGATTGCCATACCGGTGAACGACGGACGAACGAGCTCGGTTGATCGAGGCAGGCGAGGTGTCGGCTATGGGGGCCGATGCCCGGTCCGCCTTGGCCTGACATCGGCCCTGGAGACGACGCCGACCGGGCTTTCCGTGGCGCGCACGTGACCCCTCCCGTTTTGGGTCCGCGTTATGAGGTGTTGACGACGCGAGGAGGGCGGGGCGCGCATGCAGCCGCTTGTCGTGGTGCTGATGGTGGCGGTGCTCGTGCTCGCGTTCGGGATGATCGTGGCGCTGCTCGTCGTCATACGCCGTACCTCCAGCGGTTTGCCCCGGAAGTCCGAGCCGAGTCCTGAGCAGGTGGAAGCCGTACACGCGGAGCTTGAGGAGGCGCGGGAACGGGCCAAAGAGATCCGCGCCAAGGCGGAGAGCGACGCCGAGGAGATCCTGCGCAGGTCGGAGAGCGCCGTCGAGAGCGCCGCGCAGATGCGGCGGGAGGTCGAGGAGGAGAGCCGGATCCTGAAGTCCGAGCTCAAGGAGCTCCGGACCGATCTCGAACGCAGGGAGGCCAGGCTGGCCGAGCGCGAGCAGCGGCTCGACGAGGAGGCCAGGCGGCAGTCCGAGCGGGACAGGAAGCTGGCCGAGACCGAGGTCGAGCTGGCCGACCGGCGCGAGGAACTGCTCCAGGTCGAGGACGAGCGGCGGGTGATCCTGGAACGGGTCGCCGGGCTGACGGGGGAGCAGGCCAAGTCCGAGCTGGTCAAGGAGATCGAGAACCAGGCCAAGCGCGAGGCGGCGCTGATCATCAGGGAGATCGAGGGTGAGGCGCGCAAGGAGGGCGAGAAGCGGGCCACCAAGATCGTGACGCTGGCGGTCCAGCGGGTGGCGGCCGAGCAGACGGCGGAGTCGGTCGTCAGCGTGCTGCATCTGCCCGGTGACGAGATGAAGGGCCGGATCATCGGGCGTGAAGGACGAAACATCCGGGCGTTCGAGTCGACCACCGGCGTGAACCTGATCATCGATGACACGCCGGAGGCGGTGTTGTTGTCGTGTTTCGACCCGGTTCGCAGGGAAACGGCGCGGCTCACGCTGGAGAAGCTGGTGCTGGACGGGCGCATCCATCCGCAGCGCATCGAGGAGGCGCACGACCGCAGCCGCCAGGAGGTCCAGGACCTCTGCGCGCGGGCCGGCGAGGACGCGCTGGTCGAGCTGGGCATCACGGACATGCATCCCGAGCTGACACTGCTGCTCGGGCAGCTTCGGTACCGCACCTCCTACGGTCAGAACGTGCTCAAGCACCTCATCGAGTCCGCGCACATCGCCGGGATCATGGCGGCCGAGCTGAAGATGAACCAGCAGCTCATGAAGCGGTGCGCGCTGCTGCACGACATCGGCAAGGCTCTCACGCACGAGGTCGAGGGCAGTCACGCGCTGATCGGCGCCGAGATCGCCCGCCGGTACGGCGAGCAGGAGGACGTGGTGCACGCCATCGAGGCGCACCACAACGAGGTCGAGGTCCGTACGGTCGAGGCGGTGCTCACGCAGGCGGCCGACGCCATCAGCGGCAGCCGTCCGGGGGCGCGCAGGGAGTCGCTGGAGGCGTACGTCAAGCGGCTGGAGCGGCTGGAGGAGATCGCGCAGTCGTACGAGGGCGTGGAGAAGGTGTTCGCCATGCAGGCCGGGCGGGAGATCCGGGTCATGGTCAAGCCGGACGCGATCGACGACATCCAGGCGCAGGTGATCGCCCGGGACGTGGCCAAGCAGGTGGAGGAGGAGCTGACGTACCCGGGGCAGATCCGGATCACGGTGGTGC
Organism: Nonomuraea sp. NPDC049758; assembly: GCF_040674635.1. NCBI lineage: Bacteria > Bacillati > Actinomycetota > Actinomycetes > Streptosporangiales > Streptosporangiaceae > Nonomuraea > Nonomuraea sp. NPDC049758. The sequence goes on from NZ_JBFAMZ010000034.1 coordinate 53,797, forward strand.
GCGAGTCCCGCGCCACCGAGTTCGCCCGCTGATCCCGAGGACGCCACCCGCCGGTCCCAAGCAGGCCCGCTCATTCCGAGCCCCTTCCGAGCCCCTTCCGAGCCCCTTCCGAGGAGGCTGGGAGCGCGGGGCAGGGGCGGAGCGTCCAAAGGCGCAGATCAGGCCGATGCGAAGCCTCCTGACGGGCGAGATGGTTGCGAGGGCGGCGCGTCGGCGGGCGCGCGTGGTGCGCCCGCCGGGAGGCGTCGCTCGCATCGTCAGGCCAGACGGATCCGGGGGTCCAGGAGCCCGTAGGCGATGTCCACGATCAGGTTCGCCACCACCACGGCGGTGGTGGCCAGGATGACGACGCCCATGATCACCGGCAGGTCCCCGCTGATGAACGCCTGAACCACCGCCTGCCCGATGCCGCCGAGCCCGAAGACCGACTCCGTCACCACCAGACCGCCGATCAGCGTGCCGATGTCCACGCCGAGCTGGGTCACCACGGGGGTCAGCGCGGCGCGCAGGCCGTGCCGGTAGATGACGCGGCCCTCGGGCACGCCCTTGGCGCGGGCCGTACGGATGTAGTCCTCGCCCAGGACGTCCAGCATGGACCCCCGGGTGAGCCGGGCGTACGAGGCCGCCTGGACCATGGCCAACGTGATCCACGGCAGGATCAGGTGCCGGGCCCATTCGCCGGGGTTCTCGGAGAAGGGCACGTAGGAGTCGGGCGGCAGGATCGGGGCGCCCGCCATGGTGAGCTGGAAGAAGAAGAAATACAGCAGCAGCAGGCCGACGACGAACGTCGGCATCGAGACCCCGGCCAGGGCCAGCGTGGTCAGGGCGCGGTCGAGGAACGAGCGTACGCGGGTGGCGCTGAGCACGCCGGCGCCGACGCCGACGCAGAGCCACAGGACGGCGCCGCCGAGCACCAGCGAGAACGTCGGCGGGAAGTCCTGGGCGAGCAGCTTGCCCACCGATTCGCCCGAGAAGTACGACTGGCCCAGATCGCCGTGCAGGAGCCGGCCCAGGTAGTCGAAGTACTGGACGATGGTGGGACGGTCGAGGCCGAGGTTGTGCCGGATCAGGTCGACCTGCTCGGGGGTGGCCTGGCGGCCGGCCAGCGTACGGGCGGGGTCGCCGGGGGCGACGAAGAACAGGAAAAACGTGCCCAGGGAGACCAGCCACAACACCAGCACCCCGAGCAGGGTCCGCCGCAGCAGGAACCGTCGCAACATCAGCCCTCCACCTCCTGAAGCAACCCCGGCATCCCACCCCGGTCACGAAGCATCGGCATCGGACCCCCCAGCACCGGCATCGGACCCACCGGCGGCGGGCGCGGACGCCGGAGCGGAGGCCGCGCGCCGGTTCCGCCGTCGCCGGCGGCTGAACAGCCGTTCCATCCGGGGATCGATGGCGTCCCTGATCCCGTCGCCCACCAGGTTGAACGCCAGCGTCGTGATCAGCAGTGAGGCCGCCGGGAAGCCCAGATACCAGTACGCCACCCGGTAGAACCCCTGGGCCTCGCTCAGCAGGTTCCCCCACGACGGGGTAGGGGGAACGATCCCGAGCCCCAGATAGGACAAGGTGGACTCGAACACGATCGCGGCCGGCACCAGCAGCGTGGTGAGGACGATGACGGGGGCCAGCAGGTTCGGCAGGATGTCCACGAACATGATCCGCGCGTCGCCGGCCCCCATGGACCGGGCCGCCTCCACGTACTCGCGTTCCTTGAGCGACAACGTCTGGCCGCGCACCACGCGGGCGATCGCCGCCCAGGAGTAGAACGAGATCACCCCGATCGTCGCGGTCAGCGAGGGCCCGGCGATGGACACCACCGCGATCGCGAAGATCAGGTACGGGAACGACAGGACCACGTCCATGAGCCGGGACAGGATGGTGTCGATGACGCCGCCGTAGTACCCGGCCAGCAGCCCGATGACGACCCCGATCAGCGCCGCCACGCCGGTCGCGACCACGCCGACGAGCAGCGAGACGCGCGCGCCGTACAGGACCCTGATGAACAGGTCGCGGCCGAGGCGGTCGGTGCCGAACCAGAACTCGCCGTTGGGCCCGACGGGCAGGCCCTGGTCGGTGATGCCGGTGTCGCGGAACTGCTCGTCGGGGTCGTGGCCGTTCCACGCCGAGATCAGCGGCGCGGCCAGCGCGAGCAGGCACAGCAGCACGACGACGATGCCCGAGATCAGGGCCACCCGGTCGGACCTGATCCGCGCCCAGGCGAGCTGCCAGGGGCTGCGTCCGGCGATCGTGCGGTCGGTGACGACGTCCGGACGGATCTCCGTGAGAGTCATGCGGTCCTCCCGGCGGTCAGGTCCTCGCCCGCCTCGACGGGGTAGTGACAGGCCACCAGGTGCTCCTGGGGCACCAGCAGCGGTTCCTCGGCCGAGCAGCGTTCGCGCGCCTTCGGGCACCGCGGATGGAAGCGGCAGCCGGTGGGCGGGTCGATCGGCGAGGGCACGTCGCCGGTGAGGATGATGCGGTGCCGCCGTTCGGCCTCGTCGGGGTCGGCCACGGCGGTCGCCGACAGCAGCGCGTTCGTGTACGGATGGCGGGGCACGGCGTGCAGTTCCTCAGCGGTGGCCAGTTCGGCCACCTTGCCCAGGTACATGACCGCGATCCGGTCGCTGACGTGCCGCACCACCGACAGGTCGTGGGCGATGAACAGGTACGTCAGCCCGAAGTCGTCCTGGAGGTCCTTGAGCAGGTTGAGGATCTGGGCCTGGATGGACACGTCGAGCGCCGACACCGGCTCGTCGCAGATGATCAGCCGGGGCCGCAGCGCGAGCGCCCGCGCGACCCCGATGCGCTGCCGCTGCCCGCCGGAGAACTCGGCGGGGAACCGGTTGTAGTGCTCGGGGTTGAGCCCGACCCGTTCCATCAGCTCCTGGACGGTCCGCCGCAGCTCCTGGCCGCTCTGCACCCGATGGATGACGAGCGGGTCGGCGATGATCGAGCCGACCCGCCGGCGCGGGTTCAGCGAGCCGTACGGGTCCTGGAAGATCACCTGGATGTCGCGCCGGTAGGGCCGCATCCGGCGCCGCGGCAGGTTCGTGATGTCGGCGCCGTCGAAGCGCACGCTGCCGGAGGTGATGGGATGCAGGCCCGCGATGCACCGGGCCAGCGTGGACTTGCCGCAGCCGGTCTCGCCGACCAGGCCGAGCGTCTCGCCGGGCGACAGCGAGAGGCTGACGCCGTCGACGGCTCTGACCTGGCCGATCGTCTGCTTGATCAGCATGCCGCTGGTGATGGGGAAGTGTTTGACCAGGTTCTCGACTTCGAGCAGCATCAGGCCTCCTCCGCCGTGCCGAGCACCGCCCGCTTGCGCAGCGCCTCGGCCTCCGCGCCGAGCCCGATCGCCTCGTGCGGCAGCCAGCACGCCGAGGCGTGCCCGCGCGCGCCCGTGATGGAGGCCAGCGGCGGCCGTTCGGCGGGACAGACCGGCATCACGTACGGGCAGCGCGGATGGAAGGCGCACCCGGACGGGATCGCGATCAGGCTCGGCGGCGAACCGGGGATGGGCCGCAGCCGTCCGCCGCGGTCGCCGGTGCTGCCCGGGATCGACTCCAGCAGGCCCTTGGTGTACGGGTGGTGCGGTTGGTAGTAGAGCGTGCGCCGGTCGGCCCGCTCGACGACGAGCCCGGCGTACATGACAAGCACCTCGTCGGCCATGCCGGCCACGACGCCGAGGTCGTGCGTGATGAGGACGAGCGCGATGTCGAACTCGGCCTGCACCCGCCCGATCAGCTCAAGGATCTGCGCCTGAACGGTCGCGTCCAGCGCGGTGGTGGGCTCGTCGGCGACGATGAGCTTGGGGTTGAGCGCGAGCGACATGGCGATCATCGCCCGTTGCCGCATGCCGCCGGAGAACTGGTGGGGGTAGTCGTCCACCCTGCGGTCGGGACGGGGGATGCCCACCAGGCCCAGCAGCTCGACGGCCCGTTTCCTGGCCTCGGCGCGGCGGGTGCCGGGATTGTGGACGCGGATCAGCTCCTCGATCTGCCAGCCGACCTTGTAGAGCGGGTGGAGGCTGGTCAGCGGGTCCTGGAAGACCACGCTGATCTCCGCGCCGCGGATGCGGCGAAGCTGTTCGTTGTCGAGTCCGAGCAGGTCGACGCCCTCGAACAGGGCCGTGCCCCTGATGTCGGCGTCGGGGGTCAGCCCGAGTATCGCCTGGGTGCTCACGGTCTTGCCGCTGCCGGACTCGCCGACGATCGCCAGAGTCTGGCCGCGGTCGACGGTGAACGACAGCCCCCGCACCGCCTGGACCACGCCGTCGGAGGTGGGGAAGGACACCTGGAGGTCGGTTACCTCAAGCAGGCTCATATGTCTCCCTCGCGGCCGCCCCGCGGGCCCGCCTGCCGGCGCGCCCGCGGGACGCCGGTCGTCAAGGCGTGTTGGGGTTCAGCCAGAGGTTGGTGACGTCGTAAATCTGGTACGACGGCAGGTACAGGGCGTTCTGCACCCGCTTGTTCTTGTAGAGCGGCGTGTTCTGGTTGTTCAGCGGCACGATCACCGCGTCGCCCAGCACCGTCTGGTCGGCCTCGTGCCACAGCGCCGCGGCCTTGGCCTGGTCGGTCTCGGCGAGCGCCCGCTTGATCAGGTCGTCCACCTTGGGGTTGCTGTAGCAGCCGTAGTTGCTGGTGCCGGCGTTGCAGTTGGTCTGGAACAGCGGCTGCATGACCGCGCGGCCGTTGTTGCCGTACCAGTCGGGGATCCAGCCGGGGGCCGACAGGTCCCATTCGCTGTTCTTGGCGTGCGAGGGCGTCTGCAGGTAGGTGTAGTAGTCGCCCTGGCGCAGCGGCAGGCCCTTGACGGTGATGCCGCACTTCTTCAGGTCGGCCGAGTACGACTGGTAGTTGGCCGGGTGGTTGCCCGCGTTGCGGAAGGCGCCGATGAGGGTCAGCCCGTTGGGGTAGCCGGCCTCGCTCAGCAGTTGCTTGCACTTGGCGGGGTCGCCCTGGTCACCAGGCGTCGGGTACGGGTTGTACTCCTGGTAGCCGATGTTGCCGGGCGGGATGACCGTGTGCAGCGCGGTCGCGACGTCGGCGCCGCCGTAGATCTTGGCGATGGCGGTCTTGTTGATCGCGTACTCGATGGCCTGGCGGACCTTGAGCTTGCCCATCGCCCCGCCGGCGTTCTTGCTCTGCAGGTTGAACACCACGTACGGGTTCGTCACCGCGCCGGGGAAGATCGTGAAGTTGGGGTCGTTGCTCTTGAGCTGCGGGATCTGCGAGGTCGGCACCGGCAGGTCCCACGACAGGTCGGCGCTGCCGGCCTCGATCTGCTGCTGGACCGCGTCGGGCTCGCCGACGCCCATCTTGACGTCGATGGCGTTGACGTACTGGTGCCTGATCGGGTCGGACTCCTGCTTCCAGGCCGGGTTCTTCTCCAGCCGGATCGACTTGGTGGCCACGTACGAGGTGATCTTGTACGGGCCGTTGGAGATCACGTGCTGGCGGAAGGTGGCGTCGTCGGGGACGTACTGGTCGTACTCCTGCGGCGCCGCCGAGGCGAAGTTCAGGGCCAGGATGTTGAGGAAGTCACCGGCCGGCTGGGTCAGGGTGAAGACGACCGTCTTGTCGTCCTTGGCCTGCACACCGGCGATGTCGTGGCCGTTCTGGAAGTCGGCCAGGGCCTTGGCGGTGGGCTTGGCCTTCTCGAACGCCTTGATGTAGGCGTCGCAGTACTCGGCCATGCCCTTGATCGTGCTGGTGTAGTAGCCGGGCGCGCCGGAGCCCGCCACCGGGTTGCAGATGCGCTTGAACCCGCGGACGAAGTCGCCCGCCGTCACCGGCCGCGGCGGCTGGGTGTCCCACTGCACGCCGTCGCGCAACTTGATCGTGTACGTGAGCTTGTCGGCGCTCAGGCCGCCGTTCGCCTCGGTGGGCAGTTCGGTCGCTATGTCGGGCAGCACCTCGTAGCCCTTGGTGGTGTCGGCTCCCGCCGCGACGCCCTGGAGGGCGTACAGCTGGCGCGAGTAGCCGCGCATGATCCCGATGGTGACGACGTAGTAGATGCTGGTCGGGTCGAGATGGTCGACGTCGCCCGAGCCCACGAGCCTGAGCGTGCCGCCCGTGACGGGGCTTCCGGAGCTCTGGCTCGCTGCGGGGGGCGGAGCGGATTTGCTGGTTCCGTTCTGCGTCGCGCAGGAGGTGGCGAGCAGAGTTGCCGCCGCCACCGTGATGATGCTGAGATGGCGCAAGCTGGCCATCTGGCCTCCCTCGTGCCGAGATGGGGGTGTTGTTGGCTGGCACAGCTGGGGCGCGCGTCGTGGCCGCGACGTGCGCCCCACGTTTACTGAGACGAGCAACCCACGCCGGAGGAAGACTGTCGAGGTCGGTTACGTAACTGTTTGCGACTAGCGACTGGTCGGTAATGCTGATTCAGTACGGGAATTGTCTGGAGATCGCGACATTAACTGAATAGCTGCTGGTAGAAAGCCAGCTCGGCGGCCAGGGCCGCGACCCGCGTCTCCAATCGGCGAAATCCATGGGATTCGCCGTCGAAAGCGAGATAAGTGCACGAGACGCCGCGCTCGGACAATGCGTCGGCGAAGGCCGTCGACTGCTCGGGCGGCACCACCGGGTCGTCGAGCCCCTGCAGCAGCAGCATCGGGCAGGACACCCCGTCGACCAGGCCGAGCGGCTCCCTGGAGGCGTAGACGGCCGGGTCGTCGCCGACCAGCCACTCGACGTAACGGGACTCGAAGTCGTGGGTGTGCGCGGCGAGCGGCGCGAGCGCGCTGACGCCGTAGTAGGACACCCCGCCCGCGAACACGCCGGAACGGCAGCAGGCGGCCATCACCGTCCAGCCGCCCGCGCTGCCGCCGCGCACCGCGATCTGGGCCGGATCGGCCAGCCCGGAGTCGGCCAGCCACTGGGCGGCGGCGACGGTGTCGGCGACGTCGACCAGCCCCCACTGGCCGCGCAGCCGCTCCCGGTAGGCGCGGCCGTAGCCGGTGGAGCCGCCGTAGTTGACGTCGAGCACGCCGATGCCGCGCGAGGTCAGGAATGCCTTCTCCAGGTCGAGCGCCGTGTCGGCGTGCGCGGTCGGGCCGCCGTGCACGAACACCACGAACGGCGTCGGCTCCTCGGCGACCTGGTGCAGGAAGGCGTGGACGGGCCGCTCGCCCGGCACGACCACCGGCCGCGGATCGGGCACCCCGGACAGGTCGGGCAGGCGCTCGCCGGACCCCGCCAGCGGCTCGGCCCGCCCGGAGACGACGTCGACCCGCACGACCGAGCGCAGCAGCCGGGCGGCGTGGCCGACGCCCGTCACGGACATGCCGTCGGCCGCGAGCGCGGCCTGCCATCCCGTGTAGGGCAGGTCGAGGTCGTGGAGCGCGCCCGTGGCCGGGTCGAGCACGCCCAGCCGCAGGTCGCCGCGCCCGTGCAGGACGGCGAGCCGCCCGTCGCCGAGCACGGTGTAGGGCGCGCCGCCGAGCTGCCACGGCGGCTGCGTGAACTCCTCCTCGGCCGGGCACAACGCCCGCGGCGCGGCGCCGTCGAGGCCGCACTCGTAGAGGTTCCACCAGCCGGAGCGGTCGGAGACCAGGTAGAGGGTGGCGTCGTCCTTCCAGGCGGGCGACAGGACGGACTCCGCCTCGCCGCCCAGCACCGTGCGGGCCTGCCCGTCGCACAGCCGGACGACGCGCAGCTCGGTGCCGTCCCAGGGCATGCGGGGGTGGTTCCAGCAGACGTAGGCCAGGTGGGCGCCGTCGGGGGACAGGACGGGGGAGGCGTAGAAGTCGTGGCCGCGGGCCCGCTCCCGGGGCTCGCCGCCGTCCAGCGGGATCGACACGACGGACCGGGTGATCTTGCCGTGCTCGTCGTGGCGCTCGCGCACCGCCCAGACCTCGCCGTCGTGGACACTCAGGTCGGCGTAGCGGGAACCCTCGGCGGTGAGAGGTTTCGGCTGGCCGTTTTGCCCGAGAAGGTACAGGCGCTGGTCGGCCAGACCGGCGAAGACCACGTCGCCGCCGGGCGTCACGGCATAGGGACGGCCGCCGTACTCGTGGACCCTCGTGCGCGCGCTCCAGGGGGCGGGCAGCAGGTCATGGCAAGTGCCGTCGGCCTCGCGGCGGACGATCGCGGTGCGGCCGCCCTCGCCAGGACGGTCTTCGGTCCACCACACCCGGCCGCCCTGCGCGACGGGCCAGCCGGGCCGCAGACCGGCGGCGGCGACGTCGCGGGCGGAGATGGGGGACGGCCAGAAAGGCATACCCGCATCCTGCCGGAAGATCCGGGGCCGTGGGGCGCGATCAAGAACATCTCTCCTGCGGCGGCATCGAGGTGGGCAGGTTGAGCCCGGTGTCGCCGAACCACTTGCGCAGCAGGCGCGTGGCCGTCCCGTCCCGCCACATCTCGACCACGGCCTGCTCGGCGGCCTCGCAGGTGACGATGTCGCCCTTCTTCAGGCCGATGGCGTACCGCTCGTCGGTGAAGGGGTCGTTCAGCAGCCGGAACAGGCCGGGGGCCTGCTGGGCGAAGCCGGCCAGGGTCAGGTCCTCGGTGGAGACGGCGTCCAGCTCGTCGTCGCTGAGCTTGCGCACGCAGTCGGAGTAGTTGGCCGCGGGCACGGCCACGACGGGCAGGTCGAGCTTGCCGTCCGGCGGCGGGTCGGCGACGCGCTTGAAGGAGTTGGAGCCCGGCACCTGGCACACGCGCTTGCCCCGCAGGTCGTCGACGTTGCGGATGGACGCGTCCTCGGCCCGGACCATCGTGTCCTGGTGCACGAGCACGTACGGGCCGGCGAAGGTCACCTTGGGCCTGCGGGCCTCGGTGATGGAGTAGGTGGCGAACACCATGTCCACGGTGCCGTTCTGGAGCAGCGCCTCGCGGCCCGCCGCCGGCGCCTCCCGCCAGGTGATGCGCACGGGCCGGCCGCGGGCCAGCTTGGCGACGACGTACCGGGCGACGTCCACGTCGAAGCCCACGGGATCGCCGGGACCGGCCTTCAGGCCCAGGCTCGGCTGGTCCCACTTGGTGCCCACGATGACCTGGCCGGTGCCCCTGATCTTGCCCACGACGTCGGAGTAGGCGCCGCCGCCGCCGCACGCCACCGGTACGGCGAACGCGGCCGTGCCGGCCAGCGCCACCACGACTCCACGTATCCGCACGCACAGGAGTCTGTGGGCTCGGCGGCCCGGTGGGCGCGGTCTGCGTGCCGCACCGGCGAAGATCTGAGGCTTTCTTTACGAGACGGCGGCGGGACGGGAACCCCGCCGCCGTGCTCCTCACTGCGCCCGCAGGTCACTCCACGGGGATGTCGGGCGCCATGCCGCCGCCCTCGGTGCCCTGGCCGGTGGCGACGCCGACGGAGGCCGCGCCGGGGGTGGCGATCGGCCGCGCCGAGGTCTTCCTGCTGCGCCGGCTGCGCCGCTCCAGCAGGGTGGCCAGGTAGCTCAGCGTCATGTTGAGCGCCACGTAGATGACGCCGATGACGATCGCCGCCGGGATCAGCGAGCCGAAGTACGCGGCCGGCAGGATCTTGAACCCGGTGTTGAGCAGGTCGACGTAGGCGATGATGTAGCCGAGCGCGGTGTCCTTCAGCAGCACCACGAGCTGGCTGACGATCGCCGGCATCATCGTCGTGACCGCCTGCGGCAGCAGCACCAGGCGCAGCACCTGGTTCTTGCGCATGCCCACCGCGTAGGCGGCCTCGGCCTGCCCCTTGGGGATGGCGTGCACGCCCGCGCGCACGATCTCCGCAAGCACCGAGCCGTTGTAGAACATCAGGCCCAGCACCACCGCGATGAAGGCGTAGTCGCCGCCACCGGCGATGGCCGGGGCCAGGTAGAAGATGAAGAAGATCAGCAGCAGCAGCGGGATGGACCTGAAGATCTCCACCGCCGCGGCCGCCGGCACCCTGATCCAGGCGTGGTCGGAGAGCCTGGCCAGGCCGAAGACCGCGCCGAAGACCAGCGCGAGCACCGCCGCGGCGGCCGCCGCCTCCAGCGTGCCGAGCAGGCCCGGCAGGATGAACTCCTGCCACACCTCGGCCGTCAGGAACGGCTGCCAGATCTTGCCGTCCCACTGGCCCTTGGCGTCGAAGCCCCGGTAGACGAAGTACGCGACGGCCAGGACCGCCACGACACTGATCGCCGTCAGCAGGTGGTTGCGCAGCCGGGCCCGCGGTCCGGGGGCGTCGAACAGGACGGACGCGCTCATCGTGCCACCGCCAGACGCCGGGCCAGCCAGCCGGAGAAGAAGCCGATCGGCATGGTCACGATCATGAAGGCCACGACCACCCCGAGGAAGATCGGGATCGAGGCCCCCGTGGTGTCGAACGTGAGCTTCATCTCGGCGGCCACGTCGGCGGCGTACCCGCCGGCGACCGCCACCGTCGTGTTCTTGATCATGGCGATCATCACGCTGGCCAGCGGCGCGATGACCGATCGGAACGCCTGCGGCAGGATGATCAGCCGCAGCGTCTGCATGAAGCTCAGCCCGATCGCGCGGGCCGCCTCCGCCTGTCCCATCGGGACCGTGTTGATGCCCGAGCGCACCGCCTCGCACACGAACGCCGACGTGTAGATCGACAGGCCCATCGAGACGATCCAGAAGGAGTTCGTCCGCGGCTCGCCGGAGAAGACGAGGCCGAGCTTGTCGCTCAGGCCCAGCGCCGAGAACGCCAGCACCAGGGTGAGGGGGGTGTTGCGCACCACGTTCACATAGACCGTGCCCACCGCGCGCAGCACGGGCGTCGGGGAGACGCGCATCCCGGCCAGGACCGTCCCGAGGACGAGCGAGACGACCGCGGCCACGAGCGCGATCCTGATGTTCCCCCAGAAGCCCATCGCGAGGTCGGGCAGGTACTTGATTAGTTCATCCATCGTGCTCCACCGCATAGAGCGGCGGGGGGCGGGGTGCCCGCCCCCCCCACAGGGGTGTAAAGTAGGAAAACACCGCCCGGGGGGGCGGGTACGCAAGCAGCAGGCCCGCGAATACGGCCCCACCCATA
>NZ_JBFAMZ010000035.1:0-64304 GCF_040674635.1 Nonomuraea sp. NPDC049758
CTCTTGTTTCCTCTGTTTCTTTTTTTTTCGCTGGGGGCCGCGGGGGCGGGGGCCCCCCCCCCCCCCCCGCGTGGGGGGGGGGGGCGCCCCCCCGCCGCCGGGGGTGGTCACTTCGACAGGTAGAGGGTCTTCCAGGTGCCGGCGTACAGGCAGTTCAGGGACGGCTTGGAGCCCTTGCCCTCGGCGCAGACCTTCAGCTCGACCTGGTAGACGTCGTGGTACTCGAAGGAGAACCGCTTGGCGGAGCTGGAGGAGCAGTTGCGGATGCCGCGCTCCTTGTTGGGCAGGTTGCTCCCGTCGCGGTAGGTGATGCGGAACACCGCCCAGCCGCAGGCGGAGTCCTTGCGGGTCTGGTCGGTCAGCTTGCCGGAGATCCGCACCACGTCGGCGGTCGGCAGGTCGGCGTGGTCCTCGCCGGTCGCGCTCAGCGTGCCGGTCGCCTTGGCGGCGTGCCCGGGGGCGTAGTAGGGACCCCACGGGGCGGCCGAGGCGGCCTGGGCGGGGGAGGAGGCAAGCGCGACCAGGGCTGCGGCGGCGACACCGGTCAGGACGGCGGCGGTACGGGAGGCGGTCATCGAGGGGTTCCTTCCTCTCTGGGATGACCACACAGTGCATTGGCCCGATTTCAACCGGCTTGCGGGGCCGCTTGCAAGCTAGTTGTATTTGTACTGCCGCGTCGCGACCCGGTGGGAGCCGTTGTAGACCGACGCGCGGTACATGCTGATCGACTGGTCGCCGTGCTCGGCCTTGCCGCAGGTGTTGAGGCCGGCGAGCTGGTGGATCTCGTAGCGGGCGGTCGGGTCGCCGGCCACGAAGTACTCGGCCCGCGCCTGGTACTCGTCCGCCCTGGTGTCGCAGGCGAAGACGTACGTGTCGCGCTCGTGGAAGCACACGCTCGCCCCGCCCTTGGTGTACGAGCACAGCTCCGCACGGCCCCGAGCGGCGGCCGGGGTGACGCCGGTGTCGCGCTTGACCGGGTATTTGGTGAGGTTGCGGACGGTCTTCCAGCGGCCCACCCGGACACGGTGGTTGCCCTCGTACACGGCGGCCCGGAACGTCACGGTCCTGCCGATCTCGCGGTTGCCCCGGATCTCGCCCTTGCCGGCCAGGTTGTGGATGACGTACTTGGTGCCCAGGTACTCGTTCAGGTGGTACTCGACGGCGGCGTGCAGCTTGTCGTTGCGGGTGTCCTCGACCCAGATGCCGGGCCGGTCGCTGCCGTCCGGGCCCACGCACACCTCGGCGCCCTTGACCCGCATGCAGGCGGGCTCGGCGACGGCGGCGGGAGTGGTGGTCAGAGCGGTGGTGGTCACGGGGGCCGGCTCCTGGACGGCGGCGGCGGCCGGGCGGGCCTCGCCCCGGGCCACGGCTCCTCCCGTGGTGAGCGCGGCGGCCGTCATCACGGCCATGGCTACGAGTTTGCGACCTGACGCCACTTCGGTCTCTCCAGTCTCGTGGATCACACACCGGGCTGTGCTTGAGTGTGACGCGGAGAATGCCGGAGTGGTTCGGAAATATGCGATTTGGGCCTTCGGTAGGTTGGACGGATGGCGGACCGGCATGCGTGACGAACGGCTGCGGGAGATCGCGGCGAAGCTGGCCGAGGTGCCCGGCGTGGTGGCGGTCGCGCTCGGCGGCAGCCGGGCGCGCGGCACGCACCGGCCGGACTCCGACATCGATCTGGGCCTGTACTACCGGGGGCCGCTCGCCGTCGGCGACCTGCGCGCCCTCGCCCAGGAGATGACCGGCGAGCCGACCGAGGTGACCGAGCCCGGCGGCTGGGGCCCGTGGGTCGACGGCGGCGGCTGGCTCACCGTCGAGGGGTGGCGGGTGGACTGGATCTACCGCGACCTCGACCGGGTGCGCCGCGTCTGGCAGGACTGCCGCGCCGGACGGTACGAGATCGGCGTCCAGCCGGGCCACCCGCTGGGCTTCTACTCCCACGCCTACGCGGGCGAGGTGGCGCTGTGCAAGGTGCTGGCCGACCCGTCCGGCGAGCTGGCGGCCCTGCGCGCCGAGACGGCCGCGTACCCGCCCGCGCTGCGCGAGGCGCTGGTCCAGGCGTTGTGGGAGGCCGGCTTCTCGCTGACGATCGCCGAGTACGGCGCCGCCGGGAGCGACCCGGTGTACGCCGCCGGGGCGCTGTTCCGCGCGATCGGCGTCGCCTGCCACGCCCTGCACGCGGCCGACGGCGCCTGGCTGATCAACGAGAAGGGCATGGTCGCCGCCGCCGACCGGCTGCCCTCGGCGCCGTCCGGCTTCGGCGAGCGGGCCCAGGCGCTGCTCGCCTCCGTCGGCGGCACACCGGAGGAGATCACCCGTACGGTGGCCGCCGCCGAACGACTCGTCGCCGACGTGCGGGCCGCCTGCGGGGTGTGATCAGGCGTTCTCCCTGGCCCTGGCGGGGGCCAGCGTGGTCAGCAGCAGCAGGAGCGCGCTCTGGGCGAGCATGCCGGGCGCGAGCGGCGGGGCCGGGCCGACGGACTTGGTCAGCGCGTACCACCATTGGGTGAGGGGCGAGAGGGTCTGCCAGGTGTCGGCGTAGCGCGGGTCGAAGGCGCCCATGCCATGGTTGGCCGAGATGTGCGCGTACACGCCGTAGGCGGAGGCGAGCAGCACCACCAGGGCGATTCCGCGGACGACCTTGAGAGTGAGAGGCGAGGCGTCCAGGGCCAGCAGCACGAGCGCGGCCCCGAGCGCCAGCAGCGCCACCCAGGGGACGAACTGCTGCCAGGACTGCCAATGGCGCTCGAAGGCCAGCTCCAGGCCGGCGCCCAGGATGCCCAGCGCGACCAGCCCGAAGAGCCCCAGGCGTACCGTGACGGCCCCGAGCCGTCCGATCTGTGTTTGCGCGTTCGTTGGAGGCACGGGCACCACGTTGTGCCCCCGGTCTCAGAGACATCTCAGGAATACATGAACGTTCAATGAGAATCGCGGATTGTCCGCCGTTTCCGGACAACTGTGACTTAAGGGATCATAGGGACGTGAGCGTACTCGCGGTCGTCTCCTCGGTGCTCGCCCTCGTCCTCAACGGGCTGATGGCGGGCGTGTTCTTCGCCTTCTCCACCTCCGTCATGCCCGGCCTGGACGCCATGGGGGAATCCATGGGGGAGGAGGGCGCGGCGGCCGCCATGCGCAGCATGAACAGGAAGATCCTCAACCCGGGGTTCCTGTCGACGTTCATGCTCGCACCCGTGGCCTCGCTGCTGGCCGGCGTGTTCCTGCTGATCGGCGGGGACGGCGGGCCGGCGATGCCGGCGTTCGCGGCGGCCGTCGTCTACTTCCTGGGCTCGATCGCCGTCACGGCCGCGATCAACGTGCCGATGAACAACGCCCTGGAGGCGGGTGACCTGGCCTGGCGGGCGTACGCGCCGCGCTGGACCCGGTGGAACACGCTGCGCGGCTGGGCCTCGGCGCTGGCCGTGGCGCTGCTGGGCGTCGCCCTGTACGTCTGGGTCTGACCCGGCCGGATGCATCCCGATGGACGAGCACCGGGATGCGCATCCGCGCGACGGGATCACATGTTGATCATGTGGCCCGCGAGGCCGTGGATCGCCTCCTTGACCGCTTCGCCGAGCGTCGGGTGCGCGTGCACGTTGCGCGCGACCTCGTGCACGGTCAGGTCCCACTGCTGGGCCAGCGTGAGCTCGGGCAGCAGCTCGGTGACCTCGGGGCCGATCAGGTGGGCGCCGAGCAGCTCGCCGTGGGTGTTGTCACTGATGATCTTGACGAACCCGGCGGTGTCGCCCAGGCCGTGGGCCTTGCCGTTGGCCGTGAAGGGGAACTTGGCCACCTTGACGTCGTAGCCCAGGTCGCGGGCCTGCGCCTCGGTGTAGCCGAAGCTGGCCACCTGCGGCTGGCAGTACGTGGCCCGCGGGATCATCACGTAGTCGAGCTCCATGGTCTCGGCGTCGCCGATGGTCTCGGCGGCGATGATGCCCATCGACTCGGCGGCGTGGGCCAGCATGAGCTTGGCGGTGACGTCGCCGATGGCGAAGATGTGGGGCACGTTCGTGCGGCAGCGGCCGTCGACGGCGATCGCGCCGCGCTCGGTGAGCTGCACGCCGGTCTTCTCCAGGCCGTAGCCGTCGACGCGCGGCTGGAAGCCGATGGCCTGCATGACCTTGTCGGCCTCGAGCACCTGGGTCTGGCCGTCGCGGGTGACGGTGACCTTGACCGAGCCGCCGGTGTCCTCGATGCCGTCGACGCGGGTCGAGGTCAGCACCTCGATGCCGAGCCGCTTGTAGCGCTTGGCCAGCTCCGCCGAGACCTCTTCGTCCTCCAGCGGCACGACCCGGTCGAGGAACTCCACGATCGTCACCTTGACGCCGTAGTTGTGCAGCACGTACGCGAACTCCACGCCGATCGCGCCCGCGCCCGCGATGATGATGCTGCGCGGCAGGTTCTCGGTGAGGATCTGCTCCTCGTACGTCACCACCCGCTCCGACAACTGCGTGCCCGGGATCAGCCTGGTGGTGGCCCCGGCCGCGATGATGCAGTGGTCGAACGTGATCGTCTCATCGTTGACCTGCAGGGTGTTGGCGTCGAGGAAGGTGCCGCGCCCGTCGTACTCGGTGATGGCGTTCTTCTTCATCAGGTAGTGAACGCCCTTGACCCGGCCGTCGGCCACCTTGCGGCTGCGCTGGAAGGCCGCGCCGTAGTCGAAGCTCACCTCGCCGCTGATGCCGAACGTCTTGGCCTCGTTGTGGAAGATGTGGGCCAGCTCGGCGTTGCGCAGCAGCGCCTTGGACGGGATGCAGCCCACGTTCAGGCAGACGCCACCCCAGTACTTCTCCTCGACGACCGCGGTACGCAGCCCGAGCTGGGCGGCGCGGACGGCGGCCGTGTATCCTCCCGGACCCGCGCCGAGAACGACGACGTCATAGTGAGTGCTCATGACTCGGACCATACCGCCCGCCCCAGGCCACCCTTGACGCTAGACCTCCACCTTGTACGACAGCGTCAGCTCGTCGGCCGGAACGCCCCGAATTCCCCAGTTCACCTTGGGCATCTCAATGATCGTGATCTCCACATCCTGGGGGTCGTAACCCGACTTTTCGTAGATCGACCGGATCAGCGCGCGCTTGGCGTCGTCGCTGCGTCCCGTGAAGCACACGACCTCGATGATCAGGTAGTTCGCGCTGCGCCCCGGGCAGACGAAGTCGTCGGCGTCCAGCAGCAGGAACCGGTGGAACCGCTTCTCCTCGGGCACGCCCCACGCGCTGACCAGGCACGACTGCAGCAGATCGGAGATCTCACGCTGCCGTCCGGCCCACACGTCACGACGCCCGTAAACCTTCACTTGTGCCATGTCGGCAATATAGAGGGCGTGATCCGCGTACTCCTCGCCGACGACGAGGCCATGATCCGGGCCGGGGTCAAGGCGATCCTCGACTCCGACCCGTCCCTGGAGGTGGTCGCCGAGGCAGGCGACGGCAGACAGGCCGTCGACCTGGCCATCGGCCACCGTCCCGACGTCGCGCTGCTCGACATCCGCATGCCACGCCTCGACGGCCTGGCCGCCGCGGCCGAGCTGCGCCGCGTCGCGCCCGCCACGGCCGTGGTGATGTTGACCACGTTCGGCGAGGACGACTACATCGCCAGGGCGCTGGAGGTGGGGGCCGCCGGGTTCCTGCTCAAGTCCGGCGACCCGCGCGAGCTGATCGCCGGCATCCACGCGGTCGCCGACGGCGCGGCGTACCTGTCGCCCAAGGTGGCCCAGCGCGTGATCGCCCAGCTCGCCGGCGGCCGGATGGCCCGCGAGGCCGAGGCCCGCGACCGCGTCGGCGTGCTCACCGACCGCGAGCGGGAGGTCCTCGCCCTGCTCGGCGCGGGCCTGTCGAACGCGGAGATCGCCAAGCGGCTGCACATCGTGGAGGGCACCGTGAAGGCGTACGTGAGCACGATCCTGACCCGGCTCGACGTGCGCAACCGCGTCCAGGCCGCGATCATCGCCCACGAGGCGGGATTGGTAGCCTGACCCGTGATGTATCGCCTCGTGTTCACGCAGGTCTTGCGGCGTTTCGACGCCGAGGCCGTGCACCGTCTCACCGTCAAGGGCCTGGCCGTGCTCGCCCGGCTGCCCCTGCTCAAGCGGCTGCTCCACCGAGCGTTCGCCCCGCACGACCCGGTCCTGCGGGTGACCGCGTTCGGCGTGCACTTCCCCGGCCCGTTCGGCTTGGCCGCCGGGTTCGACAAGGACGCGGCCTGCGCCGAGGCGATCGCCGCGCTCGGCTTCGGCCACGTCGAGGTCGGCACCATCACCGCGCACGCCCAGCCCGGCAACCCGCAACCGCGCCTGTTCCGGCTGGTGGGGCAGCGGGCGGTGATCAACCGGATGGGCTTCAACAACTCCGGCGCCCGCGCCGCCGCCCGGCGGCTGCGCCGTACGCGTGGGGTGCCGGTCGTGGTCGGGGTGAACATCGGCAAGACCAAGGTGGTGCCGGAGTCCGAGGCGGTGGCCGACTACGTGACCAGCGCCAGGGAGCTGGCCCCGCTGGCCGACTACCTGGTGGTCAACGTCAGCTCGCCCAACACGCCCGGCCTGCGCAACCTCCAGGCGGTCGAGCTGCTGCGCCCGCTGCTGGCCGCGGTCAAGGAGGTCGCCGACGCGACGCCGCGCCGTACGCCGCTGCTGGTGAAGATCGCCCCCGACCTGGCCGACGAAGACGTCGACGCGGTCGCCGACCTGGCCGTGGAGCTGGGCCTCGACGGCATCATCGCGACCAACACCACCATCCGGCACGGCGGCGAGACCGGCGGCCTGTCCGGGCGTCCGCTCAAGGGGCGCTCGCTGGAGGTGCTGCGCCGGCTGCGCGCCAAGGTCGGCGACCGCCTCACGCTGGTCTCCGTGGGCGGCGTCGAGGACGTCGACGACGTCTGGGAGCGCCTGCTGGCCGGGGCCACCCTGGTCCAGGGGTACACCGGCTGGATCTACGGCGGCCCGCTGTGGGCCGCCCGCATCCACCGGCAGCTCGCCCGCCGGGTCCGCCGCCACGGCCTGTCCTCCGTCACCGAGGCGATCGGCCGCACCGCCTAGGGCTCCCCTATCGTGGAATCGTGATCAATGCCGAGGTGAAGCTCACCGACGACGTCGTCATGCGCCCCGTCGCCAGGTCCGACGCGCGGGCGCTGGCCGACGCCTACCGCCGCAACCGCGACTTCCTGCGCCCCTGGGAGCCCCGCAGGCCGGCCGACTTCTTCACCCCCGCGGGCCAGGCCGCACGCCTCGAACGACTGGCCGAGGACCGTGCGGCCGGCTTCGTGATGCCGTGGGTGCTCACGGACGGCGACCGCGTCGTGGGCAGGATGAACCTGAACAGCATCATCCGCGGCGCCGCCCAGAGCGCGTCGCTGGGCTACTGGGTGGACGCCGCCTACAACGGGCGGGGGCTGGCCACCAAGGCGGTGCGGGAGGCGTGCCGGGCCGCCGACGAGGACCTGAGCCTGCACCGGGTGGAGGCCGGCACGCTGCTGCACAACAAGGCCTCGCAGGCGGTCCTGCGCAAGGCGGGCTTCGAGCAGTACGGCATGGCCCCACGCGCCGTCAGCATCGACGGCGCGTGGCAGGACCACGTGCTGTTCCAGCGCATACTCAACGACCGTCCCGCGCCCATGTGACCGCCGGTCAGACGCTCGGCCTGGTCGACTCCGCGTCGTGCGTCATGGCGTCGATGCGCTCCATCACCTCGTTCACCTTCACGCCGCTCGGCCGGTGCGGCCGCCGCCGCTGCCACGGGTGCGGGCCCGCCGCCGGCCGGTACTCCACGCCGATCGCGTCGAGCCGCCGCAGGTGCTCCGCCAGCCGCCCGGCGAACCCCTCGCCGCCCGAGCCGGCCCAGGCCACCTCCGCCAGCGCGCACGACCGCGGCCAGAGCCGGTAGTCGACGGTCCGGGGGTCGGGCACCCGCTCGGTCCAGAGCTGGGCCTGCACGCCCATGACGCGCGCCCGCTCCTCGTCCGTCCAGTCGGCCGGGGCCGGGTCGAACGCGGCCACGTCGGCCACCGTGGTGGTGTCGCCGATGGCCATCGGCTCGTCGGCGGAGGCCGCCTCGGCGTAGTCGAAGTAGAGCGGGAACACCGGGGTGGCGACCACGTCGTGGCCCGCCGCGGCGGCGCGCCGCCCGACGCCCATGCCGCGCCACGGCATGACGACGGTGTCCTGGCGCAGCCCGCCGCTGACGAACGCCTCGTCCCACACCACGGCCCGCGCGCCGCGCTCGGCGAGGGCGTCGGCCAGCGCGCGCAGGAACCACGCCTGCAGGTCGGGCACCGTGGACAGCCCCAGCGACTCGCGGTAGGCCGTGATCTGCGCCGACTGCGCCCAGTGGTCGAGCACGACCTCGTCCCCGCCGATGTGGAAGAAGGGCACCTCGCCCAGCGCGCCGATGATCTCGTCGAAGATCGTGATCAGGAATTCGACGGTCGCCGGCAGCGGCGACAGGATCGCCGGCGAGATGCCCCACCGGTCGAGCACGTCGTAGGGCTCGCCGGTGGTGCCGAGCGCCGGGTAGGCGGCCAGGATCGCCGAGGCGTGCCCCGGCACGTCGATCTCGGGCACCACCGTGACGAACCTGGACCGCGCGTACGCGCCGATCTCGGCCAGGTCCTCCAGCGTGTAGTAGCCGCCGTGCGGGATGTCGTCGTACGCCTCCGGCTCCCGGTAGTAGTTGACGGCCGTGCGCTGCCGGTGCGAGGAGACCTCGTGGAGCAGCGGGTACGCCCGGCTCTCCACCCGCCAGCCCTGGTCGTCGACCAGGTGGAGGTGCAGCCGGTTCAGCTTGTGCACGGCCATCAGGTCGATCAGCCGGAGCACCTCCCGCTTGGGGGAGAAATGCCGGGCCACGTCGAGGTGCAGCCCCCGCCAGGCGAACCGCGGCGCGTCCTCGATCCGCACCCCGGGCACCGGCCACGACGCGCCCTCGGCGAACCGGTAGGAGGCGTCCGGCAGCAACTGGTGCAACGACTGCGCGGCGTAGAACGCGCCCGCCGCCCCGCCGGCGACGATCTCGATCCCCCGCGACCCGGTGGTCAGCCGGTAGGCCTCCGCGCCGAGCGCGGGATCCTGGCGTACCTCGATCTCGCCCGAGTCTCCCGGGCGCAGGTCGAGGAGGGGCAGCGCGCGACGTACCGCGTCCGCGTACGGACCGGCGACGGTCGCGCCCGAGGTCAGCTCGAAGGAGCCGGAAAGATCACTGAGCAGCTCTGGGCGAGGAATCATGGTTCGAGATAGTGCTGCATCCCGTTCGCGAGTGCCAAGGCGATCCGCTGCCTGAACTTCGGGTCCTGGAACTTGGCCGCGTCGATGGCGTTGCGCATGTTGCCGCACTCGACGAGGACCTTCGGCACGGTCGAGAGGTTGAGCCCGCCGATGTCGTTGCGGAAGTTCAGCGCCTTGGTGCCGACGTAGTTGGAGTAGGGGATGCCGGTGCCCTTGAGGTAGGCGTCGCGTACGTCGATCCCCAGCTTGGTCGAGGCGCCCACGACCTTGTCGACCGGCCCGTTGATCTTCTTCGGGAGGATCACGTGGAACCCCCGGTGCGAGGGGTTGTCCGAGCCGTCGCCGTGGACCGAGATCGCCGCGTCGGCATGGGCCTTGTTGCCGATCGCGGCCCGCTTGTCGATGCACGGGCCGACGCCGTCGTTGTTCGGCCTGGTCAGCTTGACGGTCGCGCCGCGCTGCTCAAGGATCTTCGCCATGCGGTTGGAGACGTCCCAGGTGAAGGCGGCCTCGCTGTAACCGCTCTTCGTGGCCGTGCCGGTCGTGTCGCATTCCTTCATCTGGGTCAGCACGTTGACCTTGCGGTTGATCTCGGCCGGATGGCGGTAATTGGCGCCGTTGTGCCCGGGGTCGATGACGATGACCTTGCCGGCGAGCGGTTTGGCGCCGGGTGGTGCCTGCTTCGCCGTGGCCGTCTTCGTCGGCTCGTCCTGGACGGACGCCTTGCCGGTCTCCTGGACGGTGGAGGGGGCCTGACCTGCCGCGGCGCCACCAGGCTCGGTGCCGCCGCACGCGGAGGCGATCAGGCCGCAGACGGCGAGGACGGTGGCTGGTAGAGCACGCATGAGCTCCAACTTACGTGAAGCCACGCGTTCAGGCCCGTATCAACAGCAATCCTGCGAGTCGGTTCGCGACCCTGCCGAAGTGCCGGATCGGGACCGCTGCGAGGGCCCGCCTGGCGGTTTCGCCGTCCGCTTCACCACACGTGCTCGCCAACCTCCTGCCGTTCGAGCAGGGCGGCCAGCTCCCGCGCGTCCTCGGCGTCGAGGCCGAGGACGACGCGGGGGCGGCCCCACGGATGGTCGAGGGAATGCGCCACGTAGCTGGCGACGGACTCGGCGCCGACGTCGGTGCCCCGCCCCCTGCCCGCCCGCCAGTGCCCCCAGGCGCGTTCGAGCTCGGCCGCCGCGCGCTGGGCGCAGGACACCAGTTCTGGATCACGCATGACTGTCCCCCGGATCAGATCGTGACCGAACCAGATTCGGCCACAATTAGCATGACCCTGACGAGTAAACCGCCGTCCGGCGACGCTGCCGTACGGCTTGACCCAGGCTTTGGGCGGGCTTGCTGACGAGAGACCTGCGCATTGGCCCGCCGTGCCATTGCGGCGCCGGTAAAGGCCCGCAACGGCAGCGCAACCGGCAGATATCCCCTCAGGCGGGTCCCGTGCTGCGGCGCACGATCAGCTCGGGTTGGATCTCGCGCAGCCGGGCGCCCTTGGCCGGCTCGCCTATCCTGTCGCTCAGCAGCGCGGCCGCCGACCTGCCCATGGCACGGCGCGGCTGGTCGACCGAGGTGAGCGAGATGTGCCGTGAGGCCGACAGGTGGGTGTTGTCGTAGCCGACCACGGACAGGTCGTCCGGCACCCGCAGCCCCAGCTCGGCCGCGGCGGCCAGCACGCCCAGCGCCACCACGTCGTTGGCCGCGAACACGGCCGTCGGCCGCGGGTCGCGGGTCAGCAGGGCGATCGCCGCCTCGCGGCCGCCCTCCTCGGTCGCGTCCGCCGCCTCGACCATGATGTACGGGGCCAGCGAATGCCTGCGCATCGCCACGAGGTAGCCCTCGCAGCGCGAGGACCGGGGGCCCTCGATGTGCGCGATCCGCTTGTGCCCCAGGTTCACCAGGTGGTCGATGGCCAGCCGGGCGCCGAGCCGGTCGTCGTCGACCACGATGTCGACGCCGTCGAGCTCGATGTCACGTTCCCCTACGACGACGGTCGGGGTGTAGGCGGTGGCCTCGATCAGCGTCTCGCTGGTCGGCGCGATGCCTAAGAGCACCAGCCCGTCGACCCGGAGCTCCAGGAAGGCCTCGACGGCCTCGTCCTCGAACGCCGGGTCCCACTGGCTGTTCCCGATCAGCATGCGCAGCCCGTCGCCGTGCAGGCTCTCCTGCAGGCCGTCGAGGAACTCGGCGTAGAACGGGTTGTGCAGGTCGGCGACGAGCGCCCCGACCAGATGTGTACGTCCTTCCACCAGGCTGCGCGCGACGGCGTTCGGCCGGTAGCCGAGCTCGCGCGCCGCCTGGAGCACTGCCTGCCGCCGGTGCTCGCTCACGTGCGGGGATCCGCGCAGCACGAGTGAGACCAGCGACTTCGAGACGCCGGCTCGCTCGGCGACGTTGCGGATGGTGGGTCGTGGCCGAGGCAATGGCTCTACCTCGCGGAGCTCGGCGATGGTTGAAGTGTTGACGGGCGGTCCTGACATGTGTCTCCCCCGCGATGCGGATATGGGCACCTGTCTCACCAAACGATCGAGTAAGCCGCAGGGTACGGCTTCGGGTTAGGGAAGCCTGATATTGACCCATTCGCCACACGTCCGCTATTGGGCATGCCGTCGGATACTGTGCAGGTGTGACACCCGGGAAGTCAGCCGAGACGGCACGCCCCGCACGCCGAAGGCTGAGCGTGGACCGCCGTCGCGAGGAGCTCATGGCGGCCGCGCTGGAGCTGTTCAGCACCCGTGACGCCGAGGACGTCTCGATCGACGACGTCGCCTCCGCGGCAGGCGCCTCGCGGGCGCTGGTCTACCACTACTTCGGCGGCAAGCAGGAGCTCTACGTGGCCGCGCTGAGGAGCGCGGCCGAGCAGCTGGAGTCGCGGTTGCGCCCGGCCGAGGGCGGCAGGCCGCTCGACGAGCTGGCCGCGGGCCTCGGGCGTTACTTCGACTTCGTCGAGGAGCACGCCGCCGGCTTCGCCGCGCTGCTGCGCGGGGGGCCCGCCAACCGGGCGGGCGAGGTGGGGGAGATCGTCGACGGCGTGCGCCGGAGGCTGTTCCGCCTCATCCAGAAGCAGATGCGCGTCGAGGAGCCGAGCCCGGTGCTGCGCACCACGCTGCGCTCGTGGATCGCCTCCGTGGAGACGGCCGGCCTCGACTGGCTGGAGCACCGCGACGTCGAGCGGCCGATTCTGGAGAAGATGCTCGTCGACCACATGGTGGCCCTGCTGGGCGTGGCCGCCGCCTACGACGGCGAGGTCGGTGAGCTGCTCGACGTGCTCACCGGCGAGCAACTGGGGTAGCGGGGGGAAGAGTGGCGCCGGGCGGGCGACGCCAACTTCCCCGTGCGACGTCACGTCGGTGGACCGGGCAAGCGTACCTGGTCCACCCTCAACCCCCCTGAGGTTCGTGACGACCCTTGCGACTACTCGGAACGCTGCTGCGGAATGCCCGCGAGCAGTGCGCGAACCTCGGTCTCCCGGTAACGCCGATGACCGCCGAGGGTACGAATCGACGTCAACTTGCCCGCCTTGGCCCACCGCGTAACGGTCTTGGGGTCGACCCTGAACATGGTCGCGACCTCAGCGGGCGTGAGCAGCGGCTCGGCCTCGGGTGTACGAGCTGACATTTGTGCGGCCTCTCCTCCGTGTGGACCGGCTTAGCGATCCTGTGACTGCCTTTGCGCGTGTCACGGATGTCCCCCTATGGCGCAGAGCGTGCGGCTTTTCTGAGCCATATGCGGCATCACCCGATGTGACCATACCGCCACGCAGAGCGATTGGCGAGCCCTTCTTTGACCCAACTGCCCGCCCCCATGGCGATGTCACGCTCGGTGATTCTAGCGACACGGTTCGTGGTATCGCAGTGAAAACGGCAAACTACTCAGTTCGCAGAAGAGAGCAGCCGCGAGACGTGACCTACTCATGCAGGTCAGACGGTTGTTTTGGGAATCAGTTGGCGGATTCCAGCTGTTGCATTGACTTCCACCGAAGGATGACGCGCTGGTACATGGCATAGGCAAGTTCTTCTTGACCCGTGTCCAGACCGGTCAAAGCGGCCGAAAGCTCAGCAACCGACTGGTCGGCCTGGAGGGCGTCGTCGTTCATCAGGTGGACCAGGCCGCCGTAGTCGAGCTCGACCAGCGAGTGCGGGTGGAACTCCTCCAGCCAGCGCGCGATGTCCTCCACGTCGAAGTTGGACGACGCGTCGCCGAGGTGCCGGCGCATCACGTTGAGGGCGCGGGCCGCCCGCCTCCTGGCCTGCGCCATGGAGGTGACGTAGATGAGGTTACGGCCCGTAGTGGTCGTCACGTCCTGTCCCGGGGTGGAGGAGCCGAGCACCAGCCAGCGCTCGTTCCCATCAAACGGCACGAACCACGATGGCGGCACATGCCACGCCGTGGTGCGAATGTGCGTACGCAAGGCGGACGAACCGGCCCGGCGCTTGAACCGGTCGAAGTCGTCGGCCGTCTGCTCGGCGATGGCCTTGGGCACGAGCCGGTCCATCAGCTTCACGGGAGTGGCGCCACGAAGCCTTGAGAAGGCCAGCCACGACCGCAGACGCGTCTGCCAGGGACATACGTACAAACGGTCCTCAACACGCCGCAGATAGGCATTGGGGCTCTCCTGGGCGGGAACGGGCTGAGGGGGCATGCCGAGCAGGCGCATGACCGACTCGCTGTGCTCCGCATTGAGCGCGTTCGCCCGGCGCGGACGGTCGCGTGAGTCGGCGTAGTCGGCCCACAGCTTGCGCTCGGACTCGGCGAACGCGGTCAGTGGCTCATAGACGCGGAGGTAGGCGGCATAGGGCAGCACGGAGGCATCGTGTCACGAAGAGCACCTGCGCGCACCGTCGGGCTTACTAGTCTGAGAGTGACCTCCGCCGCGAAGGAGCGGTGGACCGGACAGGGAGTCACTACCGTGACCGACGTCTTCGGCACGTCCCACAAGGACGTCCACGAGCAGGTCGTCTTCTGCGCCGACGAGCAGAGCGGCCTGCGTGCGATCATCGCCGTCCACAGCACGGCCCTCGGGCCCGCGCTCGGCGGCACCAGGTTCTATCCGTACGAGAACGAGCAGGCGGCCCTGGCCGACGTGCTCAACCTGGCCAAGGGCATGTCCTACAAGAACGCCCTGGCCGGCCTCGACCTCGGCGGCGGCAAGGCCGTCATCATCGGCGACCCGGCCAAGGTCAAGAGCGAGGCGCTGCTGCGCGCCTACGGCAGGTTCGTCGAGTCGCTCGGCGGGCGCTACATCACCGCCTGCGACGTCGGCACCTTCAGCGAGGACATGGACGTCGTCGCCCGCGAGTCCCGCCACGTCACCGGCCGCACCCTGGCCCACGGCGGCGCCGGCGACTCCTCCGTCCTGACCTCGTTCGGCGTCTTCCAGGGCATGCGCGCCTCGGCCGAACGGGTCTTCGGCACGCCGTCGCTGCACGGCAGGCGGGTCGGCGTCGAGGGGGTCGGGAAGGTGGGCCACCGCCTGGTCGACCTCCTGCGCGAGGACGGCGCCGAGGTCGTGATCTGCGACGTCGACCCGCGGGCCGTCGAGCGGGTGCGCCAGCGGCATCCGGAGGTCGAGGTGGTCGCCGACGCCCAGGCGCTCACCACGTCCGACATCGACGTCTTCGCGCCCTGCGCGCTGGGCGGCGCGCTCGACGACGCCACGGTGGCCGGTCTGCGGGCGAAGATCGTCTGCGGCGCGGCCAACAACCAGCTCGCGCATTCCGGCGTCGAGAAGCAGCTGGCCGACCGCGGGATCCTGTACGCGCCCGACTACGTGGTCAACTCCGGCGGCGTCATCCAGGTCGCCGACGAGATCGAGGGCTTCAGCATGGACCGGGCCAGGGCGAAGGCGGCCCAGATCTACGACACGACTCTGAAGATCTTCGGGATCGCGGCGGACGAGGGCGTTCCGCCGGCTGTGGCAGCGGATAGGCTAGCTGAGCGCAGAATGTCGGAAGTCGGGCGTATTAGGGCCATTTGGCTGGGCCACTGACGCCCCACGCCCATACGACGTACCGAGCTGGGCACAAAACAGGTACGGTAATAGGCGAACGATAGGCTGACGTCCAAAGTCAGGCGGCGTCAGTGTGTGGTGCGTTAGCGACGAGGGGTCGGGGACGACCCCACACGAGGGGGTCGAGCCAATGGGGCGCGGCCGAGCAAAGGCCAAGCAGGTCAAGGTTGCTCGCCAGCTGAAGTACAACAGCGGTGGCACGGATCTTGACCGTCTGCGCGACGAACTCGGGGTCGGAGACTCCAGCAATGACGACGCCGACGACCTCAACGATGAGCTGGCGGATCGCTATGCCGATTACGCCGATGACTACGGCTCCGGGGACGACGAAGACGGCCGTCCCGGTCGCCGATAGCCGTTCTTCAGAGTGACGTGGCCGAGGATCCGGCATGTGCCGGATCCTCGTTCATGAGCGTCGGGCCCCACGGGCAACCGTGGGGCTTTCGTCACGCTTGCGTGCGGTCGAGAAAGCCCGCGACCAGCGGCGCGATCTCAGGGAGCCGGTCCTCCAGCGCGAAGTGCCCGGTGTCGAGCACGTGCAGCTCGGCGTCCGGCAGGTCCCGCAGGTAGGCGTGCGCGCCCGGTTCCGGGAAGAAGGCGTCGTTGCGGCCCCACACGATCAGCGTGGGCGGCCGGTGGCGGCGCAGCCATGCCTGCCAGTCGGCGTAGAGCGCGAGGTTGGAGCGGTAGTCGAGCGCGAGCGCGAGCTGGGCTTCCCGGCGTCCGGGCAGGTCCAGGAAGTGCTGGTCGAGGGTCCATCCGTCGGGTGCGACCGCTGAGACGTCCGACGCGCCGCCCTCGTACTGGCCGCGCGTGACGGGCAGGGTGAACAGGTCGCCCAGGCTCTCCGCGGGCGCGTGGACGGTGGTGCGCGCCAGGTCCGACAGGCCCTCGTCGTAGGCGTTGGCGTTCTGGACGATCAGGCCGGCGATCCATTCGGGGTGCCGGGTGGCCAGGCGGAAGCCGACGGGGCCGCCGAAGTCGAAGGCGTACCAGACGAAGCGGTCGAGCCCGATCTTCTGCACAAAACCTTCGACCACGTCGGCCAGGCGGTCGAAGGAGTAGACGAAGTCGCCGGGGGCCTCGGTGTGGCCGAACCCGGGATAGTCCGGCGCGATCAGGCGGTAGCGCGTGCCCAGGGCGTCCATCAGGCGTCTGTACTGGTGGGAGGCCGAGGGGAAGCCGTGCAGCAGGAGCACGGGGATGCCGTCGCGCGGGCCCGCCTCCCGGTAGAACACCTGCACGCCTTCCACGTCCACGAAACCGTGGCGGATCTCCGGGATCTCCATACCTAATGCCTTTCTCGCGCAATGATGCGTTAGTTATAGCGAGCAGACTTCTAACGCGTCAAGGGGGAGATGTACCATTAGGAACCATGGAGTTCCTGATCGGTGAGCCGCTCGCGCTGGACCTGGTGAACACCCGGGCCCAGGACTTCGACGTCCTCGACACGCCCGAGGTGTTCGGGAACTGGCTCGATCGTCAGGCGGGCCGGCTGACCTCCGTCCGGGGGCCGTACACGGCGGACGATCTGGGCGTGGTCCGGGAGCTGCGGGCGCACGTGGCGGCGGCGGTCAATGCCGTGCGCGGGGGTGAGAGGCCGCCCGGCGAGGCGGTCGGGGCGATCAACGAGGCGATGCGCGCCGCGCCCGCGTACGGGCGTCTGGACGTCACGGACGGCGGGCTCACCAAGGGCGCGCGCAGGGACGGCGACCGGCTCGCCCGCCTGCTCGCGCAGCTCGCCGAGGCCGCGGCCGACCTGCTCACCGATCCGGCGGCGAGCCGGATCAGGGCCTGCGAGGGCCCCCGGTGCCGCATGGTCTTCCTGCCCGCCCATCCCCGGCGGCGCTGGTGCTCACCGGAGCTGTGCGGCAACCGCGTGCGCGTCGCCCGCCACTACCAGCGGCACAAGACCGCCTGAACGGGGGCCGGCGTCGAGCCGGCCCCCTTCGGGTCAGCGGTAGCGGGCCTGGCCCGAACCCTGGACGATCTCGCCCAGCACCCACGCGTGGAGACCGCGCTCGGCGAGCAGCCGGATCGCCTCGTCGGCCGAGCCGGGCGCCACCACGGCCGCCATGCCCACGCCGAGGTTGAACGTACGGTCCATGTCCTTCTGGGCGATCTGCCCGTGCCCGGCGAGGACGCCGAAGATCGCCGGCGGGGTCCAGGACGACCGGTCGAGCAGCGCGTCGAGGTGGCCGGGCAGCGACCGCGACAGGTTGGCCTCCAGGCCGCCGCCCGTGATGTGCGCGTAGGCGTGCACCTCGGTCGTGCGGGCCAGGTGGAGGCAGTCGAGCGAGTAGACGCGGGTCGGCTCCAGCAGCTCCTCGCCCAGCGGACGGCCCAGCTCGGGCAGCACCGCGTCGAGCGACAGCGACGCCTCGCGCAGCACGTGCCGAACCAGCGAGTAGCCGTTGGAGTGGATGCCGGAGGAGGCCAGCCCGAGGACCACGTCGCCCTCGCGGATCCGGTCGGGGCCCAGCATGGCGTCGGCCTCGACCACGCCGGTGCCGGCTCCGGCCAGGTCGTACTCGTCGGGGCCCATGGCGCCTGGGTGCTCGGCGGTCTCGCCGCCGACCAGCGCCGCGCCGGCCAGCCGGCAGCCCTCGGCCACGCCGCCGACGATCTCGGCGACGCGCTCGGGCACGACCTTGCCGACGGCGATGTAGTCGGTCATGAACAGCGGCTCGGCCCCGCAGACCACCAGGTCGTCGAGGACCATGCCGACCAGGTCGATGCCGATCGTGTCGTGCTTGCCGTAGCGCTGGGCGATCATGACCTTCGTGCCCACGCCGTCGGTGGAGGAGGCGAGCAGCGGACGCCGGTAACGCAGCAGCGCCGAGGCGTCGAAGAGCCCGGCGAAGCCGCTGGCGTCGTCGACCACCTCCGGCCGGCGGGCCCGCGCCACCTTGTCCTTCATCAGGGTGACGGCGCGCTCGCCCGCCTCGATGTCGACGCCGGCGGCCTCGTAGGTACTCACGCTTTGCTCTCCAACACGAACTTGCCCACGTTGTCCTGGTCGATGGGGATCGGGTACGAGCCGTCGAAGCAGGCCCGGCAGAGCCGCTCGGCGGGGATGGTGGTGGCCTTGGTCAGGCCCTCCAGGGAGATGTACCCCAGCGAGTCGGCGCCCAGCGAGGCCCGGATCTCCTCGACCGACAGCGAGCCGGCGATCAGCTCGGCGCGGGTCGCGAAGTCGATGCCGTAGAAGCACGGCCAGGCCACGGGCGGCGAGGAGATGCGGACGTGCACCTCACGCGCCCCCGCCTCGCGCAGCATCTTCACGATGGCGCGCTGGGTGTTGCCGCGCACGATCGAGTCGTCGACGACCACCAGGCGCTTGCCCGCGACGACCTCGCGCAACGGGTTGAGCTTGAGCCGGATGCCGAGCTGGCGGATGGTCTGCGAGGGCTGGATGAACGTGCGGCCCACGTAGGAGTTCTTCACCAGGCCCTGGCCGTAGGGGATGCCGCTCTCCTCGGCGTAGCCGACGGCGGCCGGCGTGCCGGACTCGGGCGTGGGGATGACCAGGTCGGCCTCGACCGGGTGCTCGCGGGCCAGCACGCGGCCGACCTCGACCCGGGTGACCTGCACGCCGCGGCCCGCGATCGTGGTGTCGGGGCGGGCGAGGTAGACGTACTCGAACAGGCAGCCCTTGGGGTCGGGCAGGGCGAACCGGCGGGACCGGACGCCGTCCTCGTCGATGGTGAGCAGCTCGCCGGGCTCGATCTCGCGGACGAACGTGGCGCCCACGATGTCGAGGGCCGCCGTCTCGGAGGCCACCACCCAGCCGCGCTCCAGGCGGCCCAGGACCAGCGGGCGGATGCCCTGCGGGTCGCGGGCCGCGTAGAGCGTCTTCTCGTCCATGAACACCAGCGAGTACGCGCCCTTGACCTGCGGCAGCAGCTCGGCCGCCGAGTCTTCGATGGAACGCGTGCGATCCTGGGCGAGCAGCGAGGCCAGGACCTCGGTGTCGGTGGTCGCCCGGGTGGAGCCGGGAGCCAGGCGCTCGGCCAGCTCCGGCGTGTTGATCAGGTTGCCGTTGTGCGCGAGCGCGAGCCCGCCGACCTCGGTGGAGCTGAGGGTCGGCTGCGCGTTCTCCCACACGCTCGAACCGGTGGTGGAGTAACGGCAGTGGCCGATGGCCAGGTGGCCGCGGAGGGTGCCCAGCACCGACTCGTCGAAGACCTGGGCCACCAGGCCCATGTCCTTGTAGACGAGGATGCGGCTGCCCTCGCTGACCGCGATGCCCGCGGACTCCTGGCCGCGGTGCTGCAACGCGTACAGCCCGTAGTAGGTGAGTTTGGAAACTTCCTCGCCTGGCGCCCAGACGCCGAAGACGCCACAGGCGTCTTTGGGTGCGCGGTCGTGGGGGTCCAGGTCATGGCCGAGCCGGCCGTCGCCCTTCAGCACATGCCTCAGTTTAGGTTGCGGGCTTCCGTGCTCGCACACCCGGGTGCTCCATCAGCCGGCGTGGGACGATCTGCCGGCGTTGGATCCGTCGCGGACGAACTCTCCGGTGACGTTGCGGTTCGCCGCCGATCCGAGGAAATGGATCAGCGCGGCCATGTCGTCGGCGGTCGAGAGCCGGCGGCTCGGCGTGCGGGCCGCGACGCGGTCGAGGGCCTCCTGGGTGACCGGGCGCTCGGCCTCGGTGATCGTGAGCCCGGCCACGGCCACGTTGACCAGCACGCCGTCCCGGCCGGCCTCCCAGGCCAGGGCGCGCGCCATGCCGTGCAGGGCCATCTTGGCGGTGCCGTACGGGCCGGGGCCCGGCTGGCCCTCCTCGGCGGCGCCCGAGGAGACGAAGACGATCCGGCCGAAGCCGTTCCTCCGCATCCCGGGCAGGAGGGCCTGGACGAGCAGGGCGTTGCCGACGACGTTCGCGTGCAGGGCGGCCGTCCATTCGGCGGCGGGCACGTCCTCGAAGCTCATGCTGTTGGGCATGATCGTGCCCCAGCGGACGGCGTTGAGCACGAGGGCGTCCACCGGGCCCGCCTGGGCGGCGGCGGGCGCGATGGTGGCGTGGTCCTCCAGGTCCAGGTGGACGGCCGCCGCCTGGCTGCCCGCCTCCTCGATGCGCTTGACGACCTCGGCGGCGCGGCCGGGGCCGGTGTTGTAGGTGATCGTGACCCGGGCGCCGGCCCTGGCGTAGGCGAGCGCGGTCGCGGCGCCGATGCCGGAGGAGCCGCCGGTGATGAACGCGTGCATGGGGATGCCTCTCTTGATTAGCCGACTAATTAGCCAGCTAAGTCGCTTTTGGCCATTGGAGGCAAGGGGGTTTCGCTCTCGGTGAAGAGGGTTACTGGGGGATGGCGCGGACGAGGCGGGACAGCAGGGCGCGTTCGGTGTCGTCCAGGCCGTGCTGGAGTTCTTCGTCGGTCCTGGCCCAGATCTCCTCGACCGGCTCGCGCAGCGCCCTGCCCGCCTCCGTCAGGTGCACGCGGCCCACCCGCGGCCGGTCGGGGTCGGGGGAGCGGTGGACGAAGCCCGCGCGTTCCAGGCGCTGGAGGGTCTTGGTGACGGTCGGCGGCTCCACGCCCAGCCGGGCGATCAGCTCGCCCTGGGTGAGGCCGTCCTGCCGCCACAGCTGGTTGAGCAGCAGTTCCTGGCCCGTGTGCAGGCCCAGTGGCGCCAGGGCGGCGGCCATCCGGTTGCGATGGGTCTTCATGACCATGATCAGGGCGTACGTCAGGGTCTCGTCCAGCATGCACTCATCTTGCCCGCCGCCTGCCGCTTAGGCGCATGGTGACCCAAGGATGGCGCCCGTCTTACCGTGTCGTGCGCTTTAGCCGATGCCCTCCGCGAAAAGGTGAAGTATCCGGCATGCAGACCCGTCGGGAGACGCAGACGTGACCACACCTGGGGACCCCAACGAACCCCGCGAGGGGCAGGACCCGCAGCACCCCGAAGGCCACCCCCGCGAGGGCCGGCCCGAATCCACGCCGCCGCAGCACACGCCTGAATGGTGGCGGGAGGAGGCGGCCGAGGAGGATCGGCCTGCGCCCGAGGAGGATCGGCCTGCGCCTGAGGAGGAGCCGCCGGAGATCGGGCCGTACGAGGGCGGGCCGACGAGCAACGAGTGGCGCCCGAGCGAGTGGGCCGTCGGCGGCCCGCCCGGCGCCGGGCCGACCGGCGGCGCGGGCACCCCGGAGGGCTGGACCTCCCCCGACCACGAACACGCCCCTGGACACGAGCACGCCCCTGGGCACGAGCACGCCCCTGGACACGAGCACGCCCCTGGACACGAGCACGCCCCTGGACACGAGCACGCTTCTGGACACGAGCAGGCGCCTGGCCATGAGCAGGCGCCTGGCCATGAGCACGCCGCTGGTCACGCGGAGCGGCAGTCCGAGGGTGGGCGGCCTGCGGCTGAAGGGGCTGGGGGGCGGCCCGGGGGTGGGCGGTGGGCGGATGAGTGGCCGTTCGAGGAGGAGCGGGAAGGTGAGGAGCCGATCGCACCGGTGCCGCCCGTGGTGCCACCGCCGCCACCGGACGTGCCACCATCGCACGAGCCCAGGCCCGGGGGCCGTCCCGACCATCCCGACCTGCCCACCTCGCCCGAGACGCCGGGACCGGCCGAGGGCGGCACCGGCAGGACGCGGTGGTCCGGCGGGGACGCCGAGGAGACGCAGGTCTATCCGGTGCCCGGCGGCACCCCGGCCTATCCGGGCTGGGGCACGCAACCGGACGAGGAGCCGAGCCGCCCCGCGCCCTCCCGGTACGAATACGGCGACGTGCCCACCTTCGAGCCCCCGCCCACCGGCACCCGCGCGGCCAGAGGCCCCGAGGAGCCGGGCGGCGCGGAAGGCGGTGCGGAGGGCGCTGAGGGGGCCGGGGGCATCGCAGGCGCGCCGGACTTCCGGAGCCCGCCGGGCGAGGGCACGCCGCGCTCGGCCGGCACCCCCGCTCCAGGAGGGGTGGAAGGCCCAGCTGGTACGGAAGGCCCGCTAGGTGCGGAAGGCGCAAGAGGTGCTGAAGGCCCAGGCGGTGTCGAAGGACCCGGAGGCGCCGTAGGCGCGGGCACTACCGGGGGCGCGGGAGGCGTGACGCCGACCCCCGGAGGCGCGGGCGTGCCCCCAGGAGGGCCTGGCGCCCCTTACGGGGGCGAAGGAGCTTACGGCGGGCCGGGGGCGCCGTACGGGGGCGAGGGAGCCTACGGCGGACCCTCAGCGTCCGGCGGCGGGGAGGGGCCCTATGGAGGGCCGGGATCCGGCGGCGGCGAAGGGCCCCATGGAGGGCCGGGATCCGGCGGCGGCGAGGGGGCCTATGGGGGGCCGGAGGCGGCCGGGAGGCCCTATGAGGGGGCTCCGGGGGCGTACGAGACCGGGGGGCGGGACGCGTCCGTCCCCGGTACCACGCCCTCCAGCCCCTACGGCGGTCCGCCTGGTTACGGCCCGCCGCCGGGAGCCCCCGCCTACGGCCAGTACGGCCCCTACGGCGCCCAGCCGCCCGCGCCGCCGGGCAGCGGCCTGGCCACCGCCTCGCTGGTGCTGGGCGTGGCGAGCCCGTTCCTGGTGTTCGTCTGCTTCACCGGCGTGCTCACGGCGATCCTGTCGATCGTCTTCGGCTGTGTGGCGCTCGCCAAGCGCGTGGGCAGGGGCCGGGCCATCGCCGGGATCGTGATCAGCGCATTGTCGCTGGTGTTGTTCGCGATCGTCGCGATCTGGTTCTGGAAGGTGGTCCAGGAGTGCGGCCAGCTTCCCGGCCAGCTCGCCGACCAGTGCTTCGAGAGCAAGTTCCCCTGGATGGGCAAAGGCCGCTAGAGCGGCAGGTGGGCTGACAGGTCGGCGCGGGAGCCGCTCGCCGCGACCGAGCCCCTGGCCATGGCCTCGTCCCAGGTCAGCCGGCCGAGCGCGAGCTCCAGCCAGGTGCGGGCGTCGGTCTCCACCACGTTCGGCGGCGTGCCGCGGGTGTGGCGGGGGCCGGGGACGGCCTGGACGGCCGCGTAGGGCGGCACGCGCACCTCGACCGTGCGGCCGGGAGCCGCGGCGGCCAGCTTCTCCAGCAGGTGGCGCACCGCCTGCCTGGCCGCGTCGCGCTCGGGGGCGAGCCCGCGGTCGTAGGCGGTCAGCACCGCGGCGACCAGGGCGTCGGGCAGGGCCGAGGCGGGGCCGTCGTAGGGCGGTTCGTCGAGGGCGACGAGCTGACCGTCGAGGGCCGCGCGCAACTTCTCCGGGTCCATCTTGCGTGGTGGCACGGGTCCATTGTCTCGCGGCAAGCGTTCATCGGGGCGGAGGTCGTCGTTCACCCCGGGTTTCGTTGACGACCGTAACGTCCCCGCCGTACAACCGCGCACATATCTGGAGGACCTGTGGCGAACCCTGAGGCGGGGCGGCTGCTGCCGCTGCTTTCCACCCCGCACAAAGGTGGCCGATCCGCTCTGACCTGTCAGTTCCGTTGCGGGAATGCGTGCGCGCACGACGTGGCCAACACGACGGGCAACGCCTACTTCGGCGACGTGGTGAAGGAGGCGCTGACGCGCCGTGGCGTGCTGCGCGCGGGCGCGCTCGGCGCGCTGGTGGCGGGCGTGGGCGTGGCGGGCGCGGTCCCGGCGCTCGCCGACGAGCCGGCGGCCGAGACCGCCGCCGCGCCGGTCGCGGTGGGCGGGCGCGGCCCGGCTGAGATCGCCTTCACCCCGGTGCCGCCGAACAAGGACGACGCGCTGCGCATCCCCGACGGCTACACCTCCTCCGTGGTCGTGCGCTGGGGCGACCCGGTGCTGCACGACGCGCCGGCCTTCGACTTCGACAACCAGACGGCCGACGCCCAGAACAAGCAGTTCGGCTACAACTGCGACTACGTGACGTTCTTCCCGATGGGCCACAACCGCGGCCTGCTGTGGGTGAACCACGAGTACACCGACGAGAACCTGATGTTCCGCGGGTACACGGGCGGCGCGGCCGCGACCGAGGAGCAGATCAGGATCGCGCTGGCCGCGCACGGCGGCTCGGTCGTGGAGATCGAGCGGGCGCACGGCACCGGCGAGTGGAGGCTCACCACCAAGGGCCGCCGCCGCTACAACCGGCGCGTCACCGCGCAGACGCCGATGCGCTTCTCCGGCCCCGCCGCCGGTCACGCCCTGCTCAGGACGGCCGCCGACCCCAAGGGCCTGGCGCCGGTCGGCATGCTGAACAACTGCTCGGGCGGTTCCACCCCGTGGGGCACGGTCCTGACCGCCGAGGAGAACTTCGACCAGTACTTCGTCAACGGCGACAAGGTCCCCGAGGCGCAGCGGCCGTACATCTCGCGTTACACGATCACGACGGGCACCCCGGCGAGCAGCCGCCGCTTCGACCGGGTCGAGGAGCGCTTCGACCTGGCCAAGCACCCGAACGAGGCCAACAGGTTCGGGTGGATCGTGGAGATCGACCCGTTCGACCCCGACTCCACGCCGATCAAGCGCACCGCGCTCGGCAGGTTCAAGCACGAGGCCGCCAACACCACCCTGGCCGCGGACGGCCGCCTGGTCGTCTACATGGGTGACGACTCGCGCTTCGAGTACATCTACAAGTTCGTCTCCAAGAACCGGTACATCCCGGGCTTCGACCGCCACAACCGCACCCTGCTGGACGAGGGCACCCTGTACGTCGCCAAGTTCACCGGCGACAGCCCGGCCGCCGAGATCGACGGCTCCGGCAAGCTGCCCTCCGACGGGCTGTTCGACGGCTCGGGCCGGTGGATCCCGCTGGTGTCTGGCGACAAGTCGTACGTGGACGGCATGACCGCCGCCGAGGTGCTGGTCTACACCCGTACCGCGGCCGACAAGGTCGGCGCGACCAAGATGGACCGTCCGGAGGACATGGAGCGCAACCCGGTCACCGGCGGCGTCTACGTGGCCCTGACCAACAACTCCAACCGCACCGCCGCCCAGGTGGACGAGGCCAACCCGCGCCCGTCCAACAAGCACGGTCACATCCTGGAGGTGGCCGAGCGGCGCAACGACGCGGGCGAGACCACCTTCGCCTGGTCGCTCCCGCTCGTCTGCGGCGACCCGAACGACCCCACGACCTACTTCGCCGGCTTCGACAAGACCAAGGTCTCGCCGATCTCGTGCCCGGACAACGTGACGTTCGACGCCGACGGCAACCTGTGGATCTCCACCGACGGCAACCAGCTCGGCAGCAACGACGGCCTGTTCGTCATGCCGGTGCGCGGGTCCGACCGCGGCCACCTGCGCCAGTTCCTCACGGTCCCGCTCGGCGCCGAGACCTGCGGCCCGCTGGTCACCGAGGACCAGAAGAGCGTGTTCGTGGCCGTGCAGCACCCGGGCGAGATCGACGGCGCGACCCCGGAGAACCCGGCCAGCCGCTGGCCCGACGGCGACCAGCCGCGCCCGTCGGTGGCGGTGGTCTGGCACGGCAAGGGCAAGAAGATCGGCAGCTGATCCACGGCGAAAACCAGTTGACCTCAAGTTAACTTGAGGAAATAGTCTCCCATGCATGAGCATGGAAGTGACCGCCTGGCATCAGCTTTACTCGATGAACAACCGGCCGGAGCGTCGCCCGCTGAACAGGGCGACGCTCCGGCGTATCGGCGGGTTCGCCCGTCCCCACCGCCGCAGGCTCGTGCTGTTCCTGGTGCTCAGCGTGGTGCTGGCAGGTTTGGCCGTGGTGTCGCCGCTGCTCGCGGGGCGGGTGGTCGACGCGATCTTCAACGGTGAGCCGCTCGGCGTGGTGGTCGTGGTCGCGCTGCTGATCGCGGGCCTGGCGCTCGCCGAGGCCGGGCTCGGCCTGCTGAACCGCTGGCAGTCGGCCACCATCGGCGAAGGGCTGATCCTCGACCTGCGCACGGCGGTCTTCGACCATGTGCAGCGCATGCCGGTCGCCTTCTTCATGCGGACGCGCACCGGGGCGCTGGTGAGCCGGTTGAACAACGACGTGATCGGCGCGCAGCGGGCCTTCACCGACACCTTGTCCAGCGTGGCGGGCAACCTGGTGCAGCTCCTGCTGACGCTCACCGTGATGATCGGCATCTCCTGGCAGATCACGCTGCTCGCGTTGCTGCTCCTGCCGGTGTTCGTGCTGCCCGCGCGCCGGATGGGCGTCAGGATCGCGCGGCTGCGGCGCGAGGCAGCCGACCACAACGCCGCCATGGGCACCCAGATGACCGAGCGGTTCTCCGCGCCGGGCGCGACGCTGGTGAAGCTGTTCGGCCGTCCGGCGCGCGAGTCCGCCGAGTTCGCCGCGCGGGCGCGCCGGGTGCGCGACATCGGCGTGCGCTCGGCCATGAACCAGTCGGTGTTCGTCACGGCCCTGACCCTGGTCTCGGCGCTCGCGCTGGCCCTCGTCTACGGCCTCGGCGGCTTCTACGCCCTGCGCGACCAGCTCGAACCCGGCGCCGTGGTGTCGCTGGCCCTGCTGCTGACCCGCCTCTACGCGCCCCTCACCGCCCTGGCCAGCGCCCGGGTGGACGTGATGAGCGCCCTGGTCAGCTTCGAGCGCGTCTTCGAGGTGCTCGACCTCAAGCCGCTGATCCAGGAGCGCGCGGACGCCCGCGACGTCCCCGAGGGCCCGGTCGCGGTCGAGTTCGACGACGTGCGCTTCGCCTACCCCGCCGCCGACAAGGTGTCGCTGGCCTCGCTGGAGGAGGTCGCCACGCTGGACTCGCGGGGCGGCGAGGAGGTGCTGCACGGCATCTCGTTCACGGCCCTGCCGGGCCAGATGGTGGCGCTGGTGGGCTCGTCGGGGGCCGGCAAGTCCACGATCGCCCAATTGCTGCCCAGGCTGTACGACGTCGACTCCGGCGCGGTCCGCCTCGGCGGCGTGGACGTACGGGACCTGACCTTCGACGCCATCCGCGACACCCTCGGCATGGTCACCCAGGACGGCCACCTCTTCCACGACACGATCAGGGAGAACCTGCTGCTGGCCAGGCCGGCGGCGAGCGAGGAGGAGATCTGGGACGCCCTGTCCAGGGCCCGGCTGCGGACGCTGATCGAGTCACTGCCCGACGGCCTGGACACGGTGGTCGGCGAGCGCGGCTACCGGCTGTCCGGCGGCGAGCGCCAGCGGCTGACGATCGCCCGGCTCCTGCTGGCCAGGCCGCGCGTGGTGATCCTGGACGAGGCCACCGCCGCGCTCGACTCCACCTCCGAGGCGGCCGTGCAGGAGGCCCTGGGGGAGGCGCTGGCGGGCCGGACCGCCGTGGTGATCGCGCACCGGCTGTCGACCGTGCGGGCGGCCGACCAGATCCTGGTGATCGAGGACGGCCGCGTGGCCGAGCGGGGCACGCACGCCGAACTGCTGGCCATGGGCGGCCGCTACGAGGAGCTGTACCGCACTCAGTTCGACGAGCCGACGGTCGCCGGGGCGGTGGCCTGAGGCTCGTCCGTCACCGGCGGGCGGCGGGACGGCCGCAGCGCGTACAGGCCGAGCGGGACGGCGGCCAGCACGATCACCGCCGCGATGACCAGCGTGAACTGGTAGGCGTCGAGGAAGGCGGCCAGCGGGGGCCGGTCGCTCCCGCTCTGGCGGGAGCTGAGGATGGCGCCCAGCACGGTGATGCCGAGCAGGCCGAACACCTCGCGCGAGACGTTCAGCACGCCTGAGGCCACGCCGGCCCTGTCCTTGGGCAGGCCGCCGAGGATCGCCGAGGTCAGCGGCACCAGCAGGCCGCCGCCGAGGCCGTAGAGCAGGAACCAGGGGGCGACGTCGGCGTAGTCGCCGTCGGCCCCGACGCCGGAGATCAGGTAGATCGCCGCGCCCATGAGCGCCATGCCGAGCGCCACCGTGCGGCCGGTGCCGAGCCGGGCGGAGATCCGCTGCGACGTGATGGCGACGACCGCCATGACCAGGGCCATCGGCACGAACGCCAGGCCGGCCTGCGTGGGGGAGAAGCCGAGCACGTTCTGCAGCCACAGGGCGCTGAAGAAGTAGATGCCGAACACGCCGAACGACCAGATGCCCATGGTCAGCGCGCCGCCGGTGAACACCCGCGAGCGGAAGAGCGACAGGTCGATCATCGGGCGCTCGGACCGCGTCTCGACCAGCGCGAACGCCACGGCCGCGGCCGCCGCGAGCCCGAACGCGGCCAGGATCTCGGCCGACGTCCATCCGGCGCGGTCGCCCTCGATGAGCGCGTAGGTCAGGGAGACCAGCGCGAGCGCCGAGGTGGCCAGGCCGGGCAGGTCGAGCCGGTGCCGGCGGCGGGTGAAGGCGGGCCGGACCGCCCACAGGGCCAGGCCGAGGGTGGCGATCCCGATCGGCACGTTGATCAGGTAGATCCAGCCCCAGTGCAGGTGCTCGCTGATGAATCCGCCGGCTGCCGGGCCGAGCGCCATGGACAGCGCCCCCGACGCGCTCCAGATGCCCACGGCCCTGCCGCGCTCGCCGGGCTCGGGGAAGATCTGGCTGATCAGGGTGAGCGACGTGGGCGTGAGCAGCGCCGCCCCCACGCCCTGGACGGCCCGCGCCGCGATCAGCGCGCCGCCCGAGGTGGCCAGCCCGGCGCCCAGCGAGGCCGCGGTGAAGACGGAGAGCCCGGCCAGGAACACCACGCGGGCCCCGAACAGGTCCGCGAGCCGGCCGCCGACCAGCATGAGCCCGGCGAAGACCAGGATGTACGAGCTCACGATCCACTCCAGCCCGGAGATCGTCAGCCCGAGCTCCCGCTGGATCGTCGGCAACGCGACGTTCCCCACGTTGTTGTCGAGATAGGTCATGAAGGTGCCCAATGTCACGGCACCCAGCGCCCACCATCGCATGTCGCCAACCTCCTATACGCCGTACTTGTACGTCGTACAGTTCAACTTGTACGGCGTATAGTTGTCAACCGTGATGGGAAAACTGGACGCGCGGACCATCGCCGAGCGGGCGCTGGAGATCGGCGACACCGAGGGGCTCGACGCCGTGACGATCCGCCGGCTGGCGACCGACCTGGGCGTGACGCCGATGGCCCTCTACTGGCACTTCAAGAACAAGGACCAGCTCCTGGTCGGCATGGCCGACCACCTGATCGGCGGCTTCGTGCCGGAGCCGGCCGACGAGCGGCCCTGGCAGGAGCAGCTCCGCGACCTGACCCACGGGCTCATCAGGACCCTGCGCACCCATCCCTGCGCCAAGAACGTCATCGAGCAGATCGACCCGATCTCCGTCCCCAACTTCCTGGTCGTCTGGGACAAGGCGCTGGGCCTGGCCCGTACGGCCGGGTTCGACGTGGAGGAGAGCTGCCTGATCACCAAGTACCTGCTGCAGAGCGCCCTGTCGATCGCCGACGCGCCCGTGCACTTCAAGGCCGGCCGGACCGGCGAGGAGATCGACGAGATGGTCAGGGCCAAACGGGCCGGCCTCCAGTCGCTGCCGCCCGAGAAGTACCCGTACCTGGTCGAGATGGCCTCACCGCTGGTCGCGGGCGCCGACCCGGCCTTCTACGACTCCTTCGGCGTCGACCTCGTGCTGCGCGGCATCGAGGCGCTGGCCGCCGGGCGTTAGGGTCGGGATCATGCCCTTCGAGCTGGTCTGCGAGATCGAACCGCCCACCAAGCCCGATCTGAAGCGCGTACGCCACCAGATCGGCACGCTCAGCCAGGTCGCCCATTCCTTCCTGATCCCCGACAACCACATCGGCCGGGCCACCGTGTCCAGCGTGGCGGTGGCCCACGAGGTGGAGGCGATGGGCGGGCGCAGCATCGCCTGTCTCAACTCCCGCGACCGCAACCTGCTCGGCTTCCACCGCGACCTGCTGACGGCCGCGGCGTACGGCGTCGACCAGTTCCTGTTCGTCCACGGCGACAAGCCGGCCAGCGGCAGCCGGACCAGCGACCTGACGGTCCGCTCGATGATCGAGGAGGCCAGGGGCTTCTCACCGGCCTTCCGCGTCGGCGCGGCGGCCGGGCTGCGCCCGCTGCCCGCCTGGAAGCGCGCGGCCGACTTCCTGTTCGCCCAGGTCAGCTTCTCGGTCGAGGCGCAGGTCCGGTGGCGCGAGGCCAACCAGGTCGACGTGCCGGTCTACGCGGGCGTCATGGTGCTGGCCAGCGAGCGCCACGCCCGTACGCTGGCCGCCGCCATCCCCGACATCGCCCTGCCCGGCGAGCTGGTCGAGCGGGTGGCCGCCGACCGCATGGCGGGCGTCGAGGCGGCCTGCGAGCAGGTGTTCGCGCTGCGCGACTCGGGCGCGTTCGACGGCGTGCACCTCATCCCGGTCTCGCGCTACCGCGACGTGGAGTCGAGGCTCGCCGGAGCCCTCTGAGACCGGGCGAGCGCGGCCAGCACCGCGCCCGCCAGCGCCACGGCGAACAGCACCGCGTACGCCCGCTGGAAGCCGTCCATGAGCTGCCCGACGGCCACCGGGGAGAGCGTGGACAGCGTGCCCGCGTACACCTGGGCGCGCAGCGCCGGGCCCACGGAGCTGGTCACGACGCTGAGCGACAGGCCCACGCTGATCACGATGCCGACGTTCATGATCATGACGCGGAAGCCGTTGACCACGCCCAGGCTGCCGCTCGGCAGGGCGGCCATGACCTGGGTGGTGTTGCCGGTCAGGAACGTCCCGCTGCCGCAGCCGGCCACGAACAGGGCGATCCCCGTCACCCAGTACGGCGTCGCCGGGTCGGCCGTCAGCATGAGCGCGCCGAGCCCGAGCGCGCTCATCGCCGCGCCGCCGATCGACAGCCCGTACGGCGAGACCCGCGGCCCGAGCAGGCCCGCGATCGGCGAGGCCAGCCCGATGCCCACCGGCACCGGCAGCACGCTCAGCCCGGCCGAGAACGCGTCGAGCCCGCGCGCCGCCTGGAA
The DNA here is from genome assembly GCF_040674635.1 of Nonomuraea sp. NPDC049758. NCBI lineage: Bacteria > Bacillati > Actinomycetota > Actinomycetes > Streptosporangiales > Streptosporangiaceae > Nonomuraea > Nonomuraea sp. NPDC049758. The sequence goes on from NZ_JBFAMZ010000035.1 coordinate 30,968, forward strand.
GTAGAGCGCGACCACCAGGATCAGCGCGGACCGCGCGAGCGCGTTGCAGAAGGAGGCCAGGTTGGCGTAGGCCAGCAACCGGCCGCCGAACAGCCGCAGGTCCAGCACCGGGTTGGTCGAGCGCCGCTCGGCCAGCACGATCAGCGGCACCAGCAGCACGAACAGCGCCGCCCCCGTCAGGACGACCGGGCTGGTCAGGCCGCCCGACCCGGCCTCATTGACCGCCAGCAGCACGGCCGACAGCGCGGCGAACACCAGCACGTTGCCGAGCGCGTCCACCGGCTGCCTGGGCCTCTTCGGCATCTTGCGTAAGATCACCGCGCCCCAGCCGAGCGCGATCAGCCCGGCGGGCACGTTCACCCAGAAGATCCACTGCCAGCCGGCGGTCTCGGCGATCAGGCCGCCGAGCGTCGGGCCGGCGAGCTGGGCCACCGACAGCGTGCCGATGTAGACGCCCATGCCCTGGCTGAGCCGTTCGGGCGGGAACGCGTCGGTGATGATCACCGTGCCGTTGGCCAGGATCATGGCCGAGCCGATCGCCTGGAGCACGCGCATGCCGACCAGGAACCAGACGTCCGGTGACAGCCCGGCCAGCAGCGAGGCCACGGTGAACAGGGCGAAGCCCGCCAGGTACACCTCGCGCCGGCCGAGCAGGTCGGCGACCCGGCCGAAGAACACCAGGCTCGCGGTGTTGACCAGCAGGAACGCCAGCAGGATCCATCCCGACTGCGTCGCGTCGGCGTGGAAGTGCCGCACGACGGTCGGCAGCGCGACGTTGAGCGTGCTGCCGGCGATGCCGATGAGGACGAGGCCCAGGCTGGTGACCGAGCACACGCGCCAGGCGTAGCGCATGCGGGTGCCGGCTTCGGGGGTGACCGCGACCATGCCTCCCACTATGACGTACGTCGTACGTCCGTTTTGTACCAGGGGTCACCTGGCTCGCCTGCGTAACCCCTCGACGTCGTGGATGACCACCCGCCGCCGGCCGGTCTCGATGAGCCCGCGGTCCCGCAGGGTCCGCAGCGCCTTGCTGACCGCCTCCCGCGAGGAGCCCGTCCAGCCGGCCAGCTCGTCCTGGCTGAGCGGCAGGGCCACCCGGACGCCGGTGCTGGTGCGCTCGCCGTACCGGTCGGCCAGTTCGAGCAGCCGGGTCGCCACCCGGCCGGTGGTGTCGTACGCGCCGTACTCGACGCGCTTGCGGTCGGCGTCGCGCAGCCGGCCGACGAGGAGCTGCAGAAGCAGGACGGCGATGCGGCCGTGCCCGGCCAGGAAAGCGCTGAAGTCGCGGACCACGATGCCCTGGATCGGCTCCAGCGCGGTCACGGTGGCCGAGCGCGGCGAGCCGTCCACGGCCGACATGTCGCCCAGCAGCGCCCCCGGGCCGCGTACCGCAAGGACCACCTCGGTGCCGCTGCTCGTGTGCGAGGACACCTTGACCCGGCCCTGCGTCAGCACGAGCACCCAGTCGGCCGCGTCGCCCTCGGTGATCACCGTCGTGCCGCGGTCCCATCGCCGCGGGCGCCCGGCAGCTCGCAGCGCCTCGACCTCCTCGGCGGTGAGCAGGGAAAGGAACTCGCCGGGCTCTGGATCCATGCGCCGATTATGTATGCACGGCTATTGCCGTTCTATGGCATTCCAGTCAGAACGTACGCGGCCACGAGCTCTTCCTTGCCCTTCAGGCTGAGCCGTCCGAGGGCGTTCACCGAGGCGTCGCGGCCGAGCTGCCTGAGGGTCGTCTCGCCGATCACCACCGTCCCCGGCTCGGCCAGGGCCTGGAGCCTGGCGGCCACGTTGACGCAGTCGCCCATCGCGTTGAAGCCGCGTAACTCGGGGCTGCCGATGTTGCCGACCAGCGCGGGGCCGGTGTTGACGCCCACCCGGAAGGTCGGCCACTCCACCTCGCCGACGCGTTTCCAGGCCATCTCCTCGGCCACCTCGGCGGCGGCCCGCTGCATCTCCAGCGCGGCCCGGCAGGCCGCCCTGGCGTGACCGGCCTGCGGGGCGGGCGCGTTGAACAGGGCCAGCATCGCGTCGCCGACGAACTGCACGATCGTGCCGCCGTTGTTCAGCACGCAGGGGACGGCGGCCGTGTGGTAGCGGTTGAGCATCTCGACGATCTCGCCGGGCGCGACCTGCTCGGAGAACGAGGTGAACCCCTTGAGGTCGGCGAAGAGCGCGGTCAGCTCCCGCAGCTCGCCGCCGAGCGCCGCCCGCGCCGGGTCGGCGAGCAGGGCGTTGGCCACGTCGGGCGACATGTACTGGCGGAAGAGGGTGTCCAGCTCCTGGTAGAGGCGGGCGTTCTCCAGCGAGATGGACAACTGGCCGGCGAGCGTGGCGGCCAGCGCCTCGTCGTGGCCGCCGCGGCCCACCGGCACCTCCAGCACGCCGGCGAGGTGGCCCCTGACCGTGAGCGGGTAGGCCAGCCGGTGGTCGCGGCGGATCGGGCCGTCGCCCTCGAACTCGTACGAGCGGGAGCCGATCTGGGTCTTCCCCTCCGACACCAGTGCGATCTTGACGTCTCCGTACGCCTGCCTGACCCGGTCGAGCGCGGTGGTCAGCAGCTCGCCCTCCGGCAGGCCCACGCGGGTCTGCGCGCTCACCGCCACCAGCGCGGCCAGCCGCTCCGACAGCTCCCGCTCGTGGGCCAGCGCCGTCCCGGCCCGGTCGAGCACGGCGGCCTGGCTCTCGTTCAGCCGGAACTTGCCCGACAACCGGGCCGCGGCCAGCGGCTCGCCCCTTCGTACGTGCTCGACCAGCTCCTCCAGGGCCTGGTCGTAGTCCTGCCGGAGGCGGGCGACGGTCGCCGCCAGCGTCACCGAGTCGAACAGCCCCGCGCTCGACCCCTCGCGCCGGAACTGCAGGTAGGCGCTGTAGGCCACGAACACGAAGGCGAGGGTGAGCAGCGCGTGCCACTCCCACCACGTCAGGTGCCAGTTGAGCTGCGACATCCCGGCGACCATCGCCTCGGCCAGCAGCGCGTACGCGGTGATCAGGCTGACCAGCATGGCCGAGGGGCGGCGGCGGTGGAGCAGGAACATCAGCACGCCGGCCGCGCCGTACAGCAGGACGCCGGGGATCGAGGCCGCGCCCAGCCAGCTCACCGGCGCGACCGGTGGCGGCTGACTGAGCTCGGTCAGCTCGGGCACCAGCGAGACCAGCGCCCACAAAAGCATGAACCCGAACAACACCGCCCGGACGAAGTGCTGCCCCGCCAGCACGCTCCTGGCCGCCCGCTCGCCCAGCGGCAGGGCCGAGGCGAACGCGAACATCGAGGCGATCGTGAGCCCCACCTGCTGCCCGAGGTCGAAGCCCAGCGAGCCGGTCGGCAGGATGATGCCCGGCGTGGCCAGGCCGTGCAGGAGGAAGAAGCCCGCGCTGCTGAGGAACACCATGGAGACCAGGAACAGCCGGGCGTCCTGACGGCGGCGCGCGGCCTCGGTGATCAGCCCGCCGAGCGCCACGTTGATCCCGGCCACCGCGACGATCATCCAGAAGTGGCCCGCGTTGTGCTGCCAGACGACGTTGAGGTGTGGCTGGGCGAGCAGCAACCAGAGCCCCAGCAGGGGAAGGGCGAGGTGGATGACCCAGACCACGCCTCGGACGGGCTGCGTGGCCGGCGGCAGGTAGGTGCTGGGCACAGACCCGATTATGCACGCGGGATCGCCGCCGCCAATGCGTCCTTTTACCCACTGCGATGGCGACAGTCGGTCAATCCGGTCAGTAACCCTCCGTTTCGTGACAAATACGTTATGTAGTTTCTGCCAACCTTTGGAACGGTCGAAACGTGAATCTCATGCACCACATGAGCATCACTTGTTTCCTGGAAGGAAAGCCGTGGCTATCAACGTTCGCGGTGGGCGTACGCTCACCCTCGCCACTGTCGGAGCGCTCGCCGCCTCGCTCCTCGCCGTCGGTGGCGTGGCCACCGCCTCGTCGGCGGCGAGCGAGGTGTACGCCTGCGTGCACAAGAAGACGCGGTACGTCCGCATCGTCAACCCGACCACGCCGTGCCGCAAGACCGAAGAGCGCGTCGTGATCGGCGGCAGCACGACGCAGCTGAACGGTGGCACGTCCGGCCCCAAGGGCGACCAGGGACCCCAGGGCAAGCAGGGCCCGCAGGGCGAGACGGGTCCGGTGGGCCCCCAGGGCAAGCCCGGCCTCCCCGGCAAGGACGGCGAGCGCGGCCCGGCGGGCCCCCAGGGCCCGAAGGGCGACGACGGCAAGGACGGCCTCCCCGGCAAGAACGGCCAGGACGGCCAGGACGGCAAGCAGGGCCTGCCCGGCAAAGACGGCGAGCGCGGCCCGGAGGGCCCCAAGGGTGACACCGGCCCGCAGGGCCCCCAGGGCCCCAAGGGTGAGCCCGGCACCGGTGGCGGCGTTACCGGTGCGACCGTCGTCAGCGCGAACTTCTCCCACAACAAGTCCGCAAGCGCAAGCTGCCCGGCGGGCAAGATCGCAACTGGTGGCGGCTACTCCGCCGGCGCCAACGGCAAGACCACCGGTAGCTACCCGACCGTCGAAGGCGGCACCCCCAAGGGCTGGACTGTCACGTTCGACAGCAACGCCAGTGGCATCGTCTACGTGATCTGCGTCTGACAACGCTGAAAGGGCCGGTGCGGGGGTTCACCCCCGCACCGGCCCTTTCGTGTACGTCAGCCGAACAGCGCCGGCAGCGTCGCCGAGTGGGTCTCGCGGATCTCCTCGACCCCCACCTCGAACACGCCCTCGACCACCAGCGACGCGCCGCCGGTGACGCCGAGCCCGTAGCACGGCACCTCGTGCCGCCCGCACAGCGCCGCGAACTCCTCGAACGCCTCCGGCCGCACCGCGACCAGGGCCCGCGCCGCCGACTCGCTGAACAGGTCGGTGAACGGCTCGCCGCTCAGCGCCACCGTGGCCCCGATGCCGCGGGCCAGGCACGACTCGGCCAGCGCCACGGCCAGCCCGCCGTCGGACAGGTCGTGCGACCCCTCCAGCAGCCCGCGGGCAGCGGCCTCGACCAGCACGGTCGCCAGCGCCTGCTCGGCCTCCAGATCGGCGTGCGGCGGCAGGCCGCCCAGGTGGCGGTGGGCCACGTGCGCCCACTCCGAGCCGCCGAACTCCTCGGCGGTGTCGCCGAGCAGCACCACCCGCAGTCCCTCGGCGGTGAACCCGGACGGCACCCGCTTGGCCACGTCGTCGATGACGCCGAGCACGCCCACGACCGGCGTGGGGTTGATGGCCGTCGAGCCCGTCTGGTTGTAGAAGGAGACGTTCCCGCCGGTCACCGGCACGCCGAGGGTGCGGCAGGCGTCGGCGAGCCCGCGTACGGCCTCGGCGAACTGCCACATCACCTCGGGGTCCTCCGGCGAGCCGAAGTTGAGGCAGTTGGTGACGGCGAGCGGCTTGGCACCGGTCACGGCCACGTTCCGGTACGCCTCGGCCAGCGCCAGCTGCGCCCCCGCGTAGGGGTCGAGCTTGGCGTAGCGGCCGTTGCCGTCGGTGGACAGCGCGATGCCCCGGGTCGTCGGCTCGGCTCCGGCGATGACCTCGGAGATGCGCAGCATCCCGGCGTCGGCGGGCTGGGCCAGCACGGTGTTGGAGCGGACGTAACGGTCGTACTGGGAGGTCACCCACTCCTTGGAGGCCAGGTTGGGCGAGCCGAGGAGCTGCAGCAGGGTGGCCCGCAGGTCGTCGGGGCGCGCCAGCCGGTCGGGGGTGTCGGTGTTGAGCGCGCCCTGCCCGGCCGGCTCGTGGTAGGGACGCTCGTAGACCGGGCCCTCGTCGGCGGCGGTGCCCGGCGGGATGTCCACGATGACCTCGCCGTCCCAGGTCATGACCAGGCGGCCGGTGTCGGTGACCTCGCCGATGACGGTGGCCGGGACGTCCCACTTGGCGCAGATCGCCATGAACGCGGGGATGTCGTCGGGCCGGACCACGGCCATCATCCGCTCCTGGGACTCGCTCATCAGGATCTCCTCGGGCTTGAGCGAGGAGTCGCGGAGCGGGACCAGGTTGAGGTCGACCTTCATGCCGCCGGTGCCCTTGGCGGCCAGCTCGGTCGTGGCGCAGGAGACGCCGGCCGCGCCGAGGTCCTGGATGCCGACGACCACGTCGGCCGCGTAGAGCTCCAGGCAGCACTCGATGAGCAGCTTCTCCATGAACGGGTCGCCCACCTGCACGGCGGGCCGTTTGGCCTGCGACTCGTCCTCGAACGTCGCCGAGGCCAGCACGGACGCGCCGCCGATGCCGTCGGGACCCGTGGACGCGCCGAACAGCACGACCTGGTTGCCCGGCCCCGGCGCGGTGGCCAGCTTGATCTGGTCTTTGCGCAGCAGGCCGACGCACAGCGCGTTGACCAGGGGGTTGCCGATGTAGCAGGGGTCGAAGACGACCTCGCCGCCGATGTTGGGCAGGCCCAGGCAGTTGCCGTAGTGGCTGATGCCCTCGACCACGCCGGGCAGCACCCGCCGGGTGTCCACGGCGTCGGCGCCGCCGAAGCGCAGCGCGTCCATGACGGCGATCGGGCGGGCGCCCATCGACATGATGTCGCGCACGATCCCGCCGACGCCGGTGGCCGCGCCCTGGTGCGGCTCGACGTAGGACGGGTGGTTGTGCGACTCGATCTTGAACGTGGCCGCCCAGCCGTCGCCGATGTCGACGACGCCCGCGTTCTCGCCCATGCCCACGAGCAGCGCCTCGGACTTGGGCGCCTTGGTGGCGAACTGCCGCAGATGCACCTTGGACGACTTGTACGAGCAGTGCTCGGACCACATGACGCTGTAGATGGCCAGCTCGGAGCCGGTGGGACGGCGACCCAGGATCTGCTGGACCCGGTCGTACTCGTCCTGCTTCATCCCCAGCTCGGCGAAGGGCATCGGCTCGTCGGGGGTCTCGGCGGCCCGCTTGACGTTGTCGGTGCTCATGCGTTCACCAGATTCTTCAGGATGGACGTGAAGAAGCCGAGCCCGTCGGTGCTCGGCGCGCCGACCAGCTCCTCCACGGCGTGCTCGGGGTGCGGCATGAGGCCGACCACGTTGCCCGCCTCGTTGCGGATGCCGGCGATGTCGTTGAGCGAGCCGTTGGGGTTGCCCCCGGCGTAACGCACGACGACGTGGCCGCCGGACTCCAGCTCGGCCAGCGTCTCCGCGGAGGCGACGTAACGGCCCTCGCCGTGCTTGACCGGCAGCACGATCTCCTGGCCCTGCTCGAAGGAGCCGGTCCAGGCGGTCGCGGTCTGCTCCACCGTGAGCCGCTGGTCGCGGCAGACGTAGTGGAGCGAGGCGTTGCGGGTGAGCGCGCCGGGCAGCAGGTGGGCCTCGCAGAGGATCTGGAAGCCGTTGCAGGTGCCGATGACCGGCAGACCGGCCTTGGCGGCCGGGACGAGCTCGTCCATCAGCGGGGCGAACTTGGAGATCGCGCCGCACCGCAGGTAGTCGCCGTAGGAGAAGCCGCCGGGCAGGAAGACGGCGTCGACTCCCTTCAGGTCGTGGTCGGCGTGCCACAGCGGGACCGCCTGCGCGCCCACGAGGCGCACGGCTCTGGCGGCGTCCTGGTCGTCGAGAGTTCCTGGAAACGTGACTACGCCCACACGGGCAGCGCTCATGACAGTCGTCCCCTCCGAGGAATGCGCACGCGCGTGCCACCGTCTCTTTGGGGGCGGACGGCGGTCTACGGCGGTGTACTCAGATTATCGGGTGCGCGGCTGTGTTCCGGGCAGCGGGTCAGGCCGCGCCCAGACAGCGCTCAGACAGCGGCCAGCTCGCGGTGACGGGCGCCCTCGGCCTCGTCGTCCCAGGCGAGCATCTTGCGCAGGTGGACCGTCGTGCCGCGGCCGGGCGTGGTGCCGAAGGAGATCTCGTCCACCACGGACCGCATGATGAGCAGGCCGCGGCCGTTCTCGGTGTCGGGCGGAGGGAAGTGCAGCGGCATCGACGGGAGGCCGTCGCCGTTGTCGGCGACGCGCACGTCGCAGCGGCCGTAGCCGATCGACGCCGAGACCTCGTAACGATTGGCGGGGCCGCCGTGTCGCACCGCGTTGGAGCACGCCTCGGAGACGGCGAGCAGCATGTCGGCGATGCAGGTCTCACTCACGTTGAGTGACCGCATCGCGTCGCCAAGCACTCGCCTGACCATCGGTATGCCGATCGCATCCCGAGGCAGCGCCAACGAGAACTCAATATCCACCGGACTCCTCCGGGCTCCGGAATGTCACCTGGAGTAGGTTTCCCTGTGAAATCGGGGCTAACCGCAAAATCACGTTGTTGTTATTTAGTGTTGGCACGCCCGTGGCATTGTGGCATGCCCGAACGCGACTTTAACTCACCAGGGGTAAAACCAGGCATCAAATGTGCCTTCTACCCCTCAACCCGGACGCTGTAGTCCTCGATCACGGTGTTGGCCAGGAGTGTCTCGGCCATCTTCCGTACCTCGTCGAGGGCCGCCTCGTCGGCCGGGCCCTCCAGCTCGACCTCGAACCGCTTGCCCTGACGGACCGCCGAGACGCCGGAGAAACCGAGCCTGGGCAGCGCCCTGGCGATGGCCTGGCCCTGCGGGTCAAGGATCTCGGGCTTGAGCATGACGTCGACGATGACGCGCGCCACTACGTTCCTCCTGGGTGGAGTGGGTGCTTGGGAAAGCAAGCCTACCGGCGCGCATGGCCGTCAACACAACGGGAACGGGGAGGACATGGGGCTTGCGCGGAGGGCTGTGACGTCTGCCACGATGTCCCCAAACGCGTATGAACCACCACCACATGGTTCGCACGCACACACGGCTGGCCTCAGGTGGCGACCCCATCGACACCGGCCCCGATCGCACAGGAGCGGCACGTGACAGTCGACGCCTCTCGTGGTGCCGAAGCACCCCCTGAGCTCGTGCAGTTGCTCACTCCCGAAGGAGTGAGGGTCGAGCATCCCGACTACGACATAGACCTGACGCCCGAAGAGGTCAGGTCGCTCTACCGCGACCTGGTGCTCGTCCGGCGCATCGACCTGGAGGCCGTGGCGCTGCAACGTCAGGGCGAGCTGGGCATCTGGGCCTCGCTGCTCGGCCAGGAGGCCGCCCAGATCGGTTCGGGCCGCGCGCTCACCGACTCCGACATGGCCTTCCCCACCTACCGCGAGCACGGCGTCGCCTGGTGCCGTGACGTCGACCCGGTGAAGCTGCTCGGCCTGTTCAGGGGCGTCAACCACGGGGGCTGGGACCCCAAGGAGCACAACTTCCACCTGTACACGATCGTGATCGGCAGCCAGACCCTGCACGCGGTCGGCTACGCCATGGGCATCCAGCGCGACGACGCCTCCGCCGCCACGATCGTCTACTTCGGCGACGGCGCCACCAGCCAGGGCGACGTGAACGAGTCGTTCATCTGGGCCAGCGTGTTCAACGCGCCCGTCGTCTTCTTCTGCCAGAACAACCAGTGGGCCATCTCCGAGCCGCTGGAGAAGCAGAGCCGCATCCCCCTCTACCGCCGGGCCTCGGGCTTCGGCTTCCCGGGCATCAGGGTCGACGGCAACGACGTGTTCGCCTGCCTCGCGGTGACCAGGAAGGCGCTCGAAGCCGCCCGTACGGGCCAGGGGCCGACGCTGATCGAGGCGTTCACGTACCGGATGGGCGCCCACACCACGACCGACGACCCGACCCGCTACCGGGTGGCCAGCGAGCTGGAGGCGTGGAAGCTTAAGGACCCGATCGAGCGGGTCAAGTCGTACCTGTTCCGCAACGAGCTGGCCGACCAGGGCTTCTTCGACGCCGTGACCGCCGAGGCCGACCAGCTCGGCGCCGACCTGCGCAGGCGGTGCCTGGCGATGCCCGACCCCGAGCCGCTCGATATCTTCGACCACGTCTATCGCGAGCCCCACGCGCTCATCGACGGAGAGCGCGCTCAGTTCGCCGCCTACTTGGAGGGCTTCGAGAAATGACGGTGTTGAGCCTGTCCAAGGCGCTTAACGAGGGCATGCGCCGCGCCATGGAGGACGACCCCAAGGTCCTCATCATGGGCGAGGACGTCGGCAAGCTCGGCGGCGTGTTCCGCGTCACCGACGGCCTGCAGAAGGACTTCGGCGAAGACCGGGTCATCGACACGCCGCTCGCCGAGTCCGGCATCATCGGCACCGCGATCGGCCTGGCGCTGCGCGGCTACCGGCCGGTGTGCGAGATCCAGTTCGACGGGTTCGTGTTCCCGGCCGCCGACCAGATCATCACGCAGCTCGCCAAGATGCCCATGCGCTCGCTCGGCGCGATCAAGCTGCCCGTCGTCGTGCGCATCCCGTGCGGCGGCGGCATCGGCGCGGTCGAGCACCACAGCGAGTCGCCCGAGGCGTACTTCGCGCACACGGCCGGCCTGCGCGTGGTCGCCTGCTCCAACCCGGCCGACGCCTACACCATGATCCAGCAGGCCATCCGGAGCGACGACCCGGTCATCTTCTTCGAGCCCAAGCGCCGCTACTGGGAGAAGGCCGACATCGACACGGCCTCGACCGACTGGTGGACGCCGTTCGACAAGGCCACGGTCGTGCGGCCCGGCTCCGACGTCACGCTGCTGGCCTACGGCCCGATGGTCAAGACCTGCCTGGAGGCCGCCGCGGCCGCCGAGGACGACGGCCGCTCGCTGGAGGTGATCGACCTGCGCTCGCTCAACCCGCTGGACGAGCCGCTGGTCATGGAGTCCGTCCGCCGCACCGGCCGGGTGGTCGTGGTCCACGAGGCGCCCGTCTACAGCGGCTTCGGCGCCGAGCTGGCGGCCCGGATCACCGAGCAGTGCTTCTACCACCTGGAGTCGCCCGTCCTGCGGGTCGGCGGCTTCTCCACCCCCTACCCGCCGTCGAAGCTCGAAGAGCACTACCTGCCCGACCTGGACCGGGTGCTGTACGCCGTCGACCGCGCCTTCGGGTTCTGAAAGGGGGACGCGCTTCCATGCGACGCGAGTTCAAGCTTCCCGACGTCGGGGAGGGCCTGACCGAGGCCGAGATCGTCCGCTGGCACGTGCGGCCGGGCGACGAGGTCAAGGTCAACCAGATCGTGGTGGAGATCGAGACCGCCAAGTCCATCGTCGAGCTGCCGATCCCCTGGGACGGCGTGGTCGCGGGCGTGCTGGTCGAGGAGGGCCGCACGGTCGACGTCGGCACGCCGATCGTCGCCGTGGACACCGGCGGCGAGGCGGGCGGCGCCGACCAGGGCCCCGCCGGCCAGGGCCTGGCCGACCAGGGCCGTGCCGACCAGGGCCCGGCTGACCAGGGCCTCAAAGCGCTGGCCGACGACATGGTCCCCAAGCCGCCGGAGGAGGGCGCGGCCGAGCCCGGCGCCCACGGCAGCCCAGCGCCCAAGGAGGAGCGGCAGGCGGTCCTGGTGGGTTACGGGGTCAAGACCGGCGCCTCCAAACGCCGTCCCCGCAAGCGGCCGGCGGAGCCGATCCCGGCCGCGCAGGTGGCCAACCCGGCCCGCGTGGAGGTGCCCGGCCCGGCCCCGACGGCCCGCCCGGCCGAGCCGGTCGGCCCCCCGCCCGTCGTCGCGGCCGTCGGTCGGGGCCGCGTGGCCGTGCTGGCCAAGCCGCCGGTCCGCAAGCTGGCCAAGGACCTGGGCGTCGACCTCGCCACGCTCACCGGCACCGGCCCCCAGGGCTCCATCACGCGTGACGACGTGCACGCCGCCGCGCAGGGCGGTCTCCAGGCGGCGCCCGAGCCCGTCCGGCAGGCCGAGCCCCAGCGGCGGGAGGAGCGCGTCCCCGTCAAGGGCGTGCGCAAGATGACCGCCCAGGCGATGGTGGCCAGCGCCTTCACGGCCCCGCACGTCACCGAGTTCCTCCAGGTGGACGTGACGGAGACCATGGAGGCGGTCCGGCGGCTGCGGGCCCTGCCCGACTTCGCCGAGGTCAAGGTCTCCCCGCTGCTGCTGGTCTGCCGGGCCCTGCTCACCGGGGTCAGGCGCTACCCGATGATCAACTCCTCCTGGGACGAGGCGGCCCAGGAGATCGTGGTCAAGCACTACGTGAACCTGGGCATCGCCGCCGCCACCCCGCGCGGCCTCGTCGTGCCCAACATCAAGGACGCCCACGCCCTCCCGCTCCCCGAGCTGGCCAGGCAGCTGGGCGCGCTGGCGGAGACGGCCAGGGCGGGCCGCACCCAGCCGGCCGAGATGGCGGGCGGGACGATCACCATCACCAACGTGGGCGTGTTCGGCGTCGACGCCGGCACCCCCATCCTCAACCCGGGCGAGTCCGCCATCCTGGCCTTCGGCCAGGTCAGGGACATGCCGTGGGTGGTGGACGGCGAGCTGGCGGTGCGCAAGGTGACCACCCTCGCGCTCGGCTTCGACCACCGGATCGTCGACGGCGAGCTGGGCTCGATGTTCCTGCGCGACGTCGGCGCGATGCTGGAGGACCCGCTCCGCATGCTCGCCTGGGGCTGAACCGGGCCGAAGCCGGGCCGAAGCCGGGCGGTGACCGCCGGGAGGACCCCTCTCCCCGGCGGTCACCGCAGGCTCGGCCAGGGCGCCTTCTTGTCCCGCGCGCGGGGGCCGTACGACTCCAGCCACACGGGCGCGCCCACGACATGAGAGACCGCCGCGGGCCAGTCTGATACACCCTCCTCGTAGACCGGCGTCGCCCGCAGCAGCCGGGCCGTACGGTCCGGCTCGGCGAACGTGACGGGCCGGTCGTAGCGCACGCACATGCGGGTGACGTCCGCGTCGAGGTGGGTGAGCGCGAGACCGTCCACGCCGCCGGCCGCCTCGGCCGCGTACCGGTGGGCGACCGCGTCGAAGTGCCCGCGGCGGAAGGCCCCCTGCCACGGCCCGGTCACGTTGTGCGGCTCGGGCAGCTCCAGGCCGGGGTCCTCGGTCACCAGCGGGCCGGGGCCGTGCCGGGTGGTGTAGGTCCGCAGCACGCCGAGCCGCGCCGCCCCGGCCCCGTCCAGCAGTTCCAGCGCGTTGGCGAAGGTCGTCGTGCTCCACGTCGTGTACGGGTCGAACCCCCACCGCTCGTCCAGCAGCACGCCCTGCGCGCCCTCGAACACCACCGGCCCCCGCCTGACCAGCCCGGCGGTGTACGACGAGTCCACCAGCCGCACCCGTTCGGCGAACGCCCGGTAGACGGCCACGCAGTCGGCCACCGGCGGCCCCTCGCCCCCCAGCGCCTCCCGCAGCACGGTCAGCTTGCGCGTCAGCTCGCGCGGCGGGTCGCCCGCCCGGGGCGCGAGCGCGCCGTGCTCCAGGTGGTACGCCATCGTCTCCCCGACGCCCATCCCGCAGGATCCGTGCCGCGCCTCCCCGCGCGCCAGCTCCCGCCTGCGCCCGGCCTCGACGTGGTACGGCGTCGCCAGCAGGCAGTCCCGGTCCACCGTGAGCAGCCCGAAGGGGTCGGGCACGCCGAGCCGGGCCAGGTGCTCCGCCTCGGCCGACAACGCCAGCGGATCGACCACCACGAACCGCGAGAGATGCGTGCGAACCCCCCGGAACGTCCCGGCGCCGAACTGCGCGAACGTGTGGTGCCGCCCGTCGTCCAGGACGACGTTGTGCCCCGCCTGGGCGCCCCCGTTGAACCGGACCACGGCGTGGACGGGCAGCGTGGCGCACGCCCAGTCCACGACCGTGCCCTTGCCGGCGTCGCCGTACCCGAGGTCGACGACGACCAGGTGCTCGTTCACGCCCGGAGCCCGCCGAACCCGTCGAGCCCGTCGAGCGGCTCGGCGCTGACCACCGTGCCGCGGTCGAGCCTGGCCAGGGCCCGCGACACCGACGCGCCGGCCGTCGAGCCCAGCTCGGCCAGGTCCTCAAGGCCCTCGTCCAGGCCGATCGCGTCCTCGCCGAGCCCGACGGTGAGCGCGATCGTCTCGCACACGGCGTCGAGGTCGTCCAGCTCCAGCACGTTCTGGCCGAGCAGACGGCGCCAGGAGTCCAGCACCTCGGGGTCGCCGGCGTAGCTGGCCCCCTGCGGGAGGATGAAGTAGACGTCGTACTTGCGGGTCAGCTCGGCCACCACGTCGTCCACCCCGAGGGGCGCCGTCAGCCGGTCGCCGACGAGGTCCTTGACGTGGTTCCTGGACACCCGCTGGTAGGGCATCTCGTCGCCGATGACGAACAGGTAGCCGCGCTTGCCGCGCTTCTCGTGGCAGTCGATGGAGGTGTGCCTGGCCATGAAGTACATGGCCAGCTCGTAGGACTCGCGCTTCTGCCCCCCGCCGCCGCCCTCCAGCAGGATCAGGCCGAGCTGGTCGTCCATGCGGTTGTCGGACTCGAACTGGCCGACCTGCAGCGGCGCCCGGTCACAGGTGGCGTCGCCGATCGCGCCGAACATGATCTGCGGGTCGGTGGCGTACCCCTTGCGCAGCAACAGCCCGAGCAGGTCGGGCAGGCGGGCCTGGAGCGTGCGGGGGACCGCGCGCATCGAGCCGGTCACGTCGAAGAGCACGGCGATGGCCAGCGAGTCGGGGTGCTCGGCCGAGTCGCGGCTCTCCCGCGTCACGCCGAAGGGGTCGAGGTCGGGGTGGACGCGCCGGGCGCCGCCGTCGCTGTAGGCGAAGGCGCTGGAGCCGGTGGCCGCGCGGTAGCGCGCGGCGGAGTCGTAGACGTTCGTGGACCAGATTCCGCTGCCCATGGCAGCCTCCCTCAAAGGTGGAGCGGACGGTACGTACGGGGCCCGTAGAGGTCGTCGAGCAGGTCGTCCAGCTCGCGCAGCAGCTCCCACGCGTCGGACGGCGGGCGCAGCAGGCAGCCGCGGACGAAGGCGCGCATCCGGCGCGGGCACTCGCCCATCAGGTGGTCGACGCACCGCGTCAGGGCGGCGATGTCGGCGCGTTCGTCGAGCCGGTCGCCGTGGCACCAGTCGACCAGCACGAGCCCGTGGTCGAGCGGATGGATGAGGACGTGGCGGGGGAGCACGGCGCCGTGCGCGACGCCGGCCCGGTGGGCGAGCCCGGCGGCCACGAGCAGCCGCCGCCAGATCCACGCCACGTCGCGCGGGTCGAGGCCGGTGCCGGCGCGGTCGAGGGTGACGAACCCGGCGGGCGCCCGGCTGACCACGTTCGCCTGCCGGACCACCTCGCCGCCGCGGTAGCGGAAGCTCGCGACGAGGCGGGGGACGTACGGCAGGAAACGCGGATCGCCGTCGGCGGCGATCTTCCGCAGCGCGGCGGCCTCGCGGACCAGCAGCCGGTCGGCGGCCGGGTCGCGGGCCACCTTGAGCAGCGAGTCGCGCTCGGCGCCGCGCCCGGCCGGGTAGAGCACGGCGGTGCCGCCCTTGTGCAGCGGCGGCCCGACCAGGAAGTCACCGACCCGCTGGCCCCGGTGGTAGGTCTCCCAGAGCGCGACCAGCCGCTTGAACGCCTCCTCGCCGCCCGGCGCGAGGTCGGGATGCAGCGCCCTGGCCAACCGCCGGTAGACGCGGGCCGCGGACCCGCCGGCGAAGAGCTCCTGGGCCGATCGCGCCCCCATGACGATCGCCGCCGCCCGCTCGGTGTTCATCGCACCTCCTCCTCCCGTGCGGGCCGCAGCAGCGCGGGGTGGAGCAGCCGGGCGTCGCCCGCGCGGTAGAGCCTGGCCCGCGGGCCGCCTCTGGGGCCGCCGGTCTCGGTCGTCTGGCCGGTGCTCTCGACGAACCCGGGGACGGACAGGACCTTGCGGTGGAAGTTGCCCGCGTGCAGCGGCGTGCCCCACACGGTCTCGTAGATCAGCCGCAGCTCGGAGACGGTGAACTCGGCGCCGGCGAAGGCCGTGGCCAGCGGCGTGTACTCCAGCTTCGACCGGGCCCGCTCGACGCCGTCGGCCAGGATGCGAGCGTGGTCGAAGGCCAGCGGCGGCACGTCGTCGACCGGGTGCCAGACGGCCGCGGCGGCGTCCGTGCCGGGCCGGGGGTCGGGCAGGTCGGGGGCGAAGGCGAGGTAGGAGATCGACACCACCCGCATGCGGGGGTCGCGGCCGGGGCCGCCGTAGCTGGCCAGCTGCTCGATGTGCGCCGGGCGGGTGGCCACGCCGGTCTCCTCGGCCAGCTCGCGCACCGCCGCCTCGGCGAGGTCCTCGTCCGGCTTGATGAAACCGCCGGGCAGGGCCCAGCAGCCCGCGTACGGCTCCACGCCGCGCTCGACGATCAGGACGTGCAGCCGCCGGTCGCGGATGGTCAGCGCCACCACGTCGACGGTGACCGCGACCGGCGCGTAGCGCCGGGGGTTGTAACCGGCCAGGAACTCTTCCATCCCCAAGTCCTTCTCAGTTCGAGTCAGTCTCGATTTGAGAATAACTCCGCCGACGGGTGTGTGTCGATAGGGTTGGCGCATGATCCGTCACATTGTGCTGTTCACCTGGGCCGACGACGCCACCGACGAGCAGAAGGCCGCGGTCGCGACCGAGCTGCGCAAGCTGCCGGGCGAGATCCCGCAGCTACGGGCGTACACGGTGGGGCCCGACGCCGGCATCACCCCGGGCAACCACGAGTTCGCCGTGGTCGCCGACCTCGACAGCGTGGACGACTTCGTGATCTACCGCGACCATCCCCGGCACCAGGCCGTGATCGCGGAGTACATCAAGCCGATCCTGGCGACGCGCGCCGCCGTGCAGCTCAGCCTCTAGAGCTCGGGCGGGTGGTTCTCGCGGTGCATCAGCCGGTCCTCGGAGGTGCGCCCGCGCCGGGGCGCGAGCACGATGCTGAGCACGACGCCGACGCCTCCGACGATCATGAAGATGACGCCGACGATGTCCATGTGCACGCTCTGGCCGAACACGTCGGGTTCGATGGCGAACCGCAGGATGGCGCCGAGCGTGAGGAAGAAGATGCTGACCCCGACACCCATGACGACCTCCAGGCAAAGGCGAGATGTGCCCACGGTCATACCCGGGTATCGGTGACCACACCCCCGCCGCGTCAGCCGAGACAGGACAGTGGCCGCCCGCCGTTGTAGGCGATCATGTCCTGGACGGCCGCGCCGACGTCGATCGGCGCGCCCGGCGGGCGGCCGTCCAGCTCGGCGTAGGCACGGTGGAGATTGCCCACGATCCGTTCGGGGTCGAGCAGCGCGCCCCACTCGCCGAGGTCGGTCTCCCGCGCCGCCTCCAGGGGCGTCCGGCCCGCCGCGTGGCCCCGCCGGGCGGTCTCCTGGACGAACCGCAGGTAGCCCTCGACCCGGTCGTAGACCTCCGGCCCGCACACCTCGCCGTGCCCGGGGACGATCGTCTCGGCGCCCAGCCCCCTGAGCGTCTCCAGGGCGGCGATCGTCCCGGCCACCGAGCCCATCAGGACGAACGGCGTGCCGCCGTTGAAGACCAGGTCGCCGGAGAACAGCACCCGCCGCTCCGGGATCCAGACGATCGAGTCGTTGGTCGTGTGCGCGGCCGGCCCGACGTGCCGCACCTCGCAGCGCAGGTCGTCGGAGTGGAGGGTGACCCCCTCGGTGTACGTCAGGAACGGCGGCGCGACCTCCATCGCTCCCCACACCACCTCCGGCGACCAGGCCCCCCGGTACGCCGGGACCCCGTCGGCCAGGAGTTGGGCGCGTACGCCCTCGTGCCCGACGATCGTGGCCTCGGGGAACAGCCAGTTGCCGAAGGTGTGGTCGCCGTGGTGGTGGGTGTTGACCAGCGTGGTGATCGGCCCGCTGCTGACCTTGCCGACGGCCGCCCGCAGGTCGCGGGTGCGGCGCTCGGTCGAGCAGGCGTCCACGCAGATCACGCCGCGCCGCCCGGCCAGGAAGCCGGTGTTGTTGATCCACCAGCTCCCGTCGGGCTGGACGTAGGCGTAGACGCCCTCGGAGACCTCTTCGACGCGCGGCGGGGGCAGGGGGTGGTCATGAGGAGAAGAGCTCATGCCCGGAACCTAACAGCGACGCCCGCCCCCCGGACGGGAGGCGGGCGTCACAAACGGTGGCTCAGAAGGCCTCTTCGGGAAGCTCCATGAGGTCCTGGCCGGTGGCGGCGAGGACGCGCCGCTCGGCCGCCAGCCTGGGCAGCACGGTCGTGGCGAAGAACGACGCCGCGGCCACCTTGCCCTGGTAGAACGGGTCCTCCGACTCCGCCAGCCGGGCCAGGGCCACCTCGGCCTGGCGCAGCAGCAGCCAGCCGATCACCAGGTCGCCCAGCGAGAGCAGGAACCGGGTGCTGTTCAGGCCGACCTTGTAGACCTCCTCCGGCTTCTCCAGCGAGCCGAGCGCCCAGCCGGCCATGGTGTCGCCCATGACCTTGACCTCGGCGGCGGCCTCGGCGAGCAGCTTGCGCTCCTCCTTGAGGCGGCCGTTGCCCGCCTCGGAGGCGGCGAACTCGTTGATCTCGGCGAGCAGCGCGCCGACCGCGGCGCCCTGGTTGCGCAGGATCTTCCGGAAGAACAGGTCGAGGCCCTGGATCGCGGTGGTGCCCTCGTACAGGGAGTCGATCTTGGCGTCGCGGATGTACTGCTCGATCGGGTAGTCCTGGAGGTAGCCCGAGCCGCCTAGGGTCTGCAGCGAGCGGGCCAGCAGCTCGTACGAGCGCTCCGAGCCGACGCCCTTGACCAGGGGCAGCAGCAGGTCGTTCATGGCCTCCGCGTGCCGGTCCGCCGGGTCGATCAGGAGGGCGTCCTGGAAGGTGGCCGTGTAGAGGACCAGGGCGCGCATGCCCTCGGCGTACGCCTTCTGCAGCATCAGCTCGCGGCGCACGTCCGGGTGGTGGGTGATGGTCACCCGGGGGGCGGACTTGTCGGCCATCTTGGTCAGGTCCGCGCCCTGGTAGCGGGACTTGGCGTAGTCGAGGGCGTTGAGGTAGCCGGTGGACAGCGTGGCGATGGCCTTGGTGCCGACCATCATGCGGGCGTGCTCGATCACCATGAACATCTGCTTGATGCCCTCGTGCACGTCGCCGACCAGCCAGCCGATCGCCGGGTGCTTGTCGCCGAAGGTGAGCTCGCAGGTCGTGGAGACCTTCAGGCCCATCTTCTTCTCGACGTTGGTGACGTAGGCGCCGTTGCGCTCGCCCAGCTCGCCGGTCTCCAGGTCCACGTGGAACTTGGGCACCAGGAACATCGACAGGCCCTTGGTGCCCGGACCGTGGCCCTCGGGACGGGCCAGGACCAGGTGGAAGATGTTGTCGGCCATGTCGTGCTCGGCGCTGGTGATGAAGCGCTTGACGCCCTCGATGTGCCAGGTGCCGTCGGGCTGCTGGACCGCCCTGGCCCGGCCGGCGCCGACGTCCGAGCCCGCGTCCGGCTCGGTGAGCACCATGGTGGCGCCCCAGTTCTTCTCGATGGCCAGCTCGGCGAAGCGCTTCTGCTCCGGGGTGCCCAGCTTCCACAGGGTGTAGGCGAAGTTGGGGCCGGCGGCGTACATGTACAGGGCCGGGTTGGAGCCGAGCACCATCTCGGCCGTCGCCCAGGCGAGGGTGCGCGGGATGCCGGGGCCGCCCAGCTCGGCGGGCAGGTCGAGGTGCGCCCAGCCGCCGTCCACCAGCGCCTTGAACGACTTCTTGACGCCGGCCGGGACGGTCACCGTGCTCGTCGCGGGGTCGAACACCGGCGGGGTGCGGTCGCCCTCCTCGAAGGAGTCGGCGAGCACGCCGGTCGCCAGCCTGTTGACCTCGTCCAGGATGCTCCGCGCGACGTCCTCGTCCACTTCGCCGAAGGGGCCGGTGCCGAGGATCTCGCGTCGACCGAACACCTCGAAGAGGTTGAATTCCAGGTCACGCACGTTGCTCTTGTAGTGGCCCATGGGTGCAGATCTCCTTGAACCGAGGTCTTCATGTACTGGCCAGTAACCTTACCTGCAATGCTACCCGCGGGTAACCCCGCCCATGCGTGGCATGCTCGACTCCATGGACGCCGAAGAACTCGCCACAAGATGGCGGGAGCGACTGGAATCCTGGGCCATCCCCGAGGAGATCCTGGCCAAGGCTCCGGCCGATCCGTGGAGCCACTCGCCGGCCCGGTTCGCCACGCGGACCGACCGGGCGCTGGCCGAGCCCGACGACGGCCCGACCATGACCCGGCTGGCCGAGGCGCTGCCCGACAAGGGCACGCTGCTCGACGTCGGCTCGGGCCCCGGCGCCGCGTCGCTGCCGCTGCGCGAGCGCGTCGGCCACCTCTACGCGGTCGACACGTCCGCGCCCATGCTGGAGGGCCTGAAGGTCCGCGCGATGGACCTCGGCGTGCCCGCCACCACCGTCGAGGGGCGCTGGCCCGACGTGGCGGATCAGGTGCCCGTGGTCGACGTGTCCGTCGCCGCGCACGTGGTCTACAACGTGCCCGACCTCGCGGAGTTCCTTCAGGCGCTCGGCCGCCGCACCCGCGGCCGGGTGGTGCTCGAACTGCCCCACCGCCATCCCATGAGCTGGATGACGCCGCTCTGGCAGCACTTCCACGGCGTCGACCGCCCGGTCCGGCCGATCGCGGAAGACTGCGTGGCCCTGGCCGCGGCGCTGGGCTTCCCCGTGCGCGTGGAGGAGCGGGAGGCGCCCCTGGAACGTTTCACGACCGTCGAGGAGCTGGCCGAGAGCGCCTGCCGCCGGGTGTGCCTCGACCCGTCCAGGGTGGGGGAGGTGGCCGAGACCGCCGTCGAGCTGGGCATGTGGCCGGTGCCGCGTGACCGGTGGGTCACCGTCTGGTGGGAATGATCCGTTTCGCTGAGCCGTTGTAGAAATTGAGCTGACAGCTCCCGGACGAGACGCGCCGTACCCGGAAACGCCAAGACGACGCACGTACCTGTACGTCTCGTCCTCAGGAGTACTGATCATGGCGTGGATCCTCATCGTGCTGGCCGGCCTGTTCGAGGTGGCCATGGCACTGTCGCTCAAGCTCAGCAACGGCCTCGGCAACCTGTGGTGGACCCTGTCCTTCCTGGCCACGGCCGCCCTCAGCTTCGGGCTGCTCGCCTACGCGCTCAAGTCCCTGGAGGTCGGCACCGCGTACGCCGTGTGGACCGGCATCGGAGCCGTCGGCACCGCGATCCTCGGCATGGTCGCCATGGGCGACGACGTGTCGCCGCTGCGCCTGACCTCGATCGCGCTCATCCTGGCCGGTGTCGTGGGGCTCAATCTGGCTGGTGGACACTAGTGCGATGATTGAGATCCATGCCATCACCGTCGACGCCACCGACCCCTACGAGATCGCGAACTGGTGGAGCCAGGCCACCGGATGGCCGCTGGCCGAGGGTGACAAGCCGGGCGCCGACGAGGTGATGCTGCGCACGCCGCAGGACCCGTTCCTGCTGTTCATCCGCGTGCCCGAGGGCAAGACCGGCAAGAACCGGGTGCATTTCGACGTCAACGGCACCGAGGGCCGTACGCGTGACGAGGAGGTCGAGCGGCTGCTCGGCCTCGGCGCGACCGTCTTCCAGGACCAGCGCAGGCCCGACGGCACGGGCTGGGTGACCATGCTCGACCCCGAGGGCAACGAGTTCTGCGTGTGCCGGAGCGAGGCGGAGAAGGCCTTGCCGGAATGATGTTCTGTCGGTGAAGCTGGCCCCATGAGCGTGAGGGCCGTCGTCTGCACCGAATACGGCAAGCCGGTCCGGCTGGCCGAGCTGCCCGATCCCGTCCCCGGTCCTGACCAGGTGGTCGTCGAGGTCGAGGCGGCCGGCGTCAACTTCGTGGACGGGCTGATGGTGCGCGGCGGCTACCAGATCAGGCCACCGCTGCCCTTCACCCCCGGCTACGAGGTGGCCGGGCGGTTGCCCGACGGCGGCAGGGTCGTGGCGATCACCGGGCTGGGCGGCTTCGCCACCCGGGTGCTGGTGCACAAGGCGCAGGCCGTACCGCTGCCCGAGGGTTTCGACGTGCTCGCGGCGGCGGCGTTCCCGCAGAGCTACTGCACGGCCATGTACGCGCTCAGGGAGCGCGGCCGGCTGCTGCCCGGCGAGCGGGTGCTCGTGCTCGGGGCGGGCGGCGGTGTGGGGCTGGCCGTGGTCCAGGTCGCCAAGGCGCTCGGCGCCGTCGTGCTGGCGGCGGCGTCCACCGGCGAGAAGAGGGAGCGCGCCCGGCGGGCGGGAGCCGACGACGTGATCGGCTACGACGGGCTGAAGGAAGCGGCCAGGGCGTGGGCCGTGGACGTGGCCCTCGACCCGGTCGGCGGCGAGCTGTCCGAGCAGGCCCTTCGCGGGTTGCGCGAGGGCGGGCGGCTCCTGGTCGTCGGATTCGCCTCGGGCGGAATCGCGAGGCTGCCGGCCAACCAGGTGCTGCTGCGTAACCGGGCCGTGGTGGGCGTCGACTGGGGCGCGTGGTCCATGGGCCACGCCGTGGAGAACCGGGCCATGCTCGAAGGTCTGCTGGCGATGCCGGGCATCGTCCCGGCGGCGCCGGAGGTCAGGCCGCTGGCGGAGGCGGGCCGGGCCATGGACGACCTGCTGGAGCGGCGGGTCACTGGGAAGATCGTGCTCGTCCCTTCATCGTGAGGGTCAGGATCGCGGCGATCAGGTAGACCAGCGCGCCGTGCCACATCGCCTGCACGGCCGAGCCGAACACGCCCTCGTCGTCGAGCACGAGCTGCACCGGGTAGTCGAGCACCGCCGTGATCGCGGCGGGCAGGAGCGCGAACTTCCACGGGTGCCGCAGCGACCAGAGCCGGGCCTGGCGGGTGACGCGGTCGCCCTCGTGCGGCTTGGCGACCGCGCCGATCGCGGCGATCAGCGCGAACAGGCTGATGCCGAGGCCCAGGGCCCAGACCAGGTCACCGCCGCCGGTGACCAGGCCCATCCCGAAGCTGGCGGCCGACACCACGACGCCGCCGATGGCGGCGGTCTTCCAAGGGGCGCCCCGCAGGGCCGCCGCGGACAGTGAGACCTCGTCGCGTCTACTGATTTCGTTCATGTCCTCATGGTGCCGCCGCGGGCCCCCATGAGGCATCGGGGACGGACCCTGACCTGTCCCTGACATGATTCCCATATGACGGAAATCGCCATTGTGCAGTTGGGGCCGGACGAAGGGGAACGACTGAAGGACGTCCGGCTGCGGGCGCTGCAGGAGTCACCGGACGCGTTCGGCTCCTCCTACGCGCGCGAGGTCGCGTTCTCCGCCGAGGACTGGGCCGAGCGGCTGAAGAACCCCCACTCGCGGTGGTGGGTGGCCGAGGGCGACGGCCTGGGCGACGTCGGCCTGGTGTGCATGCTCCTGGAGGAGTCCGGCGCCCACCTGCTGTCCATGTGGGTCGCCCCCGAGGCCAGGGGACGCGGGCTCGCCTCCCGGCTGGTCGACCGGTCCGTGGAGTGGGCCCGTTCGGCCGGGGCCGAGCAGGTGCAGCTCTGGGCCGTCGACGGCAACCACGCCGCCCGCGCGCTCTACGCGGCCAAGGGCTTCGTGCGCAGCGGCAAGGTCATGGCCCTGCCCTCCAACCCGTCCCTGATGGAGTCCCACTACGTGCTGTCCCTGCTGTTCCGCCAGGCGCGCAAGGAGGACGTCCCGGCCATCGTCCGGCTGCTGGCCGACGACCCGCTCGGCGCCGCCCGCGAGGGAGCCCCCGACGACACCCGCTACCTGATGGCCTTCGACCGCATCGAGGCCAACCCGCACGACGAGCTGATCGTGGCCGAGCGGGAGGGCGAGGTCGTCGGCACGATGCAGCTCACGTACCTGGCCGGGCTGTCGCGGCTGGGCTCCGAGCGGTGCCAGATCGAGGCCGTCAGGGTGGCCGCCTCGACGCGCGGCCAGGGGCTCGGCGGCAAGATGATCCAGTGGGCCGTCGACCGGGCGCGGGCCAGGGGGTGCGCCGTCGTCCAGCTCACCTCCGACAAGTCGCGCACCGACGCCCACCGCTTCTACGACGCGCTCGGCTTCACCGCCTCCCACGAGGGCTACAAGCTCTCACTCGGCTGATTCGCCGTCGGCGAGCTGGGTCAGCATCCAGCGGCACCACTCGGCCCGGTGCCGCTCGTAGCTCAGCCCGCAGCGCAGCGTCGCGTAGCCGCCGAACCCGGGGTCGCCGAAGGCCGGCCGCCCGCCGAACGACGCCTCCTGCCGCTCGTAGTCGGCCAGCCGCTCCTCGTGCGCGGCGAGCTGGTCGGCGAACAGCCGCCGCAGCAGCTCCGGCTCGGCCAGCCACGCCGCGTACGTCTTCAGCATCAGCTCGTCGCGCTCCGGCCGCTCGCGCGGCGGCTGGGTGACCCATGCCCGCAGCGCCGTCAGGCCCTCGGCGGTCAGGTGGTAGACCTTCTTGGCCTGCGGCCCGGGCCCGTGCGCGCTCTCGAACCCGACCAGCCCGGCCGCCCGCAGTTTCTGCAGTTCGGCGTGGATCTGGCTGTGGCCGGCCGTCCAGAAGTAGCCGACCGGGCGCCGCATGGCCGCCGCGAGGTCGTAACCGGTGCGATCGCCGCGCGCCAGCACGGCCAGGATCGCGTATCCGAGCGTTGAGGTCATGGTGGGTCCAAGGATATGGTGCTTGCGGCACTATGTCAGTTCAGACATAGTCAGGAGAAGGGCGCGGCGGCCATGCGAAAGATCGTCGGATGGATGGCACTCCTCACCATGGGGCTGACCGGCTGCGGGGGCACGGTCGGCACCGGCACCACCGCCGTCCGTACGACGGCCGCCGAGTCCCCCGCCCCTGTCAGCGAGACAACCCCCACCCCGAGCGCGCCGCCCACCGGCCCCAACGTCTCGGGCTGCTTCACCGAGCAGGACGGCAAGATCTTCACCCACGTCCGCGGCCTGCCCGGCGTGATCACCGGCGACGGCCCGGTGGGCGTGGTGATCAGCTACGAGCGCCGCGGCACCGTGTGCTCCTGGCGCCCGCTGTCGGACCGCCTGGTCGCCGCCGGCTACCGCGTCCTGCTGTACGCCAGGGACGCCGGCCTCCTCCCCGAGGACGGCGCGGTCGCCATGGGCAAGCGCCTGGCCAAGGAGAAGGGCGTCAAGCGGCTGTTCCTGGTCGGCGGCTCGATCGGCGCCACGGCCTCGGTCCCGGCGGCCGAGCGGCTGGGCGCCGAGGTGGCCGGCGTCGTCGCCCTGTCAGGCGAGATCGACAAGGGCGACGCCGCCGCGCTCACCGTGCCGCTGCTGCAGATCGGCTCCGAGCACGACTCCTACGGCGGCGCCGAATCGATGCGCGCGGCCGAGGCCGCCGCGACCAAGGCCCCGGACAATCAGGTGCTGGTCATCCCCGGCGAGTCGCTGCACGCCTCGGCCCTGCTCGGCAGCCCCTACTCCGCCAAGGTGCTCGACACGGTCGTGGCGTTCATGGACCGGCACAAGGGCTGATCTCGACCAGGTTGTCGTGGAAGGCCGGGCCCCTGCCCATGTCACCGTCCCGCTCGGCCACGACGGCGTTGGCGTTCGCGCCGCCCGGGGTGAGCTTCGGCCACCGGCCCTTGGGCGAGGCCACCACGCCGGGCGCGACCCGGTCGCTGATCTCCACGTCGGCCAGGAACTCGCCGCCGTCGTTGTGCACCCGTACGCGCTGCCCGGCCACCAGCCCCCGGGCCGCCGCGTCGGCCGGGTTCACCAGCACGGCCGGCCCCTTGGCCCGCCGCCGCAGCTCCGGATTGTTGGCGAAGATCGTGTTCAGGAACGTGTGCGAGGCCGGCGTGACCAGCGTCAGCGGGTACGCCGACCGGTCGGCGACCGCCGTGTGCGAGGGCACGTACGCCTTCCCGGCGGGCGGGAAGCGCAGCCGCCCGGAAGGCGTCGGGAAGCCCTCGGCGAACGGCGCGAACGGCTTGGGGTAGTTCATCCGCACCCACCCCTCCTTGCGCAGCCGGTCCAGCGTGACGCCTTCGAGCGACGGGTGCCCGCCCGACAGCAGCGACTCGGCCAGCTCCAGGTCGGAGTCGTACAGGGACGGCTCGGTCAGCCCCATGTGCGCGGCCAGCCGGCGGAAGGTCTCGGTCGTGGACAGGCACTCGCCGGGCGGCGGCACGGCGGGCTCGTTCCACAGCAGGTACATGTGGCCGTACCCGGCGTGCAGATCCATGTGCTCGGTCTGCATGGTCGCGGGCAGGACGATGTCGGCGTAGTCCACGGTGTCGGTCGGGAACTGCTCCATGACGACCGTGAACAGGTCCTCGCGGGTGAGCTGCCGTCTGATCGTGTTGGCGTCGGGGGTCGAGCCGAGCGGGTTGGCGGCGTACACCCACAGGCATTTGACGTCGTCGAGCTGGGAGCCGAGCTTGGTCATGACCAGCGTGCGCACCGGCTTGGCCAGCAGGTCGTCGCGGGTGTCGACGGTCACGCGCACGTGGCCGCTCGTCGAGTACGCCACGCCGCCGCCCGGATGCCGCCAGTCGCCGGTCACGCCGGGGATCGCGGCGATCGTGCGCATCGCGGCGCCGCCGCCGGCGTGCCGCTGGATGCCCATGGTGGCGCGGATCGCGGTCGGCCGGGTGTGGGCCAGGCGCATCCCCAGGCCGTGGACGTCCTCGGCCGGGATGCCGGTGATCTCCGCCACCCGCTCCACCGGGTACTCCAGGATCTCCTTGCGGAAGTCCGCCCAGCCGTCGGTGTGCTCGGCCAGGAACTCCTCGTCCTGGGCGTTCTCCGCGAGCACGACGTTGAGCAGCCCGAGCGCGAGCGCGGCGTCCGTGCCCGGCCTGATCGCCAGGTGCTGGTCGGCCTGGTCGGCGGTCCTGGTGCGGATGGGGTCGATGGCGACCACGTGCGCGCCGTCCGCGCGGGCGTCCTGGATGAACTTCCACAGGTGGTGGCCGCTGGTCAGCGTGTTCGTGCCCCAGAGCAGGATCAGCCTGGCCTGGGCGAAGTTCTCCGGGTCCATGCCGCCGGCGGTGCCGTTGGCCTTCATCAGCCCGCTGCTGCCGGCCGCCGAGCAGATGTTCAGCCAGTGCTTGGACGCCCCCAGCACGTTCCAGAACCGGCGGCCCGCCACGCCCTCGCAGCCCTGGAGGTAACCCAGCGACCCGGTGCCCAGGTACGGCCAGATCGCCTCGCCGCCGTGCTCGTCCACGATGGCGCGCAGCCGGGTCGAGATCTCGTCGAGCGCCTCGTCCCAGGTGATGCGCTCGAACTGCCCCGACCCCTTCGGCCCGGTGCGCCGCATCGGGTACAGGATGCGGTCGTCCGCCTGCGTGTGCTCCAGGTACCGGTTGACCTTCACGCACAGCGCGCCGCGGGTGTAGGGGTGGTCGGGGTTGCCGCGCATCTTGACGGCCTGCCCGTCCCGTACGGTCACGACCCAGGAGCAGGTGTCCGGGCAGTCAAGCGGACATGCCCCCAAAACCCTCAAATCACCCGACATGCGCACAGCCTACGTCGAGAGGCCCGCGCCCGCCCTCCCGCGACACCGCCGAGCCGACCTCGTGAAAGAAGCCAAAGGTGAACGGTTGGAGTTCCACCGTGTACCCTGCCTCGCGCAGCCTGGCCGCGACGTACTCGGCCGACGCGTCGTGACCGGGCCGCCCGGCCGCGCGGTTTCCCCCGCGGGCGCCGGGCGTCGGGGGCGACGAGGGCCGGCACCGGCATCGCGAGAGTGAACCTGCCAGACACGCGGGCAGTTCAATGCCGGTCGGGTCCTCACCCGATGCGCGCGCCGGAGCGGCGAACGAGGACACTGGAGAACAGAGATCGTACGGTCCGGCCGGGAAGGTGCAGAATCACTGTCGGTGGCCGAAATCAGGGAACGAGACGATGACACGGAGGACCTCGCGGAAGGGGATCCAGCCGTGTCCGAGCCACGCGCCGACGGCGGCGTCTACGTAGTCGAGCCGCTCCTTCCCCAGCGGCTGCGGCGGCCGTCCGACCTGCTGCGCTTCTTCGCGACGCTGGCGGTGCTCGCGGCGGTGATCCTGCTCGCCCTCGTCGCCAAGCAGACGCTCAACGGCCTGGAGCAGGACGTCAAGGTCGGCGCCGAGATGGTCCCGCTGCTCAGCCGGGTCGCGGCCTTCATCGGCAGCGCGGCCGTGCTGATCGTGCCCGCCGCGTTCGCCGTCGAGCGGGTCTTCCACCGCGACGGCCTGCGCGTCGCGGAAGGGCTGATCGCGGCCATCATCGGCATGGCCGGGTCGTTCCTGCTCGGCCAGTGGATCGAGGCCAGCAGCCTGACCGACCTGCGCATCCTGCTCACCGGCGACCGCGCGATCGAGCCGCTGAACACGCTGCTCACCTCGGTGATCGCCTACACCACCGCGGTGCGCATCGCCCGCCGCCCCACATGGCGCATGCTCATGTGGACCTCGATCGCCCTCTACATCCTCACCTACTTCTCCGGCAGGCAGATCACCCTGCCCAGCGCCATCGTGACCGTCCTGGTCGGCATGGCCATCGGCTACGCCACCCTCTACGGCGTCGGCAGCCCCAACACCCGCCCGCCCGGCAGCGCCGTGGTCGCCGCGCTGCGCAAGCTGTCCTTCTCGCCCGTCTCCGCCCGCCGCATCGAGGACGACCACCAGGGCAGCCGCCGCTACGCCATCGGCCTCAAGGACGGCACCAGCCTCGACGTCACCGTCCTCGACCGCGACCGCCAGGTGGCCGGGCTGCCGTACCGGCTGTGGCGGCGCATCAGGCTCAACTCCGAGACCAGACGCCGGGCCATCCGCTCGCTCCGGGCCGAGCTCGAACGCGAGGCCCTGATGGCGTATGCGGCCCAGGCCGCCGGCGCCAGCACGCCGCGCCTGCTCGGCACCAGCGAGATCGGCACCGAGGCCGCCCTGCTCGCCTACGAGCACATCGAGACCCGCCCGCTCGACGAGGTGCCCGACGCCGAGATCGACGACGCCCTGCTCGCCCAGATCTGGGAACAGGTCGAGCTGCTGCAGATCCAGCGGCTGGCACACCGGCGGCTCACCGGCGACAGCATCCACCTCGACCGCGCCGGCCGGGTCGTGCTGACCGACGCCCGCAGCGGCGAGATCGCCGCCGGCGACCTGCTGCTCCGGCTCGACATCGCCCAGCTCCTCACCTACCTGGCGCTGCGCGTCGGCGCCGAGCGCTCGGTCCGGGCCGCCGCCGCCGTGATGGGCCCCGACGCCCTCGCCGCCGCCATGCCGCTGCTCCAGCGCATCGCCCTGACCAGGGAGACCCGTTCGGCCCTGTCCAAGGCCAAGAACGTGCTCACCAGCCTGCGCGACCACATCGTCGCCCTCAAGCCCCAGGGCAGGGTCGAAGAGGTACGCCTGGAGCGCTTCCGCCCGCGCACCCTGATCACGATCATCGCCAGCACGGTCGCCGCCTACGTCGTGCTGTCCCAGCTCAGCAAGGTCGACCTCTACAAGGTGGTGACCACGGCCAACTGGGGGTGGTCCGGCCTGGCGCTGATCGCCTCGTTCACCAGCTTCGTCGCCGCCGCCCTCATGCTGCGCGGGTTCGTCCCGGAACGCCTGCCGCTGTGGCGTACCGTCCTGGTGCAGTTCGCGTCGTCGTTCGTCAAGCTGGTCGCGCCCGCCGCGGTCGGCGGCGTCGCGATCAACACCCGCTACCTGCAGAAGCGCGGCATCGCGCCGGCGCTCGCGGTGGCCAGCGTGGGCGCCTCGCAGCTCATCATGCTGGTCTTCCACATCGCCCTGCTGCTGCTGTTCGCCTACATCACCGGCTCCGACGCCGCCACCTCCTTCACCCCCTCGCGCGGCCTGGTCGTGGCGATGCTCGCCATCGCGCTGCTGGTCGCGGTGGTGCTCGGCGTGCCGCCGCTGCGCAGGATGGTGACCGTGCGGATGCGCAGGCTGTTCTCGAACGTGCTGCCCCGCCTGCTCGACGTGCTCCAGTCGCCGGCCAAGATGATCGAGGCCGCCTTCGGCACGCTCATGATCACGATCGCCTTCGTGGCCTGCCTCGACGCCTGCGTCGCGGCGTTCGGCGGTCAGCTGAGCTTCACCGCCGTCGCCGTCGTCTACCTCACGGCCAACGCCATCGGCTCGGCCGCCCCCACGCCCGGCGGCCTCGGCGCCGTCGAGTACGCGCTCACCCTCGGCCTGGTCGCGGCCGGCCTCGAATGGGACCTGGCGGCCTCGGCCGTGCTGCTGCACCGGCTGCTCACGTTCTGGCTGCCGGTGCTGCCGGGCTGGGCCGCCTTCACCTACCTCCAGCGGCACGAGGCCCTGTGAACCGCCCTCGGACGGCACAGGACCCCGTGCGCCGCGGGTGATCAGCGGGCCGACGTGACCGGCTCGGTGACCTTGTCGATCGCCGCCAGCTCGCTCTCGGTGAACACCGGGCCGTCCACGCACGCCACGTTGTCCTCCAGCTGCCGGACGCTGCTCGCCCCGATCAGCACGCTCGTCACCCGCGGGTCGCGCAGCGTCCACGACAGCGCCATCTGGGCCAGCGTCTGACCCCGGCCCCTGGCGATCTCGTTGAGGTCGCGGGCCAGGTCCCGGTCGATCTGCTCGGCGCTCAGGAACCGGCTCGTCGCCGCCCGCGAGCCCTCGGGCACGCCCTCCAGGTAGCGGTCGGTGAGCAGCCCCTGCGCCAGCGGCGAGTACACGATGCAGCCCATGCCCGCCTCCTCCAGCACGTCGAGCAGCCCGTCGTCCTCGATCCAGCGGTTGATCATCGAGTACGACGGCTGGTGGATGAGCAGCGGCGTGCCCAGCTCGCGCATGATCCGCGCGGCCTGCGCGGTCTGCTCGGCCGAGTAGTTGGAGACACCCGCGTAGAGCGCCTTGCCCGAGCGCACCGCCCGGTCCAGCGCTCCCATCGTCTCCTCCAGCGGCGTCTCCGGGTCCGGACGGTGGCTGTAGAACACGTCCACGTACTCCAGGCCCATGCGGGCGAGCGACTGGTCGAGGCTGGCCAGCACGTACTTGCGCGACCCCCACTCCCCGTACGGCCCCGGCCACATGTCGTACCCGGCCTTGGTCGAGATGACCAGCTCGTCCCGGTACGCCGCGAAGTCCTCCCGCAGGATGCGCCCGAAGTTCCGCTCCGCCGACCCGTACGGCACGCCGTAGTTGTTGGCCAGGTCGAAATGCGTCACCCCGAGGTCGAACGCGCGCCGCAGCACCGCCCGCGAGTTCTCGATCGGCCGGTCGTCGCCGAAGTTGTGCCACAACCCCAGCGACACCGCCGGCAACCGCAGCCCACTGCGCCCGCTGCGGTTGTACGGCTGACGCTCGTAACGCCGCTCGTCGGCCACGAAGCTCACGCCGTCCCCCTCTCGATGATCCAGGACAGCGCGAACGCCTCCTCGCGCCAGGCGTCGTACCGGCCGCTGCGCCCGCCGTGCCCCGCGCCCATCTCCGTCTTGAGCAGGAACGGCCCGCCGGACGCGGTCGCCCGCAGCCGCGCGATCCACTTGGCCGGCTCGTGGTAGAGCACCCGCGTGTCGTTCAGGCTGGTGATCGCCAGAATCGGCGGGTACACCCTGCCGTCCACGTTCTCGTACGGCGAATAGCTCTTCATGTACGCGTAGACGTCCGGGTTGTGCAGCGGGTCGCCCCACTCGTCCCATTCGATCACCGTCAGCGGCAACGACGGGTCGAGGATCGTGTTGAGCGCGTCCACGAACGGCACCTCGGCCACCACCCCCGCGAACTCCTCGGGAGCCAGGTTCGTCACCGCGCCCATCAGCAGCCCGCCCGCCGAGCCGCCGCGCGCGACGATCCGCCCGCTCCAGCCGCCCGCCTTGAGATGCCGGGCCGCCGCCACGAAGTCGGTGAACGTGTTCCGCTTCCTGGTCAGCTTGCCGTCCTCGTACCAGTGACGGCCCATCTCGCCGCCGCCCCTGACGTGCGCGACGGCGAAGACGAACCCGCGGTCGAGCAGCGACAGCCGGGGCACCGAGAACCCGGGGTCGATCGAGGTCTCGTAGCTCCCGTAGCCGTAGAGCAGGGTGGGGGCCGGCGTCGTGGTGTCCTTGCGCTTGACGATCGAGATCGGCACGCGCGTGCCGTCCTCGGCCGTCGCCCACTCCCGGAACTGCTCGTAGTCGCCCGCGTCGTAGCCGCCCAATACCGGACGCTGCTTGAGCAGGATCAGCTCGTGCGAGTCCAGCTCGTAGTCGTAGACGCTCGGCGGCGTCACCATGCTCGTGTACGCCAGCCTCAGCCGCGTCGTCGTGAACTCGGGGTTGCCCGCCGGGCCGACGTCGTACAGGGGCTCGGGGAAGTCGATCTCGTACGCGTTCCGCTCGGCGGCCTCGATCCGCTCCCGCCAGCCCGCGCCCGCGGCGCTGTAGGGCAGCACCCGCAGGCCGGTCAGGCCGTCACGGCGGAAGTGCACGACGGCGTGGTCGGAGAAGGCGTCGATCTCCAGCAGCCTGGTGTCCTCGCGGTGCCCGATCAGCGGGGTCCAGGTGCCGGGCTCGTCGATGGGGGCCGTGGCCAGCTCGAAGTTCTCGGCGTTCTCGTTGTGCAGGACGTAGAAGAAGTCGCCCGCGTGCTCGACGCCGTACTCCACGCCGGTCTTCCTGGGCCGGACGACCTGGAACTCGCCGGTGGGGTCGGCGGCGTCGAGGATGCGCACCTCGCTGGTGATCTTGCTGCCCGCGCCCAGGACGAGGTACCGCTCGCTGCGGGTCAGCCCGATGCCCACCCAGTAGCGCTCGTCGGTC
Source organism: Nonomuraea sp. NPDC049758 (assembly GCF_040674635.1). NCBI lineage: Bacteria > Bacillati > Actinomycetota > Actinomycetes > Streptosporangiales > Streptosporangiaceae > Nonomuraea > Nonomuraea sp. NPDC049758. The sequence goes on from NZ_JBFAMZ010000035.1 coordinate 63,315, forward strand.
TCCTCGTAGACCAGGACGTCCTCTTCCGTCCCGAGGGTGTGCCGGTACACCTGGTAGGGACGCCAGGCGTCGTCCACCCGCGTGTAGAAGAACGCCGAGCCGTCGGCCGACCAGGCGCCGCCGTAGAAGATGTCCTTGATCTCGTCGGGCAGCACCTCGCCCGTCTCAAGGCTCCTGAACCTCAGCGTGAAACGCTCGTCGCCCTTGTAGTCGGTCGAGTAGGCCAGCATCGTCCCGTCGGGCGTGACGGCGCTGGTGCCGACGGAGAAGAACGCGCTGTCGCCGGCGAGCTCGTTGCCGTCGAGCACGACCTGCTCGCGCTCAAGGCGCTCGCCCGGGGTGATCTGCGGCGGCGCGTCACTGTCGGCCGGCACCCGGCAGGACACCGCGTACTGCTTGCCCTCCTCGGTACGCGTGAAGTACCACCACGCCCCCTTGCGGCTCGGCACCGACAGGTCGGTCTCCTGGGTGCGCCCCTTGATCTCCTGGAAGACCTGCTCCTGGAGCTCGGCGAGATGCGCGGTGTGCTCTTTGAGAAAGTCGTTCTCGGCCTCCAGGTACGCCGTTGTGTCCGGGTCGTCCTTGTTGCTTAGCCAGGCGTACTCGTCGATGAACGTGTCGCCGTGATGGATGCGCTCAGTCGGTACCTTCTTCGCCACTGGCGGCGTGTTGCTGCTCACGGGGGGAGTCTATGTTCGGCCGTGATCGTTCTGTGGCCGGGAGAGCTGCGGAACACGTCCCGAGTGGTCGGGAGCGCTGCTAATCTTTAGAAGCCGACGAGGTGCGGCGCAACCCACTCCCTTCACTCCGGTGACTTTGGTGCGTTGCGACGCGTAACGTCGGCAATCCCTTCTGGCTCGCGGGTTTGAAGATCGGTTCGCTAACCGAGCGACAGGCTGGTAAGTTAGAGGGGTTGTCCCGGAAGCGGGGCGCGACTTAATTCCAGCAGGTCGAGCAAGTCCGGTCAATTTGACAGAGACTTGAACGGCT
>NZ_JBFAMZ010000036.1:0-61344 GCF_040674635.1 Nonomuraea sp. NPDC049758
ATCCGCTGCCTGAAGCGCTACATAGCTCGCGAACTCTACCGAATCATCACAGCAAACGATCAAGAACATCCCGCTTGACATCCATAGGAGCATCCAGCTCAGTCAGCGCCTGCTGAAGGAACGCATCGTGGTGCTCGGCCAGGAGGTCGACGACGAGATTTGCAACCGGCTCTGCGGTGAGCTGCTTTTGCTGGCAGCCGAAGACCCCAATCGGGACATAACGCTCTACATCAATTCGCCGGGCGGCTCCGTGACGGCCGGCATGGCGCTCTACGACATGATGCAGTTCGTCCCGTGCGACGTGGCGACGGTGGCGATGGGCTTCGCCGCCTCCATGGGCCAGCTGCTGCTGACCGCCGGGGCGCCGGGCAAGCGTTACGCCCTGCCCAACGCCCGCGTCGTCATGCACCAGCCGCTGGGCGGCATCGGCGGCTCGGCCAGCGACATCCAGATCCAGGCCGACAACATGCTTTACACCAAGCGCCGGATGGCCGAGATCATCGCCCACCACACCGGCCAGCCGCTCGAGCGCATCCAGGCCGACTCCGACCGCGACCGGTGGTTCACCGCCCAGGAGGCGCTGGAGTACGGGTTCGTGGACCACATCGCCGAAGGGATGAACTGACCATGAGCGGTCGCTACGTGCTGCCCTCGTTCACCGAGCGCACGTCCTACGGGGTGCGGGAGATGAACCCGTACAACAAGCTGTTCGAGGACCGGGTGGTGTTCATCGGCGCCCCGATCGACGACACGGTGGCCAACGACGTCATGGCCCAGCTCCTCACGCTGGAGTCGCTCGATCCCGACCAGGACATCAACATGTACATCAACTCGCCGGGCGGGTCGTTCACGGCGATGACGGCCATCTACGACACGATGCAGTTCGTCCGGCCGGAGATCCACACGGTCTGCATCGGGGAGGCGTCCTCGGCGGCGGCCGTCCTGCTCGCGGCGGGCACGCCGGGCAAGCGGGCGGCCCTGCCGCACGCACGCGTCCTGCTCCACCAGCCGGCCACGGAGGGCGGCCGGGGGCAGTCGAGCGACCTGGAGATCCACGCCAGGGAGATCGTGCGGATGCGTGACCAGCAGGAGGAGATCCTGGCCCGGCACACCGGGCGCGGGGTGCTGGAGATCAGGAAGGACATCGAGCGCGACCGCATCTTCACCGCCGAGCAGGCGCGCAGCTACCGGCTGATCGACGACATCTACGCCTCCAGGAAACGCACCTTGGCCGCCGCCCACTGACCTACCCGCCCGCACCTGGCCCTGGCCCTGGCCCTTCCTGGGCCCGCCGGTCTGTTTGGAACTGGCCTGCGGGCTCGTGCGGGCTGGCCCGCCGCTGGTCTCTCCGGATCTCTGCGGGCTGGTTTTGCCTGCGCCTCGTGCCCGCTGGTTTGACTGTGCCTCCTGCGGGCTGGTCTGCCAGGGCCCCTTCGGGTCGCCCTGCCGTGGGTCCTGCCCGGACCCCGGTATCGGCGTCCTGCTTGGGTCCGGCCTGTTGGCCTCCTCGGGGCCCCGGCCGGGCCCTGGGATCATCCCTCCCGGTCGTCCCGTACGGTGCGCAGGCGTCGCAGGGCCAGCAGTCCGCCGACGCCGGGTACGAACGCGCTCAAGCGCGCCCCGGGCGTACTTTGGGCCCTGGGGGTCATGGCCGCCGTGGCGATGACGATGAGGTAGGCCATGCCGTGCAACGGGCCGGCGTAGGTCGTGATCGCCTTGGCGTGCACGGTGAGCAGGTTGGTCAGCAGAACCGCCAGCGTGACGGCCTCGGCGGCGGCGGCGATGCGCAGGGTCAGCACGCTCAGGCTCCCGTCTGCTCGCCCGGACGGACGATCATGAGCACGACGACGGCCGCCCACAGCAGGTTGTAGACGCCGGTGAGCATCGTCAGCGTGCGGAGCCGGCGGCCGTCGTCAGGGGCGTCGAGGGCCTGGCGCTGACGGGGGTGGATCTGGGTGGCCAGCAGGGCGCCCGCGACGGCGGTGAGGATCATCGCCACGATGATCCAGGTCTGCCCCATCCGTCCCTGCACACTGGCCAGCACGATCCCGGCCAACGGAACGATCAACCCGAACGCGGCGTAACCACCGGTGATGCGGTGCAGCACAGCGGCTACGGCGGTACTGCGCTCCGCGCCGGCAGCTTCGGCAGAGCCGGTGGCCGTGGCAGAGCCGGTGGTGGTGCTGGGCGTCGTGGATGCGACGGGGGCGTAACGGGGGAACAGGCTCGACGCGACCGCCGAGCCACCGACGAACACGATCCCCGCCAGCACATGGATGGACAACAGGACATGATTCATGGATCGCCTCCAACCTTCAGGGGGACTGAAGCCTAGCGAAACCTTCAGCCACCCTGAAAGTCGGCCTGTCCTACGGGACTCCGCCACACCTTTCGCCCTCGCCTCAGCCGAGGAGGCCATCGCGGCCCGGCTGCGCGTCCTGTACGCCGACTTCCGCCACCAGATGGCCGACCTCGTCACCCATGACCAGCAGGCCGGCCGCATCCCCGCCACCCTTGACCCGTCCGACACGGCGCTCGCCCTGGTGGTCCTGGCCGAAGGTTGGCCGCCTACGTGCTCACCGGCGTCACCTCCGCGACCCCGGCCGCGAGCAGGTGCTGGCGGCCGTCGCAGGGCTCTACCGCTGAGGCGGCGACGGAGGGGGCAGGGGTGGAGGCGGGGCAGTGGTGGCCAAGAGGTCAGGGGGTGGGGAAGGCGGTGCGGATCGCTTCGCCCACCTGTTGGTGGATCGGGTCGGCGTCGGGGCCGAAGAGGCGTTCGTCGACCTTGGTGATGGCCTGGGCGGCCTCCCGCAGGAGGCGTCGCCCCTGGGGGGTGAGCTCGATGGTGGAGGCCGACCCCGCCCGCGCCGTACGGTCGCGCACCAGCCCCGCCTGGACGAGCCCCTTGACCGCCGTGTGCACGCTCTGCACCGAGATGCCCGACATGCGGGCCAGGTCGCTGAAGGACGCGCCGGGCACCCCGGCGATGTGTCCCAGCAGCCCCAGGCGGCTGATCGTCAGCTCAAGCGGCGCCAGCTCGGCGGAGAGCTCCGTCTCGACCCGCCGCGCCAGCGTCAGCACCACGATGGAGGTGCTCGACACGGGCGGTCCGTTCTCGATCGTCACCGGTCCAGTCTCGCCTACCCGGGCGGGACGACGCCCGCCGGTCACCCGCGCGGCGGGTAGACGGTGTGCAGGAGGTCGCGCAGGAAGGCGTCGAGGTCGTCGAGGCCGTAGTCGGCCAGCGTCTGGGCCGGTTGGGTGAGCAGGTAGGTCAGGGCCGTGTTGAGGCACATCGTGACCGTCGCGGCGGTACGCCGGGTCGCCGGCAGGCCCGCCGCCTCGTGGGCGCGCAGGTGCAGGGCCAGGTCGGCGCGGGTGAGCTCGGCCAGGGGCGCGCGCAGCTCCGGTCTGCGTGCGGCCTCGGCGTGCAGTTCGGGCTGGGGGCGGAGCTGCGGCGCCGTACGGTGCCCTACCGTTCGGCGCAGATCCTGACGCCGGACGGCCGCCGGCTGGCCGACCTCCCCCCTCGAGCGCATCGAGCGCAAGGAGGGCAGGCCCGTGCTGATGCTGTCCAGGGTGTCGCTGATGGAGATGCTGCTCGACGCCGCCGGCGAGGCGACCGTCCGGACCGCCGCGGACATCGCCGACCCCGCGGCCCTGCGCAGCCGGTACGACCTGGTCGTGGGGGCCGACGGGCTGCGCAGCACGGTCCGCCGGGCGTTCTTCGACACCGCGGCTCGGCCGCGCTACACCGGCATCGTGGCCTGGCGGGGCGTCGCCGCGTTCGAGCCGCCCGTCCATGGCGAGACGTGGGGGGCCGGTCAGGTGTTCGGCATCACGCCGCAGGAGCCCGGCGCGACCGACTGGTACGCCGCCGTCGCCACCCCCGAGGGGCACCGCGAATCGCTGGACGCGCTGCGCGTCCGCTTCGCCGGCCGGCACACCGCCGTCACCCGCGTCCTGGCCGAGGCCGACGAGAAGAACGTGCTCCGGCACGAGATCCACGACCTGTGGCCGCGCCTGCGCTCGTTCGCCGGCGGCAACGCGGTCCTGGTGGGGGATGCCGCGCACGCCATGACGCCCTCGCTCGGCCAGGGCGCCTGCCAGGCCCCCCGGGACGCCGACACCCTCACCACCTGCCTGCGGGAGGCCGGGGACGTGGCGTCCGCGCTGCGTCGCTACGACGCCTCGCGCAGGAGGCCCGCGCAGCGCGTGGTCAGCATGTCGCGCCTCATGACCCGCCTGGCCGGGCACCACCTGCAAGGCCCCCGCAACCTCCTGCTCCGCCTCCTCGCCGCCTGACCGCACGACTGGAGCACGCGAGGGTCGGGGGTTCGCCGGGGGTGGGGCCGGGGTGAGGGGGTGGCCTGCGGTGGGTGGTTGGAGAGGGGCTGTAGTCTTCTGGGCGTTTCCTGGGGGAGTGGGGGAGCGGCGTGCCGCTGGAGCAGGTTGTGGTGTTGCTGGCGGCCGCGGCAGGCGCCGGATGGGTCGACGCCGTCGTGGGCGGCGGCGGGCTGGTGCAGCTGCCGGCGTTGCTGATGACCGGCATGCCGCCCGTCCAGGCGATGGCGACCAACAAGTTCTCCTCGGTGTTCGGCACGGCCTCGGCCGCCGTGGCGTACGCGCGCTCCACCAAGATCGACCGTCAGGTGGCGTTACCGGGTGCGGCGCTGGCCGTGGTGAGCGCCGGACTGGGCGCGTGGGCGGCCGCGGCGATCTCGGCCGATGTGTTGCGCCCGGTCGTGATGGTGGTGCTGCTCGGCGTGGCGGCGTTCGTCACGTTGCGCCCTTCGATGGGGGCCCTGCCGCAGCCGCACCTGCGGACCGACGGCCGGGTGGTGGCGGCGGTGGCCGTGGCGGGCGTGGGCATCGCCTTCTACGACGGCATCATGGGGCCGGGCACCGGCACGTTCCTCATCATCGCCTTCACCACCATCCTCGGCCTGGACTTCGTCGCCGCCTCCGCCTCGGCGAAGATCATCAACGTGGGCACCAACCTCGGGGCGCTGGCGGTGTTCGGGCTGCAGGGACACGTGCAGTGGGCGCTCGGGCTCGGCATGGCGCTGTGCAACGTGGCCGGCGCCCAGCTCGGCGCCAGGATGGCGATCAGGCGCGGCACGGCGTTCGTCCGGGTCGTGCTGTTGTGCGTGGTGGTGGCGATGGTGATCAGGCTCGGCTGGCAGCAGTTCGGCTGATCCCCGGCACGCCGCTGATCCCCGGCACGCCGCCCGCGATCGGACTCCTAAGACCGCAGGGCCGGGGCCGTCAGGGCGACGAAGGCCGCCATCAGCGCCGGTACGGCCAGCGCCCGCGGCAACCCGGCCAGCTGGGCCACCGCCCCGATGATCACCGGCCCCGACAGGAACCCCAGATACCCGATGGACGCCACCCGCGCCAGCGCCCGCCCGGCGAAGGCCGGATCCCGGTGCCCAGCGGCCGAGAACACCTGCGGCACGATGCATGACAACCCCGCCCCGAAGCAGCCGAACCCCACCACCCCGGCCACCGGTCCGCCGCCGAGCAGCGCCAGCCCGAGCCCCGCCGCCGCCAGCAGCCCGCAGCACCGCACCAGCGTCACCGGCCCGAACCGGGCGGCCAGCCGGTCGCCCGCCAGCCGCCCCGCGGTCATCGCGATCGAGAACGCCGCGTACCCGGCGGCGGCGAACCCCGCCGAGGAGGCCAGGTTCTCGCGCAGGTAGACCGAGCTCCAGTCGGCCGCCGCCCCCTCGCCCACCAGGCAGCAGAAGGCGAGCACGCCGAGGAACAGGATGCCCTTGGGCCGTCCGGGCCCCGAGCCGCCGGCCGGCAGGGGAGCGGGCGCCGAGCGCAGCGCCCACCGCCAGGCCCACACCGCCAGCACGACGATCACCGCCCCCACGCACCCGAACGTCACCGACGGCGGCAGCCCGGCCTGGGCGAACAGCCCGCCCGTCGTGGCCCCGGCGAACCCGCCGACGCTGTAGACGGCGTGGAAGGACGACATCACCGGCCGCCCGTAGGCGCGTTCCACCTCGACGGCGTTGGCGTTCATGGACACGTCCAGGACGCCGTGGACGACCCCGAAGACCAGCAGCGCGGCGGCCAGCGCGCCCAGGTTCGAGGCGAAGGCGGGCGGCACCAGCACCACGCCCTGCGACAGGGCCGCCGGGATCATGACGCGGCTGCTGCCGTACCGGTCCACCAGGCGCCCGACGGTCGTCATGCCCGCGACGGCGCCCGCGGCGATGGCCAGCAGGGCCAGGCTGAGCCGTCCCGCGTCGAGCCCGAGGCCCTCCTTGATGGCGGGGATGCGGGCCGTCCAGGTGCCGATGGCCAGGCCGGCCAGGAAGAACAGCAGGTAGACGGCCGTCCGTTCGCGTCTCATCCGGCCTCCTTGACGTCCACCCCGGCCGCGAGGAGCGCGTCACGCTGCTCGGGCGGCACGCCCTCGTCGGTCACCACGACGTCCAGGCGGGAGATGGGGCAGACCGCACCGAAGGCCGTACGGGAGAACTTGCCCGAGTCGCAGGCCACGATCACCCGCCGGGCGGCGGCGATGGCCGCCCGTTTGACCGCGACCTCGGGCAGGTCGTGCGCGGTCAGGCCGTGCTCGGCCGACAGGCCGCAGCAACCGATCACCGCGGTGTCGAAGCGCAGCGCCGCGATCGAGCTCTCGGCGAGCGGGCCGGTGACGTTCAGCTCGCCCTTGCGGACCTCGCCGCCGGGCAGCACCAGGCGCACCCGCGGCGCGGCGGCCAGCAGCGAGACGGCCTGCAACGCCAGCGGCAGCACGGTCAGCCGCCGCCCGGCCAGGACGCGGGCCACCTCCAGCACGGTGGTGCCGCCGTCCAGGACGACCGCCTCCCCGTCGGCGATCAGCGCCGCGACCTGGACGCCGATGCGCCGCTTGGCCTCCACCGCCTCCCGCTCGCGCACCCCGAACGGCGGCTCCTCGCCGCGCAGCAGCAGGGACAGCGCCCCGCCCCTGACCCGGCGGACCACGCCCTGCTGGGCCAGCTCGTCCAGGTCGCGCCGGATCGTCATCTCCGACACGCCGTGCCGCTCGGCGAGCTCGGTCACCGAGACGCTGTCCTGGGCGCGCAGGGCGTTCATGATGGCGGTCAAACGTTCCATCTGTTCATACAAACACCGAAAATGTGCGCAATACAATGACGAGTATGCGTGCCAGCCGCCTGCTCTCCCTCCTCCTGCTGCTGCAGACGCGGGGCCGGATGACCGCGCCCGAGCTGGCCGCCGAGCTGGAGGTGTCGATCCGCACGGTCTACCGGGACGTCGAGGCCCTGTCGGCGGCCGGCGTCCCGGTCTACGCCGACCGCGGACCGGCGGGCGGCTACCAGCTCCTGGACGGCTACCGCACCCGCCTGACCGGGCTGACCGCCGAGGAGGCGTCCTCGCTGTTCCTGGCCGGGCTGCCGGGACCGGCCGCCGAGCTGGGGCTGGCCGACGTCGCGGCGACCGCGGAGCTGAAACTGCTGGCCGCGCTGCCGCCCGAGCCGCGCTCGCACGCCTCGCGCATGCGCGAGCGTTTCCTGCTGGACGTGCCCGGCTGGTACCGCTCGGCCGACGACGTGCCGCACCTGAGCGACGTGGCCGAGGCGGTGTGGGAGCAGCGGCCGCTGCACATGACCTACCGCCGGTGGGGCCAGCGCGAGGTCGACCGGGTGATCCACCCGTACGGGCTGGTGCTCAAGGGCGGCTCCTGGTACCTGGTCGCCGCCCCACCCGAGGGCTCGCCGCGCACCTACCGGGTCTCGCGCATCCTCACCGTCGAGCAGCTCCCGGGCCGTTTCCGCAGGCCGGAGGGGTTCGAGCTGGCGGCGTTCTGGCGGGCGTACGCCAAGGAGTTCCGCGAGCGCATGTACACCGCCGAGGCCGTCATCAGGCTGGCGCCCGGCCGCGAGGACCTGCTGGCGTACACGATGGGGTCCGACGTGGTCGCCGCGGCGGTGGCCGCGGCGGGCGAGCCCGACCCCGAGGGCTGGCGGACGCTCACCGTGCCGGTCGAGTCGCTCACCCACGCGCGCTGGCTGCTGCTGCGCATGGGCGCCGACGTCGAGGTGCTGGAGCCGGCCGAGCTGCGGGCGCTGATGGCCGAGGCGGTGGCCGGCCTCGGCAAGCTGTACCTCTAGATCAACTTGTCCGGATAAATCGCGAGAAATAGGCCGCCTTCTCTGTCAGCATGCCCAGCATGTACCTTCTGGCTTTCGTCGGCGCGTGTTTCCTGGTGGCCATGGTCCCCGGCGTGAGCACCGCCGTCATCCTGCGTCAGACGCTCCGCTCCCGCGGCTCCGGCCTGGCCGCCGCGCTGGGCAACGAGACCGGCATCCTGCTGTGGGGGCTGGCCGCCGCGTTCGGGCTGTCGGCGCTGCTGGTGGCCTCGCAGGTCGCCTACGACGTCATGCGCGTCACGGGCGCGGTCGTGCTGGTGGTGATGGGCGCGCAGGCGCTGTGGAACGCGCGCCTGGGCACCCCGACGGTGGAGGTCGAGGCGGTGGCCGGGCTGCGCAGGTCGTACCTGTCGGGGCTCGGCACCTGCCTGGCCAATCCCAAGGCCGCGGTGTTCGCGATGTCGTTCCTGCCGCCGTTCGTGCCGGCCGGGCAGAACGTGCCGCTGACGCTGGTGACCCTCGCCGTCGTCTGGGTGCTGGTGGACACCGTCTGGTACGGCCTGCTCATCTGGACGGTCGCCAGGGCCAGGGACTTGCTCGGCCGCCCGGCCGTCAGGCGCCGCCTGGAGCAGATCTCCGGCGTCGTGCTCATCGGCCTCGGCGTCCGCCTGGTCCTGGACGCGCGATGACCCGCTGAGCGGCGGGAGATCGTGGACTACCGTTAGGGCATGACCAACGACCTGGCGTCCCTGATGAGGCAGGCGCAGGACGACGATCCGCTGCTGGCCCTGCACGCCACCACCGCGCTGCGGCGCGAGATCGAGCGCCTGGAGGCCGTCCAGGTGCGCCGGGCCAGGGTGGCGGGCCTGCCCTGGGCGCAGATCGCCGACGCGATCGGCGTCAGCAAGCAGGCCGTGCACAAGAAGTACGGCCGCCGCTGATCACGTCCGCGTCCATCGGGCGGCGAACCAGTCCAGCACGATGTTCCAGGAGTAGCCGCGGCGGATGCGGCCGGCCACGTCCGGGGGCAGGGTGTCCAGGCCGCGGTGTTCGAGCAGCACCCGCGTGCCGTCCTCGACCGCGGTGAAGGCCACCTCGATCTCCATCCGGCCGCCCGGGTTGAGCAGGTCGGCCCAGACCAGGCGGCGGGGCGGCTCCCAGCGCACGATCCGGCCCATGTCGGCGTGGCCGCCGTCGTCCCACAGCTCGCGCAGGTAGCCGTCCTGGAAGCGGATGGCCACCGCGCGGGCGGGGTCGACCCAGCTGTGGCGGCCGCGCACGTACCACTGGTCGATCTCGTCGGTGAACATCCGGAACGCGGTCGCCGGATCGACCGGCACGACGACCGCCGCCCGCACCGCGTTCACCGTCCGCGCTCCACGTGGTCCTTGAACGAGCCGAGCTGCTCGGCCCAGAACGCCTGCACCTGGTCCAGCCACGCCTGCAGGGCCGCGAACGGCTCCTGGCGCAGGGTGTAGAGCCGCAGCCGGGCGTCCTCGCCGCCCGCCTCCGCCCGCACCAGGCCGCCGGCCCGCAACACGCGCAGGTGCCTGCTGAGCGCGGGGGCGCTCATCCGCACCGCCTGGGCCAGCTCGCCGGCCGAGCGCGGGCCCTCGCGCAGCAGGTCGATCACCTTGCGCCGGGTGGGGTCGGCGAGGGCGGTCAGCGTGGCGTCCAGATCGTTAACGTCGTTGTTAATCTTTACCTGCTTCCGTTATGGTGTTGGTGCTTAACGATAGCGGCAATTATTGCGGGGAGATGTGCATGAGTGTCCAGCTGGGTTACTACACCCTGTCGGTCGAGGACCTGGAGCGGGCGGCGGCCTTCTACGGGCCGCTGTTCGGCTGGGAGTTCAGGCGCGAGCACGAGCGCTACCTGCACGTCACCAACGCCGACGTGCCGATGGGCCTGCGCGCCGGCGGCCGGTCCGCGCAGCCCAACCTCTACTACCAGGTCGAGGACATCGACGCCGCCGTCGAGCGGGTGCGCGAGCTCGGCGGCACGACGAGCGAGGTGCACGAGAGCAAGTCCGGCCGCAGCTGCTCCTGCACCGACGACCAGGGCACCGAGATCAGCCTGTGGCAGGCCGCCCCCGGCTTGGAGTGACCCTCGCCGACCTCACTGTCTAGGTAGGCTTCGCCGGTGACGACAGACGTGTGGCGCATCACCGGCCAGTCCCAGATAGACAGTTATGTCGGTAGATGGGTGGATCTGGCCGTGCTGCTGGTCAACGAACTGGCCGTCGCCCAGGTGCGTGGTCGTCCCGCCGGGCCGCCGGCCGACCGGCGCGCCGCCCTCGACGCCGCCTTCGTCCAGCATGGATGGACGCCCAGCAGGGCGCTGACCGGCGCCGACGCCGACCGGCTGGCCGGGGTGGCCGACGAGCTGCGGCCCGCCTTCACCGCGAGCCCCGACGCGCCGGCCGCGCTGAACCGGGCCCTGCTGCGGCACGGCGCCGTGCCCAACCTGCACGGCGACCCGCCGGTCCTGGCCTTCCACGGGCCCGCCGCCGGCCTGGTGGACGCGTGGGCGGCCGACACGGCCACCGCGCTGGCCATGGTGATCGGCGTCGGCCAGGGGGTGCGGCTGCGCACGTGCGAGGCGGCGGCGTGCGAGCTGGTCTTCTTCGACGCCACCCGCAACGCCTCGCGCCGGTTCTGCGGCCTGTCGTGCCAGAACCGCGCCAAGGCCAGCGCCTACCGCGCCCGCCGCCGTACCTGATCTACAACGTAAAGGCGTGGGCCTGGGACGACCGCCACCGTCAGTGCACGGAGAAACCGCCGTCGACGAAGAGCAGCTGGCCGGTGACGAACGCCGAGGCGTCCCCCGCCAGGAACACCGCCGCGCCCGCGAAGTCGCCGGGCACGCCGTTGCGGCCGGTCATGTGCCGGGCGGCCAGTTCCTCGACGCGGCCTGGGACGGCCTGGGCGGGCTCGGTCAGCGGGGTGAGCACGAATCCGGGGATGATCGTGTTGACGCAGACGCCGTGGGCCGACCACGCCTCGGCCTGCGAGCGGGTGAGACCGGCGACGGCGGCCTTGGCCGCGCCGTACACGCCGCTGTGGCCGAAGGCGCTGATGGACTGCTGGGAGCCGACGTTGATGATGCGGCCCCGGCCGCGGGCCGCCATGCGGGGGCCGAAGTGCTGGCCGAGCAGGTAGGGGGCGGTCAGGTGGACGGCGATGGTCTGCTCGTAGTCGCCGGGGGTGAGCTCGGCCATGGGCTTGCGGATGTTGTTGCCGGCGGCGTTGACCAGGATGTCGATCTCTCCGGCGGCGGCGCACAGGCGGGCCAGGCCGTCCCGGTCGTGCAGGTCGGCGCTGACGGTGGAGGCGGTGACGCCGTGGGCGCGCAGCCGCTCGGCGGCCCGGTCGAGCTCGGCGGGCCTGCGGGCGGCGAGGACGACCTCGGCTCCGGCCCGGCCGATCGCCTCGGCCATGGCCAGGCCGATGCCGGAGCTGCCGCCGGTGACGAGCGCGCGGCGGCCGTGCAGGGAGAACAGGTCGCGTAGATAGTCCGACACGACCGCTCAAGCTAGCACCAGTCGCGGGAAGGCGGGCAGGCGGCGTCGGTTGCCGGAACGGCGAAGGAGGGCTAGGCTCGTGAGCTCGACAATACGAGAAGCGGCTCCACAGAGCTCCCGTAAAGGAGTATAGCAGGGAATGGCTAATCGTCAAGATGGTCTCGCGGAAGCCCTTGACAGCGAGCAGCGTACGGTCCGGTGGCTGTACGCCCGGCTCGACGCGGCCAGGGAGCGGGCGCAGGCGACGCTGCGCCAGGTGTACGCCGGCGGCGGCGCGCTGGGCACCCGGCAGGCGCGGGTCGAGCGCGAGGTGACCGCCTCCGAGCAGGCGCGGCGGCTGGCCCAGCTCAACGCGGTCGAGCGCGGCCTGTGCTTCGGCCGGATCGACGACTCCGGCGGCGTCAGCACGTACGTCGGCCGGATCGGGCTGCGCGACGAGGACCACGAGTCGGTGCTGATCGACTGGCGGGCCCCGGCCGCGCGCCCGTTCTACGTGGCCACCGCCACCGACCCGGGCGGCCTGGTGCGGCGCCGCCATCTGCACCTGAAGGACCGCACGGTGGTCGGCATCGACGACGAGGTCTTCGACCTGGACCGCATGTCCGACGGCGACCGGCGCACGCTGGTGGGCGAGGCGGCGCTGCTGGCGGCGTTGCGGCGCGGCCGTACCGGCCGGATGGGCGACGTGGTGGCGACGATCCAGATCGAGCAGGACCGGGTGATCAGGGCGGGCCTGCAGGGGGCGCTGGTGGTGCAGGGCGGGCCGGGCACCGGCAAGACCGTCGCGGCGCTGCACCGGGCCGCCTACCTGCTCTACACCCACCGCGACACGCTGGAGCGGCGCGGGGTGCTGGTGGTGGGGCCCAACCCGATGTTCCTGCGCTACATCGGGCAGGTGCTGCCGGCGCTGGGGGAGACGCAGGTGGTGATGGCCACGGTGGGCGAGCTGTTCCCGGGGGTGCGGGCGGTGGCGGCCGATCCGCCGGCGGCCGCGGTGGTCAAGGGCGACCTGCGGATGGCCGAGGTGGTGGCCGCGGCGGTGGCCGACCGGCAGCGGGTGCCCGCGGGCGATCTGGAGGTGGAGCTCGACGGGCTGCGGCTGCGCGTGCCGCACGCGGTGTGCGTGCGGCTGCGCGAGCGGGCGCGGGCGGTGCGGCTGCCGCACAACATGGCCCGCAAGCTGTACGTCACCGAGCTGCTGAAGGAGCTGGCCAGGGCGGAGGCGCGGGCGCTGGAGGAGTCGCTGCACCTGGAGGAGCTGGCGGTCGACGACCCGGAGCTGGCCGAGCCGCTGGACCTGGAGGGCGACCTGGACGAGACGGACATCGCGCTGGCGGCCGAGCGGCTGTGGGGGGAGGAGCCGGTGCGGCGCGCGGTGGCCGAGCTGTGGCCGGAGCTGACGCCGCAGGAGCTGGTCGCCGATCTGCTGTCCGCGCCGGACACGTTGTGGTCGGTGTGCCCGCCGGGCCTGGACTGGACGCCGCTGGTGCGGCCCCGCGAGTCGCCGTGGACGGTCGGCGACGTGCCGCTGCTGGACGAGGCGGCCGAGCTGCTGGGCCGCGACGACTCGGCCGCTCGGGTGGCGGCGCGGCGGGCGGGGGAGGAGTGGGCCGAGCAGGAGTTGTACGCGCGCGAGGTGCTGGAGACCACCGGCCTGCTGGAGGAGGGCGTCTTCGACCGGGCCGACGTGCTGGCCGAGCGGCAGGCCGACGACGGCGCGGGGCTGACGACGGCCGAGCGGGCGGCGGCCGACCGCACGTGGGCGTACGGGCACGTGATCGTGGACGAGGCGCAGGAGTTGTCACCGATGGCCTGGCGGACGGTGGTGCGGCGGGTCCCGGCGCGGTCGCTGACCGTGGTGGGCGACCTGGCCCAGACGGGGTCGGCGGCGGGGGCGCGCTCATGGGCGCAGGTGCTCGATCCGTACCTGGAGGGGCGCTGGCGGGAGGAGCGGCTGCTGGTCAACTACCGCACGCCGGTGGAGATCATGCGGGTGGCGGCCGACGTGCTGGCGGCGGTGGCGCCGGGGCAGGAGCCGCCGGAGTCGGTGCGGGACGGCGGCGACGAGCCTCGCGCGGTGCGGGCGGCGGTGGCCGAGCTGCCGGCGCTGGTGGCGGCGGAGCGGGCGGAGCTGGGCGCGCGGGGCGAGGGCGGCAGGCTGGGGGTCATCACCCCCGACGGGCTGCACGCGCGGGTGGCGGCCCTGTTCCCGGGGTCGGCGGACCTGGACGCGCCGGTGGTGGTGCTGACGGTGACGCAGGCCAAAGGCCTGGAGTTCGACGGGGTGGTGGTGGTCGATCCGGCGGGGATCCTGGAGCAGTCGCCGATGGGCGGCCACGACCTGTACGTGGCGGTGACGCGGGCGACGCGGCGGCTGACGGTGGCCTGCGAGGGCGAGCTGCCGTCGATGTTGTCCCGCTTGAGATCTACAATGTAAAGCCGCTGGGCTGGTGACATTCACCCGCAATTCACCGAAAAAGCGGCAATAACCGGGAGCGCCCCGGCCGGGTCATTCGTTGTAGAGCTTGTCCGCGACTTCGCGGATGCGGCGGGTGGCGTGGTCGAGGGCGCGCAGGGTCTCGGTGTCGAGGTGGGACATGATGCGCTTGTAGTGTCTGAGGCCCGCGTCGTTGATCTCGGCGACCAGGGTGGCGCCGACGGGGGTGAGCTCGACCCGGCGCACCCGGCGGTCGTTGGGGTCTTCGTGCCGGCTGACCAGGCCCTGGGCGACCAGGCGGTCGACGATGCCGGTGACGGTGGCGAGGCTGACGCCGAGGGTGTGGGCGAGGTCCTGGCCCGAGGCCGAGCCGTGCGTCGACAGCTGCATGACGACGCGGAGCTGCCGGATGGTGAGGTTGGAGCTGAACAGGGGGGACTGTTGCCCGGTGAACAGTCTTCCCAGGTCGCGCTGTGTCTCGGTGATCCGGCGGATCAGGTCTTCGCGGTCGTCGCTCACGCTCACCTCTCGCTTCCTGAGAAGGTTATCAGGAAAGCTGGATCAGGCTAAATATTCGTATAAGGCAAAGTGTTAGTCTGGGGCGAACTTTGGAGGGGAGCCTATGACCGCTTTCGCCCGGTTGAGTCTGGTCAACCGCAGTCTTGTGATCTTGGTAGCGGTCGTGATCACCGCGTTCGGCGCGTTCACGATTCCGCAGTTGAAGCAGCAGCTCCTGCCGTCGTTGGCGTTCCCGGGCGCGTTCGTCATCGCGCCCTTCCCCGGCGCCTCGCCGGAGATCGTCGAAGACCAGGTGACGAAGCCGATCGAGGACTCCTTCCAGGGGATCCCCGGCATGGAGCAGATGACCTCCACGTCGAAGGAGGGCATGGCCCAGATCCAGGTGGCCTTCGAGTACGGCACCGACATCGAGGCCTCGCTGAACAAGATGCAGCAGGCCGTCGCCCGGATCACGCTCCCGCAGGGCGTCGATCCGCAGGTGGTGGCGGGCAACACCGACGACATCCCGGTGCTGGTGCTGGCGGTGGGCGACGGCGGCGACGAGCGGGCGATGGCCGACAAGCTGCGCCGGATCATGGTGCCGGAGTTGCAGAGCGTGGAGGGGGTGCGCGAGGCGGCGGTCACCGGCACTCGTGACGAGGTCGTCACGATCGAGCCGGACGTCAAGAAGATGGCGCTGGCCGGGGTGTCGGCGGCGCAGATCCCCGAGGTGCTCAAGGCGAACGGCACGCCGATCCCGGCCGGGTCGCTGACCTCCGACGGCAGGTCGCTGACCGTGCAGGTGGGGTCGCGGGTCGACTCGCTGGAGAAGCTGAAGAACCTCTACCTGACCCCCGCACAGCCTGCCCAGCAGCAGGCCCAGTCCCCGGCCCAGACGCCGGGGCAGGCGCAGGGCCGTCCGCAGGCCGGGCAGCCGGCCCAGACGGGCCGGGCGGCGCTGCCGCAGCAGGTGGCGCGGCCCAAGCCGCTCAAGCCGGTCAAGCTCGGTGACGTGGCCGAGATCAAGCGCGGCCTGGCCGACGCCTCGACGATCACCCGTACCGACGGCAAGACGAGCCTCGGCGTGTCGGTGACGATGACGCCTGACGGCAACGCGGTGACGATCTCCCACGAGATCCGCGAGAAGCTGCCGGAGCTGACGCGCTCGCTGGGCGACTCCTCCGACACGCAGGTGTCGGTGGTGTTCGACCAGGCGCCGTACGTGGAGGAGTCGATCGAGAACCTGACCACCGAGGGCCTGCTGGGGCTGGCGTTCGCGGTGCTGGTCATCCTGGTGTTCCTGCTGTCGGTGCGTTCGACGCTGGTGACGGCGGTGTCGATCCCGCTGTCGGTGGTGATCGCGCTGCTGGCGCTGTGGGCGGGTGACTACTCGCTCAACATGCTGACGCTGGGCGCGCTGACGATCGCGGTGGGCCGGGTGGTCGACGACTCGATCGTGGTGCTGGAGAACATCAAGCGCCATCTGGGTTACGGCGAGGCCAAGCTGCAGGCGATCCTGACCGCGGTGCGGGAGGTGTCGGGGGCGGTGACGGCCTCGACGCTGACGACGGTGGCGGTGTTCGCGCCGATCGCGATCGTGGGCGGCATGGTCGGTGAGTTGTTCCGGCCGTTCGCGGTGACGGTGGCGGTGGCGTTGCTGGCCTCGCTGGTGGTGTCGCTGACGGTGGTGCCGGTGCTGGCGTACTGGTTCCTCAAGGCGCCGTCGTTGTCGCCGGAGCAGGCGCGGGCCCAGCGTGAGGAGGCCGAGGCCAAGGAGCTGCGCAGCCCCTTGCAGCGGGCGTACCTGCCGGTGTTGCGGTTCGCCACGCGGTTCAAGCTGGTGACGGTGCTCATCGGGGTGGCGGTGTTCGTCGGGACGATGGGCCTGGCGGGCGGTCTGCGGACGAACTTCCTGGACTCCTCCGGGCAGAACACGATCTCGCTGACGCAGAAGATGCCGGTGGGCACCGATCTGGCCACGACGGACAAGGCCGCCAAGAAGGTCGAGGGCGTGCTGTCGGGGCTGGCCGGTGTGGAGACGTACCAGGTCAACGTGGGTGGCGGCAACGCCATGCAGGGCGGCGTGGGCGGTGGCGCGGACCGGGCGTCGTTCTCGGTGACGGTCAAGGACGGCGCCGAGCCGGCGACGGTGGAGCAGCAGCTCCGTGAGAAGATCACGGGCCTGTCCGGGGTCGGTGAGGTGACGGTCGGCGGCGCCGGCGGGGGCGGGTTCTCCTCCGACACGGTGAGCGTGATCGTGCAGGCGCCCGACGCCGAGTCACTGCGCACGGCGACCGAGGCGGTCAAGGGTGCGATGGGCCAGGTGAAGGGTCTGCGTGACCTGTCGTCGAACCTGGAGGCCAGCGCGCCGCGCATCGAGGTCGCGGTGGACCGGGAGAAGGCGGCGGCCAAGGGGCTGTCGGAGGGTCAGGTCGGCCAGGCGGTGGCGCAGGCGTTCCGTGGCGCGCCGCTGGGGCAGATCACCCTGGACGGCCGCAGCAGCGACCTGGTGCTGCGCGGGGGCGATGCGCCCGAGGACGTCAAGGCGATCGAGGACCTGAAGCTGCCGACGGCGGCGGGGCTGGTGAAGTTGTCGTCGGTGGCCAAGGTGGAGCAGGTGGCCGGTCCGACGCAGGTGACCAGGATCGACGGTGAGCGTTCGGCGACGGTGTCGGGCAAGGTGGAGGCGTCGGACCTGGGCACGGTCACCCAGGAGCTGACGACGAAGATGAAGTCGGTGGCGCTGGGCGCCGGCGCCCGGTACGAGATCGGCGGCGCCTCGGCCGACCAGGCGGACGCGTTCTCCGACCTGGGCATGGCGATGCTGGCGGCGATCGCGATCGTGTTCATGATCATGGTGGCGACGTTCCGGAGCTTCGTCCAGCCGCTGATCCTGCTGGTGTCGATCCCGTTCGCGGCGACCGGCGCGGTGGGTCTGCTGGTGGCGACCGACACGGCGATGGGTGTGCCGGCGCTGATCGGCATGCTGATGCTGATCGGCATCGTGGTGACGAACGCGATCGTGCTGATCGACCTGATCAACCAGTACCGGGATCAGGGGCTGGGCGTGGTCGAGGCGGTGATCGAGGGCGGCCGGCGCAGGTTGCGGCCGATCCTGATGACGGCGGTGGCCACGATCTGCGCGCTGACGCCGATGGCGCTGGGGGTGACCGGGTCGGGCGGGTTCATCTCGCAGCCGCTGGCGATCGTGGTGATCGGCGGCCTGGTGTCCTCGACGCTTCTGACGCTGGTGCTGGTCCCCACCCTTGTTGTTGCTATAACTCGGAAGCGTGATCGAGGACCGCGCCACGTTAACCCCAGCCATCGCGTACGTGAGAGTGTCGATGATGCTGGAGGAAAAGATCTCGCCAGCAATCCAGCGTGATGCCATCGAGGCGTTAGCCGCCCGGCGGGGTTACTACATCCCGCCGGGCGCTTGGCCGGACGGCGGCTGGATAGAAGATCTTGACGTGTCCGGGAGGAACTTCCAGCGGACGATCATGGCGGCCATCTCTCAGGTGGAGAAGGGTGCTGCCAAGGCGATCCTCGTGTGGAAGTACTCCCGGTTCGGCCGTAACCGCATGGGCAACCAGCTCAACCTCGCACGGTTGGAGACGGCGGGTGGCGACCTGGTGTCTGCCACGGAAGAGGTGGATGCCACCACCGCGGTCGGCAAGTTCACCCGCGGCATGCTGATGGAGCTGGCCGCCTTCGAGAGTGACCGGGCGGGCGAGCAGTGGGCGGAGGCGTTTCAGAACCGTCTGGCGCGGGGGCTCCCGCCGTTCGGTGGAGAGTACTTCGGGTACGTGCGGCGGGGGCGGCAGCCGCACCCGCTCGATCCGAATCGGACGTTGCGCGACCCTTCCGATGGCGAGGAACGCTACGAGCCTGATGTGCAGTCCGGCGCCGCCCTGGTGTTCGCAGGCTGCTACGAGTCGTACGTGGCCGATCAGAATTTTGCCGCGCTCGCCACGCGGCTGAATCGGCACGGGTTCACCACCGAGGGTGGTCTGCCGTGGAGTGCCGAGACCATCCGCCAGGTCATGGACCGCGGCTTCGCGGCCGGCCTGCTGCAGATTCACGATCCCGAATGCAGGTGCGCCAAGGCGTCCCGCTGCCAGCGGAGAGTGTTTCGTCCGGGCGTGCACGCGCCTCTCATCAGCGACGAGTTGTGGAAGCGGTACCTCGCGCTGAGAGCTGCCAAGGTCACACGGCCGTCGCACTCCATGCACCAGTTCACCGGTTTCATCAGCTGCTGGCACTGCGGCGGCGGGATGCACCTGAACAGGCATCAGAAGGGCTTTATCTGCGGCTCAAGAGCTCGGCATGACGAGGTGGTGTGCGGGTCGAGGTTCGCGCTCTTGGCGGCGGTGGAAGAAGCACTGCTGCAACTGCTCGCCGAGTGGGCACCCGAGATCGAGGCGGCGGCCGAGTCGTTCGCGATCGAACCGGAACCTCCGCGGCCGGAAGCGAACCTGGAATGGCTCAAGAAGGAACTGGTGCGCATCAACGAGGACTTGGACCGGCAGACGATGCAGTTCGCGAAGGGTCTGCTGCCTGAGGACTCCTACATACGAGTGCGCGACGAGTTGCTGGCCGAACGGGATCGGCTGATAAGTGCCTTGGAGCCGGAACCGGCGGATGAGGCGAGGATGGACCCGCGCGAGGCCGTTCCGGTGATGCGAGGGCTTATCGAGGAGTGGCCGACGCTCGCCGTGCTGGATCGTCGCGCCCTGCTCATGCAGATTGTTGCCAAGCTGGAGATCGAGAAGCCTCCGTACGCGCCGGCGTGGCTGTGGGTGCATCCGCTGTTCGAGGCGAAGCCGAAGCGAGTTCCTTTGCAGAGCCGTCTGCGGCTCGATGAGGTCAAGGACGGCATTCTGGCGGCGATGCGGGCCAGAGGAGAGGCGTCGATGGGGGCCTCGGAGCTGCTGCGGGTCGTGCCGACGTCCCATCCGACTCTCGGTCGTGCTCTTGGGCAGTTGCTCGCTGACGGCATGGTGACGCGGGAAGGCAAAACCAGCAGCACCCGCTACCGGCTCGTTAAGCGTCCCGGCGTTCTCTTGGGCGCTCACGCTGAAGCGGAACGCGTGAAGGATGCCATCCTACGCATGCTGACCGAGCGGGAGGGGGAGCCGGTCGGCGCTCGCGAGATGAGGATCGCTGTGGGGTCCTCTGCTGCCACCGTTGGCCGGGCGCTGGCCGCCTTGCAGGCGGACGGTCTCATCGGGCGCGGAGGTAAGGGAAAACGAACTCGTTACCAACTCGCGCAGCATCACCGCTAGCGGAACCGCTCACACATAGCTAGCTGCGTCTGTAGCGGTTGCTGAGCGCGTGAGGATGCGTGTTGCACCCCATGATGTCGGTTGGTCGGTTCAAGCGCTCTGTGTTCGTTTTGCGACGCGTCCCGTGTCGTTCCCGGAATCTCTCTCAGACTCATTGCACTCCCGCAATGAGTCTGCGAATCTGATCACCGCACCACCCATGAAACCCGCTGACCAGCGGAAACGCCTACCGAGGAGCGGCTATGATCACTCGGCTCTACACCCGCAACGCACCCCAACTCGCAGTCGGCATCGAGGTCTACCACCTCACCATCCACCTGCCCGGCCAGACGAACCACATGGGCGACATCACCAGCACAGGCGACATCTGGGTCGTGCACTTCAGCGGTGACCGCGCCGACAAAGACGTCTTTGCCCCTGACGCCTTCGACGTCTACGGCGAGAACGACCTGCACGAGGGCGACCAGGCCCCGGCACCAGGTCAGACCCTAGAGGCGTTCCTCGAAGCCGAGCACCAGTACATGACCGACCAGGGCTGGGTGCTGCTCCCTCACGACTTCGGGGTGAGCGAGACCGCCTCCCGGATTATCGCCCGTTCCTACGAGCTGGCCCAGCACGCTATCCGCTAGCCATACCGCTTCCCGAAAAGAGGACCACATGAGCATCCGCTACCAGGCGATCGCCGTCGATGACTCCACCACCTTCGAGCGCGGCCTCGACGGCGCCCCCCTGCCCCCGAACCACCTGGTCGTCGTCGCCGAAGCGCAGGAGCACGCCGAGGACGAGGAGACGACCATCCTCGTGGCGGTGCCTCGCGTCGTCGCCGTCATCGACACCGGCGTGCCGCTCGATGACAAAGGCCCGGACCTGGACGACCTGCTGGACCGCCACGGCTGGAAGTTGACCGGCGACAGCGGCCTGGGCGAAGACGGCGCCAGGCACGAAGTACACGAGGTCGTCCCGGCCGACCCGGACGCCGCGCCGCCCGCGGTCACCTACCGGAACGGGAGCCCGCTGCCGTACTACCTCGCCGGCCGGGCGCGACTCGACGAGAACGGCTCGCTGCGTCCGGCGCTCCTCGTCGCCTCCTTCGCCGCCGCCCAGGCCGAAGGCGCCGCGCACGGCCTCGACGTCACCGGTATCGAACTGCTCCTGATCTCTGCCGTCCGCGCCGCCGTGGACGACAGGCTCACCGCCGAGGGACATGGCCTCGACACTGCCGACACCGCGTGCAAGCAGCGATTGTTCATGATCGCGTGCGACGCGATCGGCAACGCGCTCGACATCATCCGGGAGCGGAAGACCTGCCGCACCTGCGACGCCCGCGCCGTTTCCCGCACTCTCGACGGTCTGCCGACCTGCGCGAACACCAGCCACTAACCGCTAGCGACGACGCAGTCTTGCAAGGCTCGCGTGGACCTCCGTGATCTGAAGCTCTGACCGCACCGCCCGCCCCCTTCTCCCCGAGGTGGCGGCCCCCCGCCCCCGCAACCGAACCAACTCACCTGGAGCCTCATGACAACGACCGCCACCCCCGTCGAACTCGGCGAGGGACTCCTCACTCTCCTCCGGCGCGCCGACACGCACCCTGACCCTCACATCAGCGGCGGCGGCGACACCGTGGCCGACCATCTGCACGCCGCGCTGATCGCGCTGCTGGGCACGCAAGGCTGGGGCCCCGCACAGGCCGCAGACGCGATCGCCGCCGCTCGTCTCAGCGACTGCACTCTCGGCCGCGCGCTGCTCGACCACCAGGAGGGCACCGTCCGCCCGACGACCGTGTCTCGCGCCCAGGCCGAACAGGTGGCCGCCGCGATCGCCCGCCAGTTCGGAGTGCTCGCCGACGAGCCGAAGCTGATGGAGGAGTGGTGGGACGGCCGCCAGTGGTCGATCTACTGGGACGGCCCGCACGAGTGGACCTGCTACGTGCCCGAGGGTGGCCCCTTCGCCGAGTCCGACTGGACGATCCCGGCGTGCGACCTGCCGTCCGGCGTCCGCGTCGAGGCCGTCAACGCCTGCACGCTCACCATCCAGCCCCGCTGACCCGGGCCACCCACAGAAAGGGAGCGTCATGTCCACGATCGTCTGCACCATCGCCGCGGGCGCCGGCCAGTTCGTCATCGAGGAGATCCGCACCGACCTGCGAGGCCGGCACCTCTACTACAGCGAGGCCGCGGCGCTCGACCTGGCCTCAGCCCAGCACCGGCCCGTCACGCTGGTCCGGCTCGACGGCA
Source organism: Nonomuraea sp. NPDC049758 (assembly GCF_040674635.1). Classification (NCBI taxonomy): domain Bacteria; kingdom Bacillati; phylum Actinomycetota; class Actinomycetes; order Streptosporangiales; family Streptosporangiaceae; genus Nonomuraea; species Nonomuraea sp. NPDC049758. Next base: position 22,089 of record NZ_JBFAMZ010000036.1, read on the forward strand.
CCCGCGAGCGCCCGGCCGTCGCCTTCGACCCCGATGCGTGCGAGCGGCACGCCTACCGGGGCTACGTCTGCCACGGGCTGTCGATGACGGACGGCCACTTCGTGCCCGAGCCGTTCGAGCAGTGGGTGTCCGCCTTCCGGCGGCACCCGGACTGGCGCGGCATCGACGCGCCCTGGCCCGTCGTGGACGCGCTCGGCACCTACAAGGCCCACCGCGCCGCCGCCCCGGCGGCCTGACACCCGACACCGCGCGGCTCGCCCCAGGGGCCGCGCCCTTCCACAGAGAGGCACCACCGTTGACCATCGCGTCCACGACGCTCACCCCGGGCGTCTACAAGCTCGACGGCCGCCTGTACGCGGTCAAGGACAGCCGCCGCTACAGCGACAAACAGGACGTCAAGCGGCTCGAAGTCCGCAACGGCAAGCTGCACCGCCGCCCGGTCACCCCCACCACGATCGACCGGCTCACGCCCGACCTCCACATCACCCTGGAGGACGCCGTCGCCTTCGGCGAGAAGCACCACTTCTGCTGCATGTGCGGCAGACAGCTCACCGCCGAGACGTCGATCGCCAGGGCGATCGGGCCCAAGTGCGCGAAGAACATCGCGAAGGCGCATGCCGCATGAGCCTCCCCGAAATCTCGCCCCCGCATAGCCCGCCCACGGCCGAGCAGCAGACGTGGGCGTGGGGACCACTTGTCCTGCCACGCGAGAAGAACTGGGCGTGCGGCTGCGCCCCGAACTGCCCCCACCCGTCCGTCGTGGCCCTCATCAGCCACAACCCCGACTGGCGGTACGGGTTGTGCGAGGCCAGCGCCCGCGAGAGCGGCTGCCCCCAGACCCTGCTCGATGAGGCAAAACCGTGAACGCCGGATCGAAGATCATCGGCTACCGCCTCGCCGATGTCCGCCCGTACGGGCCGACCGGCGACGATCTGGAGGTCACCCCTCTGCCCGGCCTGTTCACCGTGCCGCCCTCGAACGTCGCCTCGGTCCTGGGCAGCGACGTCGTCGTGATCGAGTTGCGCCGCGGAGGCCGCTCCAGCGCCGACCCGACCGGACGGCCGCTGCCCAACTGGTGGCACGTCGTCTGCGACGGCGGCCATGTGGAGCTGCCGTGCACGACCTGGCAGAGCGCCGTTCGGGCCCGGGATCGCATCCTGCGGCACGACGAGTGCCCTCATGACCACCGGGTGATCACCCGCCACCCCGACGTGATCGCCATTCTCCGCTAGCGAAACCGCCAGCACCCTTCGTGCGGGCTGGCCCAGCACCGCCGGGCCAGCCCGGCCAATCCCGAAACACAGCACGAAAGGCACCACGCATGATCCTTCCCCCGATCGACCGGCCCAAGACCGGCCGCGCCGCCGACATGACCGATGAGGAATGGGCCGCCTGGCGCGGCCAGCAGCTCATGGGCAACTCCTGGGCCGCCGCCTCCTGCCAGGTGACCGCCGCCGAGATCCGCGACAACCCGGCCGTCCTGGACGAGTTCCGGCTGTACGCCGCCCAGTTCCCCCACTACAACCGGCACACCTTCGCCAACGCGATGCGTCTGTACGCCCAAGACCCGGACGCGACCCGCGTGCAGGGCGAGAAGTGGTGGAGCGGCGAAGGCCGCCAACTGCGTGAGGGCGCCGTCCCGCTCTGGATCGAATCCCTCTACCAGGGCACCCGCCGCGAGCAGCGGGAGAACCCGGACACCGGCGAAACCGAGGAGGTCACCCGCCGCCGCCGTCGCGCGATGGTCGGCACGGCCGTCTACGACGTCTCCCAGACGGTCCCCAAGGACGGCGTCACCTGCATCCTGTGTCGCACCGAAGGGCCGCAGGACTGCCCGCCCACCTGCCCCGTCTATCTCCCGGAGTCCGGGCGCATCCCCTCACGCAGCGACGTCCTCGTCGAGGCGGCCACCCAGCTGAAGGAGATCGGCGGCCTCGACATCGAGGAAGTCCTCAGCCAGCTCGGCACCGACCCCTACCGTGACGGCGACCACGTCCACGGCACCAACAGCTTCGTCTTCAGCGTCCCCCGGCTCCGCGGCAAGGGCACCCGGTCGTTGCGGGCACACGTCTCCCACGACGAGCGGGGCCGCACCCGCTACGCCGTCGTCCGCGTCGGCGTCTTCTGGATCGGCCTCGACAGCCTGGAATACGACCGCGCCGCCTACGGGGGGAACCGCCGCCGCAACGCCCTGCGCGTCCAGTACGGCGACGCCCGCGACGGCGAGGACTGCCACAACCGGGACGGCAGCCGGGCCAGGCCCGGCGCCCCCACCGTCAACGGCGTCACCCTGGCCGGTGACGGCACCTACAACGCCGACGACATCACCAAGGACGGCACGTCGGGTCCCTGGGTTGGCCGCCCCGGCCGCTACTCCTCGGGCAGGGTGCCCGAGAAAACCGAGCAGGCCGTCCGCCGCATCGTCTACAACCTGACCCAGCACTGGCTGAGGCAGCCCGGCCTGGACGAGCTGCGCGCCGCGCACGACCGGCATCACGCCCCCTCGCGCAAGGCTGGCCACGACCGTCGCGTGGAGCGGCTGCGTGAGCAGGTCGGCCAGCTCGCAGCCGAGCTGGCCGAGCAGGAGGAAGCCGCCGCCGTCCAGGCCGCGCTCGTCAAGGCCGCGGGGGAGGGGGCATGAACGTGGCCCGGCCCCCGCAGCTCGCTGACGAGCCGCTGTGGCGAGGTGTCATCGTCCCCAAGATCACCTTGTGCCATCTCGACGGCACGCCGATCCTCGGCGAGGTCGACCAGAGCATCGTGGGCGACTTCCTCGCAAGCCAGCAGTGCCAGCTCTGCGGCAAGGAGATCAGCAGTCCGCGCGGCACCGCCGTGGTGATGGCACGCCCGGGGGACCTCGACCGGGGCCTGGTCAACGAGCCCGCCCAGCATCGGTGGTGCGCCAACTACAGCGTCCAGGTGTGCCCGATGCTGTCAGGCCGCCTCGACCAGTACCGGACCACGGCACGCTCCGATCGGGATCGGTGCGGGGACCCGCGCTGCCACTGCGCCACCTGGGATCCGCTGCCGATGGCGCTGCGAGCCGGCCAACCGGCCGACCCCTGGTACGCGGTGCAGTTCCCGATGGCGGACTACCGCGTGGACACCATCGCGCTCCCGGGCGGGGCCGTCATGACCGGCGTGTCGCTCACCTACCCGCGCAACCCACGCATCCGGCTCGTCACCCCTGGCAGGCCCGGACCCGACGACCTGAACCTCATCGACCGGCTCGGGCTGCCCACCCCTGTCTGACCGTTGACCACCGGCGTGCGGCGGCCGACCAGCCGCCGCACGCCCCCTCACCCTTCGAGGAGACCAATGGAGCGCAACCTGCCTCCCATACCGCTACAGATCGCGGCACTGCCCCAAGATCGCGGCTTCCCTGTCCCGTGGGTCGCCGAGTGGAACAGCCGCACCCAAACCGTCGCCGTCGACGAGCAGTTCGGCCGGATGCTGGCCTGCGACTGCGCCCCCGGCCAGGGACGAGCCACCCTCGGCGTGAACTGTGCCGTCCGGCAGCGCGAAGCCATGCGTGACCGCCTGTGCGGCACCTGCGGCACAGCGATCATCGGCCCCATGGCCATGGTCGGCACGCGCGACATGCCCTACAGCGTCGAACCGGGCCTGCACCTCGACTGCGCGGTCTTCTCCCTGCTGGCCTGCCCAAGACTCGTGCATGCGGGCGGCCGGGCCGGGCTCGTGGTCATGGACCGCTACACCCTCATGGAAGACCGCATCCTCGGCGTGAACCCTGACCGGACACTCATCCGCCACATGCTGCCGCCCCTCCTCGGCGCGATCTCCGGGGGCGTCCTGGCCTACCTCGTCGCCATCATCCCCAGCACCGCGCAGCGCTTTCGCGCCACGGACTGGCTGGACGCCAACCGCCACATCCTGACCAGCCCTTCGCCTACCCCCTTGGAAGGACACCGATGACCTCGCAGCACTCGCTCGCCGACCTCGGCCAGCTCACCGGCCGACCGCGTGAGTCTCTCGTCGAGGAGGTTCTCCCTGGCCTGCCCGTCAAGGTTCACGGCCTGCTCCGCGCCAACGGCGTGCACACCCTCGGCGACCTGCTCGACCGGGGAGAAACGGGCCTAGCCGAGATCCCCCAGTTCGGTGCCGTCGCGTTGGAGGCCGTCAAGCAGGCGCTCGGCCGCATCCTGCCGTCCCTGGTCACCCCGCAGGAAGCGGCTCACACGCTGCGTGGTCTCCTGGACCGCGAAGAGCTGTTCACCCGCCTCCACGCCGACGGCAGCAGCCTCGACGTGCGGTCCGGCCGGGCGAGAGAGTTCCCCTCGGGGCCGATCACGCACGTCATCATCGAGGCCAGCCTGCTGGGGCCCGCGTACGTGATCGCGCCGCCGCCGCTGCCCGGCCGCGACGCCGGCCCGTCCCGCGTTACCCACCACGTAGGCGAGGCCGTCACCTGGATCTGCTCGCAGACGCTGTACCCGTACGAGTGCCTGATGGACTGCGGAAACCCGGCCGGGGTGGGCTGTACCCCGGCCTGCCAGTCCTTCCCGGATGACCGGTACACGCCGCCACCGGCCGAGGAGAACGCGGACCATGGCGGGCTGTTCGCCGACGAGCCGCCTTTCCCCGACGACCCGTGGGCGACCGCCGCGCAGGACCGTCAGCACACCGTTCCGGACGGCCCAGCGTGACCGGCCACGACAGCGAGCCGCGCGGCGCGATCGCCCGCCACCTGCACTACCGCTCCCTCACCCACCGGCCCACCGGGGTCTGGGCGATCTACATCACCCATCCCGGCAACGTGCTCGGCCAAGCCCACGCGCCGCTGGTCCCCGCCGAGGAGCACCTGCCGACCGTGCTGTTCCAGTCCGGCGTCTCCCCGCGCCGCTTCCTCGGAGCGTGCCTGGGCTGCACCTGGGAGAGCGAGCGGGAATTCGGGCACGTGCTCCTGGCCGTCGAGGCCGCCCACGATCACACCCACCCTGGGTGGCGGGCGCTGCCCGCCGTGCACCCCCGCCCGAAGTCAGGGCCGGCCAAGCAGTGGATCAGACAGGTCACAGCCGCCTACCCGGCAGGCTGGTTCGCCCGCGGCGGTCCGATCCTGACCATCCGCGCCGACCGCGCCGACCGCATGCCGCTGCCCCACAGGGCGCCCGGCGGCCGCGGATACGACCTGCCCGCTCTCCCTCCCGCGCACGCGTCCGTGCCCGCCACCCCCGCCCCCTCACCCACAGCCTCGCCCCTCATCCCCGCCCTCGAAGGGAGAACCCCTCATGCCCGACTCCACGCTGCCTGATAGCCCTCCTCCGGCGCGACGCCGGCGACGCAGGAACAACCCCATCAGCCACGGCATGCTGATCCGGGCCCTCGTCGGGATCGCCGCCGAGCATCCCGGCCGCACCGGCGCCTCCCCCCACCGCAGGCAGCAGGAACCGCACGCCTGCATCGCGGTCGCCCTGTTGCAGACGCAGGGTGTCACCGTCGAGGACCTGCCGTCCGGCTGCGACATCCAGAACGCACCCAACCGTGTCAGGCACATGTTCACGCCCGGCGCGCGCTGGCTGCTCAAGCGCCTGCACCAGGCCAACCACCGCGGCACGCCGTGGGGTGACCTGCCCGACTTCGCCGAGCGCCTGTTCGCCGCTCAGGAGCGGCCGTGAGAGGCCACGTGGTCGGCATGCACCTCGGCCTGCCGACCTCCCACGTCGCCATCACCACCGACTACGGCATCACCGTCCACCGCTGCACCCCCTCGGCGGGCTACGGTCCGTCGACGCCTGAGCTGATCCGTCGCCATCACTGGATGGCGCGCGACATCGGGCTCACCGTCGCCCAGTTCAACCCCGTCCTCGTCGTGGTCAACCAGCCCGGCGAGCAGGACGGCAGCAATCGGTGGGACAGCCACGGCCTGTGGTGGCACGTCGTCAAGGACCTGGTCGGCGACCTGCGGCCGATCTCGGTGATCGACGACGACACGGCGTTCACGTACGCCACCGGCGTCAACCGGGCCACAGACCCGCTGCCCTTCGAGGACACCGTCTTGGCGCGGTTGACCGACCGCTACGGCCAAGAGCGCAGGCTGACCAGCGGCCAGGCCGCGGCCCTGATCCGCGCCGCGATGGGCGCCGACCACCTTGGCCACCCCGTCGCCCCCGTGCCTGCCAGACATCGCGCCGCGCTCGACTCCGTCGAACGCTGGGCTGAGGTCTGGCGCTAACCGCTAGCAGCACCGCTAGCGTATTACCGATCAACAACGTGAAGGGATCACACATGGCCACCATCACGAACAAGCCCATGGGCAAGACCGAGCTGATCGCCGCCATCGGCGAACTGATCGGCAACCGGGAGATGGCCGCCGACGCGGTCGCCGCCCTCATCGGCGTCATCACCCAGCAGGCCGCCGCCGGCCGCGAGGTGCGGATCACCGGGCTTCTCAGCATCAAGCCGCACCTGCTGCCTGCGCGCACCTTCCGCAACCCCAAAACGGGCGACGAGGTCCAGCGGCAGGCCCGGTGGAGCGTGAAGGTGAAGGTCGGCAGCGAGCTGGAGACCGCGGCCGCCTCACGCAAGCCGTAGCAGCCCCGAGCAGCGTGGGCGGGGCGACGCCGCCCGGCCCACGCCCGCTTCCCCCTCCCGGAGAACTTGATGAGACGTTCCGACATGGACGCCAGGCTGGCCGACCTGTACGCGCAGGTACCGCAGCCCAACTGCAAAGGGCTGTGCGCTGACTCGTGCGGCCCGATCGACATGAACGCGCGCGAGCGGCAGCGCATCCGCGCCCGCGGCGTCACCATCCCGCACCATGACGACCAGCTAGACCAGGCGGCGCGTGAAGGCGATTACACCTGCCCCGCCCTCAAGGATGAGCGCTGCTCCGTCTACGCCGACCGCCCGATGATCTGCCGCCTGTGGGGGGCCGCCGAAGCAATGGCCTGCCCCCACGGCTGCCGGCCTGAAGGCGGACTGCTATCCGACGGGCACGGCTCCATGCTCCTGTATGAGTCACTGGCCCTCGGCGCGGCCGACGCCGACGTGATCGAGCAGCGCCGACGCCAGCTGCAGCAGCGGTTCGCCGACGCCGAGTTCCGCCGGGCGTATCGGGAGTTCGTCCGCCGCCCCACACGGCTGCCCTCCACTCAGCGTCAAGGCGGCCAGGCGGCCAGCGGATAGGTCTACGATCATCGGGATACCCCTCCCGAGCGAAGGCCCCGCCATGACCGACCCTGTACGGCGTCCCGAGTGGTACAGCTCGGCGCAGCTTGACGCCTACCAGCTCGACCCCCGGCGCGGCTCGGTGCGCAAGACGGTGCTCGTGGCAGGGGAGCGGATCGGCAGCATCGAGCCTATACGCAGCGATGCGACCGGCGCCGTTGTCGGCTGGAAGGCCCGCAGGCTGTCCGGTTTGACGGTTCCCCGCGCGTCCACTCGGTACGCGCGGGTGCAGGGAGAGGCCGTGCAGGACCTGATCGCCGACCTGCACGGCCGATGGCAGGACCAGCAGTCGCGGCCAGTTTCCGAACAGGATGCGGACGCGGGGCTCAAGCCGCCGCTGGCGCAGGAAGAACGCTCGGAGCTGCTGCGCCGCTACACCGAGGACCTGGACAGCACCGTGCCCGAAATCGCGGCCGACTTCGACGTGAGCACGGCCACCGTCTACCGGCTCGCGTCCGACGCCGGCGTCCACCGGCCCAACCGGCGGGGCCAGGGCCGATTGCCGAAGGTCAGGCTGACGGACGAGCAGATGGCGGACCTGCGCGCCTCGTACCCGACCGCCGAGTCTACGGTGGACATCGCCTGCAGACTCGGCATCAAGGTGGAGGAGCTCGCACGGATCGCGAGCCGGGAGGGTCTGCGCCGCCCCAGGTAGTTAGCGGGGCGGGATCTCCAGCCTCGTTCGGTTGGCTGGGAGCACGCGCTCTTGGCCGTCCTCCTCGACCACCAGGACGGGCACGCCTTGCGCGGGCAGTCCGAGGTCGCGCCGCTCGTCCGGCGTCGGCATGCGCGCGTGGACGAAGGCCGGGCCCTCCAAGACGACGGTCTGGCGCTCGACCTGCGCCGAGACGAAGCTGCCGACGCCCTTGCGGGACTCGATGAGCCCTTCGCCGCGCAGTTCGGCGAGAGCGTCCTCCACCGTGGCGACGCCCACGCCGTACTCGGCCGCCATGCGGTGCAGGGATTGCAGCTTGTCGCCCGGCGCGAGAGCGCCTGCACGGATCTTTTGGCGCAGTGCGTCGGCGAGCTGCTTGAACAGCGGGCGATCAGCTGTGTGGTCCAAGGTCACATCGCGATGACATCAGGGCTATAGCGCCGTTCCCCCTTAGCGTCTTAGCGCTTAAGCGCTAAGGTTGCGCTTTAATGGCTTTCCGAAACCCGGGGGCCCATCTACCCGTGGGCGCCCCCAGCGTGACGAGGACGAAAAGATGGCATACGGCTGGGGACCAGAAGAAGAACTCATCCGCCTGGAAGACGCGCTGGCCGAGATCAGCAACAGGCAGCGGCTATGCATGCTCCCGGAGGCGGGGGAGGTGGATCCGCAGGGCGTGCGCCTCAGCGAAGAGCTGGAGGTGCAGTGATTGACCGCACCGCCGCGGGCATGCCCGTCCCGGCGATTCTCGCCAGGATGGCGGAGGCGGTCTATCAGCAGCTGATCTTCAGGCGGCACGCAGGATCCGAAGGTGGGATGCGCCTGGAGCACGTCAACGTCAATCCCCGCACGGACTGGCGGCGCGGCATCCTCCTGGGCCGCGTTCACGACACGATGCGCGGAGACCCGATGTGGCGCATGCTCAACCACAAGCGGCAGTGGACGATGATGCGGAAGAACCTCTGCCAGGTGTGCCGGAGATCAGCGGTGATCCCGGAGACGGGCAGGATCTCCTACGTCGTCACGAAGACCAACTTCGTCGCCAGCGAGGTAGATCGACTGACCAACGCGCCGCCCACCTGCCGCGACTGCATCCGACTGTCCCTACAGTGGTGCCCGCAGCTCCAGAACTCCAGCACGGCCTACACGGTGGGCCGGACAGACCCCGCCGGCGTTCTGGCGGACCTGTTCCGGCCCGGCGTGCTCGGCCCGGTGAGGGAGGCCAAGAACGTGTTCGTCGGCTGGGACGAGTTCGCCAGGCACCCGGTCGCGCTCGCCAAGCAAATGGTCGTGCACCTGGTGGACATGCAGGCGGCCGACCTGCCGCTTGCCGTTACGCGCTGATCGAGGCCGAGGCGGTGCCCGACCCTCGGATTCCCCTGCGGCTCATCCAGACATTGAGCGCGGTGTTGACGATGCGCTCGGGGCCGTCGCCGGTGAGCTCCCACACCGCGGTGAGACGGGCATCGGTCAGCGGGTCGAGCCTGGTGCCGATTTTCGGCGGCTCTTCCCGCCTGACTCCTCTCGGGCTGCGGCTTCTGCGGTCCTGCGTCGTGGGAGCCGCGCGGCGGGGCCGGTCCTCCGGGCGGGGGATCGGGAGGTCGCGGGGGACGTCGAGGGCGTCAGCGTAGGCGTTGATGGCCTGGATCACGATCGGCTGCGGCCCCAGCTGATAGCGCTGATGGGCGGCGGTGAGCCTGTCATTCATCTCGGGTGTGGTGCGCACCGTGAGCCGGTACAGGTCCTTCGGGGCCGTGCGCCGCGCGACTGGCGTTTTCGCTTGCGCGTTGGATGTGACCGGCTTGCGTCTGGGAGCGTCAACGACGGCGAGCTGGCGAGCGTCCGGCTCTTGCTGAGACTTCGCGGCTTTCCTGGCCATCGAGGGGTGTCGCCTCCGTCGGGTTGCGGGTCACGGTCGGCTCCAGTCTTCTGCCGATGCGGAATTTTCGCAACTGCGGCACACCTTCCGCTAGCGGAACCGCAATCAAAACCCCTGGTCAGAACCCAACACCCCCAGAACCTCTCAGAGCGTCGCTCACGCGCAAACTCCCCACCCCCGAAGGATCACCCCCCATCGCGGGAGAACCGCGCTCACACGCACCTCTCAAACACTCTCAGAGTCATTGCAACCTCGCACCGACTCTTGACATAGTGATCAACCCACCCCCCGACGCACCTCACAACGACCGCTAGCGTGACCGCTAGCACACCTGAAACGGAGCCACATGAACGACATCATGCGCACCCTCCTCGGCGAACTCCCAGCGGACACCGCCGCCGACCGCATGACCCTCAAGCACCTCGTCACCCAGCAGATCACCTGCCCCAAGACCGGCGTCGTCCTGGATGTCCGCCAGGCTGTCGCCTTCACCCTGCGCGCCCACAACGGCGCCCACGCCGGCTACCGGGCCGTCGACGCCGCATGGTGGGACACCAACCGTGCCACCTTCGACGACCTGGCCGCCGAGACGAACACCACCGTCGAAACCCTCGACGGTCGCACGCTGTTCACCGACTAACCAGGCCACACACCCCCGGCCCGGCCTCTGGGCCCCCTCACCTTCACCCACGAAAGGAACCACCGTGCCCAACCCCGACCACCGCCACATCACGATCATCCTCGACCGCTCCGGCAGCATGCAGACCGTCAAGGCCGACACCGAAGGGGGCTTGAAGGCGTTCCTCGCCGAGCAGGTCACCAACGCGGGCGAGACCCTCCTGTCGCTCTACCACTTCGATGACACGTGTGAGGCGGTGTACGAGTACCGCGCGCTGGCCGACGTCCCCGACTACCGCCTGCAGCCGCGCGGCAGGACCGCGCTTCTCGACGCTATCGGCAAGACCCTCACCAGCATGCGCGCCCAGTTCGACGCCATGCCCGAGGGCGACGTGCCCGGCAACATCTCGGTCGTCATCCTGACCGACGGCGAGGAGAACGCCTCCCGTGAGTGGCGCTCCCGCCGCCAGATCCGCCGCATGATCGAGGACCTGCGCAAGAAGGGCTGGACGTTCATCTTCCTCGGCGCGGACCAGGACGCGTTCGCCGCAGCCGACGACATCGGGATCGGAGCGGACACCACCCTGTCGTACTCCTCCCACCGCACCACCGAGACACTGACCCGCGCCGGACGGGTGGTCTCTCGCGGGGGCGAGTTCACCGACGACGACCGCAACGCCACCCGTCACTGATCACCCCGGCGTCCCACCCTCTACCCCCGGCGGGGACGCCTCGACTCCCGAAGACCGGAGACCCATGACCACCGAAGCCAGCAAGAAGACCTTCAACCGCATCCGCAAGCTACTCACCAAGGCCGAGGGCACCACCAACGAGCACGAACGCGAGACGTTCATGGCCGCAGCCCGCGGTCTCATGGCCAAGTACGGCATCGACCAGGCCCGCCTCGGCTACCTCTCCTCCGGGCGGGAGAAGCCCCAGCTCCGCGAGGTCGCGTGCCCCGATCCGTATAGCAAAGAACAGACCGTCCTGCTCCACAACGTCGCCAAGGCCCTGCGGTGCCGCAGTGTCACCATGCGCGTCCCCCGAAGCAAGGACGCCACCGTCGAGCTGGTCGGTTTCGCCTACGACCTGGACCGCCTGGAGCTGCTCTACCCGAGCCTGCTGCTGCAGATGCTCGGCGGCATGGCCCAGCAGCGAATCCCTCAGGGGGAGTCGAAGACCGTCTACCTCCGCTCGTGGGCGTTCGGCTTCATCGTCGAAGCGACCGCCAAGCTCGAAGCGGCCGAGAAGCACGCCGCCGACGAGCAGGCCGCCCAGGACAAGCCCGGCGAGGCCAGCACTGCGCTCGTCCTCCTCAAGAACGACGAGGTCGTCGACACGCTGTTCGCCAAGCTCTACCCGAAGCTGCGCCAAGCCCGCCAGGTCAAGGTCAACAACGACGCCTGGCACAGCGGCGCCGAGGCCGGCCGCCGCGCCGACGTGGGCGGCGCCCGCCTGGACACCACCCCCAAGGCATCTATTCGCTAGCGAAACCGCAGGCGGCCCCGCTGCAAGCGGGGCCGCCCCCCTATGAGAGGAGCATCGTGGCAGTTCGCTTCAACCTCACCACCACGGCGGGCATGATCTCCGCCATCCACCACCTGACCAGCCACCTCGACACCGGCCGGGTCGCCATCACCTGGGGCGACCGCGAGGAGTACACGCGGCGCATGCTCGTCCGGTTCATCGGGCTCGACCGCGACGACAAGGGCAAGCTCACCCTGTTCATCCGAGGCGCCATCCCCACCCCCATGGTGCAGGACTGGCTGATCTGCTGCACAGACCGGCTGCCCGGCACGGAAGACAGGGACAGCACCGACGTAATGGCCCGCTGGACCGGCGCCAGCATCGCCCTGAACCTGCCCAGCCACGCCCTCACCGTCGAAGAGGCCCACCACTTGCACGCCCAGCTCGGCGACGCCATCCGCCAGGCGGGCGGCCCCGAGCGGTGCGAGATCGACCCGCCCGGCACCGCGCGGTGACCGGCGCACCGTCGGACGAGACGTTCCACATGCTCGCCTACGCCTGGAACATCACCGCAGCCAAGGCGCTGGCCGCCGGACGCAAGCCGAACGGCCGGCTAGCCCCCGCCGAATGGGCGGGCGTCCTCAGCCTCATCGCCACCACCAGCGACCACGCGGCCGGCGTGGACCTGGACGAGCCGCTCATCGCCGTTCCCGTCGACGACGCGGGCCACTTCCCGATCGACGGCTGGCACCGCATCCGGCGCGCCCTGACCGAAGGCGTCCAGCACCTGCCCGCGATCGTGCTCACCGCCGAGGAGGAGCACCAGATCCGCATCCATGGCGGCGACAAGCAGCCGCACTTCCCGCACCACCCCACCCACCGAAGGAGATGACGAGATGGCCGATCCCCACGGCTGGATTATCACCGAAGACCGCGTCGCGACCAGGCCCGAGGAGTCCCGGGCCAACGTGTTCATCGCCACAGCGAACGCCGACCTCACCGCGCACTACCAGCTCACGCGCCGCCTCAAGGCAGGCGAGGGCACACCGTGGCAGCTCTACGACGGCGACGGCAATCTCGACTACGCCGGTCGGATCATCGTCCCGCCGGGGGAGGAGGGCGGCGAGCTGTGGTTCGTGCCCCTCGACTGGGCCAAGGCACACACCGGCTCGGCAGAGATCCGCTACCTCAACACCGGCACCGGCCAGTGGGAGGTGCTGTGACGATCGCGGACCTGATCGCGCAGGCCGGCCTGCCCAACGACGCCGACATCAAGCCGACCCTGCCGGAGCTGACCTGGCATGTCACCACCCCGCTGAAGCGAGCGGGCATCACGACCATCGGTGAGCTGCGCGCCCGTAGCGACGCCGAGCTGCTGGATATCCCGCAGTTCGGCGAGCGCCGACTGGACATGCTGAAGGCCGTGCTCCAGCAGCGGGAGGCGCAGTGACCAGCCCGCCCGCCAATTACCTGCACGCCGTGGACGAGCTCACCGCCGATCCCGTCGTGCGCAAGATGGCCACCCGCCTTACCGACACCGCCGAAGAGCAGGGCGTCAACGCTGACGGCACCCTGTCGTACGCGTTCCTGCGTGACTCTGCTGAGGAGTACCTGCGCGCGGGCGGCCAGCATCGCGGGCCCGTGGGCGCGGTCGCCCACGCCATGCTCCGCCTCCGCGCCGAAGTTGCTCGGCCAGCACCGGTCCACATCACGCCTGACGGGCCCGGCGCAGTCGCCCAACGGCCCGAGGAGGAGCCCGCCCAGGGGGAGACGGCAACGACCGCCATTGATGATCCCCGAGGCTGCATGTCCGCGCACGGCCCCAACTGCCCGCACGACCGGTGTGACCGGTACGGGTGCCTCCTGGAAGGAGATTGCTGCCAATGAGCATCGACGCCTACATCGGACGCGAGGGCATCAAGCAGGTCGTCGGCCTGCTCGGAGCCCCGCCCGGTAATCCCTATAACAGCGTGGAGATCATCCCGACAGCCGTCAACGGCAGGCAGGACAACCCCGTCTCTGTCTATCGCGCGGCCCTGATGTGCGCGGAGATGGCAGCCGAGGACAGCGTGGACTACGGGGCCGAGCAAGGGCTGTTCTCCGTCAAGTACTCCTTCGAAGACGGCAACGACGGCAAGGCCATTGCGGTCACCCCGATAGAGGAGAACGACGCCGACGCCGACCGGCAGACGGCCCGCGAGATCGTCGCCGACCTTACCGCGCGGTTCGAGCTCGACCGGTATGCCGAGCTCGGGCTGACCGGCGATCAGGTGGCCGAGCTGGTGCGGCTGGCCTTGGCCGTGTGCGCGGCGGGTGAGGAGGGCGGCGAGCAGCTCGCGTGGGCGCTGGACTTCTTCATCGATCCGGACGGCATCGTCAAGCTGGGCGAGGCCATCTGGCACAAGCTCGACAACAGGTACGGGCCCCTCTGATGTAGCCGAACATGATCTATCACGGCTACCGGCGCAGGATCAGTGGCTCGATCATCGCGATCGAGTCACTGGACGGGGTGCAGTAGCGCGCCCGTCTGCAGCAGAAATGCCAGGTCGTCCATCGTGAGCGAGCTTAGCGCTTGTGGACGGGGCGATGCGAGTATGGCCCTGCGCGAGTTCCGGCCATATCATAATGCGAAAGCAGTAACGCAGAGATGGTGTATGGCGTTTATATTCTTGCCCAGAGGACAACCTCGCGCTAGACGGGCTCGCCGAAGCGGCGCATACACGCCACCGACATGAGAGGTTATGTTGGTGACCAGAGGAGGAGGGGCTGGTGAATCTACTCACGCAGGTTATAACGATTGCGGCAGTGATAGTAGGTGCAGTCGTGACATACGCGACGAATTCTGCCACCGAACGGTCACGGCACCGGCGGCAGCTGCAGATCAGATGGGATGAACGCAACCTTGAAGCGTATGCCGATTATATCGGGAAGGTCCGATCATGCATTTACTCCGCTGTACGTCTTTATGAAAGCCCGCGCGAACCTGACTCCCCAGAAGGTCAATGGGGGCAGCTCCTAGATGCCCTTACAGCAGCAGAAGGCCAACGCGCCGTGGCATTTGAGCGAGTAATGCTGTTAGCCAATGATCAAGTCATCGAAAAGGCGCACGAGGTGAATATGGCCGCAGCCCGCATCGACTGGGCAGCCCGACGTCGAATTGAGTGTTCACTTGAGGAATGGCGTTCACTGCACAGAGCAGTATTTGCGGCGATCAATCGCCTGCATCAGTGCGCGCGTCAGGATTTGAAAGTTCCCGGTCTCTTCATAAGCGATCAGCACACTGGTCGTGGGCTAACGCTGCCCGATTCCGATCAGTAAGGCTCCGGCTTCTCGACGCGCAGACTCGCGAGAGACTCAGATCCACAGGTGAAAGCAAGTGCTTCTTGACTTACCACCGTGAGGTGTTGCCGAGCGCGTGCGAGCAGCAGCCCCAAGACGGGAACATGACGCGCAGAACGGCCAGGCTGCTTACTCTCATCGGTCGAGTAGCGAGGGCGTCCCGCCCGTCTCGGCTGGCAAGAACTTCCACTTGGCGGCCGAGGCGGGTGCAGCGGGCAGGACGCGACTGGACCACCAAAGAGATCGCGGAGGTCATGAGGAACGCTGTCGTATTTAATCGCTAGCGGATAGGCTATCGTCTTGCTATCCCCTTCTGGTTTGGAAGAGAGCGTGAGTGTTGAGCGAGGCGCCGCTGTGTGTTGCCCCTCGCTGCGGTGGACAGCGGGGTCCCCGCCAGGCTGCGTCCGGCTGGCTCATCTGCACGTCCTGCCAGACGCGACTGGAGCGCGACGTGCGGATCACGCCCACGCTTGAGCGGTGGCTGTCCCATCACGTCGTACCCGGCAGCGGGGGAGGGCTGAAGGTCTCCGGTAGCCGCGAGGCCCCAGTGCCGATCAGGCTGGACGTCCTCGATCACGTCGCTCACATCGAGCACATCCTGAAGTCCTGGGCGTGGCTCATCGCCGAGCACCGCGGCTTGAAGTACCCGAGTCCCACGTCGATTACCACTCTCGCGCTGTGGCTGGCCCAGGATCTGGAGTGGCCGGCCGCCAGACCGTGGATCAGCGACATGTGCGACGAACTGGCCGGGCTGCGCCGGACCGCGCACGCACTCGCTCCCTGGCGGGTGCAGGTGGACTACCTGACGGGCCCATGCCCGTCATGCGACCTCCGGGCCTTGATCCAGGTGGCCGGGGAGACGTACATCGAGTGCGACCTAAGGGCTGGCGGCTGCAACAGTCTCTGGACAGGGCAGGAATATCACCGCCGTGTGAAGGAGATCGCCGACGAGCACGAGGCGGCTACGATGCTGACCATGGCCAGGCGACACCCCGGGCGGCTCCCCCCGGCAGAGCAGCGCGCGGAAGCGGAACGGGATCTTCAGACGGTGGCAGAGGAGTACGCAAAGGCCAAACAAGCTGCCGACGAGGCGTACCAGCGGGCGATGGCCGAGCCGACGACTCGCCTGCACGCCGCGATCCGTGTTGCGGCGGCCCCACCTGAGGGCGTTCCGGCCGCCGAGAAGAAGAGCCTGGTGACGCGGAACCGCATCGCCGAGATCACGGGTATCCCGGTTCGGGTGGTCCAGCGCATTGTCAATGAGGGCGAGGCGTCGTAGGGTCGCAGCGGTTGCGTTGCTCACGAAAACCCCGGCATGAAGGTGCCGGGGTTTTCTTGTACGTCACTCCAGGCTGGGGCAGACGCGCGAGATGGCAAGAAGGTTTACAGTAATCCAGTTTTTCTGATTACGAATTCAACGCGATTAAGTGCAGGCATGGAACGTCGAACGGATGCTTCGGGACAATCGCCGCATGCCGCGCATGAGTCCGCCCTTACAACAGGAGAAGCTAGGCCGTGAGCTGCGGGCTCTGCGGCTGGCGCGGGGCCTCACCATTACTCAGGTCGCCCAGAGGTTGGGGTGCGCGAGCGGAAAGGTCTCGCAGGTCGAGAACGGCCTGACCCTAGTCACGCCCGGGTATGTACGCGACGTCCTGGACCTCTGCCAGGCGGACGAGGGAACCCGTGAGCTCTGCCTGCAGCTGATCATCGATGCCCGGCGCACGCCCTGGTGGAGACGCGGCGAATTCCGTCAGGTTCTCGGCCCGTTCATCGTCTATGAGACCGAGGCCAGACGCCTGTGCTACTGGCAGGCCCAGGTGATTCCCGGGCTGCTCCAGACGTTCTCTTACGCCTGCGAGGTCATCAGCGCCGACCGGCCCTGGGAGGGGGAGGACCTGGTGCGGTTGCGGGCTAGGGCGAGAATCGCCCGGCGATGGGTCCTCAGCCATGAGTCTGATCCACTGATGGTGGACGCCATCGTGAGCGAGGACGCGCTGCATCGGCCAGTCGGACGCTCCGCGGTGATGGTGGAACAGCTCGCTCATCTCCTTGAGGTCGGCGGCTGGCCGACGGTGCAGTTGCGCGTGGTGCCGCGTTCGGTCGGCGCACACGCGGGCCTGACCTGCTCCTTCGTGCTGTTTCACATGCAGGATGCACGGACCGTGCTGTATCGAGAGGGTGGCGTGGATGAGATCGTTGATCTCGGCGCGGGCGTTGCGCAGGAGTACGAGCGACGCTTCGAGCATCTGACCCGCGTCGCGCTGACGCCGGAGGCGTCGGCCGATCTGATCGATTCGATCCGCGAGGAGTTTGTGCGTGCCGAGCAGCATGACGAGCAGCGTGCCGAGCAGTGTGCCGAGCGAGGAGCATTTGACGGAGGCATGGCGTAAGGCCACACAGTCGGAGTCCGGGGGCTGTGTGTGGGTGCGGTTGTCGGGGAACCGCATCGAGGTAGCAGGATCGTCTCCCGTCGGAGAGGGCCCTGATCTGGCCGGGCCGATCAACCAGTTCACCCCGCACGAGTGGCGCGTGTTCCTCGCTGGCGTCCGGGGGAGCCAGCGCTTCGACCTTCCCGACGGCTCTGTGTAGGAACACGCTCCAGGTCGGCGTGCTGCGGGCCTGGAGCGTGCCATTCTCAGCGTTGGCGCTGCGCGCTGCGATGGCCATCGCGCAGGCCCGCCTCGTAGGCAATCTCAGTGGGCACGGGGGGCGGCGATGGCCAGGACTCAACCCTTTTTGTGAATGCGCTGGTGAGCAGGGCCATGACGGCGACGCTGGCGCCGGCGATGGGCAGGGGCGGCTCGCCTGCGGCGGCGAGCAGGAAAGTGAACAGGGTGCTCATGCCGAGCACCCTGGTGGATTCGATCATGACGGCAGTCCCTCATCTTAGGGATGTTGAGCTTTGAACCACCACACTGTGTCACGCATGAATTTCATCGTCACGCCTCTGGCGTCGATCGTTACGTTCTTTCACAATCTGCACCGATCACACACAGTTTCGGTAACGTCCCATATGGCACTTTCGTGCCATGGTTGGAACGTGCCGCCAGAAAGGCTGGACAGGAACACGGGTGGGCCATTTGCATATTCCTCCACGAGCGGTAACAAACATCGCTGACATCCAGGCTTGGCGTTCGTCAGCAGGTGAACCGCTGTACGTGGACAATCCCTCGAACTGAGAAAGGCACCACCATGCTGTCTCGACTCTCCCGCACCGCACGGACCCTGCTCGCCACGGCAGGGGCGGCCGTACTACTGGCCACCGCGACCGCGGCTTACGCCGATGACGAGCCTGCCACCGCTACAACCGGCGCCAGCGAGCCGGTTCTCACGCAGGGACCTACGGTAAGCCCCGAGCCGGCCGCGTCGGAGAGTCCTGCGGGTTCCCCTGTGACGACCGCGCCGTCTGGCGCGCCCGTCACCACAACCAGCACCACCTACACCAAGGTCGTCAACCATGACGGGTCGGTGACGATCACCACGACGCGTATTACCACGACGAGCAAGAGCGTCACCTACGCCAAGGCGAACGAGGTGCCCGCTGCGCTGCAGGCGCACATGGGCGGCTGGTGATCTGGACGGTGCGCCCAGCGGATGTCCGGCCACGCCGATTCGATCGCGCCTGGCTGACATCCGCGATCGGGGCGGGCACAAGCTGGATCGCCTGTCCGGCCACCCTCACCGGGGGTGGCCACCTCGGCGAGGACGAGATGCTGCTGTTCGCTGGATGGGTCGCCGCAGTGGCACTGCCTCTCACGTTGCTGGCGGTCCGGCTCCACCCCGCCCAGCGTCGGGCGGCCAAGGCGTATCGGGCGTATCGCATGGGACACATGCATGGACGAGAAGCCGCAGCTGACAGAGCTGCCAGGGCGGCCAGAACGTAGAAACAGGTCCCGGCCTGACGGGGCCCAGGCCATGGGGAAGGCATGTACCAGATTTTCGGCCTCGACGACGACGCCGAGGCGCTCTACCGCCTGTTGTTACGCGAAGGGCCCGTGCGTGCGGACTCCTTCGCCCTCAACCCAACAGAGGGCGCCATCATCGAGCGGCTACGCGATGATGGGTTGATCTACGGGGAAGACGTGCTCACCGCAGCCCGCCCCGGCCTAGCCCTGAAGGGCCGGCTGCTGGAACGGCAGCGTGCCATCAACGCGGCAGAAGCGCTGATGACCGAGTACGAAGCGCTCTACCAGTCGAACAGCCGTCACTACAGCGACGGCGTGCCGGTCGAAGTACTGACCGACCCGGCGCACATCCGGCGGACCTTCAGCCACATCGAGGGCTCGGCCCGCAGCGAGCTGCTGTCGTTCGTGACAGCCCCCTTTCAGGTCGTCACGGGGGATCGGCGTGTGGTGGACCCCAGCGATCACCCGCGGTGCCGGATTCTGGTGGAGGAAGAGGCGTTCACGGACGAGGCCGCCGTCGCCGCTGCGCAGCACTCGGCCGACAGCGGGTGCGAGGTCCGCGTCATCGAGAGACTGCCGTTCAAGCTGATCATCGGCGACCGGCGCCAGGCGCTGGTGCCTCAGGCGCCCGGGGAGACGATGCCGGTGCTGCTGGTCCACGCGGGTACGGTGCTGGACGCGCTGGTGGCGACGTTCGACGTGTTCTGGGAGCGGGCCCTGCCGCGCAGGACGGCCTGGCGCAACAACGGAACGGATGACACCAGGCCCACCCAGCAGGAGATTACGATCTTGCGGCATCTGGCCAGGGGAGCCACTGAGCAGCAGATCGCCACGACGCTCACCATCTCCAAGCGCACGGTGATTCGCCGAATCCAGCAGCTCATGGATCGGGCCGGCGTGGACACGCGCTTTCAGCTCGCTCTGCACGCGGCGCGCGCCGGGTGGCTGTCGAAGGTAGTCGACGCCTGACCTCAGGCGGTGTCGATGCCGAGCTGGACGTCGACGAGGTCGGCGGTGGATTCGTAGTGCTTGAGCAGTGAGGCGATCATGCGGTCCTGCTCTGCGGGGGTGGTGTCGCGCATGGCGCGGATCTGCTGGATCTGGCGGCGCTGACGATCGGTGAGCTGGTCTAGATCGAGCGCTGGGTGCATGGCGGGTACGGCATGGGGCGCTGGGATGCCGAGTTCCGGCGCTCCGTGCTCTCGTACGCGTTCCAGCAGGCGGGCGGCGCCGGGGCGGCCCATGTCGTGCTCGAGTTCGTTCGGCTCGATGTTGCGGTAGATGAGGGCGAGGACGACCACCTGGTGGTCGTCGGCTTCGCGCCGGCCGGACTCCCAGTGGTCGATGTTGTTGCGGCTGAACTTCCTGCGAGTCATCTCGGCGAAAAGCCGTGCGACTTCGGCGACTTTGAGGCCGTCGAGCCGTGCCGTTCGCTTGGCTCTGAGAAATGCGCCTTGCTGTGCGTACGGCAGGGTCTCGCCGCGTGTGCTGGTGGCCACGGCCGCCCTCCCTTCGTCATCTGACTGCGGTTTTTTCGCGCCGACGGCCACCGTATCAAGGCGTGTGGCTTTTGGCCTACACGTGTGCCGATCTGCTACACGAACTCACACGTATGCCCGCGTGTGTGTGAGTTTGTGTGAACACCGAAGCGCAAAAGCGTTGACCTTCTCACACAAGTCACACTATGTTCGACGGGTGCGTGACCATAGTTCGACCAAGATCAACAACACGTGAGAGGGGGTGCGCACGTGCGCAAGAAGCGAACGGAGATCTCCCGACGGGAACGACGGGAACGACGAGAGGCCGTGCTGCACGCCCTCCGCGAGTCGAAAGGAACCATCCCTCCGGACGTACTCACCGCGCTCGTCGCGGCAGGACTCGTCATCCTCTCTCAGCCCGCGAGAACTGCCGCCCCCAGGATCCGCCCCTCAGGCGCGGGACTCTCGGGCGAGTCTCTATATGCCGCGCTGAGCTGGCCTTACCGCGACACCCTGGCCAAGCTCAAGGCGGGCGTCCCCGTCACCCTCGACGAAGTCGCCGATCTGAATCTGCTGACCGTCGCCGAGGCCGCCGAGCTCATGGCCGTCAGCGACCGCACCGTCCACGCCCTCGTCGCGCGCGGCGACATCGCCCACTTCCGCATCCATGCCCGCGCTCTGCGCATCCCCGCGGGCGCGGCCGTGGAGCACCTGGCCAGCCGACTGACCTACCCCTCCAGCACCGATGCGGAGGCGTCTCCCCCCGCCCCCGCCGACCTCGAAACGAGAACCGCATGACCAGCGTCCTCCAAGCCGCTAGCGAACTCGCTAGCCATGACGCGCGCTCACGGGAGTGCACCGCCCCTCACAGCGATCGTGTAGCCGAAGCGCGTCCGAAGCGGGGGCGCCCGGGCGCCCCCGCTTCCTCCTTCGGCGCCACGTTCGCCGACAACATGAAAGCCCAGGCCGCCGCCCTGTCCGGCGACGAACTGCTCGCCATGTACGAGGAGGGCCTGCGGCTCAGCCCCGTGTCCCAGCTGGTCATGGACACGCTGCGCGCCGAGCTGCTGGAGCGCCTCAACGCCGCCCGGGAGGGAGCGTGACGACCACGCTTCTCACCCGCGCCCAGGCCGCCGCCATGCTCGACCTCACCCCCCGCCAGGTGCGCCGCCTGGCCCTCGCCGGCCTGCACCCGCACCGGCAGCCCGACGGCCGCTGGCTCTACCGACAGTCCGAGGTCGAGGCCAGGAAGCAGGAGGTGTCTCGGTGATGGGCTCGCCGCTCCTGTCGGACGACGACGGCCTGGCCGCTCACCTGGAGTGGCTCGGCGCGCTGCACGAGGAGTCTGAGGCGAAGGGCTGGGAACCGGCCCCCTACCCGGCCTCCACGCCCTGGCCCACGTGGGGGAGCGCCGGATGATCGTCTACCGTGTGGGCGACCACGTCACGCTCACCATCGCCGGTGTCATCGACAGCGCCGACCCGGAGGACCCCGCCCGCTACCAGCTCCGCCACGGTGAGCGGGGCCTGGTGTCCTTCCGCACCGACGACCGCAGCATCCACCAGGCCCTGGTGGCTACAGCGGACTGGCCGCCGCTGCCGGGCGACGTGTGGCTCGACCGCAATCGCAAGCGCTGGTTCGGCCAGGTCGAGACCGGCCCCGACCGGCCTGATCTCATCATCCTGGTCAGCGAGTTCGGGGCCTGCTACTCCGGCGAGGAGCGCCTGCTTAAGGCGATCCAGGAGCACGGCACCTTCCACCTGGAAATCCCCGGCCGCGTCCGACTCGAACAGGCCGATCCTGCCTGGTTCGGCGTTGGGCAGCGCGGCAGCGCGACGGTCGATGCCTGGTTCCGGACAGACGACGACAGTGTCCGGCACACGCTGGTGACCGCCGTGCAGTGGCCGCCACTGCCCGGCGACACCTGGATGGACGGCACGGGCAAGGACTGGTTCGCCCACGCGGCCGAGGATGACGGGCACGGCCTCGCCCTCACGTCCGAGTTCGGTGCCCGCTTCGAGGACAAGGACGGGCTCAAGCGAGCGGACGAGCTGTATGGACCGTTCCGCCTCAAGACGCCCGGCAAGCAGCGCCTCGAACAGGGGAGCAGCCAGTGAGCGGCCCCCGCTACCGCAAGGGCGACCACGTCGAAATCGTCCGCTGGGGCGTGGTTGTCCACGTTGACCCGAAGGACCCGCACCGGTTCGGCATCGGTCAGCCCGGCAGCCGGATGGTCGATGCGTGGTTCCGCGCCGACGCAGCCGAGGTGCGTCACCGGCTGCTGACTGCTGCCGAGTGGCCGCCTGTGCCGGAAGACGCATGGCGCGATCGGGACGGCAAGCAGTGGAAGGCGGTCGAAATCGACTGTCCCGACTGCACCGCTGACGGCCGCGAATGCGAGGACGGCTACGTCGCGCTGAAGTCGGAGTTCGGCGCGTGGTACCCGGGCAGCCTGCAGATCGCCCAGGCCCACCGCTACTACGGCCCGTTCACGCTGGAGAAGCCGAGTCCGCGGCGCAGCCAGGAGCGGCCGTGCTGACCCAGATGGCGGGAACCGCCCGCCGTCTGGGCCGGTACCGCCCGGACAGCCGCCGCGGACGCCGGATCCGGCGCGGCCGGCTGGGCGGCTCCTCGATCGCCGCGGTGATCGGGAAATCGCCGTGGTCGTCGCCGTACTCGGAGTGGGCCTTGCAGAAGGGGCTCGTCCAGCCGGACCCGACCACGGCCGCGCAGAGCCGGGGCAACTACCTGGAGCCCGCCCTGCTGAAGTGGTACGCCGACCAGCATCCGGAGTTCCGGGTGCGGCGGGGCGGCACGTACGTGCACGTCGATCGGGACTACCACCTGGCCAGCCCGGACGGCCTCTGCTTCCAGGACGGCGTGCTGGTCGAGGGAGTCGAGGCCAAGACCGACGCGGACGCGGACGGCTCCGGCTGGGGCCGCCCGGGAACAGACGAGGTGCCGATCTACTACCGAGTGCAGGTCGTCTGGTACATGGACGCCTTCGGAGTGAAGCGGTGGCGGTTCGTCCTGCTCGACGGCCGCCTGCAGTTCCGCGAGTACGTCGTCGAGTACGACCCGGCCGAGGCGCAGGTGCTGCGGGATGCGGCCGAGGACTTCCTGGCATCGGTGTTCTGGGACGAGATGCCGGAGCTCGACGAGCACCCGGCCACGTACGCCACGGTCCGCAAGTTGCATCCGAAGATCGACCGCGAGGCCACCGTGCAGTTGCCCGCCGAACTGGCGGCCGAGCTGCACGCGGCCGTCATCGGCATGGACGCGGCTGAGAGCCGTAAGCGGCTGGCGCTGTCCAAGGTCGGCGCGTTCATGGGCACCGCCCGCCGCGCGATGCACGGCGGCTACGACTACGCGCTGCGCCAGTTGTCGAGCAAGGGCCTGCCGTACGTGAAGCCCGACAACAAGCTGGATCAGGTGCCACCGCCTGATCTCCCTGACGACACCACGGAGGAGGCCGCGTGAGCGACACCTTGCCCGCTCTGATCGAAGAGATGAACGCCCGCATCGGCAAGCACACCGCCGAGTTCGAGGCGGCGCTGCCGAAGGGCGTGACGGTCGCCCAGCTCAAGCAGGACGCCCTGAACAGCCTGCGTGCGACCCCGAAGCTGGCCCAGGCGCACGCGCCGACCGTGCTCGGCGCGCTGATGACGTGCGCACAGCTCGGACTGCGTCCCGGTGTCTCTGGTCTTGGCCACGCCTGGCTGCTGCCGTTCAAGAACTACAGGGAGAACAACCGACTCGAAGCCCAGCTCATCATCGGCTACCGCGGCTACGTGGACCTGGCCTATCGCCACCCGGCCGTGCAGGGCGTCGTCTCACGCATTCGCTACGCCAACGACAGGTTCAAGCTCATCTACGGGCTGGACGGCGACACGCTGGAGCACGAGCCGCCCGCCGACGGCGGTCCTCGCGGCGAGGCAGTCCTGTACTACGCCATCGCCCGGGTGCGCGGGCACAGCATCATCACCGAGCCCATGTCGCGCCGGGAGATGGAGGAGCATCGCGACAAGTTCGCGATGGCCAAGAGCAGAGATCGGGGAATCGTCGGCCCCTGGCGTGACCACTTCGACGAGATGGCACGCAAGACGATGATCCGGGCCCGGCTGGTCAAGGCCATCCCGACCGCGCTCGACATGGCCATCGGCATGTCCGTGGACGAGGGCGTACGGCTCGACTTCGACCCGACCGCCAACCCGGCCGAGGTGACCACCCACCCGGACCGCGCCGACGAGGCGGACGCGGAGAACCCCGCTCAGTCCGTCCGCGAGTCCGTCACCATCCGCGAGTCGTTCCCCAGCGGCGGCCTGACCGGGGACCAGGACCGCGAGATCGCCGGGCTCGTGCGCGACCGCAGGATGAGCAAGGACCAGGCGCTCGATCTCGTGGAAAGGCTGTTTAAGGAGCGCAAGTCGGCCCGGCAGCTCAGCGAGGAGCAGGCCGCCGAGCTGATCGAAGAGCTGAAGAAGATCCCGCTGCCCACTATGGAGGGCGAGGTCTTCCCGCCCAGCCGCTCGTCGGCCGAGCCGGACCAGCCGGCCCCGGCGAAGCGGAAGCCGAC
Organism: Nonomuraea sp. NPDC049758; assembly: GCF_040674635.1. NCBI lineage: Bacteria > Bacillati > Actinomycetota > Actinomycetes > Streptosporangiales > Streptosporangiaceae > Nonomuraea > Nonomuraea sp. NPDC049758. Next base: position 47,191 of record NZ_JBFAMZ010000036.1, read on the forward strand.
CAAGGCGATGATGAACATGATCCACGCCGCGCTGGCCGAGCGGAATATCACCGACGATGAGGCGGTGCGCGCCGAGCTCGGCCGCATCCTCGGCGTGACGGTCGAGTCCCGCAGGGACCTGACCTTCGACCAGGCGTCTCAGATCCTTGATCGTCTCGAAGCCCCCGCAGACGCCGCCGCTCCCGCGCCGGGCAAGGATGAGCTGACTCCGGAGCAGATCAGAGAGCTGATCCGCGCCGAGTGGGCCGAAGCGGGCGGCCAGCCGCAGGCCCTGGCGGGAGCATTCCGCAAGGCTATGAACGTCGGTGCCCGTGAAGCCGCACCGAACGAGCTGAACGCGTTCCTCCAGCAGCTCCGCGACGGCAAGCACCTGCCCCGGCAGCACGAGCGCAAGCGCTTCCTCGGCTCCATCACGGCCCTGTTCGACGGGCTCGACAAGCCGATTCCCGAGGAGGACCGGCTGCGCGACCTGTCGGCGCTGCTCGGCTACACGGTCCTGCGACCGCACCAGATCGCCTTCGACCATCTCCAGGACGTCATCGACGTCCTGACCGCCTGCAAGGGCCAGACCCACGCATGGGACGAGGCCCTCCAGGCCGCGCAGGCCGCACGCGGGGACCAGCCCGCGTCCTGACCCCCATGCTCCGAGCCCGGCCCGCGCAGCGCGGGCCGGGCACCTACCCCTCAAGGAGATCCGCTCATGCCCATGTCCATCACCGTCAACAAGGGCGAGCCCAGCCCGGCCGATGTGTTCCATCAGGCCACCGACCAGGCCATCACGCTCGTCATCGGCGACTACCGGTACAGCATCGACGCCAGAGACCCCCGAGACCTGATCGATGGCGCCCTCCTGCTGGACCGGCTGCAGGCCGTCCTTCCGGCCGCGCGCCGCGACATCGAGGCCGCTCTCACCGCGCACAAGCGCGCGGAGCAGGATCGCGTGCGCGCCGCTGCGGGGCTCGCGTCGCAGCGGACGTGCTCATGCGGGACGCCGGACAGGCCCCAGACGGTTCACCGTCTCGACCTGCCGTGCCACGCCGAGAGCATCACCCCCTGCTTCACCTGCCAGGGGGGTGGCTGCCCGGAATGCGTGGGCACCGGAAACCAGGACGTCGTCGCCAGGGCCAGCACCCCCGTGCATCTGGTCCGCGAGACCACCCACGCGGTGCGCCCGTACGTGCCCGCCGTCACCCCGATCAGCACCCCCACGCGCGCGGCCAGCGCGCCGCCGCTCCAGCCGCGCGAGTGCGGGTGCAGTGAGCACGGCCCCTGCCCGGCGCACGGCGGACCGGCGCCGGGGGAGGAGACCCGTGACCTGACCAGCGTGATGCCGAGGCCGGCGCAGTCCGCCGCGACGCCACGGGAGGAGCGGTGATCTTCCGCACGTTCCCCGTCCACTGCGGCAGCGTGACGGTCGGCTGGGATTCCGACAACGCCACCTTCTACGCGCGCGGCACCAACACGGCCGGCAGACGCATGTGGGAGTACGCCAGCGGCATGCCCACCCTCGCGCAGCTCCGCGCGGTGCTGTTCGGGCACCGCGTCACCCTGCACGCGGTCGACGCCACGCGCCTCCTGCACGACGTGGACGCGTCCCGGCAGCGCGCTAGCCGGACCGCCAGCCGCTGCACCCGAGGTGGCCGATGAGCGGCATCGCCTTCGTCCTGACCTTGATGGCCAAGACATACAAGTTCCTCGGGACGCTGATGACCGTGGCATTCGGCTGGGCCGTGCTCTGGGCCATCACGCAAGGTCTCGTCTCGCTGGCGTGGAGCCTGTGATGGCGATCCCCCGCACCACCCTCGGGTGCGACGCAACCGCGAAGCACGCCGAGCCTCCATTCCTCGCATGACCCATCTCCCCGAAATCAAGGAGCCCTTCATGACCAACCCCATCGGCACCCAGCTCACTGACATCGCTGACGCCACCGCCGACCTTCAGATCCCTCTGGCAGATCTCGTGCAGGTCACCATCACGGTCAGCCCGTGCGTCGGCTTCCCTACCACGATCATCCGCTACCTGCGCAAGAGCGACGCCGAGGCGCTGCAGGCGACCGCCCGCGAGAAGCGTGTCCTGTGAACAGGACGTACGCCGTGCTGGGCACCCTCGCTGTTCTCCTGGCGGCGAGTTGTGCCGCGTCACCGTCCCAGGGGCAGGTGACGCACCGGCGTTACGAGCCGCCGCGCACGTGGACGACCACAAGCTGTGCAGCCTGGAAGACCACCACGTACCGCACCGGCAGGCAGCGGCGCACGGCAACCACGTGCGTCGCCCGCCACGTGAACGTACACCGGAGCCTGCCGGAGTGGTACCTCGCCCTGCACGACGGCGACCAGGAGGGCGAACGAGTCGTCAGCCGAACGACGTGGGACGCCTGCCCCGAGAAGGCGGCGTACCTGGCCTGCGCACAGGGGGAGTTGTGGTGATCGCTGCGCTGCCCTGGTTTGCCGGGTGGGTCATTCTCACCGCTGTTGCCTGCCTCATCACCTGGCGGCTGACGGTCCGGCTGATGGACGTACGGGAGACGGAGCTGTGGACGCTGGTCTACGAGATGCAGTTGGAGTCCAGGCTGCTCAAGGGGCGGCTGGCGGACAGTGGGAGGGAGGCCACCGCCTTCGGGGACGCGCTGAACGACATCGTGGACCTGGCAGACTGGGCCGACGTCCGGCCATTCGCTAGCGATTTCGCTTGCATAGCCGAGATCGTCGCGATCGCCAAGCAAGCGCTGGAGACGCACGCCTACCCCGGCAGGCTGCGAGCCGCGCAGGAGGCACTGGAGCAGGCCGAGCGTGACCTCCAAGAGCTGCGGGCGGACAACGTGCGCCTGGCCGAGCTGGCGGTCGCTCCACAGTGACGGCACCGCTGTTCGCGTCCCTCCCGGCCGTGGGCCTGTTCGCGTGGCTCATGGCCGGGTGGGGCGTCTTCGCCGCCACCGTCGGCATGCTCATCGGCTGGTGGGCGCGAGGCAAGGATCGTCGCACGTGATCGCCGTGTACGTGCTCGTCGGCCTCCTCGCTCTCGTCGGCCTGGCCGTGGTCCTCGTCGGCCTGGCCGTTGTCGCCGGCGTCGTGCTGGACGTCCGCCGTGACCGGCGCCGCATCGAGTTGGAGCGGCTCGCCGGTACGGATCGTCAACCCGATCTCGACCCCGATCCGTCGCTGGACGGGCTGGTGGTCGAGATCTCTCAACGCCTGAGGAGGGCACAGTGACACCACCGCTGATCACGATCACGGTGTACGGCACACCCGGCTCGCAGGGCTCCAAAAGGCCTGTCGGCAAGAACCGGATGATCGAGCAGAACGCCACCGTCAAGCCGTGGCGGCAGGACGTTCGCCAGGCCGCGATGGACGAGATCGACCGCCGCGCTGCGGCCGGCGAACCGTTCGCGCGGCTGGACGGGCCGATCCTCGCCGAGATGGTGTTCACGATGGGCGACAAGCCGTCCGGCCGCCCGACGTGGTGGCCGTCCGGCGTCCGCTGGTCAAAGGCCCTGTGGTGGCATCCCGCCAGCGCGCCTGATCTCTCGAAGCTCCTGAGGTCCACGGAAGACGCCCTCACGCAGGCCGGAGTGTGGAAGGACGATGCCCGCGTGGTCCGCTACCGGGAGCTGGCCAAGGTGTACGTCGGCCAGGTGGACGAGCCGGACGCGCTGCGCGTGCCCGGCGCGGTGATCCGGCTGTGGTCGGGGCTGGACGTGGCCGCGTGATCCGGCTGGCCGCGTTCCTCGTCGTCATCGCGGCGATGCTCGCCTCCAGCTGGTACGTCTTCCAGGTCGATCAGGGCCTCGGCGTGCTCATCCTCGCCATCGGCGTCCTCATCATCACCCCCGCCTTCTACAAGATCATCGACAGCGGACAGGCAGGCCCGCCGGAGAAGAAGGACGACAGCGAGTGACGGGGGCGTCGCCGTCGACCGCGCCGTGCACCTTCGGCCCTGGCCCGTGCGGTAAGACGCCCACCCGTCTCTACACCTTCGGCAGACGGTGCGCCGACCACGCGCCTTCGCCGCCCCCGCCCGGGTACTGCGCGCCGCTGCGCTGCTACTGCCCGCCCGACCAGCAAGGAGAACTCTCATGTTCGACCCCGACGACCGGCCCCCGAGACTCAAGCCCGGACAGCGGCGCCGCAAGCGCTCCCGCCTCCAGCTCCCTCGCACTGCCGTCACCGACGAGTACGGCAACGCCCTCTGCGTCATCGAGGGATGGGGTGTTGGAGCCGACGATGTTGCTGCCGCCCGCGCCCTCCACCGGCACGGCCTGCCCGGGGGGATCGACCCTCGCACCAACCCGGCATGAGCTGTCCCGATGCGACGAGTGTGAGCAGCCGGTCCTGTGGACCATCACCGAGGCCGGGCGGCCGTTCGCCGTGGATCCGAAACCGAACCCCGACGGCAACACCGTAGCCATCCGGGACGGGCTCGGCGTGTGGCGGTCTCGCCGCCCGTCCCGGGACCGGCCGAAGGCGCTGTTCGAGCAGGTCTTCTATCCGCACGTCGCGTCGTGCACGAAGGGCGTGCCCATCGTCCTGCCGGACAACGTGACCCGGCTGGACGACGCGCGCCGCAGACGGCGCGGCCTTCCACCGCGACCCCGTTCGTGAGGGCCCGGCACCCGACGAGGTGCCGGGCCCTCGTTCGACCCACCCCACACGCCAGCCCTTCACCGCTGGCCAACATGAAGGGCGCACCGTGATCAGAACCGTGGCGGTCGACTTCGACAGAGTCGTGCACCGCTACAGCCGCGGCTGGGCAGACGGCACCATCTACGACCCGCCGATGGACGGCGCGCTCGATGGGCTGCGCACGCTGATGGAGCACTACAGCGTGTTCATCCACACCAGCCGGACTCCGGCCGACGTCGCCGACTGGCTCGCCGCGCACGAACTGCTGGTGGCCACCGACCCGTCGGACGACCTGCGCTTCTGGGTGGAGCGCGGCGTGCTGCTGGTGACCAACCGCAAGCTGCCCGCGTCCGTCTACCTCGACGACCGGGCCGTGCGGTTCACGAGCTGGCCCCAGGCGTTGCATGACCTGCTGCCCGACCAGGACCGCGACGCACGCCGCCGCACGATCCGGCGCGCACTGACGGCCGCGTGGCCCGACCTCGCCGGCGATCCCACCCACGTCGACCAGCTCGCCGAAGTCGCCTTGACCGCCCTGGAGCACAGCGATGGCTGACCGTATCCGTCCCGAGGACGAAGGATTCGTCCTGTATGAGCAGACCCCACGGCGTAGAACGTACGTGCGTCGCTGGCGTGAGGGCGACCTGGAGGCATGCGCCGAGGCAACCAAGGTCCGTAACACCCCGTGCGGACCGCCGGTGGCGACAGTGCTCACGATCATGAAGATCACGCGCAGCTACCCCACGACTTCGCGCCACGCCTCCTGTCCACTTCATCTGCCCTGGTCGCCTGGGACGGTGTCGATGGGCTTGAGAGCACGCCGGGCGGCAGCGGAACGGGTGATTGCCGTCCACACCGACCTGTTCGAGCAGTTCCGCCGCGAGGAGATGGACAGCCGCGTCGCGTCGCTGACGCGTCAGGTCCTGGCGGAGCTGGACAAGGTTCTGGGTGAGGACGGTGGCGCCGATGTATGAGCACAAGAGACGGGAGCGCGAGAGGCGGGAGCGCCGCATGGCGACGGCGAAGGTGGCGCTCGGCGCGGTGACGTCGATCGCGGCGCTCGCGGGACTGCTGCATGCCGCCTCGGATGAGGAGGTCGTCGCCGACTGCGTCATGGTCACTGCCGAGCCGGACGGCACCTACCGCATCATGGACGACAGCTTCTGTGACAGCCATGCCGCGTACGTGCGGTGGGTGTACGGCGGCACGAGCAGCGGCGGGTACGTGCGCGGCGGAACGATCGTCCGGCCGCCGGGCGACATGTCGATCACGTCCAGGTCGGGCCGGGTGATCTCCCGGGGCGGGTTCGGCGGTCGCGGCACCGGAGGTGGTGGATGAGCCGCACAGCGGGGCCGATCCTCACCACGGCGCAGCAGCAGGAGCTCGAAGGCATCCTGGAACGCATCCTCGGCGACTACCCCATCAACCCGGACGTGGCGAAGCACGTCATGGCCAACTTCGCCGCCGACGTCGACCGCTGGGCCGACCGGGACGACCCGCTGACGATCGTCTACACCGGATCACGGCTCGCCGACCGGGCCAAGGTCCGCGCCGACCTGTCCGGCCTGTACGACCGGTTCGGCGGGTTCCGCATCTTGATCGGCTACGACCGCGACAAGGACCGGCCGTCCGGCGGAGACCGATACGCGTACGAGTGGGCGGCGGCCGTCCCTGATGTGACGGTCGAGCTCCATCCTGCGCCGTGGCACATCCCGGAGCTGGCGAGAGCTGCCGGGCCGGCTCGCAACGGCTACACGGTCGGTCTGGTCCAGGGGCGGGGCGGCCGCCACGGCATGCTCGCGCACCTCTTCGACGGTTCGACGGGGTCCGCGGGTGCTGCCGCGTTCGCCCGGCACGTCGGCGTGGCGGTCTGGCGGAGGCCCGCGTGAGCCGCCGCAGCGACATGGAGAAGATGGTCCGCCGCGAGGCCAAGGCGCACGGCTTCGTCGTGGAGAAGGTGGGGCCTGAGTGGAGGGTGACGAACCCGGACACGAAGCGGTCGCAGTCCGTGCCGGACCGCGCGGTCGGCAGCCAGTTGTCCAACGCGCGATCACGGATCCGGCAGCTCGCCACGCGCACCCCGATGCAGGCCGCGGTGGGCGAATCGTCCCAGGGAAGGCGAGCGGGCGACGAGTGGCTGGTGCAGGACCTTGTGGCCGCCGCCTACCGGTCCGGAGTGACCTTCGACGTCGTCAACGGCCGCCTGCGCATCGCCGCTGACCTGGACAACCAGTCGTGGGTGGACGTGCTGCGAAGGCGGGAGACCGAGGTACTGGCCTTCCTGCTCGGCGAGCTCGCCCGCGACCAGCAACCCGGCGGTGACCCCGTACCGCAGCCAGCACCACTACCTGTAACGCCGCAAGGAGCTGATGACCGCATGCCGAAGATCGGCGACGTCGCCCGGGTCGAGGGGCCGTCGCGCAAGGAGGACCTCGCCGTCGATGCCAAGGTCCTGTATGACCTGCTGCGTGAGGAGGCCGCCAAGCAGGGCGACGAGACGGAGGCGAACGCCCGCGTGAAGGGGGTGTTGTGGCGGGGCACGCTCACGTCGGTGATGCGCAGCGTGGGCGCCGACTGGGATCTCGTCTACCAGGAGGAGGTGTCGCGGTACCTGCGCGACACCCAGCACATCCGGTGCCAGAGGCGAGGCAACCCGTCGCTGTGGTGGATCCGCGACACCTGGCGCGACGGCAATCTGACCGTGACGCGTAAGCCGACGCCCGCCGACGTGCCCGCACGCAGATCCCCCGCGCCGCGTTCTGCGCCGGAGCCGGCGCCGCCTGCGGTGGATGAGTACGCGCAGCTCATGAAGCTGCTGGAGGCTGGGCGGACAGCGGCCGCCACGATCGACCGGTTGGAGACCGAGAACGCCGGCCTGCGGCGCGAGGTCGAGGAGAAGAACGCGATGTTCCTGTCGGTGCGGGCGGAGCTGCGCGCCGACGTGGAGGCGTTGCGGGCCGAGAACGGCAGGCTCACGGCCGAGCTGGCGAAGTTGGAGCCGTTCAAGCAGTTCATCAAGGCAGTGAAGGAGACGAATCTGTGAAGCAGCTCGCGTGGTACTACACGGCGGGGGAGTGGATCGAGGGCGAAGACCTCGTCGCTGCCCAGGCGAGGCCGGATGAGGAAGAGCGGAAGCTGCTGGTGCGGCTCGGCTACGAGCCGCGAATGGAGATGGGGAGCTGGGAGTCGGCGTATCCGGCGATCGAGGTGTGGTTCAGGCCGGAGAAGGAGCCCCGCTACGTTCTGATCCTGTCCGACGGCGACGGGTACGAGCGGGTGTTCGTGGACCGGCTGCCGGACGTGTGGGATCTGCTGGCCAGGTGGGCGCCGGTGGTGCGCGATGCCGGGATCGTGCGTCTGCTGGACGACCTGACTGATGTCCAGCGCCGCCCGTACGGTGTCGTGGAGATGATCGCCCGGCGGGCGGCGGCCGGGGCTGCCCGGCCGTCGAGCCGTTCGTGAGCTGCGTAGTGGCTAGCGAGAGAGCTAGCACGCAATCAGGCGGTGCATTCGGGTGCGGGGCCCGGCCAGTGCCGGGCCTGGCGTGGACGGAGTGCGGCGGGGGCCGGGCGGCCGTCTACGCGGCGGTGTGCGTTCACGGGCATGTCCGGCAGGGCCGCCTGTGTGAGGCGCATCTGCACCAGGCCCGTGATGGCCTGGTGTTGTGCGTCCCGTGTGTGTGGGAGGGGCACGACTGCCGGTTGGTCGGGGTCGCCGCGGTGGATGTCGCGGGGGAGGCGTAGCGGTGGCGTGCGACGTGCGCACGTGGGGGCCGGACGGTCCTGCGTGCGGGGAGCCGATGGTGCGCCGGTTCATCATGACGTGCGCGCACCGGCATCTGGAGGCCGACGAGTACTGCCACCAGCACGTGCATGATCTCGCCAGCGGAGGCGCGCTGTGGTGCTCGCCATGCGGCCGGCGCGGTCACCTGTGCCGGTCGTGGCCTATCGCGGAGATCGACCAGGCGGGGAACCGGCGCGAACTGCCGGGGGCCCGATGACGGGCCCGTCGGAGGCCGGCTGCCGAGCTCGGCGTAGCCCTCATGGGGAGGCGTGCGGCGGCGAGGTGGTGGTGCGCCTGGTCGTCGGGTGCATCCATGAGCATGTGCTGCTTGCCGCCGCGTGCCAGTACCACGTCCAGGACGTGGCCGAGCGGCGGGGCGCGTGCGTGCGGTGCTTCGACGTCGACGGGCATCGCTGCGTCGTGGCCGCGCTGGGTGAGCTGGGTGAGGACGGGAAGTTGGTGGTTCTGCGTGGATAGGCGCGGGTCGTACCGTGATCAGCATCATGCCCTTCCCTCAGGGCGCGGTTCGAGCGTGTCGAGGGGAGCGGGGTGGCTGGCAAGCCGATCTACTGGACATGGATTGCCGTGGTACGGCGAGCCGAGTTGGGGTTCGGTGAGGGGAAGAAGCGGATCAACTCGGCAACCGTGCAGCATGTTGCGCTGGTCGCCGCCACGTACGGCAATCCGGACGGAACGAGGGTTCGGCCGTCGGCAGAGAGGCTGGCCCGGGTGACGCGGTTGAGTGAGCGGACGGTGCGGCTGAGCTTGGGGCGGTTACGCGACGTTGGGCTGCTCGTGCGGGTAGTTCAGGGGTCGTCGCAGGGTCGTCGCGCGTTGGCGGACGAGTACCGGCTCGCGATCCCTGACGACCTGTTGGAGCGGGTATCGATGCTCGACCCAGGTGAGCGAGAGCTGACCGTCCCGGAGGGGGTGGACCCGCCACCGCCGAAGCGGACCAGGCGGCCGCGATCACCGGATGCTGCCCCCGGTGATGGGCCTGTGGATAACCCTTGATCAGGTGATGCAGCATCCGGTGTTCCGGGGCGTACCGGCGAGTAATCACCGGATGCTGCTACCGGAACACCGGATGCTGCTACCAAGAACACCGGATGCAGCATCCGCCCACCTACCAAGCACCTCCCCACTACCTACCAATGACGCGCATGACCCTCCGTACGGCGCTGAGGTGGAAGGGGGAGAATCGAACCCGCCACCACCAAGATCAACACGTGGATGATCCCCCTCCAAGAGGCCGAACCACCACCACTCCGTAAGAGCTAGCGAATCGGCCAGCAGAAAGGACCCGCATGGCCGCCGACCCTGACATCGAAGCCACCTGGAAAACCATGCGCGCCGCAGTCCGCGCCATCCTCCAACCCCACATCCAAGCCGCACTCCTCGAAGACGACGTCACCGCCATCGCCGACTGGCTCAACGCCAACGGCTGGAAGCCCCCACTCCGCAAACTCGACCCGATCATCGCCGCCGGCCGCGCCGCCCGCGACCACGCCGCCCGCAAGGAACAGCAGTGACCCACGACCTGCGCGAACTGCACGCCCACATGCGGGCCCAGCTCGCCCCCATGCTGAGGCAACTCAGCGCCGCAGCCGAACAGCTCGGCGCCGCGTTCCACAAGCTCGGCCCCGCCCTCCGCGCAACCCTCCTCATCAACGGCACCTGGCACACCATCAGCCCCCGCCAGCGGCGCGCCCACCTCAAGGACCTGGACCAGCGCGCCCGCGCCCAGCGCAACGCCCGCTGGCCCCGAGCCACCCACACGAAGATCACCTACCACCGGAAACGCCGATGACCCACCACCCCCAACCCCACCGCTGGCGAGGCGTCACCCTCACCAACATGTGGATCGACGAAACCACGCACCTCACCGACACCGACTGGCGCCGCCTCACCCAACACCTCGCCCGCGCACTTCGCCGCACCACCTGGCCGGCAGCCAGCCGCGTCAAGACCCTCTACCGAACGAGACGCCGATGACCGCCCGCACCTCCACCGAGATCACATGCAACACCAGCCGATGCATGGCCGCCATCCGCGTCCACGCCGCCGACCCCGAACTCGCCCGCGGCCAAGCAGCCGACGCCGGATGGAGCAGCCAGGACGACCTCGACTACTGCCGCCCCTGCACCAACATCCATGCCGCCGACACCCCGGAAGGCCCGAAGTGAGCGCCATCCCCACCATCACCCTCATCTGCAACCACCACGACTGCTACACCCACGCCGTCCTCATCGGCGCAACCGACCCAAGCGACGCAAGGCGCGAAGCCGCCACCCGCGGCTGGACCAGCTACCACCACCAGGCACACGGCCACGAACACGACCACTGCCCCGACCACTCCCAGCCGACCAAGCCCCGCCAGAAGCGCAAGCGGCTCCGCGACCGCATCCGCAACCTCACGCCCCGGCTGTCGATGCCGCCCGTGCCCGCGCTCAGCACCACGACTCGCCGCTGACCGATTTCTAACCAATCATCCGATTCTGTAGCAGCTAGCGAGAAAGCTAGCTGACGACTCAACCCGCACACCCCCCTGTACGCGTCCGTAGACCACCACAGAGACGCGACAGGGGGGTTTTGTGTGTCCATATACCAAAAGGTCGAGGAGGAGCGCTCAGCGACCACTACAGAGCTTCACCGGAACGCGAAGATCATCAACAAACCGAACACCGACGTACGACATACGACAACGCCAGGCCACAACATCTGGCGGGCTGATCATCAGAGCTGCTGATGATTTGCTTGAAGATTTTTAGCCTCGCTAATCGATGCTGCAATCAGGGATGAGCGCTGGTCACTGGGGGTGAGCGATCGGGGAGGGTCCGGGGTGCGCTCCGGGAGTACTCCAAGACGCGTCCAGTGGAGCGCATGAGCACGAGGCTGTGTTACAGCTTCAGAGCGTGTTACAGGTCATTCCATGTGCTCTGACCTGGTAGTTCATCGCCGTTATCTTACTGTTACATAATTAGTCGTAACGACCTTGCACTGACTCACGAAGTACTCGACGTGAGCAACCAACCAACACGCACCGTCGCAGCAGCAGCGGGGGCCATCGTCCCCGCCGCGCTGCTGCTCTGTGCGCTCACAGCGCCCGCTAAGGGCAGTCCAGTCACCCCCGACCCCACCCCCACAGGCGCGGTCACGACCATCACGCAGGAGGTCACCACCACAGCAACCGCAACGACCACAGCGACCGTGACGACTACGGCCAGCCCGGAGCGCACGCCCACGACTACGGCCACCGTCACCACGACGGCCACCACTACGGCCACGACTACGGCCACGGTCACGGCGAGCGCATCGGCAGCGCCTACGGTCACGCTTACGGTCGCGCCCACGGCCACGGTCACCGCACCGCCGACCCCATCGACGGCAGCGCTACCCACCCCGACCGTGCCCGTAAGCGCGTCAAGCACGCGCCGCAAGCCTGCCGAACCGCCGGTACAGATGCCGTCAGTCGCAGGAGACGACCCCGGCATGGCGTCCGCGTTCAATGCGCTAGCGAGCCAGCTAGCAGTGCAGAGCGCGGCCACCACCGGCATGCCCACGGGCATGGCTGTGGGAGGGGGCGGCGCGGGAGTGCTCGCCCTGGCCGTCATCGGCGCGTTGATCTACGCGGTTCGGCGCAACCGGAAGGCGCGTAAGCAGCGTCAGCCGGTTGCCCCGTCCACGGAGCGCACCCCGGAGCGCGCCCCCGAGCGCGTCCCCGTCGAGTCGTCGCAGACCAGCGACGACACGACCGTTATCGATCAGTCCGAAACCAAGTAACCAACAGGGCCGCCCGCGACGGGCGGGCGGCCCGCCAACCACAGGAAGAATGATCATGGAATTCAAGCTCAGTCCCACCGCGATCCTGGACAAGATCCTCGCCGAGATCGACGCCGACCCTCGACAGAAGGGCAGCGGCGGCACGTGGGACCGCGACGTCCGTAAGGCGGGTCTGCCCGTCATCGCGTCGCACGTCATCGCGCAGACCTTCAAGCTCGGCAAGGGGCAGCTCGACTACGCCGACGACATGATCGCCTGCCCCGACGACATGGAAGCGGACGTGATCGACCGCCGCGACGGAGACAAGCCGAAGGTGTTCCGATCCACGATCGGCATGCTCGCCCTAGGCGGACTCAAGGCCGATGACCCGCTGGCCGCCGCCCCCGCGCCGACGTCGGACAAGCTCAAGGAGATGCGCGCGGAGATCGCCCGCGCCGAAGAGGTCATGAACCTCCGCGCCCAGGTCGCCCGCCTGGAGAACATCAACGCCACCCAGCAGGAGGAGATCCGTCGGCTCACGGAGGAGCTGAGCGCCGCTCAGACCGCACTCAACAACCCGAAGCCCGCCCCCAAGGCACCCACCAAGTCCGCTAGCGGAAACGCTGGCAAGTAGCCGCACGGTCGCGCCCCCGCCTACCCACGGGGGCGCGACCCCTCCCGAACGGAGATCACCATGCCAACACCCGATGGCGTCATGCAGCAGGTAGCCGACGCTGCACACACCCTGAACCGCATACTCCACAGCGCACGCATCGAACCCTTCCCCGTGCGCACCCTCACCGGAGCCATAGAGGTGGACGGCCGTGCCCGCCACCGCATCAGCTCCGCCATCCTCGCCATGCCTGACGGAATGGCACGCACGCTCGCCGTAAGCGCGTGGGCCGTCTTCGCCGAAGTCCTCTACGAGTCCGGACGCGGCGAGCACACACGCCCCGATGTCCTCCGCGTGTACCTGACCGCCCTCACCGATCACGCGCACATGATCGAAGGCGCAACCGCCGTGGCGGTCGTCGAAACCGCCATGCGCCAGGGACTCGCCCAGGCTGCCACCCCGCGCGGCCACCACCACCGCCCCTAACCCCCGCGCCTGCCCGCTGGCACTTCCCCGCCAGCGGGCACCCTCCCCGAACGGAGCAACATGAGCAGGCTCACCGCCCGCCAAGTCGCCGACCGCGCAATCGCCGCCTACCTGGGTACGCTCACCGCCGTCGGCATCACCCCGCCGAACGTGCGCGCCGCCCAGTACGCCGGGAACATCCGGCTTCTCCGCATCGGTGAGCAGGCGGCGGGCAACGCCGCGTACCGGCTCGCCGACGGCAACGCCCGCACCGCCGCTGTCACCGCCGTGGCGGTGTGGGGCGAGTTCGTCCACCTGTGGGAGCACAACGCCAGCCTCCGGGACCTTCACACGCTCGCCGAAGCGCTGGCCGACGTGAACGACCGCGCTAACTGGACTACCACCGCCGCAACGGCCTAACCCCGTGCCGCGCGGCCTACCCCGCCGCGCGGCACCTACCGAACGGAGCAACCATGAACGCCCCCACCCGCCACGACCTGATCACGGATGCGCAAGACGCCCTGGTCTCTATCCTCCGGCACGATGACCTACCGAGCGACTTGGTCGGCGCGCCGACCAGCGTGTTCTACACCCACTTCCGTGACACCCTCATGCAGGCGCTGACCATCCCCGACCGGCATGCCCGTGACGTCGCCGTCGCGGCGCTGGCCGTCTTCTGCGAGTTCATCAGCATGTGCGAAGACGGCACGTTCACGTCCGACCTCACCACAATCGTCGGCACGCTCGTACGGCTCGCCGTTCGCCGCGAGGGCATCGCGCAACAGCGCGCCGTCCAACGCGTGAAGCGCTACGCCGACTAGAGCCTGAACGGAGTTCGGATCTTTAGGCTGGCCGGAGGCTTTGGATCCACAGGACGGCCCCGCGTAGGTGCAGGCCGGCCAGATAGCTGTC
>NZ_JBFAMZ010000037.1:0-17788 GCF_040674635.1 Nonomuraea sp. NPDC049758
AGGGCCGACAGATCCCGTTGAGGACCCAGAGGTCAGTCAGGCCATGGGTCAAACCCTGGTGGGAAGCACTCATCTACATCATCACTGTCAGGCCACGTAGAGGTCGCTCGGCACGCCGCCGTACGGGATCGTGCGCTCCCTGTGCAGCCCTGCCTTCTCCGCCACCCGGCGGGACGGCTCGTTGCCGTCCCCGATCAGGGCCACCACGGTGCCCAGGTCGCGCCCGACGCGCAGGGCCGCCCTGGCGAGCTCGACCGCGTACCCGTGCCCCCAGGCGGCGGGACGGAAACGGTAGTACAGGTGGAGCACGTCCTCACCGTCCAGGGACGCGTGCCGCAGGCCGCCGATGCCCAGCACCTGCGAGCCCTCGGCCAGCCGGGCGGCCCAGTAGCCGATCCCCCGGTCCGCCCAGTCGGCCAGCCACAGGTCGAGCATGACCCGGCTGGCCTCCAGGTCGGCGGTGGGCCCGGCGGAGCTGTAGACGTTCGTGCGCGGGTCGGAGTGGATCTCGTGCACGGCTTCGAGGTCCTCCGGGCGGATCCGGGAGAGGACCATTCGTTCCGTACGCACCACTTCCACCCTTTCAGGGTATCCGCTGCTATCGCTAGGCTATCGGTAGCAATCGAATAGCGATGAGGGAGCGCCGATGGACATCGCCCGCGTGCAGGCCTCGCTGCGTCTGATGGCGCGCGGCCTGGAGGAGCTGGCCGCCGCGCTGGGCGACGAGGAGCTGGGCGAGGCCGAGCGCACGGCCCGGGTCATCGCGGAGTGGGGCCGCCGCGGTCTCACCCAGAAGGAGGCGTCGGCGCTGTTCCAGCGGCACGGCTTCGCCCCCCAGACCACGGGCGGCTGGGCCCGCGGCGACTGGGTGGAGCTCGGCGACGACGGCCTGCGCTACCTCACCGCCAAATCGCACGCCTGGCTGGAGGAACGATCATGACCTTCTCGGTACGCATCGCCGTACGCGGCTACGAGCTCGACCCCCAGGGCCACCTGAACAACGTGGTCTACCACCAGTACGGCGACCACGCCCGCTGGGAGTGCCTGCGCGCGGCCGGCATCTCGATCGACGACCTGCGGGAGGCCGGCGTCGGCCCGGTGACGCTGGAGAACACCATCCGCTTCCACCGCGAGCTGCGCGCCGGCGACGAGGTGGAGGTGACCTGCGCGTTCGAGTGGGGCACGGGGAAGACGTTCCGGATCAGGCAGGAGTTCAGGGGCGCGGACGGCGAGCCGGCCGCCGAGCTGACCGGCGTCGGCGGCCTGATGGACCTGCGGGCCCGCCGCCTGGTCCCCGACCCGGGCACGCACTGGCGGGCGCTCGCGCGAACGCCCGCCGTGCTGGGCCTGTAGCGGCTACTTCTTGCTCTTGTCGGCGGCGGCGCTGGAGTCGGTGGACAGCGCGGCGACGAAGGCCTCCTGGGGCACCTCGACGCGGCCGACCATCTTCATCCGCTTCTTGCCTTCCTTCTGCTTCTCCAGCAGCTTGCGCTTACGGGAGATGTCACCGCCGTAACACTTGGCCAGGACGTCCTTGCGGATGGCCCGGATGTTCTCGCGGGCGATGACCCGGGCGCCGATGGCGGCCTGGATCGGCACCTCGAACTGCTGCCGCGGGATCAGCTCGCGCAGCTTCTTGGCCATGTCGACGCCGTAGGAGTAGGCCTTGTCCTTGTGGACGATCGCGCTGAAGGCGTCGACGGCCTCGCCCTGCAGCAGGATGTCGACCTTGACCAGCTCGGCCTCCTGCTCGCCGGCGGGCTCGTAGTCGAGCGAGGCGTAGCCGCGGGTGCGCGACTTGAGCTGGTCGAAGAAGTCGAAGATGATCTCGCCCAGCGGCAGCGTGTAGCGGATCTCGACACGGTCCTCGGACAGGTAGTCCATGCCGAGGAGCTGGCCGCGCCGCCCCTGGCAGATCTCCATGATCGCGCCGATGAACTCGGCCGGCGCCAGGATCGTGGACTTGGTGACCGGCTCGAAGACCTGCGCGATCTTGCCACCCGTCGGGAACTCGGACGGGTTGGTGACCGTGAGCTCCTTGCCGTCCTCCATGACCACGCGGTAGACCACGTTGGGCGCGGTGGAGATCAGCGACAGGCCGAACTCGCGCTCCAGGCGCTCGCGCACGATCTCCATGTGCAGCAGGCCGAGGAAGCCGACGCGGAAGCCGAAGCCGAGCGCGGCCGAGGTCTCCGGCTCGTAGACCAGCGCGGCGTCGTTGAGCTGGAGCTTGTCGAGCGCCTCGCGCAGCTCGGGGTACTCGTCGCCGTCGATCGGGTAGAGCCCGGAGAACACCATCGGCTTGGGGTGCTCGTAGCCGGCCAGCATCTCCTTGGCGGGCTTGACCGAGGAGGTGACGGTGTCACCCACGCGCGACTGGCGCACGTCCTTCACGCCGGTGATCAGGTAGCCCACCTCGCCGACGCCGAGGCCGCGCTCGGCGGGCTTGGGCTCGGGCGAGATGACGCCGATCTCCAGCGTCTCGTGGGTGGCGTTGGTGGACATCATGAGGATGCGCTCGCGCTTGCTCAGATGGCCGTCGATGACCCTGACGTACGTCACGACGCCGCGGTAGGTGTCGTAGACGGAGTCGAAGATGAGCGCCCGCGCGGCGGCGTCGGCCTGGCCCACGGGCGCCGGGACGGTCGCCACCACGTGGTCGAGCAGCTCGCGCACGCCCACGCCGGTCTTGCCCGACACCTTGAGCACGTCGGAGGGGTCGCAGCCGATCAGGCCGGCCAGCTCCTCGGCGAACTTCTCCGGCTGGGCCGCGGGCAGGTCGATCTTGTTGAGCACCGGGATGATGTGCAGGTCGGCGTTCATGGCCAGGTAGAGGTTGGCCAGGGTCTGCGCCTCGATGCCCTGCGCGGCGTCGACCAGCAGGATCGCGCCCTCGCACGCCTGCAGCGACCGGGACACCTCGTAGGTGAAGTCGACGTGCCCGGGGGTGTCGATCATGTTGAGGACGTGGCCGTCCCAGGGCAGCCGCACGGCCTGCGACTTGATCGTGATGCCGCGTTCGCGCTCGATGTCCATCCGGTCGAGGTACTGGGCGCGCATGGAGCGGTCGTCGACCACGCCGGTGATCTGCAGCATCCGGTCGGCAAGGGTCGATTTGCCATGGTCGATGTGCGCGATGATGCAGAAGTTGCGGATCAACGCGGGGTCGGTCTGGCCAGGCTGAGTGCGCACCGAAGTCCGTTTCGACAGGGTTGAGGTCAAGCGTCTTTCATGGTGACATGCCCAGATGATTATCCGGACCGTCGTCCGCCGCGGCCTGCGCCTGGTCGCGCTGGCCTTGGCCGTCGTGGTGGCGCTGGCCGGCCTGCTCGCCGTCGCGCTCCGTCTCCAGTTTACCGGTGCCCCGGCGGCCTGGGCGAAGAGCACCGGCAACGACGCCCTCTGGCTCGGCCACGCCTGGGTCGACGGCCGCCGTACGGAGCGGGACGTGGAACAACTCGCCGTCCGTCTGCGGACCACCGGAATCAAGGACGTGTACGTCCATTCCGGCCCGTTCGAGTGGGACGGCCGCCTTGATCCCGCAAAGCATCCCAAGGCCGCAGATTTCGTGACATGGATGCATCGGCACCTGCCCGGCGTCCGCGTCTCCGCCTGGCTGGGCCAGTCCGTCAAGAACGGCCTCGACCTCGACGACGCCCGGTCCCGCGCGAACGTCCTGGCCGGCGTGGCCGCCGTCATGAAGGCGGGCTACGACGGCGTCCACTACAACTTCGAGCCGATCGGCGACGGCGACACGAACTTCCTCGACCTGCTGGCCCGGACGAGGACGTACACGAAGCTGCTGTCCACCTCGACCCCGCAGATCGAGCCCTATCCCCTCATGCGCCCGGCGGGCAGGCTCGTCCTGGGCCACGACAAATACTGGTCGCAGGGCTACTTCCAGGAGGTCGTGAACCGGGTGGACCAGGTCGCGATCATGACGTACGACTCGGGCGCGCCCGCCCAGTCCCTCTACGGCGGCCACGTGGCCCGGCAGGCCGCGCTCGCCCTCGACCTCGTCCCGGAGGGCAAGTCCCTGTTCGTCGGCGCTCCCGCCTACCACGACCACGGCCTGCCCTGGCTGGACGCCGCCGAGAGCGTGGCGATGGCCGCCGAGGGCGCCCGGCTGGCCCTGTCCGACCATGGCCGCCGCGAGCGCTTCGGCCTGGCCCTGTACGTCGACTTCGCCGCCACCGAAGAGGACTGGAAGGAGTACATGACCCGCTGGCTGGCCTAAACTGAGAACACCCGGGGCGTTGATTTGAGCAGCCACCTGGGTTATTGGTACCCTGTTCACTTGCGTGTGGCGCGCCCTCTCATCGAGCCCGCGCGCCCCATCCATCCTTAGACTTTCACCGAGGCTTCTTCGTGGCGAACATCAAGTCCCAGATCAAGCGCAACAAGCAGAACGAGAAGGCGCGTCTGCGCAACAAGGCGGTCAAGTCCTCTTTGAAGACGGCCGTCCGCAAGTTCCGCGAGGCCGCCGAGCAGGGCGACGTCGAGCAGGCCGCGGCGCTGCAGCGCGTCGCCGCCCGCCAGCTCGACAAGGCCGTCAGCAAGGGCGTCATCCACAAGAACCAGGCCGCCAACCGCAAGTCGGCGATCGCCAAGCAGGCTGCCTCCCTGGCCGCCAAGTAAGCTCCTGCCGCTCGGCGACACCCGGGCGAGCGCTGACGCCGCACTCCTTCCCGGGGTGCGGCGTTCTTGGTTTTGTGCACTTCTTGTCACAGTTTCGATATCACATCGGCATCGCCGCCGGGTATCGGCTGAGCATCCCTTGACAAGATCACCTTGCCTCCCGTCCGCCCTCTCCGTGAGGGTTCACCTAAACGGACGAAGGGGGACACATGCGGGGGCCGTTGGTCGTCAAACGGGCGTTCAGCGAGCCTTTGCTCCTCCTGGCCGCGTTCGGCTCGATCCTGCTCGCCACCACCACGCTGGTGGCGCTCACCATGTACGCCTCCTCCATCGCCGACGCCGGCGTGCGCAGGACGATGGAGACCGCCTCCCTGCGCCAGACGTCCGCAACGATCAGCGCGCCGGTCACGGACAAGACGTTCCCCGTCTACGACCGGGCGGTACGCGCCGAGCTGGCCAAGGCGTACACCAAGGCGCCGGCGCTCACCACGAGCTTCCGCTCCGACTCCTACGCCATGCCCGGCCAGGAGAAGCAGGAGCGGCCCGAGCTGCTCAGGTTCGGCAGCTACGACGGCCTCGACCAGCACGCCAAGCTCGTCTCCGGCGCCTGGCCCAAGGCCGCCGACGGCCGGGTGGAGGCGGCGGTCTCGCTGTCGGCGGCCTCGGCGGCCGGGTTCAAGGTCGGCCAGGAGCTGACCACCGTGGGGCGGTTGTCGCCGGAGCCCGTCCAGGTGCGCATCACCGGCGTGTTCCAGCTCGACGACCCCTTCGGCGAGCGCTGGACCGGGGAGACCCTGCTCAGCAGGGGCGTCGAACGCGGCGACTTCACCACGTACGGGCCGCTGATGGTCTCGCGCGAGACGTTCATCGGCCGCTTCGCCACCAACGTGAACGCCACCTGGACCGCCGAGCCCGACCTGCGCTCGCTGACGCCGGCCCAGCTGCGCCCGCTGGCCGCGGCGGTCGGCGAGGTGGGCGCGCATCTGAAGGCCGGCGACTGCCCGAGCTGCGTGACCACCAGCCGCCTGCCCGAGATGCTCACCCAGCTCGACACCGCCTCGCTGGTGGCCCGCTCGACCATGCTGATCCCGGTGCTGCAGCTGCTGCTGCTGGCGGCGTACGCGCTGATGCTCACCGCGCGGCTGCTGGCCGACCACCGGCGCATGGAGGTGGCGCTGCTGCGCTCGCGCGGCGCGGGCACGCTGCGGCTGGCCGCGCTGGCCGGGGGCGAGGCGATGCTGGTCGCGCTCCCGTGCGCGATCGTCGCGCCGTTGCTCGGGCCGCCGCTGCTCGGGCTGGTGAGCCGGCTGCCCTGGATCAAGGCGTCGGGCGTGCGGCTCGACCCCTCGGCCGGCCTGGGCACGTTCCTGGTGTCGGTGGCCGTGGCCGTGGCCTCAGCGGTGCTGCTGGTGCTGCCCGCGCTGGCGGGCGCGCGGCGCACGTACGTGGAGGAGCAGTCGGCGCGCGGGCGCGGCGGCGGGCGCGGGCTGATCCAGCGCGCGGGCGCCGACGTCGCGCTGCTGGTCGTGGCCGGCCTCGCGATCTGGCAGCTCCAGCACTACGGCGCGCCGGTCACCACGACCGCGGGCGGCGGGCTCGGCATCGACCCGCTGATCATCTCCGGTCCCGCGCTGGCCCTGCTCACCGGCGGCATGCTCGGCCTGCGGCTGGTACCGCGCATCTCTGCGGTGGCCGAGCGGATCACCTCCAGGCGCCCGTCCCTCGCCCCGGCGCTCGGCGCGTGGCAGGTCAGCAGGCGCCCGCTCAAGTACGCCGGCCCCGCGCTGCTGCTCACCATGGCCATCGCCATCGGCATCGTGTCCATGGCCACCGCCGCCACCTGGCGCGGCTCCCAGCTCGACCAGGCCCGCCACCAGGCCGGCGCCGACCTGCGCCTGTCCGGCCCGCCGGACGCCCCGGAGCTCGGCCCGCTGGGCCGCGGCACGGCGTTCACCGCCCTGCCCGGCGTGACCGCCGCCTCGCCCGTCTTCCGCGGCCAGACCGAGGTCAGCAGCGAGAACGCCATCCTCATCGGGATCGACGCGGCCAAGCTCGGCACGCTGTTCCAGCTCCGCCCCGACCTGGCCGACCGGCCCATCGCGGAGATCTCCCGGGCGCTGACCGGGCCGCAGGCGGGCAAACTGGACCTGCCGGGACAGCCGGCCGCGCTCACCCTGCGCGCCACTGCCGACGCCGACCTGCCGGTGCGGCTGGTGCTGTCCGACGCGCTCGGGGTGTGGCGCGACGTGTCGCTGGGCGTGCTGAAGAAGGGCGAGAACACCCTCGACGTGGACCTCGCGGCGCTGGCCGGACGGAGCGGGAAGATCACGTACCCGCTGTCGTTGCGCGGGCTGGTCGTGAGCGCGCCGGTCTCCGGCAGCGGGAGTCTGACGGTGACCGGGATCAGCGCCGACGGGCGGCCGGTGACCACGCCCGCCATGTCGGTGAAGGCGGCCGGGCGGCAGCCCGCGACGGCCGTCTTCGGGTCGCCGCCCGTCCAGGGACCGCTGCCCGTGGTGCTCACCGCCGGCCTGTCCGAGTCGCTCAAGCTGGGCGTCGGCCAGGTGGGACGGGCCAGCATCGACCGCAGGGTGATGGACGTCAAGGTCGTGGCCGTCGTGGAGACGATGCCGACGACGACCGCCGGGCAACACGCCGTACTGGCCGACTGGGGGACGATGCAGGCGCAGGATCTGGCGGCGGCGCAATTGCCCAGGCCCGCCACCGAGTGGTGGCTCGCCACCCCGGACGGCCGGGCGGCGGCCGCGCTCACCAGCCGTCCCGCATGGGACGTCACCGCGATCGACCAGCGCGCACTGGCCGCCAAGATGCAGGACGACCCGCTGGCCAGCGGCCTCCAGGGCGCGCTGATGCTGGGCTTCCTCGCGGCGCTGGTGTTCGCGGCGCTCGGCTTCCTGGTCAACGCGGCGGTCGCGGCCCGCGAGCGGATGAACGAGTTCGCGATCCTGCGGGCGCTCGGCGTGAACTCCCGGCAGATGTTCGGGATGCTGGCCATCGAGCAGACGTTCGTGATCGCGCTGTCCCTGGCGGCCGGGACCGGGCTGGCCGTGGTCGTGGGCATGCTCGTGGTGCCGCACATCGTGCTGACCGGGCAGGCGTCGGCGGTCACCCCCGGCGTGGTGCTCGACATTCCGTGGGGTGCCACGGGCGCCATGCTCGCCGGAGTGGCCGCCGTGCTGCTCGCCATCGTCGCCGGACTGGCGCGCAACCTGCGCAGGCAGGGTCTCGGCATTCGGGAGGAACAGTGAGGATCCCGCTGCTGGCCCGTACGCACCTGGGCGCGGTGGCCGTGCTCTTCGTGCTGACGCTGAGCGCCTGCCTGCTCGTCGCGGGGCTGCCCAGGGCGATGCAGTCGTCGTTCGACCAGGCGCTGCGCGAGGCGCTCAGGACCGCGCCCGCCGAGCAGGCCGACCTGACCGTGACCGTCGGGTCGATGTCGAAGGAAGAGGACCTGCACGAGCGCGAGCAGTTCGAGTCCAGGGACCGGCGCTGGCGCCAGCTCCTGCCTCCGGCGCTGCGGCCGCTGGTGGTGCCCGCCGGCACGGGCGACAGCCACATGAGCGCCAAGACGGTGGTCACCCCGATCCACGGCTCGGGCGGCACCATGTTCATGAACCTCGGCTGGCTGTCCGACGCCGACCGGCGGGTGGACTGGGTCCAGGGCCAGGCGCCGGGCAAGCCCTCGACCATGCGCTTCGAGGGCGAGACGATCCCGCTGATCGAAGTGGGCCTGGTCGAGTCCGCGCTGACCGCGATGGACCTGAAGATCGGCCAGGTCAAGGTGCTCGGCGAGAGCCACTACGTGGCGGTGAAGCTGGTCGGCGCGTTCAGGGCCAAGAAGGCCGACGACCGTTACTGGAGCCACAACAGCGACATCCTGACCGTCACCAGGATGTTGCCGCCGGGCAAGCTGGAGTTCGAGAAGCACATCACGACGATCATGTCCGACGACGGGCTGACCGCGCTCAGCGGCGACGGGCGCAACCTGTCCTACAACTGGGTGCTCCCCATCGCCCCGGACAAGGCCGACGCGCTGGCCGCGACCGACCTCCAGGCGGCCCTCAGCGAGTTCGAGCGGGTGATCGGGCTGCAGGCGTCTGGCTCGTACAGCCCGTACCGGGTGCTGACCGCGCTGGCCAAGCTGCTGACGGGCTTCCTGGCCGCCCAGTCCACCGCGCAGACCGTGATGTACCTGGTGCTCGGCGGGCTGCTGCTGGTCGCGGTCGGCGTGATCGTGCTGGCGGTGCAGTTGCTCTCCGGCCGGCTCGACCAGACGCTGGCGCTGACACGGGCGCGTGGCGGATCGCTGGCGCAGGTGGCGGGCACCGGCGCGGCGCTGACCGCGCTCGCCGTCGTGCCCTCCGGGCTGGCCGGGTACGCGCTGTCCTGGTTCGTCCCCGGGCCCGTGCTGCCGATCGTGCACGTCGGGCCGCTGCTGGTGATGCTGGCCGCCGTCGGGTTCACCGCCGCCGGGCTGGCGGTCACCCACCGGGTGCCGCTGCACGAGCAGCGCGCGGACGTCAGCACCGCCCGCCCGTCCGCGCGCCGGCTCACGCTGGAGGTGCTGGTCGTGGTGCTCGCGCTGGCCGGGGCGTACCTGCTGCGCACCCGCGGGCTGGCCGCCTCGGCCGGGTTCGACCCGTTCCTGCTGGTGGTGCCGATCGCGCTGACGCTCGCCGCGGCGGTGATCATCCTGCGCTGCTACCCGTACCCGTTGCGGCTGCTCGTCCGGCTGACCGCGCGGCGGCCCGGTGCCGTGCCGTTCCTGGGGTTGACCAGGGCGGCCAGGGCGCGCTCCGCGTCGGTGCTGCCGGTGCTGATCCTGCTGCCCGCGCTCGGCGTGTCGGTGTTCGCCGCGGTGATCTCCGACGGGCTGGTGAGCACGCAGCGGCTGGCGTCCTGGCAGCAGGTGGGCGCGCCGGTCAAGATCACGTCCCGGGTCGAGATCACGGCCGACGTGATCGAGCGGGTGCGCAAGGTCGCGGGCGTCGAGCAGGTCGTGCTCGCGCAGACCGGCCGGGTCCAGGTCGGGTACGGCGCCGAGCGCGCCGAGGCCATCGCCGTGGACCTGCCCGAGTGGCGGCGGCTGCTGGCGGGGGCGCCGATCGGCGTGCCCACCGGGAGCGGCGCCTTCGTCTCGCCCGACCTCAAGGGGCGGGGCACGTACGAGATCGGCTGGCAGTCGCGGCTCAAGGTCCCCGAGGGCGGTGTGATCACCTCCGTGCCCGGCTTCTACAACCAGGGCAAGTTCATGATCCTGCCGATGAACTCGCTCGTGCGGCCGGCCGTGAACACCCTGCTCATCGGCGGCAACCCCGCGCTCGACCAGTTGCGCCCGCTGGTCCCGCTCAGCACCGTGGAGTCCCAGTCGCTGGCCCTGGCCGCCATCCAGGACGACCCGCTGACCAGCACCGTGCGCACCACGCTGGTCGTGGTCACGGTGGCGCTGGCCGCGTACGCGCTGGTCGCCGTCATCCTCTCGCTGGTGATCGGCGCGGCCGACCGGGCCAGGGCGCTGTCGTTCCTGCGCACGCTGGGCCTGTCGGACCGGCAGGCGCAGCGGCTCACCGTCCTGGAGATCATGCCGATGATCCTGCTGACCGCACTGGCCGGCCTGCTGCTCGGCCTCGGGCTGCCCGCGGCGCTCGGTCCGGGCGTCGACCTGTCCTCCTACGCCGGCGACCTGCCCGTCGGCGACTACTCCCTAGACCTGATCACGCCGACCGCGCTGGCGGCCGGGCTGGCCGTCGTGGCCGTGCTGGGCGCGTACACGCACACCGCCATCAGCCGCCGTCGCAGCCTCGGCGCCGTCCTTCGAGTGGGGGACCTCACATGAACCCGACCCTGTCAGAGCTGGAAGCCAAGGCCACGCGGGAGAAGACCGCGTTCGGCGCCGACGCGCACATCGTCTGCGACAACCTGGTGCGCATCTACAAGACCGAGGGCGTCGAGGTCGTCGCCCTGCAGGGCCTCGACCTGGTGATCGACAAGGGCGAGCTGGTGGCCATCGTCGGCGCGTCCGGGTCGGGCAAGTCCACGCTGCTCAACGTGCTGTCGGGGCTCGACGTGCCGACCGCGGGGGTGGCCAGGGTCGCGGGCACCGACCTGCTGGCGATGACGGCCAAGGACCGGCTGCGCTACCGGCGGTCCGTGGTGGGCTTCATCTGGCAGCAGACCGCGCGCAACCTGCTGCCGTACCTGACCGCCAGGGAGAACGTCGAGCTGCCCATGAAGCTGGCCGGCGGCGGCCGGGCGCGCCGCGCCCGCGCCGGCGAGCTGCTGGAGCTCCTCGGCGTCGGCTACTGCGCCGACCGCCGCACGCCCGAGATGTCGGGCGGCGAGCAGCAGCGGGTCGCCATCGCCGTCGCCCTGGCCAACGAGCCGCAGCTCATCCTGGCCGACGAGCCCACCGGCGAGCTGGACAGCGAGACGTCCGAGCAGGTCTTCGACTCCCTGCGCAAGGCGAACCGGGAGCTCGGCGTGACCGTGGTCATCGTGACCCACGACCCGCTGGTGTCGGAGCAGGTGGACCGCACCGTGGGCATCCGCGACGGACGTACCAGCAGCGAGACGCTGCGGCGCGAGGGCGCCGAGGGGCAGATCGTCGCCGAGGAGTACGCCGTGCTGGACCGGGTGGGCCGCCTGCAGCTCCCCCGCGACTTCATGAACGCCCTGGACATGGAACGCCGGGTGCGCCTCGAACTCGAATCCGACCACATCGGCGTCTGGCCCGCCCGAGAGGAGCCCTCCCATGAGCAATGAGCCCCTGGTCGTGGTGGAGGGGGTCCGCAAGGTCTACCGGAGCGGGCCCAAGGAGGTCGTCGCGCTGCGCGAGGTGTCCTTCGAGGTGTTCCCCGGCGAGCTGGTGGCGGTCCGGGGACGTTCGGGGTCGGGCAAGACCACGCTGCTCAACCAGATCGGCGGCCTGGACCGTCCGGACGCCGGACGGGTCGTCGTGGCCGGGCACGAGGTCACGTCCATGTCCGAGGACGCCCTGCTGGCGCTGCGCCGGGACGTGGTGGGCTTCGTGTTCCAGTCGTTCGGGCTGATCCCCGTGCTGTCGGCGGCCGAGAACGTGGGGGTGCCGATGCGGCTGGCCCGCGTGCCGTCCGCCGAGCGGGAGGAGCGGGTCCGGCTGCTGCTGGCGCTGGTGGGGCTGGACAAGCACATGAACCAGCGGCCGTACGAGCTGTCGGGCGGGCAGCGGCAGCGGGTGGCGATCGCCCGCTCCCTGGGCAACCGGCCCAAGCTGCTGGTGGCCGACGAGCCGACGGGGCAGCTCGACTCGCAGACCGGGCGGCAGATCATGGAGCTGTTGCGCGCGCTGGTGCGCAGCGAGGGGGTGACGGCGCTGGTCGCCACGCACGACCCCAACCTGATCACGCTGGCGGACCGGGTGCTGGAGATCAGCGACGGCGTCGTCCGCGAACCCTCCCTCACCTGACCCGCCCCTCCTCTGCTCTCTCCGCCCGCTCACCGGCGGGCGGAGGGGTCGCGGACCTGGGCGAGCGCGCCACGGCGGCGAGGTTGGCGACGGCGACCACCACCCCACCGGTGACCATCAGCACCCCCATCCCGGTCACGCCCGCCAGCGGCGCCGCGACGGCCAGCCCCACCGGCCGCGCCGCGAACGAGATGAGCTGGTCGAACGAACGCACCCGGCCCAACGCCCCCTCCGGGATCTCCTCGGCCACCACCGTCTCCCACAACGGGCTGAGCACCCCGAGCCCCACCATGGCCACGAAGTACGCCACCGCGACCACCACGGCCGACAGCCCGAACCCCACCGCCACCGGCAACGCAACCATCGGCAGCAGATAGAGCGCGGCACTCACCTGAACGGCGACCAGCGGCCTGCGCACCGGCAACCGCGGCGCGAGCAGCACCCCCGCCAGCAGCCCGACCGTGCCGCTCTGCACGATGATCATCCAACCGGTCTCGCCTCCCAGCCGCTGCACGGCCGCCAGCGGCCCCAGGGTGAGGAACAACCCGGCCATGAAGTGCCACACGCCGTGCGACAGCACACAGGCCAGGAACCACGGCCGCCTCCTGACCTCCCCGAACCCCTCGGCCAGCTCCCGCCCGAACCCGGCCCCCCACCGCCGACCGGCCTCCCCGCCAGGGACCGCCTGCCGCTCCTCCACGACCTTCTCCCGCCCTGCGCCCCTGGCAGCCGTACGGACCCCGCCGAGCGTCAGCGCCGAGCACGCGAACAACATCGCCGTGACCCCCGCGGCCCACCCGGGCCCGGCGGCCAGCGTGAGCGTCCCCGCGAGCGCCGGGCCCAGGACGGCCGACACGCTGGTCACCACCCCGATCCGGGCGTTCACCCGCAACCGGTCCGGCCCCGGCACCACCGCCACCACCAGCCGCGGCACGGCCGGACTCCCGAACGCGATCGCCGCCCCCGAGACCGCCGACAACACGGCGAGGTCGGGAATCCGAGCCACCCCGGCCAGCAGCTCGACCGCCATGAGCCCCTGGGCCAGGCATCGCGTGAGGTCGGCGAGCAGCACGACGCGTCCGGGCCGGACGCGGTCGGCCAGCACGCCGCCGACCGGCAGCAACAACAACAACGGCACCATCTCGCAGGCCAGCACCAGCCCCAGCGCCTCCCCCGACCCCGTGGCGCGCAGCACGGCCAAGGTCAGCGTGGTGGGGATCATGGCTGTGGCCAGCGCGGACATGCAGCGTCCGGCCAGCAGCCGGTTCCTGGGCCCGGCGAACAACGAAAACGACATGACCAGGAAGGTATTTCGTCAGCGAATGATTCGTCAACAAATTACTTGTTGGCGTATGATCTGGTGCCGTGGAGGACTCCGTCGATCGTCATCTGGCCCGCTGGCGCGGCAAGGCGCCCTTCGACGAGCGGGTGGAGGGCATCGTGACCCGCATGCAGTCGCTGGTGAAACACCTCGGCCACGCCAAGGCGGCCGCGCTGGCCCAGACCGGCGTCCAGGACTTCGAGTTCCAGACGCTCCACAGGCTCGCCGCTCACAACGGCACCGCCACCCCGACCGAGCTGGCCGCCGAGCTGCTGCTCTCCCCCGCCGGCATGACGGGCCGCCTCGACACGCTGGAGAAGGCCGGTCTGGTACGCCGCGTCCGCAGCACCGAGGACCGCCGTCGCGTGGACATCGAGCTCACGCCCAAGGGGCACGACCTCTGGATGGACGCCATGGCCGTCCTGGCCGTGCTGGAGGCGGCCATGGTGAACACCCTGTCCCCCGACGACCAGGACACCCTGGACAACCTGCTCAAACAGCTCCTGCTCTACGTGGAGACGAACCCCAATCAATTGCATTGAGGCGGGCGGGCGTCCGGTGATACCCATGCTGGGATGAAACTTCCGACATCGGAGCCCACATGGCCGTGACGCCGTTCCGCATAGAGGTTCCCGACGACGTACTCGACGACCTGCGCACCCGTCTCCGCAACGCCAGATTCACCCGCTCGCTGGACCACCGCCCCTGGGAGGGCGGAACCGATCCGGCCTACCTGCGGGAACTGGTGACGTACTGGGCCGACGGGTTCGACTTCCGCACCCAGGAAGCCCGCCTCAACGAGCTGGACCACTGCAAAGCCCCCGTCCAGGGACGACACCTCCACTTCGTCCGCATCCCCGGCACCGGCCGCGCGCCGCTGCCCATCCTGCTCTGCCATGGCTGGCCGAGCAGCTTCATGGAGATGCTTCCCCTGGCGGCACGCCTGGCCGACCCCGCCCGGCACGGCGGCGACCCCGGCGACTCCTTCGACGTCGTGATCCCGTCGATGCCCGGCTTCCTCTACTCCGACCTGCCGGACGAGCCCCTCACCCGGCCCGCGATGGCCCGCATGCTGCACCTGCTGATGACCGAGGTCCTGGGCCACGAACGCTACGGGGCCTTCGGCGGCGACATCGGCGGCGCGGCCGTCGGCTGGCTCGGCGCCCTCTATCCGGACCAGGTGACCGGCATCCACCTCATCCACCCGCCCGGCCCCGCGTCCCTGGACGTCCCGCCGCTGACCCCCGACGAACAGGCCTTCCTGGACGCCGAGGCGGCCTACGACGAGCGCGACGGCGGCTACAGCGAGATCATGCTGACCCGTCCGGACACGATCGCCGCCGCCCTGCTCGACTCACCGACCGGCCTGGCCGCGTGGATCGTGGACAAGCTGCGCGCCTGGAGCGACTGCCACGGCGACCTGGAGTCCCGGTTCGACCGCGACACCCTGCTCACCATGCTGACCCTCTACTGGGCCACCGGCTCGATCGGCACCTCGTTCAAGTCGTACTACGACTGGCCGAGCAACCCGCCCCGGCCGCCGATCACCGTGCCGTCCGCCGTGACCCTCAGCCACGAACCCTCCGTGGCGAGCCTCCCCCGCAGCTTCGCCGAACGCGCCCTGACCGACCTGCGCCACTGGAACACCCCGGCCCGAGGCGGCCACTTCATGGCCCTGGAGGAACCCGCCCAGCTGGCGACCGACATCACCACGTTCTTCCGCGCCCTACGCCTCGCCTGAGAGCGCCACCGCCGCCGCGCGGGTGTTCGCTACCGGCCCGTACGGCTGGCGACGATCACCTGCACGGCATGCTCCAGGGCGTAGGCCGTGTCCGCGCCGCCGCCCTTGACCTGCTCGTCCGCGGTGGCCACCGCCTGGATCGCCCGGGACAACCCCTCCGGCCCCCAGCCGTTCAGCTGGCGCTTGACCCGGTCGACCTTCCAGGGCGGCATCCCCACATGGGCGGCGAGCTGCCCCCCGCGCAGGTTGCGCGGGGCACTCCCCACCTTGGCCAGCGACCTCAGCCCACCGGCCAGCGCACTCACCAGCAGCACCGGCGCGACGCCGGTGCCCAGAGCCCAGCGCAACTGCTCCAGGGCCTCGGCCAGGCGCCCCTCGATCGCCGAGTCGGCCACGTTGAAGCCGGTGACCTCGGCCCGGCCCTTGTGATAGCGCGCCACGGCCGCCGCGCTGATCGTCTTGTCCTCGGTGTCGAACGCGAGCTGGCTGCACGCCGCCGCCAGCTCCCGCAGGTCGTTGCCCACCGCGTCGAGCAACGCCTGGGCCGCGTCACCCGCGATGTTCCGCCCGGCCCGCTTGACCTCTCCCTTGACGAACTCCAGCCGCTCGGCGGGCTTGGTGACCTTGTTGATCGTCACCACCTGGGCCCCGGCCTTCTTCACCCCGTCGACCAGTGCCTTCCCCTTCACCCCACCCGGGTGCGCCAGCACGAGAACCGTGTCGTCGGAGGGCTGCTTCGTGTACGAGACCACCTCGGTGATGACGTCCTTCGGCAGGTCCTGCGCCGAGCGGATGACGACCACCGAGCGGCCGCCGAAGAGCGAGGGCGAGGTCAGCTGGGTCAGCTCGCCGGTGGCGACCTTTCCGCCGACGAGATCATGCACCTCGGCCCCCGGATCGCCGGCCCGCGCCGCCGCGACGACGGCGCCCACCGCCCGCTCGGCAAGCAGCTCCTCGTCGCCGAGGACCAGGGTGACTAGTGCTGGATCGGTTCCCGCCATGTCAGGCAGCATGCCATGCGGCACCGACAACCTGGTACTCGACCGTTGCAGTTCGTGTTACGAACGACTATAGTTCGGAGCACGAACTGAATTTTCGTTGGAGTCATGATGACGAGTCGTGCGGTTGTGATGATCACCGGGGGTCACGGCGGTTCGGCGTCCCCCCGGACGTCGGCCGCCGAGGTCGCGATGCGCGAGGGCCTGTCCGGCAACCGTCAGGTGGCCTGAGATGGATCACGTCCAGCTTGGCCGCAGCGGCCTGTCGGTGTCCCGGCCGGCCCTGGGCACGATGAACTTCGGGACGGAGGCGTCCGAACCAGACAGTCACGCGATCATGGATCGCGCACACGAGCACGGCATCACCTCCTTCTTTCTCCGTGTGAAGCATGAAAGGTAATACTGTGTCTGCATCTGATGTGGTGTTCGGTTTCGGCGCGCATTCCGGTGTCGAGGACCTGCCCGAGCTGTTGCGCATGGTTCAGCAGGCCGACCGGGACGGGCTCGATCTCTTCTCGCTGTCCGACCATCCCTATCTCGGCGAGCGCCTGGACGCCTACGCCACGATCGGTTTCCTGCTGGGCGGCACGCGGCACATCGCCGGTCTGGCCAATGTCACCAACCTGCCGACCAGGCCCGCCCCCATGCTGGCCAGGACGGTGACGTCGTTGTCGGCGCTGTCGAACGGCCGCGTCGTGCTCGGCATGGGCGCGGGCGGGCTGTGGGACCGCATCGCCGACATGGGCGTGCCCCGGCAGACCCCCGGCGACGCCGTGGACGCCTTCGAGGAGGCGATCGTCCTGATCCGGAAGCTGTCGGGCGGCGGCGCTCCGGTCACCCACGAGGGACGCCACTACCGGGTGCGCGGGATCGAGCCCGCCCCCGTGGCCGCACCCCCGGTATGGACCGGGTCGAACGGGCCCAAATCTTTGGCCGCCACGGGCAGGGTGGCCGACGGCTGGATCCCCGGCCACGCGGCCGACTGGCGCAGCGAGCGGTATCGCGCCTCGCGGCCCGTCATCGACGAGGCGGCCGCCGCGGTGGGCCGCGACCCACGTGAGATCCGTACGATCTACAACTTCCCGGGCCGCATCACCGACCGTCCGCTGCCCGCCACCCGGGACCACGACGGGCGCTGGATCGGCGGCTCGGTCGGGCAGTGGGTCGAGGAGCTGACCGAAGCGGTGCTGGAGCACGACGCCTCGGGCTTCGTCCTCTTCTCCGCCGGCCACGGCGCCACCGACCTCACCACGCTGAGCCGCTGGGCCCAGGAGATCGTGCCGTCCGTCCGCGAGGCGATCACGAAGTAGCGCGACGGTCGGAGTCGCCGTGGGTCAGGACGAGTCCCCGGATGTCGTCCACGGACTTGCCGATGGAACGGAGTTCACGCTGCAGATCCCGCCAGTGGCCAGGCAGTCCCGCGTCGATCAGGGTGATGCCCTCGTCAGTGTCGACGAGATAGCAGGCCACGACGTCATGACCGAGGCGGTGCAGATGGGGCGCCAGTTTCATGGTGCTTCTTCCGGAGGTCTGGACTGAGAACTGGACTGAGGACGGAGTCTGACGGAGCGGCCCGCGGCCTGACTGCGGGGCCGCAGCCGGAGGGCGAGGCCGCGGCCTGAGGG
>NZ_JBFAMZ010000037.1:17885-60751 GCF_040674635.1 Nonomuraea sp. NPDC049758
GGGCGAGGGGCGCGGCCTGAGGGCGAGGGGCGCGGCCTGAGGGCGAGGGGCGCGGCCTGAGGGCGAGGGGCGCGGCCTGAGGGCGAGGGGCGCGGCCTGAGGGCGAGGGGCGCGGCCGTGATCGCTAGCCCGACAGGCCGTGCAGAGCGGTGATGACGCCGCGGCCGACGGGGGTGGTGAAGTCACGCACCATGCTGGTGACGAAGCTCGCCACGGACGTCACCGTGCCACCCGCCGCTTCGATCTGGCGGAAGGCCGCGCTTTCCGTGCGCTCCGACATGCCGCCGCTCGCGTCAACCGGCACGATCACGTCATAGCCGTCAGCCAGGGCGTCGAGCGCGGTGTGCAGGACGACGATCTCCAAGGTCACGCCACAGACGACCAGCGTTTTGCGGCCCTCGACGGCGATCGCCTCGCGCCATGCCTGGTCGTCCCAGCAGCACGGTCCGCCGCGCACGAAGGGGGACGCCTCGGGAAGTTCGGCGATGACACCGGGCCCCCCGGGCCTGGGGGCGACCGACACGGTGAAGGGGATGTCCAGCGCCTGCGCGACCGTGCCGAGCACGCCAGCCGACCGCCTGATGACGTCGGGGCTGTTCGTGCTGCTCAGGGCCACGATGCTGTCCTGCAGGTCGGCAAAGACGATCTGCACGGTACGGGAATCGATCACTATTCTCTCCCAAAATCGTTCATAAGCCGAATGATAAGAGGACGGTAGCATGTCGCACATGAACGATGCCAAGTGAATCTGCCCCCGCTTCCGGCTCAGCGGGCCGACTCGCGACGCCCTGCTC
This sequence comes from Nonomuraea sp. NPDC049758, assembly GCF_040674635.1. NCBI lineage: Bacteria > Bacillati > Actinomycetota > Actinomycetes > Streptosporangiales > Streptosporangiaceae > Nonomuraea > Nonomuraea sp. NPDC049758. The sequence goes on from NZ_JBFAMZ010000037.1 coordinate 18,680, forward strand.
GAGCACCTCAACCCCATCTGGGCACCCTCGAACGGCTCCACGCCCCGACCAGCCGTGGGCCACCGCGCCGCGAGGCCCGCCCATGCCACCACCGCCGACCCCGACCTTCGGTGGCCATGGCCTCCCGAAAGCCACGGGCCCTGTCCGGACGCCAGTGGCCCTGTCCGGACGCCAGTGGCCATGGCCTCTCAAGGCGGCCGCCGCAGAGCACCGCGCTTCTCACGGCGGCTGACGGTCACACCTGCCCCTGACCTCTGCAAGCAGCGCAACACTGCCGAGAGGTTGTGGAGCGGGCCGGGGCGACTCTTCACGCCAGCGGCAAGGCGATCTCCCGGCAGGAACGCTGCCCGGACAGAAGATCCGCGGGGCCGGCCTTCCGGTTCGACAGAATGCCCGGCAGCCATCCGAACGGCCCACGCCAGCGGGGAGCCCTTACTGCCCCGGGCCCTTTCGACCGGCCCGGAGACCTTCTTTGCGCGTGAAGAGACACCGGCCCCCGACCCGTTGACATCCCCGTCCGGAAGACCGGCTCGCCACCAGGCGCGAACAGTCACCACCCCAAGAACCGCTGACATCCCCGTCCAGGAGATCGGCTCGCTGCCAGGCGCGAACAGTCACCGCCCCAAGAACCGCTGGCATCCCCGTCCAGGAGATCGGCTCGGCATCGGACGTGAAGAGGCACCGGCCCGAGACCCACCGTCACCCCCGTCCGGAAGACCGGCTTGCCACCAGGTGTGAGACGTCACCAGCCCGCGACTCACCCATAACCTCGACCACGGCCCCGGCGGCCAGTTCCTGATCCGTTCGGGCGACCCACCGGTGCCAGCCCCCTGCTCCCTTCCGCCTCGGTGAGCCTGGGTCGCGCTCGTTCGCTGTCGGATCACTCATGGTCCACGGGGGACTACGGCCAGGCTGCCTTCGTGTTCGACGACTGCCAGGTCGCCCGATCGATCGGTGCGGTAGATGGCGGTGCCGAGGCGGTGGAGGAGGGCGAGGGTCGATGTGGCCGGGTGGCCGTAGTCGTTGCCGGCGCCCACGCTGATCAGGGCGGCCCGTGCACCCAGCGAGCCGAGGAAGGCCGGGGACTGGCGATTCGAGCCGTGGTGCGGGGTCTTGAGGATGTCGGCATGCAGGGCGAGGTGGCGTGCGAGATCGTCCTGGGCCTCGGTCTCCAGGTCTCCGGCGAGCAGGGCGGAACCGGCGCGCCAGCGTACGTGGATCACGACGCTGGAGTTGTTGATCACGCTGCCTTCGCCTTGGCCGTTACTCCCGCCTGACGCCGGGTCAGGGGCGACGACGGTGAACTCGGACGGGCCGAACCGCCATCGCGCGCCAGGTTCCGCGTTCCCTTCGGGAATCCGGTGTCGAGCCAGTACGGCCGAGATCCGCGCGCTGGACTGCACCGCCGTCGGCCGAGGGCTGACGATCACGGCTCCCACCCGCCGGTTCCTGAGCACGCCTGGCAGGCCGTCAACGTGGTCGGCGTGCGGATGGGTCAGGACGAGCAGGGGAACGTCCTCGACGCCGAGCCTGCGCAGGCATCGATCCATGACGACCGGGTCAGGACCGGTGTCCACGACCACGCCTCGTCCAGGTCCGGCCGCCACCACCAGCCCGTCGCCCTGCCCGACGTCGCACATCACCATCAACCAGCCCTTAGGCGGCCAGGCTCCCGTCAGCGGACGGATCACCAGCACGGCGACCAGAGCGGCTCCTGCCGTCAGCAGCGCCATCGTCCGCCAGCGGCGGTGCCTGAGCACCGGGATCGCGACGGCCACGGCGAGGGCGAGGAGCGCCAGCCCGGGGAGGCCGCCCGGCCAGGGCAGGGTGGCGAGAGGCACGTTCACGGCCCAGCGAGCCACGGTGACGATCCAGCCCACCGCGTATCCGGCCGGGATGACCAGCATGCCGGCGGCGTCCGGCCAGATCGGGGCCACCAGGGCGGCGGCGAAACCGAGCAGGGTCGCGGGGGCAACGGCGGGAGCCACGAGCAGGTTGGCGGGCACCGCCACCAGCGTCAACTGACCCGACATGAGCACCAGGACGGGCGTCACGGCCGCTTGCGCGGCAGCCGCTACGGCCAGCGCCTCCGCCAGCCATCTCGGCAAACGGCACCTCCTTGCGACGGCACGTCCTCGGCCGGTGGACGCGTCTTCGGGGAGAGAGGTCGCGCGGCAGTCGCCGGCCTCTTCAGATGCACTTGCCGCACGCCCATGTACGCTGCCGCGTCCCCTTCCCTTCTCCGGTTTCCGGTCTGTCGTCGTGGGCGCTTCGGTGGCGTCGCGGTCGCCGATCTCCGTCGGTGGAGGAGTGGAGAGTTTGTCGCGCCAGCGTGGTGCGAGGAGGAGGATGCCGGCGGTCGCCACGACCGAGAGGGCGAAGCCGTACGAACGCGCCAGTTCCGGCGCGAACAGCACCAGCAAGAGGACGGTTGCCGAGAGGGCGGCGAGGCCGTCCTTCGCCCGCCCGGTACCCAGGGCGAGGGCCGCGGCCAGCCCCATCAACAGGGCACGCAGAACGCTCGGGGACGGCCTGGCCACCACGGTGAACGCAAGCATCGCGACGGCCGCGAAGACGGCTCTCAGCGGCAGGGAGAGGCCGACCAGGCGGGAGAGCGCCAGGGCGGCGCCTGCGACGATGGCGAGGTTCGCGCCGCTTACGGCGTTCAGGTGGCTCAGGCCCGCTTCTTTGAGGTCGGCGGCCACCTGAGGGTCGATGCGGGAGACGTCTCCGACGACCAGACCGGGCAGGAGGCCACGCTGGTCGGGCGGGAGCGGGTCGGCGGCTGTCCGGAGGCCGGTTCTGAGGGTGCCCGCCATGGTCTGCATGGACGAAGGCGATGTCAGGATGCGGGGCTCGCCTCGTACCAGGAGGATGGCTGCCACCAGGTCGCCGGGCGTTGGTTGCGCCAGGCGCCCGGTGACCTGCAGGCGTTGGCTCGGCAGCAGGGTGCTCCAGGCGTTGCCGCCGGCGAACACCGTGATGGGGACGTCTACGGCCTGGCGTTCCGGTGGCGCGGATGCCTGCGCCACATCTCCGTCATTGCCTCCAGGGACATCGGGACGGTTCCCCCCAGGTTGACCGGTAGTGGATCTGCCTCTCTGCCCCACAGCCGACTCGATGATCTTGAGCGTGGCCGGGATCACGTAGCTGTCCCGGTTGAAGTGGCCGCTTCTGCGTGGCCTGCGCTTCGGGTCGTCGGACAGGACGATCTGGGCGGTCACGTTCGCGTTCCTGGCGGCGAGCTCGGCCACCGGGCCGGTGGTCAACGCCTGGACGCGGAAGGCGACAGACGCGGACGCCGCCGCCGCGCAGATGAGTGTCGCGAGCACCACGTTCCGCCAAGCCCCCAAGAAGGGCGAAGGCCGACCGGGAGGGATCCATCCAGAGGGAGAGGGCGACGAACGTCGCGACCGGTGGCGGCTGAACGGCAGGAGCAGTGGAAGGGCGTACAGGACGGATCCGAACGACGCAGGCAGGAACCTGCTGATCAGCGAACCGATGAGGGGCCAGCGGGTGAACGGCGAGCTGGTGCGCCAGGTCAGGACGCCTGCGGCCAGGGCGGTGATGGCGGCTGTCGTCATGCCCACAATGGGCGATTGGTCGAGCATGATCAGGGCGCTGGCCCAAGCGGACAGCGCCGGGAGGACCAGTGTCCAGGAGCGCTTGTGCTCGCCGCCGTCTGCGATGGCCAGGCGCAGAGGGTCGGTGGCGGCAGGGCGCGGAGGACCGGTGGTGGCGGGGCGCAGAGGATCGGTGGCGGCGGGGCGCATGGGGATTGCAGAAGGGCAGGGGGTCGAGGGGTCGTTGAAGTGCGGCATGTCAGACGCGGACCTTCGGCTTGATTTCCTCATACTTTCTCGGGCCGATGCCACTCACCTCGCGGAGCTGGTCCACGCTGGTGAAGCCGCCGTGGGCGGTGCGGAACTCGGCGATCCTGGCGGCCAGCACCTCTCCCACTCCCGGGAGTTCTTCGAGTTGGTCGGGGGTGGCGGCGTTGAGGTCGAGGATGGCTGTGGCGGGGTCCGAGCCGGGATATCCGGGAGGTACGGCGGGGACGATCCCAGAGGGGGCGCCCACGATGATCTGCTCTCCGTCGATCAGGCGTCGGGCCAGGTTGAGGGGGCCCGTGGAGGCGCCGTGTTTGAGCCCGCCCGCCGCCGTCACCGCGTCCGTCACGCGGGAGCCCTGCGGGAGCAGGTAGACGCCGGGGTTGCGGACCTTGCCCGCCACCTGGACGGTCACCTTGGCGGCAGTGGGTGACGGGGATGGAAGGCTTGTCGCGGGTGGCGGCGGGAGGGGCTCCGGGGTGGGCTGGGAACGCCAGACGAAGAAGACGGCGACCGCGACGGCCAGGGCACCGACGGCGACGAGCACGCGCAGGCCGGGCTTGCTGAGGTCGATGGTGCTGGAAGGCTGGGCCGAGGTGATGGCGTCGCGGAACGCTTGGAAGGTCGGGGGCATGGGAGCGGGGCTGCCTGTGATCCGCCGAGGGATGTGCGGGGGCGCCCCTGTGGCCGCCTGCCGCTCGATCCCCGGCCCGCTCCGACGCCCAGCCCGACGCTCGGCTCCGGGGACGCTCTCCTCCGGTTCATCCTGCCGCTCTGCCTGCTGCTCAGGCTGCGACATCGCCTGAGGCCCCGCCGAACGCCCTCCCGCGAATTCGGGCCGAGGCTCACCCCACAACTCGGACGACGGCTCACCCCCGCCAGCACTCCCCGGCTCGAAGGAAGGCGCAACCCCACGGTCGCCCCACAGCTCGGAAGCTGACTCAACCCCACGCCCATCCCACCGCTCGGAGGATCGCTCAACCCCGCGCCCATCCCATCGCTCGGAGGAGGGCTCACCCCCACGCCCACTCCACGACTCGGAAGCCGTAACCCCACGGTCGCGCCACGGCTCGAACGAGGGCTCAACCCGATGCTCGGCCTCCGGCTCGGACCGAAGCTCATCCCCCAGGTCGGCCTGGGAGGCCCTCTTCGGGGCAATCTGGCGGGTGGACGGCCTCGCCTGCGAGTCACGCCAAGACCCCGCCGGAAGGAGCTCCCACGCCCGCGCCAAGCCCGCCGGAGAAGGGTCCGTCAGAGACGGGCCTGCGCAGGAAGGGCCTGTGAGAGAGGCGGACGCAGCAGCCGCCGGTGCGGGTGGCGCGGAACCAGGAGCAGCGAACGTAGGACAGGCGGACGCAGGAGCCCCCAGCGCAGGAGCCGCGAACGCAGGAGCACCTGGCGCAGGAGCTGCCAGTGCGGGTGGCGCGGAACCAGGAGAAGCGAGCGTTGGAGACCCGAACGCAGAAGCCCCCAGCTCAGGAGACCCGGACGCGGGAGCTCCCGGTGCAGGAGCTCCCGGCGCAGGAGACGCGGGCACGAATGAAGAGGGCGCGGAAGAAGCGGAAGCCGAAGAAGTAGGCGCAGCGAATGGCAGGGATGTGCTGAGTCGGGAGGTCGGAAGGTTCTGGGCCTCGTCGCCGTAAGGATGTCGGTTGCGTCGTCCCGGACGCGGCCGCCGGGCAGGACTCGTGATCGACCGGAGCCTGGATTCGGCTATGGTCCGCTCTGCCGTCGGGTCCTGAGATCGCACGCCGACGAACCTAGGGACGCCACCCCCACCCCCGAGCCACCGAACCGAATTCTGGGGACGACGGCCCCAACAAACGAGACGGCTGTGGAAAACACAGCACCGACCAGAGAAAGGCCCAAAAAAAAGCCGGTCTACCCCTCGTACGCCGTAACGGTCACCCCCAGCATCCCCGGCCCCACATGAGCCCCGATCACCGCCCCCACCTCCACCACCCGCACCTCACGAACCCCCGCCACCCGCTTCGACAACCGCTCCCCCAACGCCTCGGCCCGCCCCCGAGCCCCCATGTGCTGCACCGCCACCCCGGCCCCGCCCAGCTCCACGGCCGCCTGCACCGCCAGGTCCTCCAGCCGCGCGATCGCCCGTCCCGACGTCCGCACCTTCTCCAGCAGGGAGATGCGCCCGTCCACGATGTGCAGCAGCGGTTTGATCATGAGGGCCGACCCGAACAACGACGTGGCGGCGCCGATGCGGCCGCTCCGTCTCAGGTACTCCAGGGTGTCCACGTAGAAGAACGTCCGGGTGACGGCGGCGGTGCGGCGGGCGGCGTCGGCCACGTCGGCCAAGGAGGCTCCGGCGGCGGCCGAGCGCGCCGCCGCCAGCACGGGATAGCCCAGGCCCATCGCGATGGACCGGCTGTCGATCACCTCCACCGGCACCGGCGCGTCCTTGGCCGCCGCGAGGGCGGACTCGACGGTGCCCGACAGTTCGCCGGACAGGTGGATCGAGACCACGCCCGTGGCGCCGGCGGCGGCCAGCTCGTCGTAGCAGGCCGCGAACCGGGCGGGCGACGGACGTGAGGTGGTGGCGGTGGCCAGGTCGCCGGTGAAGGAGTCCTCGTCGAGCGGGATGCCGCGGGCGACCACCTGCACCGGCACCACCGTCACACCGGGCACAGCGGGCAGGTAAGCGGTGGAATCGGTGACAACGGCGACAGAGGGCGGCATATCCCGAGATTAGCCACCCGCCCCCGAGTCCGGGGTTACTGGACCGGCGTGCCGCCCCGCCAGACCCGGCGCGGCTTGAGCCCGAAGGACCAGGCGAAGGCGCCTTCGTGGTCGGCGTCCCACTGGACGATGTCGGCCAGCCGCCCGGGAGCCAGCACCCCGCGGTCGGGCGCCCCGAGGACGGTCGCGCCGCCCAGCGTGGCCGCGCGCAGCGCGTCGTTGACGCTCATGCCGAACGCCGACACCGCCATGGCGATGACCAGCGACATCGAGGTGATGCCGCAGTAGCCGGGGTTGTGGTCGCTGCCGAGGGCGATCTGCACGCCGTGCTTGATCATCTGACGGACCGGCGGCACGTGGCCGCGCTGCAGCGCCGTGGCCGGGCAGACCACCGCGGGCACGCCGTAGCGGGACATGATCGCGATGTCCTCGTCGGACATGTGGTGCAGACCGTCGGCGGAGGCGCAGCCGAGCTCGGCGGCCAGCTGCACGGCGCCGCGACGGCTGAACAGGCCGGCGTGGATGCGCGGGAGCAGCCCCACGTTGCGGCCCGAGGCGAGGACCCAGCGGGACTCCTCGGTGGTGAAGTGGCCCTCGTCGCAGTAGACGTCGACGCTGTCGGCGCCGGCCGCCGCCGCGTCGGCGCACCAGGCGCCCACGGCCTCGACGTACTCGCGCTGGCGGCCGAAGTACTCGGGAGGCACGACGTGCGCCGCGAGGAAGGTGACGTGCACCCGCGGCATCATCGGCTCCTTCTCCAGCTCGCGCAGGAGCCGCACGTCGGCCAGCTCGCCGTCGCGGGTGAGGTGGTAGCCGGTCTTGGCCTCGACGGTGGTGGTGCCGCTGAGCAGCCAGCTCCGCAGCCGCTCGCGCACGCCGTTGCACAACGTCCAGGGGTCGGTGCCGCGCGTCACGGTGACGGTGGAGCCGACACCGCCGCCCGCCGCGGTGATCGAGGCCGCGCTGGAGCCGCCGGTGCGGATGGCCAGCTCGGCGTAGCGGTTGCCGGCGTAGACCGGATGCGTGTGGGCGTCGATGAGGCCGGGCGTGACGAGCGCGCCGCCGAGGTTCTCCACGTGGTCGACGTCGACGATGTCGTCGACGACGCCGGGCACGCTCTGCGGGAGGTCGGGCGCCCGCCCGACCCAGGCGATGCGGTCGTTGTGCACGAGGATGGCCGCGTTGCTGAGGACCTCGTTACCCGTCCACAGGCGGCCGATGTTGGTCAAGAGCCGAACGGTCATCGCACCACCGCCCCCTGCAGGCGCAACACCCAGCGCACGGCCTGTGCCGCGCCCACTGAGTCCGCTCCGGGTCCGGACGACATGGGGGGTCTCCTGCTCTCATCCGCGTGATGTTGTGCGGTGACCGTATCGCCGGAGACATGACCCGGCGATTTCAGTTCAGTTACGTTATTTCACAGCCGGGCTTGGTGTACAGGGTTATTCGGAAGAAAGACCACTCATCCCATCCGTCACCCAGCCACGCCTCGCCCCCCTGGCCCCCGCTGACGACTGCCGCACTCGACGTCGTCATCCGAAACCCAGAACCGAAACCAAAAAACCAGACCAACGTTGGGTCTGGCCATCCTAGCAACCCCAGGGTTCCGGGACCACTGCACTATTTGGGCAGCTCTGCGCTACTTTGAGCGAGAGCTGCCCAGCCGTCCCGCTAAGAGACGCGTTCGACCGGCTTGCCCACCCGCTCCAGTTCCTGGAACAGGCTCGGCAGCACGCGGGCGTGCAGGACGGTGCCGTCCTGGACGTGTTCCACGGAGAGCACCTCGCCCTCCTTGTGGGCCCGCGAGACCAGGTCGCCCCGGTCGTAGGGCACCAGCAGGTGGACCTCGTGGTCGAGGCGCGGCAACCGCTCCTCGATGAGCCGCATGAGCTCGGGGACGCCCTTGCCGGTGCGGGCGGAGACCACGATGCTGTCGCGCTCGCGCCTGGCGATGCGGTCGAGCACCTCCTGGTCGGCCGCGTCGGCCTTGTTGATCACCACGACCTCGGGCACCTCGGAGGCGCCTTCGATGTCGGCGAACACCTCGCGGACGGCCGCGAGCTGACCCTCGGGGTCGGGGTGCGAGCCGTCGACGACGTGCAGGATCAGGTCGGCGTCGGCGACCTCCTCCAGCGTGGACCGGAACGCCTCGACGAGCTGGTGGGGCAGGTGGCGCACGAAGCCGACGGTGTCGGCGATCGTGAACAGCCGGCCCTCCGGCGTGCGGGCGCGGCGCACGGTCGGGTCGAGCGTGGCGAACAGCGCGTCCTCGACCAGCACACCCGCACCGGTGATGCGGTTGAGCAGCGAGGACTTGCCCGCGTTGGTGTAGCCCGCGATGGCCACGGCAGGGACCTCGCGCCGCTGGCGCCGGTGGCGCATGGTCTCGCGTGAGGTGGACATGCCGCTGATCTGGCGGCGCAGCTTGGACATGCGGTCGCGGATGCGGCGCCGGTCGAGCTCGATCTTGGTCTCACCGGGGCCGCGGCCGCCGATGCCCACGCCGCCCGCGGCGCGACCGCCGACCTGACGGGACAGGTTGCCGCCCCAGCCTCGCAGGCGCGGCAGGAGGTACTGCAGCTGCGCCAGCTCGACCTGGGCCTTGCCCTCACGGCTCTTGGCGTGCTGGGCGAAGATGTCGAGGATCAGCGCCGTACGGTCGATGACCTTGACCTTGACCGTCTCCTCCAGCTGGCGGAGCTGGCCGGGGGTCAGCTCGCCGTCGCAGATCACGGTGTCGGCGCCGGTCGACTCGACCACGTCGCGCAGCTCCAGGGCCTTGCCCGAGCCGATGTAGGTGGCCGGGTCGGGCTTCTGGCGCCGCTGGATGAGCCCTTCGAGCACCTCGGACCCGGCGGTCTCGGCCAGGAGCTTGAGCTCCAGCAGGGAGTTCTCGGCGTCTTCGGCGGTTCCGGAGGTCCAGACACCGACGAGGACGACCCGCTCGAGCCGCAGCTGCCGGTACTCGACCTCGGAGACATCCTGGAGTTCGGTGGAGAGGCCCGCCACGCGGCGCAGCGCCTGGCGCTCCTCGAGGTCCATGTCGCCGGTCTCGAACTCGTCGAGCGCGGTGTATTCGTGCATTCGTGTCATCTCTATGAGGGAACGTCTGGACACCTCGGTGTCTTCCCACGATGGTGGCACGACATCCCCGGCGTCATCACCTGGTTATCCCGCCGAAAGCGTCACGTCGCCGGAATCGGCGCTCAGGGAGATCTTGCGGGGCGAGGCAGGGTCGGACTTGACCGAGACGGTGGCGTCACCGGACCCCACGTCCGTTCTGACGTCGTAGGAGCCGGTGGGCACGCGCAGGACGACGTCGCCCGAGTCGCAGTCCAGTTCGACGCTGTCGGGCGGGGAGGTGTACTTGAGCTCGATGTTGCCCGAGTCGTTCGTGGCGTGCACCTTCTTGCCGGTCATGCCCGAACCGTCGAGGTCGCCGGAGCTGACCCGTGCGTCGAGCTGCCCGCTCAGCGCCCGCAAGGTGGCGTCGCCGGAATCCATGTCGAGATCGACGGCAACGCCCTTGGGGATCTCGATCTTGTAGTCGACGCTGCAGCTCCCCCAGTTCGAGGGGCAGTCGTACGTCACGAAAAGCGCGTCGGTCTCGACCTTGTGCTGCGGCTTGGGCTTGTCGTCGTTCCGCCAGCGCAAGGTCTCGACGACACGGACGGCGGGACCGTCGGTCTCGGTGATCACGACATCGCCGTTGTCACTCTTGACCCGCAACTTGGAGACCTTGTCCTTGACCTCGTAGGACACAGTGTCCTGGTTGGAGGAACCGCCCAGGCCCTCAAGCCCGCAACCGGTCAGCACCAGCGCGGCGGCCAGCAGCCCGCCCGCCACAGCAATCGTCTTCATGTCCCCGATCTTTTCGCGGGCATGACCCCCTCCGCATCGGGGATGCCCCCGACGACGCCCCAGGGGTACCCCAGCCTTTGACCCGGGAACCCTGGGCGGAGTAGCTTCACTTCCACAATCCAGAATCGGTTTTCCACTCTACGGAAAAGAGGGGGACATGGAGATCACCGGCCCGATGCTCGAACGGTTCGACGAGATCCTCACGCCGGAGGCGCTCGGCTTCGTGGCGGCTCTCCAGCGGGAGTTCGGCGCCAGGCGGCTGGAGCTGCTCGAAGCCCGCCAGACGCGTCAGGCGGAGCTGTCGGCCGGCGGGACGCTCGACTTCCTGCCGGAGACCAAGGAGGTCAGGGAGGGCGAGTGGCAGGTCGCGCCGCCGGCCCCCGGCCTGGAGGACCGCCGTGTCGAGATCACCGGGCCGGTCGACAGGAAGATGACCATCAACGCGCTCAACTCCGGCGCCAAGGTGTGGCTGGCCGACTTCGAGGACGCCAACTCGCCCCTGTGGGAGAACTGCGTGTCCGGGCAGCTCAACCTGCGCGAGGCGCTCGACCGGGCGATCGACTTCGAGACCGGCGGCAAGACGTACGCGCTGCGGCCCGACGACGAGCTGGCCACGATCGTGGTGCGCCCGCGCGGCTGGCACCTGGACGAGAAGCACGCCCAGGTGGACGGGCGGCCGGTGTCGGCGTCGCTGTTCGACTTCGGGCTCTACTTCTTCCACTGCGCGCGGCGTCAGCTCGACAAGGGCAAGGGGCCGTATTTCTACCTGCCGAAGATGGAGTCGCACCTGGAGGCGCGGCTCTGGAACGACGTGTTCACCCGGGCCCAGGAGCTCCTGGGCATCCCGTACGGGACCATCAGGGCGACCGTGCTCATCGAGACCTATCCGGCGGCGTTCGAGATGGAGGAGATCCTCTACGAGCTGCGCGACCACTCGGCCGGGCTCAACGCGGGCCGCTGGGACTACCTGTTCAGCGTGATCAAGAAGTTCCGCACGCGGGGGCGGGAGTTCCTGCTGCCCGAGCGGAACGCGGTGACGATGACCGCGCCGTTCATGCGGGCCTACACCGAGCTGCTGGTGCGCACGTGCCACAAGCGCGGCGCGCACGCCATCGGCGGGATGGCGGCGTTCATCCCCTCCCGGCGCGACGCCGAGGTCAACGCGGTGGCGCTGGAGAAGGTGCGGGCGGACAAGACGCGCGAGTCGGGCGACGGGTTCGACGGCTCCTGGGTGGCGCACCCCGACCTCGTGCCGGTGTGCCGCGAGGTGTTCGACGGCGTCCTGGGGGCGCGGCCCAACCAGCTCGACCGGCTGCGCGAGGACGTCCGCGTCTCGGCCGCCGACCTGCTGTCGGTCTCCGAGACGCCCGGCGAGATCACCGAGACGGGCCTGCGCAACAACGTCGACGTGGCCCTGCGCTACCTGGCCGCCTGGATGGGCGGGCTGGGCGCGGTCGCGATCCACAACCTCATGGAGGACGCCGCGACGGCCGAGATCTCCCGTTCGCAGATCTGGCAGTGGATCCACAACGACATCACGCTGGCCGACACCGGTGAGCAGGTGACCAAGGAGCTGGTCGAGCGGATCATCGCCGAGGAGCTGGCCCGGATCTCGGCCGAGCCGGGCTACGACGAGCGGCTGTTCGGGCAGGCGACGGCGCTGTTCAAGGAGGTCGCGCTGGACGACGACTTCGCCGAGTTCCTGACGCTGCCGGCGTACGCCCAGATGCCGTAGATGTTGAAATTTCCGCTTATGTCCGGCGCGCCAGCGCCGGACATAAGCGGACCCCCCGAAACCCAGCCAAACTGCCTCCGAAAACTGGCCAGACCGGTGGAAACAGTCGCACACTAGAGGTGACGGATCTGGAGAGTGACTGGTGCTCGACACGCTGACGGCGGCGCTGCGCTCGCTGCTGCCTCCCGACTCGGTGATCACCGATCCGGTACGCCTGCGCACCTACGAGTGCGACGGCCTGACCAGCCACCGGGCGACACCGGGCGTGGTCGTGCTGCCCGCGACGGCCGAGCAGGTCGCCGGGGTCGTCCGGATGTGCAACGACTTCGGGGTGCCGTTCGTGGCCAGGGGGTCGGGCACGGGCCTGTCCGGCGGCGCGCTCCCCCGCGAGGACGGCGTGCTCATCGTCACCTCGAAGATGCGCCGGATCCTGGAGATCGACCTGCCCAACCGCAGGGCCGTGGTCGAGCCGGGCGTGACGAACCTGGCCATCACCGAGGCCGTGCGCGACGCGGGCTACTACTACGCCCCCGACCCCTCCAGCCAGCAGGTCTGCTCGATCGGCGGCAACGTGGCGGAGAACTCCGGCGGCGCCCACTGCCTCAAGTACGGCTTCACCGTCAACCACGTCGAGGCGTGCGAGATCGTCACCCCGGACGGCGACCTGGTCGTGCTCGACCGCATGGACCCGGGCTACGACCTGCTCGGCGCGTTCGTCGGCTCGGAGGGCACGCTGGGCATCGCCACCAGGATCACCGTGCGGCTGAGCCGGGCGCCGGAGGCGGTGACCACGGTGCTGGCCGCGTTCGAGGACATCGAGCAGGGCGGCCGGGCGGTGTCGGCGATCATCGGGGCGGGCATCGTGCCGGCCGCGATCGAGATGATGGACGCGCTGGCCATCGAGGCCGCCGAGGCGGCGGTCGCCTGCTCCTACCCGCGAGGGGCGGGCGCGGTGCTGATCGTGGAGCTGGACGGGCCGCGGGAGTCGGTCGAGCGGGAGTTCGCCCGGCTGACGGAGATCTGCTCGGACGCCTTCGAGCTGCGCGTGGCGGCCGGTCCCGAGGAGCGCGCGGCCATCTGGAAGGGGCGCAAGTCGGCCTTCGCGGCGGTCGGCCGGATCAGCCCGGCCTACATCGTCCAGGACGGCGTCGTGCCGCGCACGTCGCTGCCCGGCGTGCTGGCGGCCATCGACCGGCTCTCGCGCGAGCACGGCATCAGGGTGGCCAACGTCTTCCACGCCGGCGACGGCAACCTGCACCCGCTGGTGCTGTTCGACGACGCCGAGCCGGGCGCGGGCGAGCGGGCCGAGGCGGTCTCGGGCGCGATCCTCGACCTGTGCGTCGAGCACGGCGGCTCGATCACCGGCGAGCACGGCGTCGGGGTGGACAAGGCCCGCTACATGCCGAAGATGTTCACCGGCGCCGATCTGGACACCATGCAGCTCGTCCGGTGCGCGTTCGACCCGGGCGGCCTGTCCAACCCGGGCAAGGTGTTCCCCACGCCGCGGTTGTGCGGCGAGGTGCCGGGCGTGCGCAAGGGCGCGCACCCGCTGGTCGAGTCGGGCAGGGCGGAGCAGTTCTGATGGCGGATCCGTTCTCGGGCGCCGGCGTGCCGGTCAGGGCGGCCGGGCCCGAAGACCCCGCGCACCGGTGGGGCGCCCGGTGGGTGGCGCTGCCGGGGACCGTCGAGGAGGTCGCCGCCGTGCTGCGCGCGTGCGCCGCGGCCGGCCTGGCGGTGGTGCCCGCGGGAGGCGGCACGAAGCTGCACTGGGGGCCGCCGCCGGAGCGGTGCGACGTGCTGCTCGACCTGTCCCGCCTGGACGCGGTCCTGGAGCACGCGGCGGGCGACCTGGTGGTGCGCGCGCAGGCCGGCGTGCGGACGGCGGCACTGGCGGCGGCGCTCGCGGCTCGCGGGCAGGAGCTGGCGCTCGACGTGCCGTTCGCCGAGCAGGCGACCGTCGGGGGCACCCTCGCCGCCGCCCTGCCGGGCCCCCGCGCCTTCCGCTACGGCACCGCCCGCGACCTGCTCATCGGCGTCACGGTGGTGCTGGCCGACGGCACGATCGCCCGGTCGGGCGGCAAGGTGGTCAAGAACGTCGCGGGCTACGACCTCGGCAAGCTGTTCACCGGCTCGTACGGCACCCTCGGGGTGATCGCGGAGGCCACGTTCCGGCTGCATCCGCTGCCCGGCGAGCGGCGCTGGGTGGTCGCCGGGATGCCCGCGGACGACGTGCCGGGCGTCGCGGCGGCGCTGGCGGCCGCGCAGGCCGAGCCGAGCGCGGTCGAGGTGGACCGTCCGGAGCCGGGCGGGCCGGTGACGCTGGCGGTGCTGGTGGAGGGCACGGCCGCGCGGGCACGCGCCGCGGCGCTGCGCGACCTGACCGGCGGCGGGGCGGTGACCGGCGAGCCGCCGTCCTGGTGGGGGGTCGTCCCACGGGGTGAGGTGCTGGTCGAGGTGCGTTTCCCGCCCGCGGCGGCCGGCGCCGTGCTGCGGGCGGCGGCCGGGTGCGGCCTGTCGCTGCGCGGGTCGGTGGTCGCCGGCCGGGTGCTGCTGGCGACGGGCGCGCCCGTCGCCGAGGACACGCTGCCGGGCCTGGTGAGCGGGCTGCGGGAGCGGGTCGAGGCCGCGGGCGGCCGGGTGAACGTGCTGGCCGCGCCGTACGCCGGGGTCGACAGGTGGGGGCGGGTGAGCGCGCTGCCGTTGATGCGGCGGGTCAAGGAACGGTTCGACCCTGGGCGCAGGATGTCGCCCGGACGGCTGGCGGGAGGCCTGTGACCATGGACCCGGAGCTGATCGGCGACTGCGTGCACTGCGGGTTCTGCCTGCCGACGTGCCCGACGTACGCGTTGTGGGGCGAGGAGATGGACTCGCCGCGCGGGCGCATCCACCTGATGAAGCAGCACGTCGAGGGCGTTCCGGTCACCCCGGAGATGGCCGGGCACTTCGACGCCTGCCTGGGCTGCATGGCGTGCGTCACGGCGTGCCCGTCGGGCGTGCGCTACGACCGGCTGATCGAGCAGACCCGCGCCGAGGTCGAGCGCACGCACGTGCGCGAGTCGCGGGAGCGGGCGGTGCGCGAGATCGTGTTCAGCCTGTTCCCCTACCCGCGCAGGCTGCGGCTGCTGCGGCCGACGATGTGGCTGGCCGGGCGGATGGCGGCGTTCCTGACGCGCGTCCATCCGAGCCTGGGCGCCATGGCCGCGCTCGCGCCGCGCGTGGAGCACCGGCAGCGCCTGCCGCGCCTGGTCAGGGCCAGGGGCAGGCGCAGGGCCGTGGTGGGCATGCTCACCGGGTGCGTGCAGGGCGAGTTCTTCCCGCAGGTGAACGCGGCCACCGCGCGGGTGCTCGCGCTGGAGGGCTGCGACGTGCTCGTGCCGGCCGGGCACGGCTGCTGCGGGGCGCTCAGCGTGCACGCCGGGCGCGCCGATCAGGCCCGGCGGCTGGCCCGCCGGACGATCAGCGCGTTCCGGCGGGCGGGGGTCGAGACGGTCGTGGTGAACGCGGCCGGCTGCGGGTCCGTCATGAAGGAGTACGGCGAGCTGTTCGGCGCCGATCCCGGGTTCCGGGTGCGGGACCTGTCGGAGTTCCTGGCCGAGCTGGGCCCGGCGGCCAGGCGGCATCCGCTGCCGCTCACCGTCGCCTACCACGACGCCTGTCACCTGGCCCACGCCCAGGGCGTCCGGGCGCAGCCGCGCGAGCTGCTGCGCGGCATCCCCGGGCTGGAGCTGCGGGAGGTCCCCGAGTCGGCGATCTGCTGCGGGTCGGCGGGGACGTACAACATCCTGCAACCGGAGGCGGCCCGCGACCTCGGCGACCGGAAGGCCGGGGCGGTCGCCTCGACCGGGGCCGAGCTGCTGGTCTCGGCCAATCCGGGATGCACGATGCAGATCGCCACGGCGATGCGCCGGGCCGGGAAGGAGATCAGGGTGGCCCACACCGCCGAAGTGCTGGACGCCTCCCTGCGCGGGGTGTCGCTGTGAGCGTGCAGTCGGTCGAGCGGGCGCTCGACGTGCTGGAGGCGCTGGCCGAGCACGGCGGCGAGGCCGGGCTGTCGGAGATAGCGGCGCGGACGGGCCTGCCGTACGGGACCATCCACCGGCTGCTGCAGACGCTGCTCGCCCGCGGCTACGTGCGCCAGGAGTCCGACCGCCGGTACGCGCTGGGCGGCGGGCTGGTCCGCCTGGGCGGCATCGCGGAGAGCATGGTGGGCGGGTGGGCGCAGCCGTACCTGACGCGGATGGTGGAGCTGTCCGGCGAGACGGCGAACCTGGCGGTGCTCGAAGGGGACTTCGTCGTCTACGTGGCGCAGGTGCCCTCGCCGCGCAGGCTGCGTATGTTCGCCGAGGTCGGCAGGCGGGTGCTGCCGCACAGCACGGCCGTGGGCAAGGCCCTGCTGGCCGGGCGGGCGGCCGCCGAGGCGATGGCGGTGTTCGAGCGTACGGGCATGCCGCGGCGCACCCCGAACACGATCACCGACGCGGCCGGCATGCTGGCCGAGCTCGCCCGGGTCAAGGAGTACGGCTACGCGACGGACCTGGGCGAGGAGGAGCTGGGCGTCCACTGCCTGGCGGTGCCCGTCCGGGACGGCGAGCGGGTGGTGGCCGCGATGTCGGTGTCGGGGCCGGCCGAGCGCATCGACGCCCTCGACCGCGACGAGCTGGCCGAGGGCATGCGGAGGATCGCCGCCGACTTCGGCCGCGAGCTCGCCCCGGCCTCGTCGAAGTAGCGCCTGCCGTCCGGCTCCGGCGGCTATTCTGTTGCGCTGTGAGCAACAGCACGACGGTTCAGTCCGTCGACCGGGCCATCGCGATCCTGGAGATCCTGGCCCGCGAGGGCGCCACCCGGGTGACGGACCTCGCGGTCGAGCTCGACGTGCACAAGTCCACCGCGTTCCGGCTGCTGGCCGCCCTGGAGCAGGGCGGGCTGGTGGAGCAGAGCGGCGACCGGGGGCGCTACCGGCTGGGGTTCGGCGTCGTACGGCTGGCCGGCGCGGCCACGGCCCAGCTCGACCTGTCCAGGGAGGGCCGCGAGGTGTGCCTGCGGCTGGCCGAGGCGGTCGGCGAGACCGTCAACATCGCGGTTCCCCAGGACGGCGACACGGTCAACATCAGCCAGGTGCGCGGCCCGGCGGCGATCAGCGGCCACAACTGGGTCGGCCAGCGCACCCCGTCGCACGCCACCTCCAGCGGCAAGGTGCTGCTCGCCTTCGGCGCCCTGCGCCTGGCCGGCGAGCTGGAGCGCTACACCCCCCGCACCGTCACCTCCCCGGACGGCCTGGGCCTGGAGGAGATCAGGCGGCGCGGCTGGGCGGCCACGGTGGAGGAGCTGGAGGTCGGGCTGAACGCGGTGGCGGCGCCGATCAGGGGGGCCGACGGCTCGGTGGTGGCCGCGGTCAGCGCGTCCGGGCCGTCGTACCGGCTCACGCCCGAGCGGCTGCCCGAGGTCGGTGAATTGCTGGCCGCGGGCGCGAGGGAGATAAGCCAGCGCATCGGCTATTACCGTTGAGAGCATGTGCAGAAGCATCAAGACCCTGCGGCCGCCGTACGCCGAGAGCGTGACCGAGGACGACGTGCGGGCCGCCGCGCTCCAGTACGTCAGGAAGATCTCCGGATTCCGGGCCCCGGCCGCCCACAACGCCGAGGCGTTCGACCGGGCCGTGGAGGCGATCACCAGGGCGTCCGAGGAGCTGCTGGGGGCGCTGGAAGTCCGCGGAGGTCGGTGACGCGTCCGCGCCGGCGGGCCGGTCAGCGGGTGGCGGGGCCGTCGGGGGTGCAGAAGATCTTGAGTTCGACCTCCTCGCCGTCCTCCGGCTCGAACTCGACCTTCGCCTCGCGGGCCGGGCCGGGCTGGACGCCGTCCACAGAGTAGCCCTGGGCCGGGCTCCAGGAGCGCAGGGTGACCAGGCCGCCGGAGCAGGAGGCGATCACCGTGCCGGCCTCGGTGCGCATGAGCCGGTCCTGGGCGCGGGCGGACGTCCGCGGCATGGGCGTGGCGGCGCGCGCGGTGGCGGTGGAGAGCGCGGCGCGCACCTCCGGCCCGCTGAGCACGCGGCTGGACGTGCCGGTCACCCCGGTTCCGAGCAGGCCGAGCACGGCCACGGCCGCCCCGGTCGCGGCGGCCGCGGTGACAGCCCAGGCCAGCACGAGACGCTTCATGCTCCCACCCTCCCCCACGTACGGCTAAGCGCAGGTTAAGGCGACGCTAACGATGCTCGGTGCATCACCACGGACCGTCTACGGTTTGGGTGTATGGCTGACATCCTGCTCATCGAGGACGACGTGACCATCCGGACGTCGTTGAGCCGGGGCCTGCGCGATCTCGGCCACGCGGTCTCCTCCTCCCCGACCGCGCTGGAGGGGTTGCGGCTGGCCGTGCAGGACCGTCCCGACCTGATCGTGCTCGACCTGGGCCTGCCCGACCTCGACGGCGTCGAGCTGCTGCGCATGTTGCGGGCGGTGAGCCGGGTGCCGGTGATCGTGGCGACCGCCCGCGACGGCGACGCCGAGATGGTGCCCGTCCTGGACGCGGGGGCCGACGACTACGTGGTCAAGCCGTACAGCGCCCGGCAGCTCGACGCCCGGGTGCGGGCGGTGCTGCGGCGCGCGGGCGAGGCCGCGCCCGAGCCGCTGGCCGTGGGCGGGCTGCGAGTCGATCCCCGGGCGCGCACGGCCACGCTCGACGGCGTGTCACTCGACCTCACGCCGCGCGAGTTCGACGTGCTGCACTTCCTCGCGGCCCGGCCCGGCGAGGTGGTCACCAAGCGCGAGCTGCTGACGGAGGTGTGGCGGCTGCCGTACGGCGGCGCCGACAAGACCGTGGACGTGCACCTGTCGTGGCTGCGCAGGAAGCTCGGCGAGACCGCGGCCGAGCCCCGCTACCTGCACACCGTCAGAGGCGTCGGGGTCAAGCTGGTCGGGCCGTCGTGAGGCGCTGGCTGGCGCTGCTGGTGGCGGCGACGACGTCGCTCGTGCTGATCGCCCTGCTGGTGCCGATGGCGCTGCTGATCGGCACCGTGGCCGAGAACGGCGCGATGAGCCGGGCCACCGCCGCCGCCGAGTCCGTCGCGGTCGCGGTCGGCACGTCCGACCTGCCGCTGGCCGTGGAGCAGGTGCCGCGGCGGGTGACGGTGTTCCTGCCCGGCGGGGGCACGATGGGCGCGCCCGCCGCCCGCTCCGACGCCGTGCGGCTGGCCGCCACGGGCCGCAGCGTGACCGCCGTCGCCCCCGGCGGCCGGGAGGTGCTGGTCTCGGCGCAGTCCCCTGACGGCACGGCCGTGATCAGGGTGTTCGTGCCGGACGACGAGCTGACGCACGGCGTGCGGGCGGCCTGGCTGGCGCTGCTCGTGCTCGGGCTGGGGCTCATGGTGCTCGGCATCGTGCTGGCCGACCGGCTGGCGCTGGCCGTGACCAGGCCCGTGGTCGGGCTGGCCCGCGTGTCGCACCGGCTGGCCGGCGGCGACCTGAGCGCGCGGGCCGAGCCGGGCGGGCCGCCGGAGGTGCGGTCGGTGGCGCTGGCGCTCAATCATCTGGCCGGGCGCATCGGCGACCTGCTGGCCGCCGAGCGCGAGTCGGTCGCCGACCTGTCCCACCGGCTGCGCACGCCGCTGACCGGGCTGCGGCTGGAGGCCGAGTCGCTGCGCGACCCGGAGGAGGCCGCCCGGGTCCAGAACAGGGTGGACGCGCTGGAGCGGGCGGTCAGCGCGGTCATCACCGAGGCGCGGCGGCGCTCGGCCGGGCGCGGCTCGTGCGACGCGGCCGAGGTGGTGCGCGAGCGGGTGCGGTTCTGGTCGGTGCTGGCCGAGGACCAGGGGCGGCCGGTGTCGGTGTCGCTGCCCGACGCGCCCGCGCCGGTCGCCGTCGGCGGCGAGGAGCTGGCCGCGTGCGTGGACGCGCTGCTCGGCAACGTGTTCGCGCACACCCCGGAGGGGACCGCCATGGCCGTGCGGCTGTCGTCCCGGCCGGGCGGGGCCCTGCTGGTCGTCGAGGACTCGGGGCCGGGGTTCGACCCGGGGTCGCTGGAGCGGGGGATCAGCGGGGGCGGCTCGACCGGCCTGGGGCTGGACATCGCGCGGCGCACCGCCGAGTCGTGCGGCGGCACGCTCGCCGTCTCGGCGCCCGAGGGCGGCGGGGCCCGTGTGGAGCTGACGCTGACCGCCCCCGGCGAGGCCCTCAGCAGTCCTTGAGTATGCCTTCCATCGCACTCTTCTCGCCGTCGGTGATCCAGACGTCGTACTTGCTCTTCACGTCGATCTGGCGGGCGATGTAGGCGCACCGGTACGCCTTGCGCGGCGGCAGCCAGGTGGCCGCGTCGGAGTCGCTCTTCTGGTTGTTCAGCGGGCCGTCCACCGCCAGCAGGTTCAGCGGGTCGTTGGCGAACTCCCTGCGCTTGGTGGGCGACCACTGCTGCGCGCCCTTCTGCCAGGCGTCCGACAGCGGCACCAGATGGTCGATCTGGACGGCCGTGCTGGTGTCCTGGCCGCGCTTGAACTTGATGGTCTTGCCGCTGTAGGGGTCGTCCAGGGTGCCGGTGAGGACGATGCAGTCGTGGGTGCCCGACTTGAACGTCTCGTCCTTCAGGTCGCGCTTGAGGATGTCGTTGCGGGTGTCGCAGCCGTTGTGGTCGACGTCGGCCCAGGCGGGGCCGAACTCGTCGCGGTCGAAGCCAGTGCGCGGGGCACGTCCCTTGACCTTGAGCTTGTCCAGTTTCTTGCGGGCGTCCGAGACCGACGCGGAGTCCGGTTTGGCCGGGTCCGGGCCGCCCGACTGCGCCTCCAGGCCGCCGCAGCCGGCCAGCATCGTCACCATGGCCAGACCGGCCGTGAACGCGCGTGTGCGCACGTGATCCCCCAGACTTCGGTTTTCGTAAAGTCTAGGTATAGCAAGTACCCTTAAATGGTCTTATAACGCCAAAAGGGCGTCCAAGAGCCACTCTGCCAGGTACGCGGTGAACGACGACCTGACGTGGATCCGGTACTCGCCGGCCGCCCGCCGTTCCAGGATCACCGAGGCCCGGCCCAGCAGCGTCTGCGCGTGCCCGGGGAACACGTCGGGATGCAGGTCCACGGGACAGCCGGTGATCAGGACGTCCTCCGCCGCCGGCCCGGACAGCTCCAGGATCGTCCGCTGCCCCGAGACGTCCACCCAGCCGGGCCCCGGCGCGGCGTCCCCGGTCACCAGCCACCACGACGGGCCGAGCCGCAGGCCCACGCCGGGATCGGCGCCCCTGACCTCCCACATCGGCTCGAACGGCAGCTCGCGCAGCCGCACCGACGGCCCGCTCGCCGCCGCGAACCGGTCGGCGAACGCCGCCGCCGGGCTCTCCCGCGCCGGAACGCCCCCGAGCACCGCGGGCGCGTCCGCCTCCAGGGGGTCGCCGTCACGGCGGGTGTTGTCCGGGTCGTACAGCACCGGCTCGACGACCGTCACGCCGGTGGCCGCCGCCCCCGACACCGCCGTGAGCCGGTCCCCGGGCACGACGTCCCTGACCATGGCCAGCCCGAACGTCCGGCCGAGCGCCGCACTGGCGTAGCCGGAGGTGACGTGCCCCAGCATGGGCGCGCCCGGCCCGCCCCTGACGAGCTGGGCGCCCTCCTCGATCGGCGCCGCGGGGTCGTCGGCGAGCAGGCCGACCAGGCGTTTGCGGCCCTCGCGGGCGGTGTCGGGTCGGGCGTGCGAGCGTCTGCCCACGAAGTCGGGCTTGCGCGCGGAGACGATCCACGACATGCCGAGGTCCTGCGGCGTGACCGTGCCGTCGGTCTCCTGGCCGACGATGGCGAACCCCTTCTCGGCCCGCAGCACGTGCATCGCCTCGGTCCCGTACGGCACCGCGCCCAGCTCCAGCACCGCCGCCCACAACGCCCTGCCGTACGGCCAGGGCACGTTGACCTCGTAGGCCAGCTCGCCGGAGAAGCTGATCCGGAACACCCGGCCGGGCACGCCGAGCACGTCCGTCTCGGCGTAGCGCATGAAGGGCAGGCCGAGCGCGCCGGGCGCGACGGCGGCGATCACCCGCCGCGCCTTGGGGCCGGCCACGGCGACCGTCGCCCAGTGGTCGGTCACCGAGGTGAAGGAGACGTCGAGCCCCGGCCACTCGGTCTGGTGCCACTCCTCCAGCCAGTCGAGCACCGCGGCGGCGTTGCCGGTGGTCGTGGTCATCAGGTAGCGGTCCTCGGCGAGCCTGGTCGTGGTGCCGTCGTCGAACACCATGCCGTCGGCCCGGCACATGAGCCCGTAGCGGCAGGCGCCGACGGCGAGCGTGGAGTACATGTTGGTGTAGATCCGGTCCAGGAACGCGCCCGCGTCCGCGCCCCGAATGTCGATCTTGCCCAGGGTGGAGGCGTCCATGGCGGCGACGGAGGTGCGGGTGGCCCGGCACTCGCGCGCCACGGCGGCCTCCATGGTCTCGCCGTCCAGCGGGAAGTAGCGGGGGCGCTTCCACTGGCCGACGTCCTCGAACGCCGCGCCCGCCGCGACGTGCGCGGCGTGCATGGCGGTGGTCCTGACCGGGTCGGAGAGCGCGCCGCGGTCGCGCCCGGCCAGCGTCGCGAACGACACCGGCGTGTACGGCGGCCGGAACGTGGTCGTGCCCACCTGCCCCGGCGCGGTCCCGAGCAGCGCCGACATCACGCCCACGACGACCGTCCCCGACGTCTTGCCCTGGTCGGCGCCGGTGCCCGCGGTGGTGTAGCGCTTGACGTGCTCGACCGAGCGCATCCCGGCGCCGGTCGCCCTGGCCAGGTCGGCCACGGTCACGTCGCGGTGCAGGTCGGCGAAGGCGGGCTCGTCGCCGTCCCCCTCGACCAGCCACAACGCCGCAGGTGGCCGCGGGGGGCGCTCGTCGCAGTCGGGCACGCGGAGTTCGCGGGCGGCGGATCCGGCGGCCTCCCGGCCGGCGGCGTGGCCGTCGGCGATGGCCTCGCGGGTGCCGTACCGGCCGCGGCAGGCGCCGGCGGAGCATTCGGCCTGCGCCGAGACGTCCGGGACGAACGCCTGCACCCCCTCGTCGAAGCGCACCCGTCCCTGCGACTGGCTGAACAGGTGCACGGCGGGGTTCCAGCCGCCCGCCACGGCCAGCAGGTCGGCCTCGATGTGCCGCTCCCCCACCCGCACGCCGGTCAGCACGCCGTCCGCGCCGGCCGTGGTGCCGGTGATCACCTGCCCGGCCAGGGCGTCGGGGGTGAGTCCTTCGGGGCGCGGATCGACGATCGCGGCGATCTCCACGCCGGCCGCCCGCAGGTCCGCGGCGGCCTCGTAGCCGGAGTCTGCGCAGGCCAGGACGACCGCGCGGCGGCCGGGGAGCACGCCGTACCGGTTGGCGTAGGCGCGGGCGGCCGAGGCCAGCATGACGCCGGGCCGGTCGTTGCCGGGGAAGGCGAGCGAACGCTCGTGGGCGCCGGTCGCCAGGACGACCCGGCGGGCCCTGATGTGCCACAGCCGCTCGCCGCGCGCCCGCCGCTCGACGGCCACCACGTAGTTGTGGTCGTGGTAGCCGACGGCCGTGGTCCTGGTGAGCACCCGCACGCCGGACAGGTCGAGCGAGTCCACCCAGTCGAGCGCGGGCGCGCCGTCGAGCAGCACCCGGCTGTTCAGCAGGTCGCCGCCGAGGCGGGGCTGGTCGTCGAGCAGGATCACCCGGGCCGCGCGCGCCGCGGCGGCCGCCGCCAGCCCGGCCGGGCCGCCGCCGACCACCAGCACGTCGCAGTGCAGGTACCCCTTGTCGCAGCGCCGGTCGTCGGCCGCGTCGAGGTCCACCCGGCCCTTGCCGCGCAGGCTCCACGCCTCCAGCCCGTCGTACAGCTCCACGGTCGTGGCCGCCAGCATCGGGTCGGCGCCCACGCGGACCAGGGCGTTCGGCTCCTCGGGACCGGCCGAGAAGACGCCGCGCGGGCGGCCGGACTCCACACCCCGGCCCACCACCCGCACCCCGTTGCGCAGCAGCGCGGCGGCCAGCGTGTCGCCCGGTTCCCCCTGGAGGGGACGGCCGTCGAAGGTGAACCTCATGGCGCCTTCCTGATCTCGTGCGTGACCGTGTGCCGTTCGACGGTGAACCAGGTCCGGCAGCCGTGCGTGTGGAACCAGCGTTCGCGGAACCAGCCCTTGGGGTTGTCGCGCAGGAAGACGTAGGCGGCCCACTCCTGGTCGGAGAGCTCGCCCGGGGCCTGCGGGTAGGGGATCCCGGCCTGGCCGCCGTAGTGGAACTCGGTCTCGTCGCGGGGGCCGCAGTGGGGGCAGTCGAGGAGCAGCATCAGTGGGCCACCGCCGCCGCGCCGTGCTCGTCCACGAGCGCGCCCGTGGTGAACCGCTCCAGCGCGAACGGCTCGGCGAGCGGGTGCGGCCGGCCGTTGGCGATCGTGTCGGCGTACACCCAGCCGGAGCCGGGGGTCGCCTTGAAGCCGCCGGTGCCCCACCCGGCGTTGACGTAGAGGCCGTCCACGGGGGTGGCGCCGATGATCGGGGAGGCGTCCGGCGAGACGTCCACGATCCCGGCCCACGTCCGCAGCACGCGGACCCGGCTGAACAGCGGGAACAGCTCCAGGGCCGCCGCCATCTGCGCCTCGATCACGTGGCACCCGCCGCGCTGCCCGTAGGAGTTGTACGCGTCGATGCCCGCCCCCATGACCAGCTCGCCCTTGTGCGCCTGGCTGACGTACACGTGGACGGCGTTGGACATGACGACGCAGTCGAGCACCGGCTCCAGCAGCTCCGACACCAGCGCCTGGAGCGGGTGCGACTGCAGCGGCAGCCGGATCCCGGCCCGTTCGGCCAGGACCGAGGTGTGCCCGGCCGAGGCGAGCGCCACCGTGCCCGCCGCGATGGGCCCGCGCGAGGTGCGCACGCCGGTCACCCGGTTGCCGGTGATCTCGAACCCGGTCACCTCGCAGCCCTGGATCAGGTCCACGCCGTACGCGTCGGCCTGGCGGGCCAGCGCCCAGGCGACGTGGTCGTGCTTGGCGATGCCGCCGCGCCGCTGCAAGGTGGCCCCCAGGACGGGGTAGCGGGCCCGGCCGGAGACGTTGACGATCGGGCAGAACTTCCTGACCTCGTCGGCGTCCAGCCATTCGGCGTCCACGCCGTTGAGCCGGTTGGCGTTGACCCGCCGCCTGCCCTCGCGCACGTCGTGCAGGTTGTGCGCCAGGTTGAGCACGCCGCGCTGGCTGAACTGCAGGTCGTAGTCCAGTTCCGCGCTCAGGCCCTCCCACAGCTTCAGCGAGTGCTCGTAGAGGGCGGCGCTCTCGTCCCACAGGTAGTTGGAGCGGATGATGGTGGTGTTGCGGGCCATGTTGCCGCCGGCCAGCCAGCCCTTCTCCAGGACGGCGACGTTCGTCAGGCCGTGGTTCCTGGCCAGGTAGTAGGCGGTGGCCAGGCCGTGCCCGCCGCCGCCCACGACGACCACGTCGTAGGAGGGCCGCGGATCGGGGTTGCGCCAGAGGAAGCCGGGGTGGGTCAACGTCTGATCTTCTCCATCCGGGGGTCGAACAGCGGCTCGGCGGCGACCTCCGCGGGCACGCGGCGGCCGAAGTACGAGATGTCCACCCGCGTCCCCGGTCCGGCCAGCTCGGCCGGCAGCCAGGCGTAGGCGATCGGACGGCCGATGGTGTGCCCGTACGCGGCGCTGGTGACGTACCCGGCGACGCGGCCGGCGTGCCGGACCGGTTCCTTGCCCATGACCACCTCGGCGCTGAGCAGCGGCACGAGCCTGCGGGACGGTTCGGCGCGCAGCGCGTCGCGGCCGTGGAAGTCCTTGTCCTCCTTGACCGCGAAGCCCAGCCCGGCCTCGTACGGGTCGTGCTCGGTGGTCATGTCCACGCCCCAGAGCCGGTACCCCTTCTCCAGCCGGAGGCTGTTGAACGCGGCCCGCCCGCCCGCGACCGGCGTCCCGGCGGACCGCAGCGTGTCCCACAGCTTGAGCCCCATGTCGGCGCCGGTGTAGAGCTCCCAGCCCAGCTCGCCCACGTACGAGACGCGCATCGCGAGCACCGGCACCTGCCCGACGTACCCGGACCGGCAGGTGAAGTAGCGGAAGCCCTCGTTGGACAGGTCCATGTCCGTGAGCCCCTGCACCAGCTCCCTGGCCTGCGGCCCCCACACGCCGACGCAGCAGGTGCCGGGCGTGATGTCCCTGATGTGCACCCCGCGGGGGGCGTGCCGGGTCAGCCAGTCGAGGTCGAGGTTGCCGTTCGCGCCGAGCTGGAACCTGTCCTCGGCCAGCCGCGCCGCCGTGAGGTCGGAGCGGATGCCGCCGCCGGCGTCCAGCAGCAGGGTGTAGGTGACCGTGCCGGGCTTCTTGTCCACGTTGTTGGTGGTCATGTGCTGGAGGAAGGCCGCCGCGCCCGGACCGCTGACCTCGATGCGCTTGAGCGAGGTCATGTCGTAGAGCGCGACCCGCTCGCGGGTGGCCCACGCCTCGGCGGCCGCGATGGGCGACCAGTAGCGGCCGGCCCACGCGTCCCGCCGGTCGGCGCCGATCCGCGGCTCTTCGAGGCCGGCGAGCAGCGGCTCGTTCGCCTCGAACCAGTGCGGCCGTTCCCATCCGGCCGATTCCAGGAAGTACGCGCCCAGCTCCACCTGACGCGGATGAAACGGGCTGGTCCGCATCGGCCGCGGCGACTCCATGGGCTGCAACGGGTGGATGACGTCGTAGACCTCGACGAAGTTCTGCCTGCCGCGCTCCTCGACGTAGGCGGGCGACAGCTGCGCCTGCTCGAACCTGGCCGGCTCGCACTCGTGCAGGTCCACCTGCGACCGGCCGGTCACCAGCAGCTCGGCGACCGCCCTGGCCACCCCGGCCGAGTGCGTCACCCAGACGGCCTCGGCCAGCCAGAACCCGTCCAGGTGCGGCGCCTCGCCGATCAGCGGGAAGCCGTCGGCGGTGAAGGAGAAGACGCCGTTGATGCCGTCCTCGTACTTGGAGCCGGCCAGGGCGGGCAGCAGCTCGGCGGCGTCGCGCCAGGCGGGTTCGAAGTCCTCCTCGGTGAACGACTGGACCGAGGGCATGGTGGTGCCCTTGGGGCCGATCTCGTGCTGGGCGACCGGCATGGGGCGGTGGGCGTAGGAGCCGATGCCGATGCGGTCGCCGTGCTGCCGGGCGTACAGGTCGCGGTCCTGGTGGCGCAGGATGGGGCCCTCGGGCTGCGGGGGCAGGGGGCCGGACTTCGCGTACTGGTGGGCCAGCGGCAGCAGCGGCACGGTCAGCCCGGCCATCTCGCCGATCGACGGGCCCCAGAATCCGGCCGCGCACACGACCACGTCGGCCGGGATCGTCCGGTACTCCCCGGCGGCCAGGCAGGAGACGCCGGTGACCCGGCCGCCCTGCTGCTCGACGCCGGTCACGGTGTGCCCGCCGAGGAAGCGCGCTCCCCGTTCGGCGGCTCGCGCCGCCTGCGTCTCGCCGCAGGCCACGGCGGCGGCCAGGCCGTCGCTCGGCACGTGGAAGCCGCCCAGCACCCGGCCGCGGTCCAGCATCGGCCACAGCTCGGCGCACTGCGCGGCGTCCAGCAGGCGGCCCTCGACGCCCCACGACTGCGCCCAGCCGAGCTTGCGGTGCAGGTCGGTCCAGCGCTCGGGGGTGGTGGCCACCTCCAGGCCGCCGACCTGCCGGAAGCAGTGGGCGCCGAGCGCGGTGTACTTGCGCACGGTGTAGGCGGCGAACTCGGTCATGGTCTTGGACGGGTTCGTCTGGAAGACCAGGCCGGGGGCGTGCGAGCTGGAGCCGCCCGCGGCGAAGAGCGGGCCCTGCTCCACCACGGTGACGTCGCTCCAGCCGCGCTCGGTGAGCTCGTCTGCCACCGCGCACCCCACGATCCCGGCTCCGATGATCACCACGCGCGGCCGACCCATCACGCCTCCGGTTGTTCCTTAATACGCAACACGCACCGGACTACGCAACGAACATAAGGCCCTGGCTCCCCGCGGACAAGTGCTAGCCGAGCGGCGAGGTGTCCCGTCCCAGGTACGTCACCGGCCCGGCGTCGGCCACCGCCAGCTCCGCGAAGCCGAGCCGGTCGTAGAACGCCCGCGCGGGCGCGTTCGTGCTGACCATCCCCAGATGCAGCCGCGGCACCCCGGCGGCGCGCAGACCGTCGACGAAGGCGCTCATGAGCCGGCGTCCCCAGCCCTTGCCCTGCCAGCCGGGCAGCAGGTCGATGTGCAGGTGGGCGGGATGGCCGGCCAGCTCGGGCACCAGCATGCGCTCGGGCCGGTGGTGCAGGGCGAGCATCACGTCGTCCGCGGTGACCGGCGGGTCGGCGGGAAGGGGGCAGCGGGCCGCGGCCGCCGGGATCCACTCCTCGCGGTAGCGGCGGACGAACGCCGCCGTGTCCGCGGTGCCCACGACATAGCCGACGGCCTGGCCGGTGCCGTCGTCCACGACGTGGGCGTGCTCGGGCTCCAGGGTGACGTAGGGGGCGGCGAAGATGTCGCCCATGAGCAGGTCGGAGGCGTACTGGCCGCGGGCGTCGCCACCGGCGTCGGCCGTGCGCACGCAGACGTCGTAGACGGCGGCCAGATCGGCCGGACGGTAGGAACGTACGAAGGGGGCGGTCATTCCCGACAACGTACTAGAAGGACCGTCTAGGTGATCAGGATGCCGCCGTCCACGGGCAGCGTGACACCGGTGACGTACGACGAGGCGTCGGAGGCCAGGAAGACCGCCGCCGCCACCAGCTCGGCCGGATCGCCGGGCCGTTTCATCGGCACCCGCAGCTCCAGCATGCGTTCCAGGTAGCCGGGCGGGTACTGCTCGGTCATCTCCGAGGCGAAGAACCCCGGCTCCAGGCAGTTGACCCGGATGCCGCGCCGGGCCGTCCACTGCTGGGCCAGGTCGCGGGTGAGCCCGGCCACGGCCGCCTTCGACGCGCTGTAGGCGGCCTGCGGCAGCCCGGCGGTGGTCGCGCCGAGGATGCTGCCGATGTTCACGATCGACGAGCCCGGCCGCATCACCCGCGCGCACGCCTGTGCCATCCAGTACGTGCCGTGCAGGTTGATCTCCACCACCCGGCGGAACTCCTCGGGCCGCTCGCGCAGCGCGGGCACGGCGGTGCCGACCCCCGCGTTGTTGATCAGCACGTCGACCGCGCCGAACTCGGCCACGGCCGCGGCGACCAGCGCGTCGCACTCCTCCGGCGCCGCCACGTCGGTCGGGACCGGGAGGCAGCGGCGCCCGGTCTCCTCGACCAGGCGCCCGGTCTCCGCCAGCCGGTCCGCGCGCCGGGCGCCGATCACGACGTCGGCGCCGGCCTCGGCCAGCCCGCGGGCGAAGGCCACGCCCAGCCCCGACGATGCGCCCGTGACGATGGCGACCTTGCCGTCGAGGCTGAAGCGCTCCAGCACGTCAGAGCCCGTATTCCTTGACGATGCGCTCGTGCCGCTCGACCTCGACGTCGATCTCGCGGGCCAGGTCGAGCCAGGCCAGCGGGTGCACCCAGCGCTCGGTGGCGTCGTCGAGCAGGGCGTCGACCTCGGCGGCCGACACGTCCGGCGGCACCGCGACCCAGCCGAACACGCCCGGCAGCGACTCGCCGCTGGTCGGGTGGGTGACGGTGTAGTTCTCGTCGCTGTAGACCCACATCGGCCAGCCGCGCTCGGCCATGACCTCGGTGAACTCCGCCCAGTCCTCCTCGCTCGGCGCGGCGCCGTCGAAGAAGTAGCTGGTGTAACCGCCGGGACGCAGGATGCGCACGGCCGCGAACGGCGGCACGAAGTTCTGCTGCTCCTGCGGGTCTTCCGGGACGGGCTCCAGCAGCTGCGGGTCGAACACGACCAGGTCGCCGGCGTTGTAGTCCATGCCGCGCGGCTGCGGCAGCGCCAGCCGGGCGGTAGCCGGGCCGGTGCGGATGGACAACACCTGGCGCTGGCCGCCGTCGGGCGCCGGGAGGATGAGCCGGATCAGGCCCATCTCCTCCTCGATCGGGCCCTGCTTGGACTTGATCGGCATGCCGATCCTGGCCGCGCCCTTGCGCACGGTGTCCCAGTCTTCCGCCGAGGTGGCCATGACGACCATGCGCCAGACGTCCTCGTCGGTCAGCTCGTCGAGCACCTCGGCCAGGACGCCGGCGGCCCTGTCGTTGTGGTCGAGCTGCTGGGCCGCGCCGGACAGCAGGCGCCTGGCCTCGATGCCGGCCCCGGCCGCGACCGCGTGCTCGGCGGCGTCGAGCGTCTCCGGCCAGCGCTCGCGGGCGCTGTGGAGCCTGGCCAGCGCGAGGTACTGGGCGGCGTGCGGCAGCAGCGCGGCCATCTGCTCCAGCCGCTCGTCCTGGCGGGCCTCGATGAGCAGGGTGGTCAGGTAGGCGATGTCGTCGGGGTCGGCCGAGGCGATGTCGCCGGAGTCGACCAGCAGCTTCCAGTAGATGTCGGCGCCCGCCGCGGGGAAGCCGAGGAAGCCCAGCGTGGTGGTGTGGCGGCGGGTGGCCTCCAGGTCCTCGCCGGACAGCGGCGCGAGCCAGCCCACCCACTTCTCGGGGTCGGCGTTGAAGCCGTCGGCGGCGTCGAACAGGCCGACCCGCTCGGTCAGGGGCCCGGGGGCCGCGGGCTCGGAGGTGGCGTCGGCGGCGGCCCGCAGCGCGGCGACGCGCTCGGTCAGGTCGCCGGTCTCGCCGCGCAACTCCGCCGCGCCGGACTCGGCCAGGTCGGCCAGCAGGCGGGCCTGCCACACGCCGTTCCTGGCGAGGGCCAGCTCGCCCGCGACCAGCGCGAGCTCGACGCGGGCGCGGTAGCCGCCCATCATGCCGAAGTAGTCGATCCACTGGCGCAGCACCCGGCCGAGCTGCCAGGTGTTGGTGATCTGGGAGGATCCGGCCAGCTTGGCGACCGCGCGCGACCACTCGACGAAGACCCGCGGGTGCTCGCCGACCACGTCGAGGTCGGGCAGCGCGTCGACGGCCTCGGCCGTGCGGCCGAGCTCGGCCAGGATGAGCGCGCGGCGCACGCCCTCGCGGTGGGCCTTGGCGGGCGGGTCGTCGGGGGCGAAGTCGGCGGCGGCCTGCAGGGCGGCCAGCGCGTCGTCGGCCCGGCCGGCGGCCAGCAGGGCGCGGGCGCCCTCGGCGCCGAGCTCCCAGCTCGCCTCGCGACCGGCCGTGCGCAGCCGCTCGACCGCGGACTCGGCGTAGGCGACGGCCTCGCCGGCCTTGCCCGCGTCGACGAGCGCCGCGACGTACTGGGTGACCAGGCCGCTGAAGGCGGGCCGCTCCGGGCTCATGCCCTCCAGGAAGGCGCCCACCGTCTCCAGGCGGTCACCGGCGTAGCCGGGGCCGTCGGTGTTGGCCCACACGACGGCCATCGCCTCGACGGCGGCCGGGGTGGCCGGGCAGTCGCGCACGTCTTCGCGCTGGGCGAACGTGAGCAGCTGCCGCGCGTCGTCGATGGCCACCGCGCCCTGGGCCCGGTCGCCGATGCGGCCCATGAGGTGCCAGTAGCGGGCGTAGAACTCCAGCCAGGGCAGCTCCAGCGTCTCGGCCTGCTGGGCGATGGCCGGGGCCATCACGTCGAGCTGCGGATACCGGCCCTCGTAGGCCTGTGCGGGAAGGTCTCCCAGCGCCATGGCGAGGCCAACGTTGCCCGCCTCGGAAAGCTGCTGCTGGGTTTCGCCGACCCAGGCCCAGATGTCCACGTCCATGGGCAGTCAGTCTGCCAGGTCAACGAGCGTGCCCAAAACGCAGAAGCTCGATCAGCTCGTCCGATTCGTTGTCGCGCAGGACCGAGAAGGCCGGGGCCATCAGGTCGTCGGTGGTCTCCTCGACCTGGGCCCGCCGTGCCACGACGTCGGGGCCGGGGGTGGCGTAGGGCTCGGGCCAGGTGAAGAACCTGGCGATCGTCACGCCGTCGGCGTAGCCGAAGGGGGTGGTGTCGTGGACGGCGGCGAGCGTGGCCTCCAGGGGGTGCAGGCCGGCCGCGAGCACGGCGTTGGCGTGCAGGCCCCCGCGCAGCTCGCGCAGGACGTGCATGAGCTGGACGGCGCGCGCCGGCGGGTCGTCCGGCAGCGGAACCGCCCGCCAGCCGGCGAACAGCGGCGCGCCCACCGGCGAGGCCTGCGCGACGACCGGTTCGAGCAGCTCGGCGATCCGGGCGCAGCCGTCGTGGCCGCCGAGCTTGCGCCGGCCCCACTGCCTGCACGCCTCGGTGTAGAGCTCGACGGCCTGCTCGACGGGCATCTTCCTGCCGCCGTTCCAGCTCTCCTCGACGTGGGCGGCGGGGAAGAAGACCGCCACCGAGGTGACCACGTCGGCGTGGCACTCGCCGAGCACCCCGCAGCGCCCGCGGAAGTACAGCTCGCGCGGGCCGAGCCCGTGCTGCTCGCAGACGGCCTTGGCCTCGCGGGAGACCATGAAGCCGCCGCCGTACTGGCCGATCGGCGCCTTGACCTGGACCGCCGTGGTACGCGGGTCCGCCATCCTCAACCCCTCCTCGGTTCGGAAAGTGGACCCAGCATCCCTCAGGAGAACATCATTCTGCAAGCATCAGCTCGCCGCTCGCCAGGATCACCGCCGGGCCGGACAGGTAGCTCGTGTCCTCGTCGAGGATGACGGTCAGCGAGCCGCCGGTGACCTCGACGGTCCAGGTGCCGGTGGTGTCGCCGGACATGTGCGCGGCGGCCACGGCGGTCGCCACGGCTCCGGTGCCGCAGGACCGCGTCTCGCCCGAGCCGCGCTCGTAGACCCGCATCACCACGCGGCTGACGCCGACCGGGTTGAACAGCTCGATGTTGACGCCCGCCGGGAACACCCCGGTGTCGAAGCCGGGCTGGTGGCTGAGGTCGAGCTGGACGACCGGGTCGCCGATCGCGCAGGCCAGGTGGGGGTTGCCCATGTCGACGTGGAGACCGGGGTACTCGTGGCCGCCGACGCCCGCCACGCTCTCGCCCAGCACGGCAGGCTTGCCCATGTCGACCGTGATGTCGCCGTTGGGCTCGACCCGGACCCGGCGCGGGCCGCCCCTGGTGGCCAGGCAGAACTCCGTCCCCTCCACCAGCCCCGCGTCCACCAGGTAGCGGGCGAAGACGCGTACGCCGTTGCCGCACATCTCCGCGACGCTGCCGTCGGCGTTGCGATAGTCCATGAACCAGTCGGCCACCGCGGCCTGCTCGGCCACCTCGGCGTGCTGCTTGGTCCTGGCGACCCGGAGCACGCCGTCGGCGCCGATCCCGGCCCGCCGGTCACAGATCTTGGCCACGAGCGCGGCCGTCACTTCCACGCCGTCGTCGGGATCGGGCAGGATGACGAAATCGTTCTCGGTGCCGTGCCCCTTGAGAAACCGCATTGCCTGAGTTTATGCCGCACCCGGGTCGGCGATGTGCGCCAGGGATCGTTCAAGCAGGTCGGGGGCGTCGTACGGGAGCCAGCGCACCCGCGGGTCGCGGCGGAACCACGACTCCTGGCGGCGGGCGAAGCGCCTGGTGGCCCTGACCGTCTCGGCGAACGCCTGCTCCTCGGTCCACTCCCCCTCCAGGAACCGGATGACCTGGGCGTAGCCGAGCGCGCGGCCCGCCGTGCGCCCCTCGGCCAGGCCCTGCCCGAGCAGCGCGCGGACCTCCTCGACCAGGCCCGCCGCCCACATGCGCTCGACCCGCAGCTCGATGCGCTCGTCGAGCACGGGCCGCGGCACCTCCAGGCCGAGTTGCACGCTCGGATAGACGGCGTCGTAGGACGGCATGGTGGCCGAGAACGGCCGGCCGGAGTGCTCGATCACCTCCAGCGCGCGCACGATGCGGCGGCCGTTGCTCGGCAGGATCGCCTCGGCGGCGGGCGGGTCGAGCTCGCGCAGCCGCTCGTACAGGGGGGCCGGGCCGCGCTCGGCCAGCTCCGCCTCCAGCCGGGCCCTGATCACCGGGTCGGTGCCGGGGAACTCCAGGTCGTCGAGGGCCGCCCGGACATAGAGGCCGCTGCCGCCCACCAGCACCGGGACGTCGATCTTCGCGAACAGCTCCCTGGCCAGCCGCTGGTACTCGGCGACACTGGCCGTGACCGTGACGTCCCAGATGTCCAGCAGATGGTGCGGGACGCCGCGCTGCTCGGCGGGGGTGAGCTTGGCCGTGCCGATGTCCATGCCGCGGTAGAGCTGCATGGAGTCGGCGTTGACGCACTCGCCCCCGAGCCGGAGCGCGAGGTCGACGGCGAGATCGGACTTCCCGGCCGCCGTGGGGCCCACGACGGCGATGACTGGCTGCTGGCGCACACCGACCAGTGTGTCAACTGTCCGGGTGTGGACGGACCACCTACAGGTCGAGGAGCGTCGGCTGGAGGTATCCCTCGTGGGTCAGCAGCCAGCGCTTGGTCTCGACCCCCACGCCGCCGCTGAACCCGCCCAGCCCGTTGCCCGCGACCACCCGGTGGCAGGGCACGATGATGGGGATCGGGTTGGAGCCCATGATCGAGCCGATGCCGCGGGCGGGCACGCTCGACCCGGCCTGCCGGGCCAGCTCGCCGTAGGTGACGGCGGTGCCGTACGGGACGCGGTGCAGGGCCTGGAGCACCTGCAGCCGGGAGCCGGTCATCAGCCGCCAGTCCACGGGGGTGCTGAACGTGCGCAGCTCGCCGGCGAAATAGGCGTTCAGCTCGGCGACCGCGCAGGCCGTACGATCCGCATCATGAACCTCAGCCAGGCCGAGCCGGCCGGCCAGTCCGGCGGGCGACCCCCATCCCGAGGCGACCAGCCCCCGCTCGGTGACGGCCAGGACGAACGGGCCGACCGGCGTCGGCACCTCGGCGAACGCGACCGTGGACAGCGTGGACTGCGTGGTCATCATGTCCTCACGTGAACTCGTGGTGCTGGGCACCTCCAGCGCGGTGCCCACCCGACACCGTAACCACAACGGGTACCTTCTGCGCTGGGACGGGCAAGGCTACCTTTTCGACCCGGGCGAGGGCACGCAGCGGCAGATGCTGCACGCCGGGCTGAGCGCGAACGACGTCCACTGGCTGTGCGTGACCCACTTCCACGGCGACCACTGCCTGGGCGTGCCCGGGGTCGTGCAGCGCATCGCCCGCGACCGGGTGCGCCATCCGGTGCGCGCGGTCTTCCCCGCCGCCGGCGAGACGTACTGGCGCAGGCTGCGGCACGCGGCCGCGTTCGCCGACACGAAGGTGATCGAGGAGCATCCGGTCTCCGGCGCGCTGGCCGGGGTGGGGCCGCTGATCGCCCGCCGCCTGTCCCACCCCGTCGAGTCGTACGGCTACCGCGTCCAGGAGCCGCCCGGCCGCCGCATGCTTCCCGACCGGCTGGCCCGCCACGGCATCCGCGGCCCGGAGGTCGGCGAGCTCCAGCGCACCGGCTCGGTCCGGGGCGTCACGCTCGCCGAGTGCAGCGAGCCCAGGCCGGGGCAGAGCGCCGCGTTCGTCATGGACACCCGCCTGTGCGACGCCGTGTTCGAGCTGGCCTTCGGGGCCGACCTGCTGGTGATCGAGTCGACGTTCCTGTCCGCCGAGAGCGCGCTGGCCAAGGAGTACGGGCACCTGACGGCGTTCGAGGCGGGCGTGGTGGCGGCCGACGCGGGGGTGCGCAGGCTGGTGCTCACGCACTTCTCCGAGCGGTACGGGTTCGCCGAGGAGCCGGCGTTCGTGGCGGAGGTGCGGCGCAGCTACGACGGCGAAGTGATCACCGCCCGCGACCTGATGCGCATCCCCGTCCCCCGCCGCCCCCAGGCTTGACGCGCCTCCCGGTGCCGCCTCGTCAGCGCCACACGCCGGTGAAGTAGCCGACGCCGTAGGGCGACGACCGCATGAGCAGCGTGCCGGTCAGCGGCGTCCCCTCGGCGGCGCCGGCCAGCACCTGAAGGGCCGCGCGGCCGGTCACCCAGAGCCGGTCGGCCTCGACGGGGTCGAGCGCGGCCAGCGCCGCCGCGTCGGCCCTGCCGACCGCCTCGGCGATCACGTCGTCGTACGGCCCCGCCGCCTCGTCGTACCGGCCCGGGGCCCGCGGGGTCAGGCAGGCCGAGCCGTCGGCCATGACCAGCAGCGCGACCCGTCCGAGGGCGGCCAGCCCGGCACCGATCGCCCGGCACTCGGCCGGATCGGCATCAAAGGCGACCGCCTGCGCGGGCACCCCGTCGGCGTCGTTGGCAGGGGGCTGTTCGGGGTCGTTCAGGAGGCGGCGGCCGACGGTCAGGGACAGCGGCAGCACAGGCGCGCCCTCGCCCACCATGATGTCGAAGCCCCAGGGCCGCAGGGTGCCCGCCGCGGCGCCGTCGTAGGAGCGGGTCGTCTCCGCGCCGCCCACCACGACCAGCACGTCGGGACGGGCGGCCCGGAGCGCGGCGACCGCGGTACGACATGCCGCGCGCAGCTCGGGCAGCCCGGTCACGATCAGCGGGGTTTGCGGGCAGACGGCCGCGGCGACAAGCACGAGCGCAAGCGTACGCGCCACCCGCCCCGACCCGGCGGTCAGGTCGTGTAGGGGTCGCGGCCTTGCGCGATGGCGGTGAGCAGGCCCTGGGTGCAGGCGTGGGCCGCCTGGTGGAGGCCGCCGCCGAAGCTGATCCTGGCCACCCCCAGCTCCGCCAGCCGCGCGTACGACGGCGCCTTCGGCCGGAACAGGATGTTCACCGGCCCGCCCACCTCGCCGACGAGGGCCGCGATCTCGCCCTCGTCGGCCAGCGTGATCGGGTACACGCAGTCGGCCCCGGCCTCCAGGTAGCGCCGCCCGCGCGACACCGCCGCCGCCCGGTCGCGCAGGCCCCGCACGTAGGTGTCGACCCGGGCGTTGATCACCAGGGCGTCGCCCGCGGCCGCCCGCATGCCGGCCAGGAAGTCCGCCTGCGCCCCGGCGTCGACCAGCTCGCCGGTACGCGGGTCGGAGTCCTCCACGTTGCAGCCCACCGCCCCGGCCTCGGCCAGCCGCTCGGCCAGCTCGGCCGGCGCGAGCCCGTAACCGCGTTCGACGTCGGCGGTCACGGGCACGTCCACGGCCCTGGCGATGCGGGCGACGGCGGCCATCATCTCGCCGACCGGCGTGCTCTCGCCGTCGGCGTACCCCAGCACGCGGGAGACGGCCGCGCTGCCGGTGGCCACCACCGGGAACCCGGCTTCCTGGACCGCGCGCGCCGAGGCGGCGTCCCAGACGTTGGGCAGGATCAGCGGGCTGCCGGGCACGTGCAGCCGTCGCAACGTGGCCGCTCTGTCAGTCGTCATGCCCGGCACCCTACGAGGACGGCCGGCTCTCCAGCAGATCCATTACCGGCCGGAAAGGGCGAGCCACTTGGAGGCGGTGTCTCAGCAGCCGCTCTTGGCGCACTGGCCGCTGAGCACCCCGGCGGGGCCGTCGGCGGGATTGTCGCCGTCCGGCTGCGGGGCCTTGGCGGACGGCGTGCCGGGCTTCTTGCCGGTGCCCGTCTGCGTCGTGCCGCCGGTGCCGCCGGTGCCGTCGGAACCGGTCGACCCCTTGTCGGCGGGGTCGGAGCCGCCGCCCGTGTCCGTGACGGCGTCGCCCATGGCGGAGTCGTCGGAACCGTCGGTGGGCAGGCCGTCGTCGGGGGCGTCGGTGGTGGCGTCGCCCATGGTGGCGTCCTCGTCGGCCTCGAACACCTCGTCGCCGGCGCTCGTGGCCGGGGACGGGCGGCCGGAGCCCTGCTCCTGCTGGGTGCTCTGGCCGGGCTTGGCCGCCAGCAGGTAGCCGGCGCCGCCCGCGGCGAGCACGCCCACGAGGGCGAATGCGGCGATGACGGCGGTCTTCCTGCTCTTGCCCGGGGGTCTCGGGGACGAGCCCGGCCCGGAGAGGATCTCCTGACGATCCGTCTCGGTCGGATCATGCATGGTGGTGCAGCTCCCTGCGGTCGTATCGGGGAAAGCTCGCCGGCTTCCGCGGGTGATGGACCACACTAGCCGCATCAGCCGAATGCTCGCACACCAATCACAAAGGAATCACGACTTGTCCCCCCAAAGATCTGTTTGCCCAGGTGGCCGTCCCCGGCTGGGCGCCGCGGCCGGGGCGGCCGGGGTACTCGTCACGGCCGGGCTCGGGATTTTCCTCGCATTCACCAGTTCTCCGGAATCGCGCCCGCAAATCCGCCGTGAATTCGATCAGGAAACACCGCTTATCCCAAGATCGTATTTTCCTTCGCAGATCGCGGGCTCGCCGGTGGCCGAGCCGTCACCGGCGCCGCCCACCCCGTCCGCGGGCCCCTGGTCGCCCGGCCCCTGGTCGCCGGGGTGGATGGAGGCCGTGCCGGCGCCCGACCGGCCCACGACGGCGGAGCCGGAGCCGGGCGAGCCCTCGCTCCCTCCGGGCAAGGGCAGGCCGGTGAAGGGCGAGCTGTCGTCGCCGCTCGCGCCCAGGGCGCTTCCCACGCGTCCGCCGCTGGTCGCGCCGCCGCGTCCGTCCCGGCGGGCCGCCGTACGCCGTCCGGCTCCGCACGCGTCCCCGCAGGCGCCGCCCGGGGAACGGGTCGTCCCCGAGCCGGACCGTCAGGCGCCTCCCCCGCCGCCGCCTCCCTCCGTACGGGCCGGCGGGCCCGACCCGTGCGCCACGTTCGACGACTTCCGCCGGCAGCCGTGCTACAGCTTCCTCGACCGTCTCAGGCGCTGACCCACGCGGAACACCCCGCCGTCCCGAAGGAGCGGCGGGGTGTCGGAACGCGGTGGCTCAGTGGGCCGAGCAGGCTCCGGCGGCCGGGGCGGGAGCCTCCGGGCGGCCGACGGACGGCATGCCGAGCAGCACGCCGGGCCCCTTCGCCGGGGCGCCCTGGCGCGCCTCCCAGGCGTCGCCGGCCCGCGTGCGCCGCACCGCCCGGACCGCGCCGTCGGCGACCAGGTGGTGGGGGGCGGCGTAGGTGACCTCGACGGTGACCATGTCACCGGGCCTCGGGGTCTCCTCGCCCACCGCGAAGTGCACGAGCCTGTTGTCGGCGGCGCGGCCGGACAGGCGGCGCGTGGCGTCGTCCTTGCGGCCCTCGCCCTCGGCGACCAGCACCTCCAGCGTGCGGCCGACCTGCTTCTTGTTCTCCTCCCAGGAGATCTCCTCCTGCAGGGCCACCAGGCGCTCGTAACGCTCCTGGACGACCTCCTTCGGGATCTGGTCCTCCATGGTGGCCGCCGGGGTGCCCGGACGGATGGAGTACTGGAAGGTGAAGGCGTTGGCGAAGCGGCTCTGCCGGACGACGTCGAGGGTGGCCTGGAAGTCCTCCTCGGTCTCGCCGGGGAAGCCGACGATGATGTCGGTCGAGATGGCCGCGTCGGGCATGGCGGCCCGCACCCGCTCGATGATGCCGAGGTAGCGCTCGGCGCGGTAGGAGCGGCGCATGGCCTTCAGCACGCGGTCGGAGCCCGACTGCAACGGCATGTGCAGCTGGTGCATGACGTTGGGCGTCTCGGCCATGGCGGCGATGACGTCGTCGGTGAAGGCGGCCGGGTGGGGCGAGGTGAAGCGCACCCGCTCCAGGCCCTCGACGTCGCCGCAGGCGCGCAGCAGCTTGCCGAAGGCCAGCCGGTCGCCGAACTCGACGCCGTAGGTGTTGACGTTCTGGCCGAGCAGGGTCACCTCCAGGACGCCCTGGCCGACGAGCGTGCGCACCTCGGACAGGACGTCGCCGGGACGGCGGTCCTTCTCCTTGCCGCGCAGCGACGGCACGATGCAGAACGTGCAGGTGTTGTTGCAGCCGACCGAGATCGCGACCCACGCCGCGTAGGCCGACTCGCGCTTGGTGGGCAGCGTGGAGGGGAAGACCTCCAGCGACTCCTTCAGCTCGACCTGCGCCTCGCCGGCCACCCGGGCCCGCTCCAGCAGCACCGGCAGGGATCCGATGTTGTGGGTGCCGAAGACGACGTCGACCCAGGGCGCCTTGCGGACGATCTCGCCCTGGTCCTTCTGGGCCAGGCAGCCGCCCACCGCGATCTGCATGCGCGGGTTGTCCATCTTGGCCGGCCGCAGGTGGCCGAGGTTTCCGTAAAGGCGGTTGTCGGCGTTCTCCCGCACGGCGCACGTGTTGAACACGACGACGTCGGCCGTCCGGCCGTCGGGGGCCGGCACGTAGCCGGCGTCTTCCAGCAGGCCGGAAAGGCGCTCGGAGTCGTGCACGTTCATCTGGCACCCGTATGTGCGCACTTCGTACGTGCGGGCGCTCTCCTGGGTCACAGTCATGGCAGGTTCAAGGGTAGTCGTTGTCCGGCTCGCGGCAGCCGCCCCCGTCTAAAACACCAGCTTGACGGCACGATGTGACCGGATCGGTACCACCTGGTTAGTGACCAGCGTCTTAATGACCTCTACCGTTTTGGTCCATGACGGAGAACGGCGACGCCACTCCACTCGTTCAGTTGGAGGGCGTCAACAAGCGCTTCGGGGCGTTGCACGTCCTGAAGGACATCAACTTGACCGTCTCTCGTGGCGAGGTTCTGGTGGTCATCGGGCCTTCGGGCGGTGGAAAGTCCACGCTGTGCCGGACGATCAACCGCCTGGAGACGATCGACGACGGCAGGATCGTGTTCGACGGCCAGGTGCTGCCCGAGGAGGGCAGGGGGCTGGCCAGGCTGCGGTCCGAGGTCGGCATGGTGTTCCAGTCCTTCAACCTGTTCGCGCACAAGACCATCCGCGAGAACGTCACGCTCGGCCCGATCAAGGTGCGCCGCAAGGACCGCCAGGCGGCCGACGCGCGGGCCATGGAGCTGCTGGAACGGGTGGGCATCGCCGCGCAGGCGGACAAGTACCCGGCCCAGCTCTCCGGCGGCCAGCAGCAACGGGTCGCGATCGCACGTGCGCTGGCCATGGACCCGAAGATGATCCTCTTCGACGAGCCCACCTCGGCCCTGGACCCGGAGATGGTCCAGGAGGTGCTCGACGTGATGATCGGGCTGGCACGTGACGGCATGACGATGATGGTCGTCACGCACGAGATGGGATTCGCCCGCCGGGCCGCCAACCGGGTGGTCTTCATGGCGGACGGGCAGATCGTGGAGGAGAACACCCCCGACGAGTTCTTCACCAACGCGCAGACCGACCGCGCGCGTGATTTCCTTTCGAAGATCCTCACGCACTGAGATTTTGAGGCAGGTATACATGCACATGCGTCGTTTGGGAGCGGTGGTCACGGGAGTGGGCATGCTCGCCGCTCTGGCCGCCTGCGGCGGTGACAAGACCTACGCCAGCGTCCTGGAGAAGGTTCAGGACGGCGGCAAGGTCGTGGTCGGCACCAAGTGGGACCAGCCGAGCCTGGGCTTGAAGAAGGGGTCGGAGCCGGAGGGCTTCGACGTCGACGTCGCCAAGGCCGTGCTGAAGGAGATGAACGGCGGCAAGGACGCCCAGATCGAGTGGAAGGAGTCGGCCTCCTCCAACCGCGAGCCCTTCCTCCAGAACGGCACCGTCGACATCATCTTCGCCACGTACTCCATCACCGAGGAGCGCAAGGCGAAGGTGTCCTTCGGCGGCCCGTACGTGATCGCGCACCAGGACATCATGGTGCGCAAGGACGACGCCGCGATCAACGCCCCGCAGGACCTCAAGGGCAAGAAGATCTGCAAGGCGGCCGGCTCCAACTCCTACAAGCGCGTCACCGACCCGCCCCCGGACGGCAAGCTCGACATCGACGCCACGACCGTCGACGCGGCCAACTACTCCGAGTGCGTGCAGAAGCTGTCGGGCAGCAACCTCGACGCCGTCACCACCGACGACCTGATCCTGGCGGGCTTCGCCAAGCAGGCCGGCGGCAACTTCAAGGTGCTCGGCCAGGGCTTCACCGA
Source organism: Nonomuraea sp. NPDC049758 (assembly GCF_040674635.1). Lineage (NCBI taxonomy): Bacteria > Bacillati > Actinomycetota > Actinomycetes > Streptosporangiales > Streptosporangiaceae > Nonomuraea > Nonomuraea sp. NPDC049758. Next base: position 60,453 of record NZ_JBFAMZ010000037.1, read on the forward strand.
CGAGAAGTACGGCATCGGCCTGAAGAAGGGCGACACCAAGACGTGTGAGGCCGTCAACACCGCGGTGAAGAAGATCTGGGACAACGGCACCATGAAGCAGCTGCTGGAGAAGTGGTTCGGCGGCATCGAGGGCCTGAAGCTGTCGGAGACCGCGCCCCCGGCCGAGGGTTGCAGCTAGTCACGCCAGAGGCGGCGGCCGGGGTCAACCCCTCCCCCCCCCCAAGAGGGAGTGCAACATGGATTTAAAAAAAAAAAAAAAAAACCCCCAACACAAAGGGTAGAGGGGTATCAAAAAAGAA